>NZ_JOIX01000110.1 GCF_000720175.1 Streptomyces sp. NRRL S-337
CTGCACTGGTCACACTTCCGCAGACGCAGCCAAGCCCGAGCCCGCCACTGCCACTACCAACGCCGAGGCCACAACCCCCACATGCGGTTGCAGTACTAGCTAGGGGGCCGAAGACCCCACCGCGCTCCCCAACGCCCCTGCCACCGCCCCCTCCACCGCGTCGCCACACGCCCCCGCCACCCGGCCCCGGCTCCTCCTGTGCCGCCACCCCGTAACAGCCCGCGGTAGCCGTCCGGTCACGGACCGGACTCAAAAAGTGGTCGCAAGCCCCTCGTGGCGGGACTGTGTCGTACTCCACACTGAGGAGCGGTGCCTGAGTCCTCGGAGCGCGGCGGGTCCGGTCGTACGCCCCCGGAAACCCCCGCGGAACCGCTCTTGACGTACGGGACGGACGGCGGCTCGGCCGCAACCGTACCCGGCCTTTCTGCCGCCACCGCAGCGATCACCCTGGAGGTCGCCCCCGTGCAGACCCAGACCCTCGCCGACGCGCCGGCCGCCGCCCCAACGCTCCCGCCAGCCGTCGCGCCACCGGCCGCGGAGCCGCTGCTGGATCCGGCCGACGAGCCCCTCACCGTCCCGCAGCAGGCCGAACCCCCCGCCGCCGAAATGCTCCTGACTCTCGCCCCGGACTCCGTCGGCCCCGAGCCCGCCCCCGACCCGGAGCACGAAATGGCCCTCTCCGGAGAGCCCCCAGCAGCCGCAGAAGCAGGCGCGGAAACGGAACCGGAAGCGGAGGTCGAACTGGAGCCGGAAGCTGAACCGGAAGCCGACCCGGAGGCAGAAGCCCAAGCCGAAGCCGAACCGGAACTGGAAGCGCAGCCCGAGCCCGAGCCCGGACCGGCGCCCCGTGCCGACACCAGCAGCGGCCCCTCCTCCGACCTCTTTCGCCAGTACCTCCGCGAGATCGGCCGGATCCCGCTGCTGACCGCCGCCGAGGAGGTGGAACTCGCCCGCCGTGTCGAGGCCGGCCTGTTCGCCGAGGAGAAGCTCACCAACGCCCCCGACCTGGCCTCCCAACTCGCCCACGACCTCGACCGGTTGGTGGTCCTCGGCCGGATGGCCAAACGCCGGCTCATCGAGGCCAACCTCCGCCTCGTGGTCTCCGTCGCCAAGCGCTACGTCGGCCGCGGCCTGACCATGCTCGACCTCGTCCAGGAGGGCAACCTCGGCCTGATCCGCGCCGTCGAGAAGTTCGACTACGCCCGCGGCTACAAGTTCTCCACCTACGCCACCTGGTGGATCCGCCAGGCCATGTCCCGCGCCCTCGCCGACCAGGCCAGAACCATCCGCGTCCCGGTCCACGTCGTCGAGCTGATCAACCGCGTGGTGCGGGTCCAGCGCCGGATGCTCCAGGAACGCGGTTACGAGCCCACCCCCGAGGAGGTCGCCACCCACCTCGACCTGACCGGGGAACGCGTCAGCGAAGTGCTCCGGCTGGCCCAGGAACCGGTCTCCCTGCACGCCCCGGTCGGCGAGGAGGAGGACGTCGCGCTCGGCGACCTCATCGAGGACGGCGACGCCGCCTCACCCGTCGAATCCGCGGCGTTCCTGCTGCTCCGCGAGCACCTCGACGCGGTGCTGTCCACCCTCGGCGAACGCGAACGCAAGGTCGTCCAGCTCCGCTACGGCCTGGCCGACGGCCGCCCCCGCACGCTGGAGGAGATCGGCCGGATCTTCGGCGTCACCCGCGAACGGATACGGCAGATCGAGTCCAAGACCCTCAACAAACTCCGCGACCACGCCTTCGCCGACCAGCTCCGCGGCTACCTGGACTGAGCCACTCGCTACCCAGCCGCCGGCCGGCCCGGGCCGTGGACGGGCCGTGGAGGGGCCGCGGACGGGCCCTGTGCGGGCCCTGCGCGCCCCTCACCCCTCCCGCTGGAACGCCCCCGGATGGACCTCGTCCCGCACCGCCGTGTACTGCTGTCGCACGGCCTGGCCGACCGGGAGTTCGTCGCCCGGTTCGAAGACCTGGCTCGCGGCGGCCGGCCACTGCGGCGGATCGACCCAGGCGGACCCGCCGCCCGGCGCGGCCGGTGCCCCGGCGGCCGGCGCGAGCGTGCCGTGCGCCACCCCCCACGCCCAGGCCGCCTGCCGCGCCGCGCCCAGCGCCGCGTACTCGGCCGGCTGCGGCACCACGACCTGCACCCCGAACAACGCCGGCGCGACCGTCTGCACCGCCGCCAGCTCCGCCGCCGCACCCAGCAGGAACACCCGGCGCACCGCCACGCCCCGCCCGCGCAGGACGTCCAGCGCGTCGGCGAGCCCGCAGAGCATGCCCTCGACGGCGGCTCGCGCCAGATGCTCCGGCTTCATCGACTCGCGCCGCATCCCGTGCAACGACCCGGCGGTGTGCGGCAGATGAGGCGTCCGCTCGCCCTCCAGATAGGGCAGCAGCACCATGCCGTACGCACCGGGAGACGACTTCAGCGCCAGGTCGGACAGGCCCTGGAGGTCCGTCCCCAGCATCTCCGCGGCGCCCCGCAGGACCCGCACCGCGTTGCTGGTGTGCACGACCGGCAGGTGCCGCCCGGTGGCGTCGGCGAACGAGGTGATCGTGCCGCTCGAGTCGACCAGCGCCTCGTGATGGATCCCGAACACCGACCCCGAGGCGCCCAGCGACATCACGGCGTCCCCCTCGCCGACGCCCAGCCCGAAGGCAGCCGCCATGGTCTCGCCGGTACCGGCCGAGATCAGCAGCCCCTCCGGGGTGAACCCGGCGGTCCCCGACGGACCCAGCACTTCCGGAAGCCGCACCTGATGGCCCAGCGCCAGCTCGACCAGATCCGGCCGGTACGAGGCGGTCGCCACCGACCAGTACCCCGTGCCCGAGGCCGCGCCCCGGTCCGTGGTCCGCCGCGCCGGCCGCCCCAGCAGCTGCCACACCAGCCAGTCGTGCGGCTGCATGACCTCCGCCACCCGGGCCGCGTGCTCCGGCTCGGTACGCGCCAGCCAGCGCAGCTTGGTCACCGGGTGCGCGGCCTGCGGCACCGCCCCGACGGCCTGCGCCCAGGCGGTGCGGCCGCCCAGCGAGTCCAGCAGGTCCGCCGCGGCACTCTGGGCCCGCTTGTCGTTGCCGACCAGCGCCGGCCGGATGAGGTTGCCCTCGGCGTCGAGCGGCAGCAGCCCGTGCTGCTGCGCCGTGACTCCGATGGCCTGTACGCCCTCCAGCAGCCCGTTGCCCGCGGCCTCCCCGAGTGACATCAGCCACGCCTGCGGGTCGACCTCCGGTCCCTTCTCGACCGGGTGCGGGGCATACCCCTGCCTGATGACGGCGCCCGTGTCCGCGTCACAGACGACGATCCGTGTGCTCTCGGACGAACTGTCCAATCCGGCGACTATCCCCATGGCCCCAGATGATGCCCCATGGGGCGCATAGGGAATGAGTCAGGGTTTGCCCCCGGCCGCCGCCGGGGGCTGTCCGTCTCGGATGACGTCGGGCCCGCCCCTTCAGGTGTTACTGGTTCCCCACTCGTCCTCGTCGGCGGAACGCTGCTCCCGCAGGGAACGGACCCGGTCGCTCACGGACGCCGGAAGCCGGTCCTCGACCTTGGCCGAGACCTTCCCGAACGCCTTGGCCGCCGCGTCCCGCCCGGTCAGCGCCACCGACTCGGCGCTGTTACGGACGGCCGGATTCTGCGTGACCCGCTGGGCGGCCTTGCGGAGCTGCTCGTACCGTTCCCGGCCGGCCCGTGCGCCGAGCACGTACCCCGTGGCCAGTCCCGCAATGAAAGTGAGCCGGTAGCGCATCGCTCCACCTTTCCCTGTGTTCGGTCCCGTCCGATGCCGGTACGCACCGGGATGCCGGGCTGTGCCGCGCGCCTACCCTCCGGGGCCGGAGATCACCCGAGGTGACCTGAGGCGATACCGATTGGCGGAGCACCCCCCTGCTTGCGCTAATGTATGTGTCGCAGCGAGCGCCCGCCGTCCGGAGGCCCGGACAGCGACGCATTCGAGGCACACGGAGCAATCCCCTGTAGCTCAATTGGCAGAGCAGCCGGCTGTTAACCGGCAGGTTACTGGTTCGAGTCCAGTCGGGGGAGCTCAATCCCCTGTAGCTCAATTGGCAGAGCATTCGGCTGTTAACCGGAGGGTTACTGGTTCGAGTCCAGTCGGGGGAGCAGAGCGAGGAAGGGTCCCGGAAGGGGCCCTTTTTCGTGCGCCGTGGAACCGAACCCCCGGTGATCGAAGTCTTCTTGGGCGTGCGTGGTCGCGGAACGGCAGCCCTCAGGGGCAGCAGATCGTATGAGCGGCTATGCTGCGGCAGACGGCGCGCACAAATGTGCGCGACGCGCCGTGAGGGGGCGGTAGCTCAGCCGGTTAGAGCAGCGGACTCATAATCCGTCGGCCGTGGGTTCGAGTCCCACCCGCCCCACCACAGCGCCCAGGGCGAAGATCCTTCCTCCTGGGGAAACGTGACGATGGGGGTCACCGCCACAGCGCGGTGGCCCCCATCGGCCGTCCGGGGGCTGCTTCGCTCAGGTCCTTGTCGAAGCCGGCGCGGCCCGGGTTGGCGAACCGCACGGTCACCCGGTCGGCGTCGGCCGGTGCCTGCAAGCGGAGCCGGCGCTTGCGCCGGCCCGGGGCGTTGAGCTTCTTCCCGGCGCCGTCGAGGAGGCGCCCTTGCCGCTGTAGTAGTGGACGTAGTCGCCCCAAGCCACTTCCCTGGTCCAGGAGATGCAGTTCCCGGTGGACCGCGCCCGGAACGACGTAGACGACCTTTCCGCCATCGGGAAAGGTGATTCCGTGGGGTCGGGTGAAGGTAATCTCCCGCTTCTCGCCCGTGACGGGGGCGCTGGTCGGGGTCAACAGCAAGTTGATCGTGAATACCTCACTTCCCGGTCCGCAACCCGGGAATGAGGGTGCCATATCAGGCTCCGTACACATCGGGCCAGGCCCGTGCCGGTATTTTCTGGCACTGGCCTTCGAGGAGGTCGGTCGTGGATTACTTTCCTGGACGATGCGTTGTCGAGTGGGGTCTGACCTGCATGTATGTCCCGGAAGTAAGGTGGCTCGAATGGGGCGGCCGGGCGCGGTTATTCTCCGTACGGTAATCGGTCAAGAATTTCTTCCTGGGTTTCCGAATCACCGGTGGGACGTAGTGGTGTGCGCGGATGGCGTGTTACCCGGGTCTTGTGCTTGGCCCCGCCGGGATCGGTTCAGTGGGGAAAGCAGCGACAGGGGTGGCGATTTCGCCAGCTCCTGCGGATGGTGATGGCGTGGCGCTTGTGTTTCGGGAGATCAGGTTCGACGTGGATATCAGCCCGTCGACGAATCGCGTGGGTAGCGGTGGGGCGTCAGATGATCGGGGGGCGGCCGAGGCGGGTCATGCGCCAGACCGTGCGCCAGCGCATCGGGCGGCGCGGGCCGCAGGGGGTGCGGACGCCTTCGGTGAAGCCGGCGGCCCAGGCCCGTAGACCGGCCGCCGAGCGACTGCGGACGGCCGTCAGTGCGGCCCATACGCCGAGGTACACCGGCACCAGGAGGGCAGGGAGGTGGCGTTTGGCGAGCCAGACGCGGTTGCGGGCGACCATGCGGTGGAAGATTGCGTGCCGGGTGGGGGAGGTGTACGGGTGCTGGAGCACGAGCTCCGGTGCGTAGCGGATGTGCCAGCCGTCGTCCAGGGCGCGCCAGGCGAGGTCGGTCTCCTCGTGCGCGTAGAAGAAGTCGTCCGGCCAGCCGCCGATGCGGTCCAGCATGCGCAGGGAGAGGGAGTGCCCGCCGCCGAGGAAGGTGGTGACCAGGCCGCCGCGCGCGGGGTCGCCGACCCGTAGGCGGGGAACGTGCCGGCGCTGCGTACGGCCCCGCTCGTCGGCGATGCGGAAGCTGACGATGCCCAACTGCGGGTCGGCGGTGTGCAGTTCGGCGAGCCGGCGGAAGACGTCGGGGCTGATCAGCAGGCCGTCGTCGTCGAGGTCGACCACCAGGTCGACGCCCCCGAGCTTGCGCAGTTCGTCCAGGGCCACGTTTCTGCCGCCGGCGACGCCGAGGTTCTCGCTCAGCTCGATCCCCACGGCGCCGTGCGGCAGGGGCGGCAGCGGCGTTCCGTTCCCGACCACCACGATGTGGGCCGGTGCGAGGTCCTGTTTTGCGACCGAATCCAGCAGTGCCTGGAGTTCGGCGGGGCGGTTTCCCATGGTGAGGATGGCCACGCCTACGCGCAGATGGGGCACGGGAGGAGACTCCGTTCTCGGCGGCCCCCGGAGGATCGGAATGTGGGCTTCCGCTTGGGTGGTCCCGGGGTGGTTCCGACGGGTCGGTCCGGGGTTCCGGTGGGGCGGTCCGGGGCGGTTCTGGTGGGGCGTTCCGGGCGAATCGTTCCGGATGCTAGCCGTCGGGCGGGGTGGCTGCCGGCCACGGCACCGGTGCGGCGACATTTCGTCCGGGGGAGCGCGGGCGCACGATGGAAGGGGTGGGGGAAATCCGGGAACGACAGGGGGTGGAGGGAGGCAGTCCTCATGATGGAGGTCAAGCCGATCGACAAGCCCGATGAGCGGCGGGACTTTCCCCGGGGCCACCTGGAGGCCCTGCATCTGACCGGCCTGGACTTCGCCGTGGCCACCTTCGAGCCGGGCTGGCGCTGGTCGGAGTCGGTGGCGCCGATCGCCGGAACGGACAGTTGCGAGGTCCACCACAACGGCTTCGTGGTCAAGGGACGGATGCGGGTGCGCATGAACGACGGCGCGGAGACCGAGGTGGGGCCCGGTGACGTCTTCGTCTGCCCGGCCGGTCACGACGCCTGGGTGGTGGGCGACGAGCAGGTCGTGGTGTACGACTTCGCGGGCGGTATGGCGAAGGACTATGCGAAGGAGGGTGGGTGAAGCGTCGGCTTCTGAACTGGCGGACTCGTGAACTGGCGGCCGTGGGACTGCCGGACTGCTGAACCGGCGGACTGCTGGACTGCTGGACTGCTGAAGGGGTGGCTGTCGGTGGTTCGCCGGGCGTGACGGCCTGGCCTGGTTCCTCCTCCTCTCGGGATGCGGCATTCTGTTTCCACTTAACGGAATGCTGTGGGGAGGCTGGGGCAGGCGTATGGCCATGAACCGGAGCAGGAGCGGCGACGGCGGGCGTGCGGCGGGGGACTCCGGGATGACGCGGGAGGAATTGCGCGCGGCGCTCGATGCGTCCATGGCGCGGCTGACCGGCACCGTCGCGGGGTTGACCGACGAACAGGCCGGTGGGGCGACGCTGATCCCGCCGTGGACCCGGGGGCATGTGCTCACCCATCTCGCGCGGGCCACCGACAGTCTTTGCCGGCTGCTGGAGGGCGCGCGTACGGGAGCGGCGATTCCGCAGTACCCGAGCATGGCGGCCCGCGCGGCGGAGATCGAGGCCGGGGCCAACCGCCCGGTTGGCGCGCTGGCGGAAGACCTGGCGGGGAGCGCGGAACGGTTTGCGGCAGCCCTGCGGGCGCTGCCCGAAGCGGCCTGGGAGGCGCGGGTGCGGATGCGTACGGGGGAGACGCGGACGCCGGCCGGCCTGATGGAGACCCGGCTGCGCGAACTGGAGGTCCACCACGCGGATCTGGACGCCGGCTACACCTTCGCGGACATCCCGGCGGCCACGGCACGCTGGATCCTGGACGACATCGTCGCGGCCCTCGCCCGCCGGGCGGCGGCTGCGGTTACGGGCCCGGGTGGGGACGGGGGCGGCGACGGTACGGGGCGGCCGTCGGCGTTGCGGATCGAGGCGACGGATGCCGAATTCGCCCGCGCCGTCGGGAGCGGTGGCGGTGGCCCGGTCGTGCTGGGCCGATCGGCTGATCTGCTGGCCTGGCTGACGGGGCGCAGCCCGGCCGGGGCGGGGCTGGCCACATCCGGGGGAGAGGGCGTGCCGTCGCCGCCGTATTGGATATGAGGCCGTCGGGTACGGGGGAGGACAGTCGCCGGCGTGTGTCTTCCCACGTGGATCGGGATGTCTAGGAATGCTGACGGTGGGCAGGGGAGCGGGGCGGTCCGGCGTACGGAAGCGTCGCGGCGTGCGGAATACGTGGCGGGGCGACCCCGTTCCCGTAGCCGGAGACCGTGCGAACAGCAGCACATCCTCGACAGAAGCAGGGACATACATGAGCACCGTTGAGCTCACCAAGGAAAACTTCGACGAGATCGTCTCCGGGAACGATTTCGTGCTGATCGACTTCTGGGCCGAGTGGTGCGGCCCCTGCAAGCAGTTCGGCCCGGTCTTCGAGCGCTCCTCGGAGAAGCACGACGACCTGGTCTTCGCCAAGGTCGACACGGAGGCGCAGCCCGAGCTCGCGCAGGCCTTCCAGATCCAGTCCATCCCGACGGTGATGATCGTCCGGGACAACATCGCGGTGTTCGCCCAGCCGGGTGCGCTGCCCGAGGCGGCCCTGGAAGACGTGATCGGCCAGGCCCGTGCACTGGACATGGACGAGGTCCGGGCATCGGTCGCGGAGGCCCAGGAGAGCGAGCAGGCGCAGGGCGGGACGGGCCAGTAGGCTCAGGGCTCGTGAGTGAGCTACTTCTGGTCCGGCACGGCGAAACCGAGTGGAGCCGGGACGGCCGGCACACCAGTTGGACCGATCTGCCGCTGACCGCCGTCGGCGAGGAGCAGGCCCGCGCACTGCGGCCGCTGCTGTCGGGCCGGAAGATCGCGCAGGTCCACGCCAGCCCGATGGTGCGGGCACTGCGCACCGCCGAGCTGGCGGGCCTCCCGCAGCCGCAGATCGACCCCGACCTGCGGGAATGGGACTACGGCGGCTACGAGGGCGTCGCCACCGCCGACATCCACCGCAGCCGGCCCGGCTGGTACCTCTTCTCCGACGGGGTCGTGCCCGGCCCCGACGGGCACCCCGGTGAGTCGCCCGAGCAGGTCGGAGCGCGCGCCGACCGGATGCTGGCCCGGATCGACCCGGAGCTGCGGGCCGGCCGGGGCGATGTGGTGCTGGTCGCGCACGCGCACTTCCTGCGGGTGCTGGCCGCCCGCCGGCTCGGGCTGCCGGCCGCCGCGGGTGGACTGTTCACGTTCGAGACCGGCGCGGTCGGCGTCCTGGGGGCGGAGCACGACCGCCCGGCCGTGGTGGCGTGGAACACCCGCAATCCGTAACACCGCGCGCTCACCGCTGTCCCGGACCGACGCCCCTTGCGCCCCCTACGGCGCCATCGGGTCCAGGTGCAGCGGCTGCACCTTGCCCTCGATCATCGCGCCCAGCCCCATCACCGCGCAGGTGTCGGGACGGTCCGCGGTGTGCACCGGCATCGACGTGGCCTGATGGATCATCGGCTCCAGGCCGGGGATCAGCGCGCTGCCGCCGGCGAGCACGATGCCGCGCTCGCCCAGGTCGGCGACCAGGTCGGGCGGGCAGCGCCGCAGTACGGCACCGATCCCGTCGAGGATCGCGGTCAGCGGGGTGGTGATGGCGTCCCGTACCCGCTCGGTGTCGACGTGCACCGAGCGCGCCATGCCGCTGACCACGTCCCGGCCGTGCACCTCGGTGGAGCCCGGGGTGAGCCCGTCGCCACCGGTGAGGATCAGATGCAGCGGGCGTACGGACTGGCCCGCCAGCATCAGTTCATGGTGCAGCCGCAGGTGCTGGACCACCGCGTGGTCGATGGCGTTGCCGCCCACCGGTACGGTCTCCGCGGCCACGATCGAACCGAGCGAGAGCACCGCGACCTGCGTCGTTCCCGCACCGCACACCACGATCATGGTCGCCTCCGGCTGCTCCACCGGCAGCCCCGAGCCGACCGCGGCGGCCACCAGGGTGTCGACCAGTTCCACCCGGCGCGCCCCCAGCCCGGTGAGCGTCTCGACCGCGGCCCGCTGCGCCAGCGGCTCACTTCCGTACGGCAGGCAGACCGCGGCCCGCATCGTGGGCCGGCGGCGCCAGGACTTGCGCAACTTGTCGCCGACCAGGGTGCGCAGCAGCCGCTGGGCCATGTCGATGTCGACGACGGTGCCGCCGGAGACCGGGCGCACCACGCGGATGTAGTCCGGGGTGCGGCCGTCCATCACCTCCGCCTGGGCGCCGACGGCCAGCAGCGCACCGGTACGGGTGTTGATGGCGGCGACGGTCGGTTCATCGACCACCAGCCCCTGGTTCTTCACGTACACCCTGGTCCGGGCAGCACCGAGGTCGACGGCGGCCGAGCAGCGCCGCAGTTGGGCGAGGCTGATGGTCATGGGTGATTCCTCCCCGGTGGGCCGGTATGAACGAAAGGGCTCGCACGGCCCGTTCACCGGACCGCTGATACGGCCCGATCACACGGACCGCTCGTGCGCCATCCTCCGAGCGCCCGCACAACTCCGCCCGCCGAGAGCGTCCGGTCGGGGGACGGGCGGGGGCGGAACGGGGCGAACGGGTGACCGCCGAGGGGGTGCGCGGGCCGCTCAGTCGACCCGCCGCTGATACAGCCCCCAGGTGAATTCCACGACGAGGTTCTGGGGCGCGCCGTCGGGCCCGGGGGCCTTGCAGGCCAGGCGCCAGCGGGTCGGGGCGCTGCCCTCCATCGGGCGGGCCGGAGGGAACGCGCGGGCGACCTCGTCGACCGTGCACGACCACGGAGCCAGGTCCGCGGCGGTGCGCAACTCGGGGGCGGCGGCTCCGGGCGCGCGGACCAGCCAGGCGTTCCAGACGGTGCCCCGGGCGGCGGTGAGCACCTCGAACCGCAGATCGGGCCAGAGCGGGACCGGCCAGAGCAGCGCCTCGCAGGTCAGATCACCGATGCGGCGGGGGATGACGGACTCGGGCGCGCCCAGCAGCGCCCGGTACGGCTGGACGCCGCCCGCCCGCGGGGCGTGCATCCGCGCCTGCCAGCGACGGTTGGCCTCCCGCATCTGCGCCCGCGAGGCCCCCAGCTCCCGCAGCGCGTCCTCGACCAGGCCGGGGTGGTGGTCGGCCATCCGGCGCAGCAGCACGAGCTGGAACGCGAGCGGTCCGGGCAGGTCAGAGGGGGTGCCGGAGCCGGCGGGCGGGTCATTGTCAGTGGTGGGGTTCATGATGGACATGGTCGTGGACGACGGGGGCCGCGGGAGGTCCGGGGCGCTCGCCGTCCGGAAGGAACAACACCGAATTGACATAGCGGCGGTGCGGGGCGAGGGAGCGCCTCAGCAGGCCGTGTTCGGCGACGTGGGAGGTGCGGGACTGATGGGCGGACAGATCGAAGTCGGCCAGCGGCAGCCAGCGGTCGTGCGGCAGGACCCAGCCGCGATAGCCGCGCGCCGCCGTCCAGTCCAGCACGGGCCGCAGCGGCTGGATGCGGGACTCCAACTCCACGAAGAGCGCCGGGAGTTCGCGCTCGACGGTGCGCGAGGCGCCGCGCAGCACCGCCAGCTCGGCCCCGTCCACGTCGATCTTGATGAGCGTGACGGACGCCAGACCGAGCGCGTCCAGTGGCAGACAGGGCACTTCGAGGGCCGTCGTGTGCAGGTCGCGGCGGACGAGCGAGGAGACCCCGCGGTCACCGCGGCCGTCCGGCGGCAGCCAGAGCGTGGCGCAGCCGGCGTGGTCGGTGGCCGCGGCGGTGAGCACCTCGACATGAGGGGGCGTCACGGCCGCCAGGAGGCGGGCCAGATGGGGTACGGGCTCGAAGGTGACGACCCGGTCAGCGCGCCGGGCCAGCCGCCGGGTCCAGGGGCCGTACCACCCGCCGACGTCGACGGCCGTGCCGCCCGGCGGGCAGAAATCGCCGAGCCGCCGCAGCTCCGGCTCGAAGCGCGGATAGAGCCCGGCGGCCAGCGCCGACACCAGCCGGGCCGGCAGCCGGGGTGCCAGCCGGGCGGCCAGCGTCACGGCCGCGGCTCCTGGTCCGTGAGGCGGCGCAGCAGACGGGCGTGCTCGGCGTCGGTGACCTGTTCGCCGGAGGAGGGCAGGAGCTGGGGGATGCCGTCGAGGATCGGATAGCGGCGGCGCAGTCGGGGGTTGTAGAGGACGCCCTCGGGGGTGAGGAGGGAGAGCGGCCCCTTGTCGAGCGGGCAGACGAGGATCTTGAGCAGCGGATCATCGGGCTTCATGGCTCAACTCCTGGGAATTCGAGGGAGGTTGGCTCGGAGCTTCGGGGCTGGGTGAGCCGTTGATGCGGCGGCTCGGGGCTCGGGGGCCGGAGGTGTGTCATGGCGAGGGAGGGCGAGCAGGACGGTCACCGCGACGGCGGTGCCGCCCAGCCGGAGCGCCAGCCGTAGCGGGTCGGCGGGCAGTGGCTCGCCGAAGGCGACGGTGCCGCAGACGACGGTGAAGACACAGGTGACGGTGGTGCAGACGGGGACGATCACCGAGGCGCGGCAGCGCTGCAGCGCGGTCTGGGACAGCACCAGACCGGCGGCACCGGTGAAGAGCAGGAGGTAGGGGTACGGCGAACGGAACAGCTGCCCGGCGGTGGCCGGGACGTCATGCGTGGTCAGCAGGCCGGAGACGCCCTTGATGGCCAGTGAGCTGACGCCGTAGAGCAGGCCGACGGCCACCCCGTAGGGGACGCCGGCGGTCGGCAGGCGGTGGCGGCGCCGGGCCCGCCGTTCCGCCGAGCGGTAGAGCAGCAGCCCGGCGGCCAGCGAGGGTACGGCGATGACCAGCAGCGTCGCCGGCGGGGCGGTGCGGGCGACGGCCCGTGCGTCCTCGCCGCGGAGGGAAGCGACGACCAGGACGAGCGCGACGAGGATCGCCACGATGCTCTGCCGCTCCCGGCCACTGGTCCGCTCGCCGAGCACGACCGAGGAGAGGAGCAGCAACAACACCAGGCCGGAGACGAAGATGCCCTGCGCGGCGGCGAGCGGCAGGGTGCGGTAGACGGCCAGTTGGGCGGCGAACCCGGCGGCCAGCGCGAGCGAACCGCCCAGCCACAGCGGACTGGAAAGGAGGTGACCGACGACCCGGGCGGGCTGCCGGGTGTTCAGTGCGGGCAGCGCCGCCAGCGCCCGTTTCTCCAGCACGAAACCGGTGCTGTACAGGACGTTGGCGAGCAGCGCGGACGCCACGCCCCACCACGGCATCGTCCTACTCCCTTCTCCGGCGGGCATGGGCGAGCAGGATGGAGGCCAGCGACGGGAGGTGGCACGCGGCACGGTCGAGGGGGCGCAGCGGACGCGGTACGTCGTGGTACGGCGCACCGGCGATCCGTACGACCTCGAAGCCGGACGCGGTCAGGAAGCCGCGTAGCGCGCGGGCGGTGTAGAGGCGCAGATGGCCGACGACCTCGGTGCCGGGCCGGCCGTGGATCCGGCGCATGCTCACCTCGGAGAAGACGGGCTGGACCCCGGCGAGCAGCAGCCCGCGGTTGTACCAGGCGGCGAGATTGGGGGTGGAGAGCATCAGATGGCCGCCGGGGCGCAGCACCCGGTGCAGTTCGTCCAGTGCGGCATCGGGGTCGACGAGGTGCTCGACGACCTCGCTGAAGAGGACGGCATCGGCACAGCCGGTCGCGAACGGCAGCCCGCCGTCGGTGAGTTCGCCGCGTACGACATACGGAATACGGGCCTGGGCGCGGCGCAGCGCGTCCTGTGACCAGTCGACGCCGATGAGACGATGGCCGGCCAGGACCTCCGCCGCGGTGGCGGCCGCGGTGCCGTCGCCGCAGCCGATGTCCAGCACCGTGGCGCCCGGCGCCCCGGCCCGTACGGGGCCCAGGGCGTGCGCCAGCAGCCGCGCCTGCCGCCGGCTGCGCCCGGCCCCGGACGCCACCGGCACGGCGGGATCTTCGTAGAAGTCCCGCAGGGCACCGACCGGGCTCACCGACTTTATGGAGCGCACCGGCTTCACGGGGCTCACCCGCTTCACGGGGCTCACCCGCTTCACGGGGCTCACCCGCTTCACGGGGCTCACCGGGCGCCGCCCTCGGCCGGGGGCGTGGGCGGCGGTGGGGCGGGCGATGGAAGGACCGCCGTGGCTCCCGGCCAGGCGGTGGCGGCGAGGGCGGTGCGGAAGAGGGTGGCGAGGCGGGCACCGGCGGCCTCGTCGAGCAGGGTGTGGGACCAGCGGAGCGCGAGTTGGATGCGGCCGCCGACCGAGACGGTGGTGACGGTGAGTCCGCGCGGCATCCGGGCCGGTGCGGAGAACCACACCGCGGTCGGCCGGCCGGCGTCGCCGAAGTCCAACGGGTAGGGGAGCCGCCCGATGTTGGAGAGCAGGGTGGTGGTGGTCCAGGGCGCGGCGGTGCGGCGCAGAGCACGGGTGACCGCGCCGCGTATGCCCACGGGCAGCACCGGTGCGGTCAGTACGGTCCCGGCGAGGCCGAGCGGGGGGCCGGGCGGCGCCGCCTTGAGGGCGCGGGTGCGTTCGGCCGTCCGCCGCAGCAGCCGGGCCACCGCGTCCGGGTCGGGTGACCCGGAGGTGAGCAGTGCCGCCTCCCGGCGTTCCTCGGGGCCGAAGCGGACCGGGACCAGCCGGGTGCCGTTGCCGATGGGCATCTCGGCGCCGCGCGGCCGGTCGTCCATGGGCATGGTGACGACGACGGGTGCCGGGCGGGCGCCGTGCAGTCGGTTCCAGCGCGCCACCATCAGGCAGGTGGCGACGAGGAGTTGGTCGTTGACGGTGTACGGCGCCCGGCCGCCGGTCCGGGGCGGACGGGCCGGTACCGGCAGCTCGGTCAGCAGCATGCCGTTGCCCTTGCCGGGGCCGGAGCCCTCGTCCTCGCCACGGCCTTGGTGATCGGCGGCGACCCGGGCGGGCCGGGCGAGGCGGGCCCGGGCGCCGCGCGGCCGGCCGCCGTCCTGGCCGCTGTCCTGGCCGCCCGTCGGGACCGTGCCCTCCCCACCCGCCGGGCCACCGACGGCACCCGTCCCTGCCCCCGCCCCCGCGCCCCCATAGAGCTCCGCCGTGGTGGCCAGTACGCGGAGGCAGGCCGGGCCGTCCAGTGCGGTGTGGTTGAGGGTGAGCAGCAGTACAGTGCCGCCGCCCGGCACGGCGGGGCCGAGGATCTCCAGGCGTACGGGCGGTGAGCAGTCCAGTGGGGGGCAGTCGGTCAGGGCCCGTTCCCTCGCTCGTAGGAGGGCATCGGGGCCGGGCGGCGGGACGACCACCGGGTCCCGGTCCGAGCCGGCGGTGAGGTGCCAGGCGTAGGAGCGGTGCCACCAGTGCGTCGGTGCCTCCCGCATCAGGATGCGCGGATGCCGGGTGAGCGCCTGGTGGAACGCGGTGCGCAGCCGGGCGGCGTCCACCCGCCCCGGCAGATGCACCTCGATGTGTACGGTCTCCGGTTCGTCGTCGTCCAGACAGTGCCGGGCGATCTCGTCGACGGCGGGGAACGGGACCCGGCCGCGGGCGGGTTGACGGCCGACGGCGGCATCGGTCCCAGCAGGGCCGGTCCCAGCAGGGCCGGTCCCAGCAGGGCCGGTCCCACCGGAGCCGCCGGGACCCCCGTGCGGTGCCGGAGCCCCGGCCGTCGGATGCAGTGCGGTCATCGCGCAGAACCCTCCCCATCGTCTGACGCCTCGCTGTACGTCCGGGACGGCAATGCCCCGGACCCCGCCGTCCGGGACGGCAATGCCCCGGACCCCGCCGTCCGGGACGGCAATGCCCCGGACCCCGCCGTCCGGGACGGCACCGGCCGGGCCGGTGGCACCGTCACCACCGCCGCCGTCAGTGCCAGCAGTGCCAGCGCCTGTGCGGCGCCGCTGAACGCGCCTTGGCCGGCGGCGACCGGCTCGCCCGCGCCCACCGCCGCGATGACTCCGGCGCCCGCCATCGCCACCAGTGCGAGCGGCCCGAGCAGGGCGGGCCGGAAGCGGGCCGCCAGCGCGAGGAGCGGTACGAGCACGGCGTACGGCCCGGCCGCCAGCGCGATCACCCCGGTCAGTGCCACGACCCCGAGCACCCACGACGGTGCGGGCGTCGCGGGCTCGGCAGGCGGCCCGGCCTGCGACGTACGGCGCACCAGCGCGCAGACGGCCAGCAGGGCGACGGCCGCCGCGCCGCCGATCAGCCCCGCGTCGTACAGGCCGGCGGGTGCGTAGGAGAGCTCGACCGTGCCGCCCGCGCCCGCCGGTACGAGGAAGGCCTGTTGCCAGCCGTCCACCCGTAGCGGGGTGAGCCGGTGGCCGTTGAGGGTGGCCTGCCAGCCGTCGTTGGCGTTCTCGTACATCTGCAGATAGACGGCCTGACCGGGGCCGATGCGGACGGTACGCCGGTCCCCCGACCAGTCCTGAGCGGTGGCCGTGCGGTCCGGGGCGGCCGCGCGCGTACCGGCCGCCCCGCCCCTCTCCGCCGTCGCACCCGTCGGCCCCGTCCCCGATGCGGTCCCCGTCGTTCCCCTCCCCAGCGTCACGTCTGTCAGCGCCAGCGGCCCCTGGTCCCCCGCCTCGACCCGGTGGCGGCCCGCGGCCAGCTCCAGTCGTCCGTCGCGCGCCTCACCGGCGCACAACTGCACCTGGACGGGGCGCCGTTCGGTCAGGTCGCGGACGTGGCCCGAGGCTTTGGTCGCGTGCAGTACGCCGTCGACGGCGAGCATCGGGCCCTGGCCGCAGCCGAGCGAGAAGCGGGCGCCGGCCGGTGGCCGCGGGGTGCGGTACGCGTCCAGGGCCGGGAGGTAGACCTCGCTGAGGCCGACCGGGAGTTGCAGGGCCTGCCCGGCGACCGGGTTGTGGAGGGTGAGTTCCTTCACCTTGCTGATGGTGATGTCGAGGCGGTCGGTGGTGATCGGGTCGAAGCGGGCCTGGCCGTTCTCGTCGACGCCCGCGGTGGCCGCCCCGTCGGGGGAGTTGATCAGGATCTGTTCCGGCCGGGTGGAGATCCCGCCGGCCGCGGCCAGCACGATCTGGTCGATCTTCTTCTTGCCCGGCCAGCGCAGGTGCAGGGTCGGTTCGTCGCCGGCGATCCATGCGGTGGTCAGGTCGCCGTCGACGAGGTTGCGGGGGCTGAGCGACCGGCCGAAGCCGAAGCTGGTGGAGTCGGCGGTGGCGGTGATCCGGTCCTTCTGCTCCGGGGCGATGCGGTCCAGCAGCCGGTCGAGTTCGGGGCCGGGCACCGGCAGTGCGGTGCCGGAGACCGCGTAGGGCGCGGGGGAACCGGTGCGGAACTGGCGGTGCAGTCCCACCTCGGCGGAGACCGGCGACAGTCCGCCCGGGTCGCTGCCGCGGTGCAGCGAAATGGTCTCGGCGGGGGCGTCGGATCCCTGGGCGTCGGTGGGGAGTTGCAGCAGCCGGGTCACCTGTACGCCCGGTACGCCGATCTCGGCGAAACCGGCGCCGGACAGGCCGGAGCGCGGTGTCTGTGAGCCCAGGATCGTCACCTTCAGCCATTTCGCCACCCCGGCGGGTGCCTTGACCTGCTGTTTCGTCCCGTCGGGACGGAGCGGGGCGTCCGTGCTGCCGCGGTCGGTCTCGATCCGTACGGAGGTGGGGGCGGCGCGCAGGCCGTCCCCGGGGAGCGGGGTGAGGGACAGCGTGGCCGGGACGGTGGTGCGCCGGGTGAAGGTGATCTTGATCCATTGGCCGACCGGGTCGCCGGCGCTGCCCTCCGCCCAGGCGGTGTCGGGGTTGCCGTCGAAGGCGTTGACCGGGTCGTACTGCGGCAGGTGGAACAGCCAGTTGCCGCTGGTGGACGCGGTGACCGAGGCGGCGCCGCGGAGCACGGCGGTGGTCTGGTGGCCGACGCCCGAGGTCGGCAGGATCTGCCGGGGCGGCCGGCCGGGGTCCTGCACGCTGTCGGGGTGGTTGGTCTCCGAGGCCGTGTACGTGTAAGAGGTGTTGCTGTTGACGAGACCGAAGCGGGTGTCGGCGCGGCGCAGTCCGTCGGCGGTCAGCTGGAGGTGTGGGGTGCCGAGCCCGGGGTGGTTGTCGCCGGTGAGCACGGTGGGCCGACGGCGCAGCGCGGGGTCGGCGGACAGCTGGAGGAGGGTCTCCGGGCCGCCGCTGAGCTGGGCGGTGTCCGCGACGGCCCGGGCGGTGACCGGCCCGGGTGCGGGGGTGTCGGTCGGCCGGTAGATCTCGACGGCGCGTCGGCGCGGATAGAGGCCCTGGATCTGCAGCGGGGTCTCGGCGGGGATCCGGCCGCCGGTGGTGAGCGGGCCGAAGGCGGCCGCCTTGCGGTAGCCGGACGCTTCCAGGGTGCGGGTGACGGTCTGCGGCGGGACGTAGCCGATCTGGTCCGGGTCGAGGTCGTTGCGGACGACGACGTCGTGCAGTCCGGCGCGGTGCAGGTAGTCGCGCAGGCCGGGGACCTCGGCGCCGGTCAGCAGGGCCTGTTCGACGGCGTCCAGGGCGCGCCGGGCGCCGGGGGTGCCGAAGGGGACGAAGTCCCGTTGCGTCCATGGCGAGCGGGCCAGGACGTCGAGGGGTTCGTCGATGGGGGAGCCCCAGGTGTAGATGCCGTGCGCGGTGGCGGGCACCACCAGGGCGCGGCTCCGCGGGGAGTGCGTTTTCAGCCACTGGGCGGTCTGTGTCCAGTAGGCGGGCAGCTTCGTGAAGGCGCCTGGCTGGAGGACGGTGCCGGTGAGGAACGGCAGGGCGAGCGCGGGCAGGACGAGGAGCGCGGTCAGCAGGGGCAACCGGGGGCGGGCGGGGGCCCGGCGGGTGGCGTGCCGTCCGCCGGCGGCCGCGAGCAGATGCGCCAGGCCCAGGGTGAGCGCGAGCGCCAGGCCGGGGGTGAACTTGTAGATGTTGCGGAACGGGCGCAGCCAGCCGTTCAGCCAGTCCTGCCACGGCCCGTGCAGCGGCCCGCCGAGCGCACCGCCGTATCCGGCCAGCGTGATCAGCGCGACGGACAGCACGGTCAGCAGCAGCCAGCGCCGCTCGGGCAGATCGCGGCGGGCCAGGCCGGCCAGGCCGAGCGCCGCGGCCAGTGCCGAGCCGAGCACCGCGTACGGCCGGGCGGTCAGCGTCCAGCCGGCCGGCAACCACGGTTCGCCGAAGTTCAGATAGCCGACCCAGTTGCCGGCGCCGCGCAGCAGTTCGGTGGCGGACATGGTGCCGGTGGTGGTGTCGGCCTGCTCGATGAACGGCATGAAGTTCTCGCCGTGCAGGCCCAGCAGGAGCAGCGGCACCACCCACCAGGCGGTGGCCAGCACGACCTCGGGCAGCCACCAGGCGAGCAGCCGGGTCCGGCGCGGCCCGGTGCGGGAGAGCAGGTACAGCCCGGCGGGCAGCAGACAGGCCAGCGTCGAGGCCGCGTTGACGCCGCCCATGAACGGGATCAGCAACGCCGAACGGGCGGCCGCGATCCGCGCATTGACCTGCGTGTTCGTCAGCGGCAGCAGCACCCAGGGGAGCATCGCCCCGGGCAGCGCGGCGGCGGAGGTGGAGCCGATGACGAGGGTGAAGGTGGGCCACAGCGCGTAGCAGGCGGCGGACAGCAGGCGGGAGGCCGGGGAGCCGCACCGCAGCCGTTCGGCCAGCCGGAGGGCGCCCCAGAACGCGGCCGTGACGATCAGGGACATCCACAGCCGCTCGGCCAGCCACACCGGTAGGTGGGCGAGGTGGGTCAGCCCGTAATACGGGAGGGCCGGGAAGGCGTAGCCGATGTACTGGTCGGCGAGGCCGCCGAAGCCGGCCCGGTCGTGCCACAACTGCCCGAGGTCACCGAGGAACCGCCACGGGTCGGTGGTGACCCCCAGCTTCGTCTCGAACGTCATCCGGCCCGGCGCGGGCGCCAGGAAGCCGATCAGGGTGAGCGCCCAGAAGGCGAGCAGCCAGCGCCGGGACCGCGGCCGCCCGGGCGACGGGGCCGGGACGGGCGCGGTCCGGCCGCCGGTGTCGGGCGACCCCGGGGACGGGGAGGGCCTGAGGGTCTGGGTCATGGCAACCGCCGCAGGATGAGGAGGAGGTTCCAGGTGGCGACCTCCCGGATGCCCGGGAGGCGGGGGATGGCCTCGGCGAGGAACGGTGCGTAGCGGGAGCGTGCGCTGACGAGCGCGATGTCGTCCCGGGCCCGCACCTGGCGCAGGGTGCGGCCGACGTGCACCGCGAACAGGTTGACGCCCAGGGTGTGTTTGGCCGCTCTGCCGGTGCGCCGCCGGTAGCGGTTGCGGGCCCGCTCGGCGCCCAGGTAGTGCCAGGGTGCGGTCTCGTGGCCGCCCCAGGGGGAGAACCAGTTGGTGAAGGCGACGTAGACGAGGCCACCGGGGCGGGTGACCCGGATCAGTTCGCTGAGGAAGGTCTGCGGGTCGGCGACGTGTTCCAGGACGTTGGACGAGAAGCAGACGTCGGCGGCGCCGTCGGCGAGCGGCAGCAGATAGCCGTCGGCGATCACCGCGCCCTCGGGCCGCCGCCCGCGGGCGGTCAGTTCGGCCGGATCGGGCTCGAAGAGGTAGCCGTGGGCGCCGCGCCGCCGGAACTCCTCGGTGAAGTGGCCGCAGCCGCCGCCGACGTCGGCGACCACCGCGCCGTTCAGCGGAAGATGGCGTTCGACCTGGTCGGCGGCGTCCCGCGCGAGCAGCCGGTAGCAGTGCTCGGGATCGTCCTGCTCCCGCAGGAAGGCCCGGAACAGGGCCCAGGACCGGCGCAGTGAGGGATCGCGCACGTCGGGCCTCACCGCCCGGGGGACGCGGTGCGAAACGCCTCCGCGGCGACCGCGCGGAAGCTGCGGACGGTATGGCTCCACCGGAAGCGGGCGGCGCGCTCCTGCGCGGCGAGCCCCAGGGCGCCACGGCGCCGCGCGCCCAGCCCGAGGGCGCACCAGTGCGCGGCGAAGGCGCTCTCCCCGCGGGCGAGCAGACCGGTGACGCCGTCCTCGACGGAATCCCGCAGTCCGGGGATGTCGAAGCCGAGCGCCGGGGTGCGCCGGGCGGCCGCCTCCATCACCACCAGGCCCCACCCCTCGACCAGCGACGGATGCAGCAACAGCCAGGCGGAGCAGAGCAGTTCGTGTTTGCGCCGTTCGGAGATCCGGCCGGTGAAGGTGACGCCCGGGCCGGCCAGTGCGGTCAGCCGGGCGCGTTCCGGCCCGTCGCCGACGATCACCAGCCGGCCGCCGGTCACCGGCCGGACCCGCTCCCACAGCCGCAGCAGCAGATCGATCCGCTTGTACTCGACGAGCCGGCCCATGGCCAGGAACAGCGGCTCGGGCGCCTTCGGGACCAGCGGCCCCGGTTCCTCCACGCCGTTGTGCACCAGCCGGATGCGCCCCGGATCCACGCCCAGGTCGTGCAGGGCGGCCGCGGTCGAGCCGGACACCGCGACCATCAGGTTGCGGCGGTGCGCCCCGGCCAGGGCCCAGTGCTCCAGTTGGCGGCCCAGCCGGGCGGCCGGCCCTGGGTAGCGCAGCCGCCACAGATCCGTGTGGACGTGGTTGACCAGGCACAGCGTCGGTCCGCGGTGCCACAGCGGGGCGAGGTACGGCATGCCGTTGCAGACCTCGACCAGCAGGTCGCAGCCGCCGACCCGGCGGTCCAGGTGGCGCGGCGCGCGCAGGAAGTGGCCGGCGTCGCCGCCCGCGGACACCACCCGGTAATCCCGGTCGAAGGCGGGCCCCCCGCACACCAGGGTGACCTGGTGACCGTGCGCGGTCAGGCCCTCGGCGATCCGGTCCACCAGCAGCTCGGAGCCGCCGGCGGCCGGATTGCCCAGGTCGCGGCGGGCGAGGAAGACGATCCGGCGGGGGAGCGGGGGCGGGCCGCCGGCGGGGGGACCGGCGGCCGCGGCCGGGGCGAGCGGCGGGGC
>NZ_JOIX01000111.1 GCF_000720175.1 Streptomyces sp. NRRL S-337
GGTGTAGACCTTGCCGCGCTCGGCCGGCAGCAGGCCGGCGACCGCCTTGAGCAGGGTGGACTTGCCCGAGCCGTTGGAGCCGATCAGGCCGATGGACTCCCCGCGGTAGGCGGTGAAGGACACACCCTTGACCGCGTGGACCTCGCGCACACCGGTGGAGGGCTTGCGGCGGACGATGCGGTTCAGCGCCGCGGTGGCGCTGCCCTTGCCGGCACCGGTGCCGTAGACGCGGTAGACGATGTGCAGATCGTCCGCGATCACCGTCGGGATCCGCTCCTGGGCGGCCGCCGTGGGCTGCACGCCGTTGTTCTGCTCAGCCACGTCCGTACCGCTCCTCAGCCTTCCAGAAGTACACAAAGCCCGCGACGCCCATCAGGAGTGCCCAGCCGCCGGCGAACGCCCACACGTGCGGGGGCAGCTTGTTCGCCGTGAAGCTGTCGATCAGCGCGAAGCGCATCAGGTCGATGTAGACCGCCGCCGGGTTGGCGTTGAGCAGGACCTCCACGAACTGCGGGACGTGCTTGCCCTTAAGGATCAGGTCGATGCTGAACATCACGCCGGACGCGTACATCCACGTCCGCATGATGAACGGCATCAGCTGCGCCAGGTCCGGGGTCTTCGAGCCCAGTCGCGCCATGACCATCGCCAGGCCCGTGTTGAAGACGAACTGGAGCAGCAGCGCCGGGAGCACCAGGAACCACGACCAGGTCGGCATCTGCCCGAAGCCGAGCAGGATCAGGACCAGCACACCCATGGAGAACAGCAGCTGCTGCAGCTGCATCAGGCAGAACGAGATCGGCAGGCAGGCCCGCGGGAAGTGCAGCGCCCGCACCAGACCGAGGTTGCCGGAGATCGCCCGCGTACCGGCCATCACCGAGCTCTGCGTGAAGGTGAAGATGAAGACGCCGGTCACCAGGAACGGCACGAAGTCGGGGATTCCCTTCCTCGTGCCGATCAGCAGACCGAAGATCAAGTAGTAGACGAGCGCGTTCAGCAGGGGCGTCGCCACCTGCCAGACCTGCCCCAGCTTGGCCTGGCTGTACTGCGCGGTCAGCTTGGCGCTGGCGAAGGCGGAGATGAAATGCCGCCGCTGCCACAGCTGCCGGACGTACTCGGGGAGGCTCGGACGCGCCCCGCTCTGCGCGAGCCCGTACTTCTGGGCCCGCTGAGCCGCGGTCAGCCCTTCGTCGGAAGCTGCCGGGGCACTCATGGCGACCGCACTGTCGTGCGTGGTCTCGCTCACAGTTGACACTTTCGTCCTCAAGGTGCGCTGCCGGGGCCACGCCCCGGTTCGCGCCTGATGCTCTCAGATACGAGCTTGTCAGATGACGGGAGGGCGGCCCAGTCGGGTCAGTCGCCAAACGGTAGCCCACTTCATGGGACGCCTGGGACCGCACGGGGTGGCCCAGCCCTCCTTGAAGCCGCCCAGCCAGGCCCGCAGCGCCGGTCGCGAGGGGCGCCGGGCGAGGGTGAGCAGGAACCAGACACCGAGATAGACCGGAACCAGTGCGGCGGGGAGGTTGCGGCGGGCCAGCCAGACCCGGTTGCGGGCCACCATCCGGTGGTAGACCGCGTGCCGGGCCGGTGCCGTCGTCGGGTGGTACAGGACCATGTCCGACCGGTAGTCGATCATCCAGCCGGCGTTCAGCGCCCGCCAGGCCAGGTCGGTCTCCTCATGGGCGTAGAAGAAGTCGTCGGGCAGCCCGCCGACCTCCGCGAAGACCTTGGTGCGCACGGCGTTCGCGCCGCCGAGGAAGGTGGTCACCCGCGAGGACCGCATCGGGTCGGACGCGCGCAGCCGGGGAACGTGCCGGCGCTGGGTCTCGCCGGTGTCCGGGTCGGCGATCCGGAAGCTGATGATGCCGAGCTCCGGGTCCTTGGCGAACGCCTCGCGGCACAGCTCGGCGGTGTCCTCCCGGGCCAGCAGCCCGTCGTCGTCGAGGAAGAGCAGGACGTCCATCTCGCGGCCGACCGGCCCGAACGCCTCGATGCCGACGTTCCGGCCGGCCGGGATGCCGACGTTCTCCGGGAGCTCGACGGTCCGCACGCCCTCGGGCAGCTCCGGCAGCGGCGAGCCGTTGCCGACGACGGCGACCTCGATCGGATCGCCGTCCTGCTTGGCCACCGAGTCCAGCAGCGCACGCAGCTCCTCGGGGCGGTTGCCCATGGTGATGATCACCGCACCGACGCGCATCTGGGACGCCCCCGTCACTTGAGCCTGCTGGAGGCGAGGATGGACACGAGGTGGAGCAGCGTCTGGACGAGCGCGATGCCGGCGAGCACGGCGACGCCCAGCCGCGAGAAGAACAGGTCGCCCCGGATCTGGTCCACCACCGCAAGGGCCAGGACCAGCAGGGACGCCTCGACACCGAGGATCAGCCGGTGGAACTTCAGCGCCGCGGCGGCCTTGCGGGCCAGCGCCATCCCGGAGGAGCGCATCTCGGACGCGGTCTCCTTGACCTGCTCCTTGCCGCTCTGCGCGCGGGCCACGCCGACCAGGTCCGTCTCCGCCTTGATCAGGATGGCGCCGAGGGCGGCCAGCGTGCCGAGGAAGGCCCACAGCCAGTCGATCCGGCCCGAGCCCCACAGGTCGGCGGCGCGCAGGCCGAAGCCGACGAGCACGGCGGCGTCGGTGAGGTACGCGCCGACGCGGTCCATCCAGACACCGGTGAGCGAGTACTGCTTGCGCCACCGGGCGATCTCGCCGTCGACGCAGTCGAGCAGCAGGTACAGCTGCACCATCAGCACGCCGAGCACGGCGCCCCAGACCCCCGGCACCAGCAGGGCCGGGGCGGCGAGGACGCCGAAGAGGGTCATCAGGTAGGTCAGCTGGTTGGGCGTGACCCGGGTGTTCACCAGGTGCCGGTCGATGCGCAGCGAGATCTCGCGCATGTAGAGCCGGCCGGCCCAGTGCTCGCCGCTCCGCCGGTCCTTCACCCCCGCGGGGTGAACGACCGGCCGGAGCTCAGCTACCGATGGCTTGTGCATAGTCGGCGTAAGCGTCCCTGATCTGGTCGGTGGACAGGTCGAGGTGCTCCAGGATCGTGTAGCGCCCGGGGCGGGTCTTGGGTGCGTACGCGACGGCCTCGACGAATTCCTCGTCGGTGAAGCCGATCTCACCCGGCGTGACCGGCAGTCCGTGCCGGCGCAGCACCTCGACCATCAGGTCCCGGGTCTCCTTGTCCCCGCGCAGGTGCGTGGCGAAGGCGGCACCGAGGCCGCACTGCTCGCCGTGGCTCGCCGCGCGCTTGGGGTAGAGGATGTCCAGGGCGTGGTTGATCTCGTGGCAGGCGCCGGACGCCGGGCGGCTGTCGCCGGCCACCGACATCGAGATGCCGGTGAGGACCAGGCCCTCGGCGAGCACCTGGAGGAAGGAGTCCTCGCCGACGCCGCCGGGGTGCCGGAGCACCGCCTCGCCGGCCTGGCGCGCCATGGCGGCGGCCAGTCCGTCGATCGCCTCGCCGGTCTCACGGTGCGAGAGCTCCCAGTCCGCGACCGCGGAGATGTTGGAGATCGCGTCACCGATGCCGGAGCGAACGAACCGGACCGGGGCCTCCCGGATGATGTCGAGGTCGATCACCACGGCGATCGGGTTCGGCACACCGTAGGAGCCGCGGCCGGCGTCGTTGTCCAGGGTGGCGACCGGCGAGCACAGGCCGTCGTGCGACAGGTTCGTCGCGACGGCCACCAGCGGCAGGCCGATCCGCGCGGCGGCGAACTTGGCGCAGTCGATGATCTTGCCGCCGCCGAGGCCCACGACCGCGTCGTAGTGCCCCTTCTTCATGGCGTCGGCGAGCTTGATCGCGTCGTCCAGGGTGCCGCCGCCGACCTCGTACCACTCGGCGCCCGGCAGCGCGGGGGCCAGCCGCTCACGCAGCCGCGCCCCCGAGCCGCCGCTGATCGCGATGGCGAGCTTGCCGGACGCGGAGATGCGCTGATCGGCCAGCAGGCCCGCCAGGTCGTCCAGGGCGCCGGCGTTGATGTCGACGACGACCGGGGACGGAATGAGGCGGGTCAGTACTGGCATGCGATGTCACGGCCCTTCGCCAGGTCGTCGTGGTTGTCGATCTCGACCCACTTGACGTCGCCGATCGGTGCCACGTCCACCTTGAAGCCGCGGTTGACCAGCTCCTGGTAGCCGTCCTCGTAGTAGAGGTCGGGGTCCCGCTCGAAGGTGGTCTTCAGGGCGTCGGCCAGCTCGGCGGCGGCGGAGCCCTCGATGAGGGTGACACCGATGTACTCACCGGTCGCCTCGGCCGGGTCCATCAGCTTGGTGATCTTCTGGACGCCCTTCTCGGGGTCCACGACGACCTTCATCTCCTCGTCGGCGAGCTGCTTGACGGTGTCCAGCGCGAGGATGATCTTCTGGCCGTTGCCGCGGGCGGCGAGCAGGGTCTTCTCGACGGAGACCGGGTGCACGGTGTCGCCGTTGGCGAGGATCACGTCGTGCTGGAGGGCGTCACGGCCGCACCACAGGGAGTAGGCGTTGTTCCACTCCTCGGCCTTGTCGTTGTCGATCAGGGTGAGCTTGAGGCCGTACTTCTGCTCCAGGGCCTCCTTGCGCTCGTACACGGCCTCCTTGCGGTAGCCGACGATGATCGCGACCTCGGTCAGGCCGATCTCGGCGAAGTTGCCGAGGGTCAGGTCGAGGATGGTGGTGTCCCCGTCAACCGGCACCAGCGCCTTGGGCAGGGTGTCGGTGTAGGGGCGCAGACGCCGTCCGGCGCCGGCAGCCAGCACGAGGCCGATCATGCGGGTTCTCCTTCATCGTGTACGGCGGGTGCTCCGGAAGAGACCCAGAAGCGGATGCTCTCGATGAGCACCAGCAGCGCAAGGACCACGGCCAGGGCCGTGAGCGCGATTGTGAAACCTTCGGGGGACAGCGCGGCTGCCAGGACGGTCACTACGAGGACGCGTCCCTCGTGGCCGCCGGTTGCCCGGACCAGCCACCGCGGCGGGGCCCCGGTGCCACCGCGGATGCGGTAGACGGTGTCGTAGTGATGGTAGGCGACGGCCGCGACCAGCCCGAACGCCGCGGGGAGCGCTCCGGGCACGTCCGCGCGGGCGGCCAGAACGAGGATCGTGACGTACTCGCCGGCCCGGAAGAAGGGCGGGACGAGCCAGTCGAGGGCGCCCTTGAGCGGCCGGGACACCGCCGCGCCGGCCAGCAGCGCGGAGCAGCCGGCGACGCCCACGGTGAGCCAGGACGCCGGGTCGCTCTCGAAGATCACCCAGACCAGCAGCACCGCGGCCGAGAGAAATGCCATAGCCGGGGCGAGGAAGGAACCGGTGCGGCCGCGGCCGTGCGCGCCGCGGGCGATCAGCTCGGCGAGCGGTCCGGAGTCGGCGAGGTCGGCCAGCGCCCGGGCGGCGCGGTCGGTGCGCCGGGCCCGCCGGGTCAGGGAGCGCAGCACCCGGCCGGCCGTGGTGTAGCAGGCGGCCAGCGCACAGCCGATGAGCAGGGCGTAGAAGACGATGCGCGGCGTGGTGGCCGCGGTGAGTACGGCGATCATGGCCCAGCGTTCGCCGATCGGCAGCACGATCATGCGGCGGACCCAGACCGTCCAGCCGACGCTGTCGAGCTTGTCGGAGAGCGCCGCGGTCGGGCTGGTGTTGCCGGTGGCACCCGCCGCATCGTGATTCGCCTCGTTGAAGGCGAAGTCGACGACGTGCCGGCAGGTCTGCAGGACCATCGCGCCGAGCGCCAGGGCCCATACGTCGTCACCACCGCGGGCGGCACCCAGCGCCAGGCCCGCGTAATAGGCGTACTCCTTGGCCCGGTCGAAGGTGGCGTCCAGCCAGGCGCCCAGCGTCGAGTACTGCAGCGAGTAGCGGGCGAGCTGCCCGTCGGTGCAGTCCAGGACGAAGGAGAGGAGCAGCAGGACCCCCGCGGCGACGAAGCCGGCGCGGGTGCCGGTGGCCGCGCCGCCGGCCGCTATCAGCGCGGTGAGCAGGGACGCGGTGGTGACCTGGTTGGGGGTGAGGCCGCGGCGCGCGCACCAGCGGGCGAGGTAGCGCGAGTACGGGCTGATGCAGAAGGTCGTGAAGAAGCCGTCGCGGGACTTGACCGCGGTGCGCAGCCGTACCGCCTCGTCGTCGACGGCCGCGACCGCCTCGCGGGCCTCCTCGCGCTGGGCGGGGGTGAGCGCGACGGTGGCGACCAGGCTGCCCAGCTCGACGCGGTGCAGACCGATGTCGTCGCGGTCCAGGAAGTCGGTGAGCGTCTCGGTGAGGACGTCCGTGAGGTGGGCGGTGCCGGCGCCGACCGGGATCCGGCCGGCCGCGCGGGCCAGCGCCGGGCGGGCCGCGGCCTGCGCGGTGAGCGCGCCCGGCACGGCGGCGGCCGGGAAGCGGGGGTCGGTCAGCGCGAGCCGCAGGGCGTGCAGATGGCCGACGAAGCGGGGGTCGACGAGGGCGACCCGCTCCTGTGCGGGCACCTCGGCGAGCAGCGCGGCCGCGGAGGCGGCGTCGTCCGCCGTACGGACGTCGAAGCCCAGCGTGCGCAGGTCGGCTTCGAGCGGCGACCCGGCGACCGGCGGACCGGTGAGGATGGCGGTCGACAGACGAACTCACTCCTTGGAGGCTGACAAGGCAGCGCCGGTCGATCCGCATTCGATACGGACTACCCGGGCAGCGGGCGTGGCACACCGGGCGCCCGGAGGGCCGGATGGCACGTCGGCAGAGGCTATCGGATCGCCGGATGCGGCCGTTCACCGCGCATTCACCGCACGATCGAGTGACCGACGGCTGCGCCTGCCGCGATCATCATGGTGGATGGGGTGGCGCATGAACAACTGGCCGGCGATCGGGGCTGCCGTTCCGGTGCCGGTTATGAGCGGGCTGGTCACGGGGCGGGCGGGTTGTGCCGTGGGGGTGTGGCGAGGGCCATGCCGGCGGGCGGGGAGCGCACGCGGCCGGTGCGGTGGCCGGCTGCGGGGGCCGGGGGACGCCTCGCGCGGTGCCCGGGGACGGCCGCCTGATGTGGCCCCTCTCACGGTGGATGCCAGGTGGGCGCACTCCCGACCGGACGCGCGGGAGGTGTGGCGCCGCGCACCCGCCGTGCCGGTGATGCGGACCCGGCTAGGGCAGACTTGACGTCGAAGACCGACGACAAGGATGGGCATGCCGATCACACCTGCCAACGGACAGACCGCCGAGGACGCGGCGGTGCGCACGCCGGGCGGCGCCGCCGAACCGATCATGCTGGAGCTGGTCGACGAGGACGGTACGACGATCGGCACCGCGGAGAAGCTCGCGGCGCACCAGCCTCCGGGGCAGCTGCACCGGGCGTTCTCGGTCTTCCTCTTCGACGAGAAGGGCCGGCTGCTGCTCCAGCGCCGGGCGCTGGGGAAGTACCACTCCCCCGGTGTGTGGTCCAACACCTGCTGCGGCCACCCGTACCCCGGTGAGGCGCCGTTCGCGGCGGCGGCCCGCCGGACCGCGGAGGAGCTGGGTGTGGCACCGGCGCTGCTGGCCGAGGCGGGCACGGTGCGCTACAACCATCCCGATCCGTCCTCCGGGCTCGTGGAGCAGGAGTACAACCACCTGTTCGTGGGCCTGGTGCGGGCCGAGCCGGCACCGGACCCGGAGGAGATCGGCGAGATCGCGTTCGTGACGCCGGCGGAGCTGGCCGAGCGGCATGCAAAGGCACCGTTCTCCGCGTGGTTCATGACCGTGCTGGACGCGGCGCGCCCGGCGGTGCGGGAGCTCACCGGACGGTCGGCGGGCTGGTAGCCAGCGGGGTGAGCGGCAGCTCGGCCCAGATGGCCTTGCCGCCGCCGGCCGTGTGCTCGACGTCGCATTTGCCGCCCACCTCGGCCGTGACGGTCTTGACCAGCCACAGCCCGCGCCCCCCGACGTCACCCTCGTCCGCCTCCAGCGCCTTGGGGCGGTAGGGGTGGTCGTCCTCCACCGCGACCCGCAGCCAGTTGGCGCCGATGGTGACCTGGACGGCGATCTGCGGGGAGAGCAGGGCGGCGTGCCGGACGGCGTTGGTGACGAGTTCGGAGACGATGAGCAGCAAGCCGTCCATGATGTCGGCGGCGACCGGCACGTGCTGTTCGGCGAGCAGGTCCCGGACCGCATGGCGCGCCTGCGGCACCGAGGACTCCAGTGCCGGTGCGGTGAAGCGCCAGACACCTTCGTACGCGAGCGGGGAGGTCAGCTCGTCGGGGGGTTCTGCGGGGGGTCCGGAAGGCATCCTCACAGGAAGAGTGTTGAGAATGCGCTGGTCCGTACCGGCCTGCTGAACGCAAGTCAGCGCCTATCGACGGCTTTTGGCGGATTCCGAGAGTTTCCCTCGGGCTGCGGACCGGCCCTGTTCCCTTTGTGCCGGGTTCATGGATTCCACGGGGACGGCACCCCTACGATCCCGCCATCGGGCTCGACCTGCCCGGGCGGCGGGGCGGACAGCACGGCAGGCCCGGTGCCTGGGCACCGGGCCTGCCGTGTGTGCAGTAGCGGGGACAGGATTTGAACCTGCGACCTCTGGGTTATGAGCCCAGCGAGCTACCGAGCTGCTCCACCCCGCGTCGGTTGCCCCCACCTTACGGGTCGCCCGCCGCGGATCCAAATCGATAAACCGACCGGCCGCGGGCAGGCGCGCGGCCCGGCCCCCGGCCTGCCCGGGTCACACCGCCCGGTCGGTGATCCGCCCGGCCTCGACCTCGATCCGCCGCGTGGTGTGCACCGCGTCCAGCATCCGCCGGTCGTGGGTCACCAGCAGCAGCGTGCCCGGGTACGAGGCGAGCGCCGACTCCAGCTGCTCGATGGCCGGCAGGTCCAGGTGGTTGGTCGGCTCGTCCAGGACGAGGAGGTTGACCCCGCGCCCCTGGAGGAGGGCCAGCGCGGCCCGGGTCCGCTCCCCCGGCGAGAGGGTGTGCGCCGGGCGCAGCACATGGGCCGCCTTCAGCCCGAACTTCGCGAGCAGGGTGCGCACGTCGGCGGGCGGCAGGTCCGGCACGGCGGCCCGGAAGGCGTCCATCAGCGGCTGGTCGCCGAGATGGTGCCCGCCGAAGAGCCGGCCGCGGGCCTGCTCGATCTCGCCGACCACCACGCCGGGGCCGAGCGCGGCCTGCCCGGCGTCCAGCGGGAGCCGGCCGAGCAGGGCGGCCAGCAGGGTGGACTTGCCGGAGCCGTTGGGACCGGTGATGGCGACCCGGTCCGCCCAGTCGATCTGCAGGTCCACCGGGCCGAAGCGGAAGTCACCGCGCCGGACCGCGGCCCCGCGCAGGGTCGCGACGACCGCGCCGGCCCGGGGCGCCGCGGCGATCTCCATCCGCAGCTCCCACTCCTTGCGCGGCTCCGCCACCACGTCCAGCCGCTCGATCAGGCGCTGGGTCTGCTTGGCCTTGGCGGCCTGTTTCTCGGTGGCCTCGACCCGGCCCTTGCGGCCGATCTTGTCGTTGTCGGGGGCCTTGCGGCGGGCGTTCTTGACGCCCTTCTCCATCCAGTTGCGCTGGGTGTGGGCGCGGGTCTCCAGGGCGGCCTTGGTCTCGGCGTACTCCTCGTACTGCTCGCGGGCGTGCCGCCGGGCCCGCTCGCGCTCCTCCAGATAGGAGGCGTAGCCGCCGCCGTAGACGTTGACCTGCTGCTGGGCGAGGTCGAGTTCGACCACGCGGTTGACGGTGCGGGTCAGGAACTCGCGGTCGTGGCTGACGAGGACGGTGCCGGCGCGCAGCCCGGTGACGAACTCCTCCAGCCGGTGCAGACCGTCCAGGTCCAGGTCGTTGGTCGGCTCGTCCAGCAGGAAGACGTCGTAACGGGAGAGCAGCAGGGAGGCGAGCGAGGCCCGGGCGGCCTGTCCGCCGGAGAGGGCGGTCATCGGCTGGTCGAGGCCGACGGTGAGGCCGAGCTGGGCCGCGGTCTCCTCGGCGCGTTCGTCGAGGTCGGCGGCGCCGAGGTCGAGCCAGCGGGTGAAGGCGGTGTCGTAGGCGTCGTCGGCGCCGGGGCGCTCCTCGGCCAGGGCCTGGGTGGCGGCGTCCAGGGCGCGCTGGGCGTCGGTCACGCCGGTACGGCGGGCGAGGAAGGCCCGTACGGTCTCCCCGGGGCGGCGGTCGGGCTCCTGCGGGAGGTGGCCGACGGTGGCGGTGGGCGGGCTGAGGGAGAGCGCGCCCTCCTCGGGGGTGTCCAGCCCGGCCAGCAGGCGCAGCAGGGTGGACTTGCCCGCGCCGTTGGCGCCGACGAGGCCGATCACGTCCCCGGGGGCGACGACCAGATCGAGACCGGAGAAGAGGATGCGCTCGCCGTGGCCGGCGGCGAGGTCTTTGGCGACGAGGGTTGCTGACATCAGACCGTCGATCGTAACCGGCCGCCCGGGCCGCGGTCGCTCTAATATCCGGGCATGGAACCGGGCCTCACGACGCACGTCAGCGACGGCACAGCGACCGTCACCATCAGCAACACCGGCAAGCGCAATGCGATGACCGTCCAGATGTGGCGGGATCTGCCGCCCCTGCTGGCGCGGCTGGCGGCGGACCGGGCGGTGCGGTCGCTGGTGCTGACCGGTGCCGGCGGGACGTTCTGCGCGGGGGCGGACATCGCCTCGCTGCGCGGGACGGCACAGGAGTCGCAGGGGCTGGCGGTGGCGGCCGAGGAGGCGCTGGCCGCCTTCCCGAAGCCGACGCTGGCGGCGATACGCGGCTACTGCGTGGGCGGCGGCGCCCAGTTGGCGGCCGCCTGCGATCTGCGGTTCGCGGAGGAGGGGGCGCTGTTCGGGGTGACGCCGGCCAAGCTGGCGGTGGTCTACCCGGCGTCCGCCACCCGGCGGCTGGTCCGCCTGGTCGGGCTGTCGTCCGCCAAGTACCTGTTGTTCTCCGGGGAGTTGATCGACTGCGCGCGGGCGCTGCGGACCGGGCTGGTGGACGAGGTGCTGGCCGAGGGTGAACTGGGCAAGCGGGTCGTGGAGTTCTCGGCCGTACTGGCGAGCCGGTCGCTGCTGACGCAGACGGCGGCGAAGGAGCTGGCCAACGGCACCTGGGACGTGCCGCCGGACGAGGCGGAGGAGCGCGGCGCCCACTGGGCCGGGCAGGCCCGGGCGAGCGGCGACACCGCCGAAGGTGCCGCCGCCTTCCTGGAGCGCAGGCCGCCGCGGTTCACCTGGCCCGCCGAGTGAGGGGCGCTACGCCCGCTGTTCCCGCGCCCGCTGTTCCCGGTCCCCGGTGAGCACGGACCGGCCGAGGTCCCGCAGCGCCGCGGTGACCTCGGCCGGCGCCTTGTCCGGGGAGCCCGCGTCGTAGGGCGGCTGCGGGTCGTACTCGATACCGAGCTGGATGATCTGGGCCGCCGTGTCCCCGGCGATCCGGCCGGCCAGGTGCAGCCCCATGTCGATGCCGGACGAGACCCCGGCCGCGGTGACGTACTTGCCGTCGAAGACCACCCGCTCCCCGGTCGGCTCGGCGCCCAGGGCCGGCAGCTGGTCCAGCGCGAGCCAGTGGGAGGTGGCCCGGCGGCCCTTGAGGAGGCCGGCCGCCGCCAGGATCAGCGAGCCGGTGCACACCGAGGTGGTCCAGCTGGTGGCGGCGTCCACGGCACGGATCCAGTCGTGCAGCGGCCCGTCCGCCATGTGCACGGTCTGCCCCGGGCCGCCGGGGACGACGAGGATGTCGGGCGCGGTGACCTCGTCCAGCGCGGCGTCCGCGACCAGCCCCACGGATCCGGTGTCGCTGCGGTACGTCCCGGCGCGCTCGGCGACGAACACCGTCTCGGCGCCCGGGAGGCGGCTGAGCGTCTCGTAGGGGCCGATGGCGTCCAGGGTGGTGAAGCGGTCGTAGAGGAGGATCGCGATCTGCATGGCGTTTCCCGTTCTGGAGGAGTGGCTCGGAAGAGTCGGACGGCGGGCGGCCGTTCAGCGGCCCGCGGGGGCCGGCTGGAAGCGGCGGCGGTATTCGGCCGGGGAGGCGGCCAGGGCGCGGAGGAAGGCGCGGCGCATCGCCTCGGGGGTGCCGTAGCCGCAGTGGCGGGCCACCTGGGCGATGCCGTCGGTGGTGTCCTCCAGGCAGCGGCGGGCGGCCTCCAGCCGTACCCGGTCGACATAGCGACCCGGCGTCATACCGACCTCGTCGCGGAACGCCCGGGCGAAGTGGCGCGGGGAGAGTCCGGCGCGGGCGGCGAGCGCGTCGACGGACAGGTCGGCGGCCGGGTGCTCGGTGATCCACTGCTGGACGTCGCGCAGCGGCCGCCGCTGCGCGGTCTGGGCGGCGAGCTGGGCGCTGAACTGCTTCTGGTTGCCCGGCCGGCGCAGGAACACCACCAGGTGCCGGGCGATGGTGAGCGCGAGGTCCCGGCCGAGGTCCTCCTCCACGAGGGCCAGCGCCAGGTCGATGCCGGCCGTCACGCCCGCGGAGGTGGCCAGGTCGCCGTCCCGTACGTAGATCGGGTCGGCCTCCACCCGCACCGCGGGGAATCGTTCGGCGAGGGTGTCGCACAGCATCCAGTGGGTGGTCGCGCGCCGGCCGTCCAGCAGCCCGGTCTCGGCCAGCAGCAACGCCCCGCTGCACACCGAGACCTTGCGGCGGGCCCGGTGGGCGTTGTTCCGCAGCCAGTCGACCAGCCGCGGGTCGGGGGTGCGGGTGCCCTGGCCGCCCGGGACCAGCAGTGTGTGCGGCGGCCCGGCGGCGTCGAGCGTGGTGTCGGGGACCAGGGTCAGACCGCTGGTGGTGCGCACCGGCGTGCCGTCCAGGGTGGCGGTGCGGATCCGGTAGGCGCCGGGGACGGCCTGCCCGGCACCGCTGAAGACCTCCACCGGCCCGGTGACGTCCAGGGCCTGCACGCCGTCGAAGAGGACGACCAGCACCTCGCGCTGTTCCATGCCGTCCATCCTGGGCAGCGGCGGCGATGGCGGCAATGACGGGCTTCCCACCTTTCCTGCCATTGCCTGGTCGCAGGCCGCCGCGGAAGCCTCGTGGGTCCCGTCCGGGCCCTGCCCCCGGCGCCATACCGACGGGTCGGTACCCTGCCCCCATGACCTCTCACAGCGCACTGCCCGAGCGGGCCGGCCGCACGTGCCACAACGTCATCAACCCCTTCCACTCCACGCACTACTTCGCGCCGGAGCTGCCCGCCGAGATGGCCAAGGCCGGGGTCGACGACCCCAAGGCCGGCTACTTCGTCTGCCGCAGCGCGGCGATGGGGGCGGTCGGCCCCGGCACCGTCGCGGCCACCTTCTACAACTTCAAGTACGACCTGATCGCCCGGCACCTGCCGGAGGTGTGGAAGAAGACCACCCCGCAGAACGTGCTCGACGCCCGGCTGCGCGCCGCCGACGCCACCCTGCGCCGGCTGCTCGGCGACGAGGCGGTGATGTCACCGGAGATGGCGGAGGCCGCCGAACTGGCGCTGCGCGCCGCCGAAGCCGGTACCCGCCGCGCCCGGCCGCTGTACGCCGCGCACGCCGACCTCCCGGTGCCGGACGCCCCGCACCTGGCCTACTGGCACGCCGCGACCCTGCTGCGCGAACACCGCGGCGACGGCCACCTGGTGGCACTGCTGGACGCCGAACTGGACGGGCTGGAGGCGCTGGTCACCCACACCGCCACCGGCCGGGGCATGAGCCACCGGGGTGTCCTTTCGACCCGCGGCTGGTCCGAGGAGGACTGGCAGGCCGCCCAGGAGCGGCTGCGGTCCCGCGGTCTCCTGGACGGCGAGGGCCACTTGACCGAGGCCGGCGTCCGGCTGCGCAAGGACCTGGAGGAGACCACCGACCGCCTGGACCGGGCCCCGTACGAGCACCTGGGCGCGGCGGGCGTGGCCCGGCTCACCGAGCTGGCCACCGGCTTCACCACCGCCGTCATGAACGCCGGCGCGTTCCCCGCCGCGCTGTTCGGCAAGTAGGCCGCGCGCGGCCACCGGGTGTGCCGGCACCGCGCACACCCCGGCGCCGCCCACCGGCTGGGCGGCGCGACAGCCCGCTCGGTCACCCGGCACAATTGCAGGCTCAAGCAAGAGCTGGAAGGCGGGCAGGATCAACGTGACGGCAGCCACTGAGCCCATCGGGGCCCTCGGATCCATCGAAGCGCGGATCGCCGGGGAGCTCGGCGTCAAGGAGCGGCAGGTGAAGGCCGCGGTCGAACTGCTCGACGGTGGCTCGACCGTCCCGTTCATCGCGCGCTACCGCAAGGAAGCCACCGAGATGCTCGACGACGCGCAGCTGCGCTCGCTGGAGGAGCGGCTGCGCTACCTGCGGGAGCTGGAGGAGCGGCGCACCGCGGTGCTGGAGTCCGTACGGTCCCAGGGCAAGCTGGACGCCGCCCTGGAGGCGCAGATCCGCGGCGCCGACTCCAAGGCCCGGCTGGAGGACATCTACCTCCCGTTCAAGCCCAAGCGCCGCACCAAGGCACAGATCGCGCGCGAGGCGGGCCTGGAGCCGCTCGCCGACGGGCTGCTCACCGACCCTTCCGTGGAGCCGGCCGCGGCCGCCGCGGCGTTCGTGGACCCGGACAAGGGGGTCGCCGATCCGGCGGCCGCCCTGGACGGGGCGCGGGCCATCCTGACCGAGCGGTTCAGCGAGGACGCGGACCTGATCGGTGAGCTGCGGGAGCGGATGTGGTCGCGCGGCCGGGTGACGGCGAAGGTGCGCGAGGGCAAGGAGGAGGCCGGCGCGAAGTTCGCCGACTACTTCGACTTCGCCGAGCCGTTCACCGAACTGCCCTCGCACCGGGTGCTGGCGATGTTCCGCGGCGAGAAGGAGGAGGTCCTCGACCTCACCCTGGAGCCGGAGGACCCGTCGGCGGCCACCGAGGGGCCGAGCTCCTACGAGCGGTCCATCGCCGGGAAGTTCGGGATCGCGGACCGCGGGCGCCCGGCCGACCGGTGGCTGCTGGACACCGTCCGCTGGGCCTGGCGCACCCGCGTCCAGGTGCATCTGGGCATCGATCTGCGGCTCCGGCTGCGCCAGGCCGCCGAGGACGAGGCGGTGCGGGTCTTCGCGTCGAACCTGCGCGACCTGCTGCTCGCGGCGCCGGCCGGCACCCGCGCCACGATGGGCCTGGACCCCGGCTTCCGTACGGGCGTGAAGGTCGCGGTCGTGGACGCCACGGGCAAGGTGGCCGCCACCGACACGATCTACCCGCACGTCCCGCAGCAGAAGTGGGACGCCTCGCTGGCCACCCTGGCGAGGCTGGCCCGCGAGCACCGGGTCGAGCTGATCGCGATCGGCAACGGCACCGCCTCCCGCGAGACCGACAAGCTGGCGGCCGATCTGATCGCGGCACAGCCGGAGCTGAAGCTGACGAAGGTGATGGTGTCCGAGGCCGGCGCCTCGGTCTACTCCGCGTCCGCGTTCGCCTCCCAGGAACTGCCGGACCTGGACGTGTCGTTGCGCGGTGCGGTGTCCATCGCCCGCCGCCTGCAGGACCCGCTGGCCGAGCTGGTCAAGATCGACCCGAAGTCGATCGGGGTCGGGCAGTACCAGCACGACCTGTCCGAGGTGAAGCTGTCGCGCTCGCTGGACGCGGTGGTCGAGGACTGCGTCAACGGCGTCGGCGTGGACGTCAACACCGCCTCCGCGCCGCTGCTGTCGCGGGTGTCGGGCATCGGTTCCGGTCTGGCCGAGAACATCGTCGCGCACCGCGACGCCAACGGCCCGTTCCGCTCCCGCAAGGCCCTCAAGGACGTGGCGCGGCTCGGCCCGAAGGCGTACGAGCAGTGCGCGGGCTTCCTGCGGATCCGGGGCGGCGACGACCCGCTGGACGCCTCCAGCGTGCACCCGGAGGCGTATCCGGTGGTGCGCCGGATGGTGACGTCGGCGGGCACGGAGGTCGGTTCGCTGATCGGCAACACGGCGGTGCTGCGCACCCTGAAGCCGGCCGAGTTCGTCGACGACTCCTTCGGGCTGCCGACGGTGACCGACATCCTCCAGGAGCTGGAGAAGCCGGGCCGGGACCCGCGTCCGGTGTTCAGGACCGCGACCTTCAAGGAGGGCGTGGAGAAGATCGGCGACCTGGAGCCGGGGATGCTCCTGGAAGGTGTGGTGACCAACGTCGCCGCCTTCGGGGCGTTCGTGGACGTCGGTGTCCACCAGGACGGTCTGGTCCACGTGTCGGCGATGTCGCGGACCTTCGTCAAGGACCCGCGGGACGTGGTGAAGCCGGGCGACATCGTGCGGGTCAAGGTGCTCGACGTCGACATCCCGCGCAAGCGGATCTCGCTGACGCTGCGTCTGGACGACGAGCCCGGCAAGGGCGCCCCCGCGGCCGGCGGCGAGCGCCGCGCCGGGGCGGGCGGCGGCCGCGGACCGCGCGACGGCGGCCGGGGCGGCGCGCCCCGGCAACGCCAGGCTGCCGGCGGCCGGCAGGGTGGCGGGCGGGGCGGTGACCGCCGCGGTGGTGGTGGCCGGGACGCCGGGCCGGCCAACGACGCCATGGCGGACGCGCTGCGCCGGGCCGGGCTGCTGGGCAAGGACGGCAGCGGCCGCTGACCGGATCGCCGGATCGTACGGGCCCCGGGGAGTCCTCCGACACCCCGGGGCCTCGGTCCGAGTGCACCGCCGTAATTGCCTGGACGGGCCCGGCAGGCCGCCGTTAGTCTGCGCCCCATGTCCAGCCCCGAGGCGTCAAGACGCTAGCCACCGGCCGTCCGGTGGCTTTTCGCGTTGCCTCTCCGGCCCGGCATTGCGCCGTCGTGCCGTTACTCCCCTGTGCTCCGCCGCCACCGGATCGTCGTCGCCCGCCGTGCGCGCCGTCGCGCGCACGGCCTCGCCGTCTGACGTCCTGTCAAGATCCGTGCCAGAACCCTCAGGTGCCCGAGCTTTTCGCCGCGCCCCTGTGAGGTGACGCACGTCGATCCACACCGTGGTTGCGGAGTGTCGCTGTGCCCTTCTTCCTCCATCTGCTCGGACTCGCCGTCTTCGCGCAAGGCACCTCCGAGTTCATGCTGTCCGGTCTGCTGCCGGACATCGCCGCCGATCTGCACGTCCCGCTGTCCGCAGCGGGATTGCTGACCTCGGCGTTCGCCGTCGGAATGATCGTCGGGGCGCCCCTGATGGCGCTGCTCGCCCGGCGCTGGCCGCGCCGCCGGGCGCTGCTGGCGTTCCTGGTCACGTTCCTGCTGGTCCATGTGGCGGGCGCGGTCACTACCAGCTTCCCGGTGCTGCTGGCCACCCGGGTCGTCGCGGCCCTGGCCAACGCCGGGTTCCTCGCCGTGGCCCTGACCACCGCGACCTCCGTGGTCGCCCCGGACGCCAAGGGCCGGGCCACCTCCGTGCTGCTCGGCGGCACCACCCTGGCCTGTGTCGCGGGCGTGCCCGCCGGTGCGCTGCTCGGTGCGGCGTGGGGATGGCGCTCGGCGTTCTGGGCGGTCGCCGCGGTGTCGGTGCCGGCCGTGGCGGCGATCGTCCGGTCGGTGCCGGCCGGTGGCGGCCGTGCCGCGGACGGCGACGCGGTGCGGGCGCGGGGCGAGCTGCGGACGCTGCGCTCACCGCGACTGCTGCTGATCCTGCTCCTGGGCGCGCTGGTGAACGGCGCGACCTTCTGCACCTTCACCTATCTCGCGCCGCTGGTCACCGATGTCGCCGGGATCGGCACCGGCTGGGTGCCTGCCGTACTGGCGCTCTTCGGCCTGGGCTCGTTCGCCGGCGTGCGGGCCGGCGGGCGGCTGGCCGACACCCGTCCGGTGCCGCTGCTGCTGGCCGGCGGGGCGGCGCTGCTCGCCGGGTGGGGCCTGCTGGCGCTGATGGCCGGCAGCCCGGTGGCGGCCGTGCTGCTCGTCCCCGCCATGGGGGCGCTGTCGTTCGGGGTCGGCTCCACCCTGGTCGCGCAGGCGCTCTACGCGGCGACCGGGGCGCCGACCCTGGCCGGCGGGTTCGCCACCGCGGCGCTCAACGTGGGCGCCGCGCTGGGCCCGTGGCTCGGCGGCGCCGCCCTCGCCGCCGGTTTCGGCTACCGGGCGCCGGTAGGGGTCAGCGTCCTGCTCATGGCGCTCGCCCTGGCGGTGGGCGGAGCGGCCCTCGCCGCGTCCCGCCGGCTCACCCCGCCCCGGCGTGCCCCCGGATGCGTTCCAGTTCCGCCGCGACGTCGGTGAGCGTGGCGCAGTCCGGGTCGGCCCGCAGCTCGACGTCCGGCAAGCCGGTGCCGGGCCGGCGCCCCGGATCCTCCAGCGCGTCGGCCATCGCCAGGAGCGCCCGGCACAGCCGCTCGGCCTCCTCGGTGCCCGGGCGCCGGGCGCCGTGGTCGAGACGTACCGCGCAGGCCGTCGCGGCGTCCACGATGCGTTCGGCGGCGGTGACCACGGCCGGCCAGTCGGGGTTGCGGTCGCGGGCGGCCAGGAGCTCGGCGGCGGCCGTCTCCGCGGCCGCCCGGGCCTCCCCGAGCGCCCGGTACGCGGCCCGGCGGAGCGCCAGCCGCTCCGCGGGATCGGTACCGGGCCGGGCCTCAAGGACGTGCCGCAGGAAGCGTTCGGTGGCCCGCAGCGCCGCGGTGACCCGCAGCCCGACCCGGCGGCGCGGGTCCGCGAGCCGCGGCAGATGCCCCACCACGAGCACGATGCCGCAGGCGATGGAGGTGTCGACGATCCGCTCGGCGGCGGCCTCCCGGGCACCGCTGACGTACACGAACGACAGCACCATGAGGGTGATCGCCACGGTCTGCAGCGCGAAGTGCCGGGTGGCGAACGGCAGCAGCGCCCCGCCCACCCCCGCCACCAGGGCGGGCCACCACTCCCCCGTCAGCAGCAGACCGGCCCCGGCGAAGACCAGCACCCCGGCGACGGTGCCGGCGAAGCGGTTGACGGTGCGGGAGAACAGCGGGCCCAGGTCCGGCTTGACCAGGAAGGTGGCGGTGGCCGGCAGCCAGTACCAGTGGTCCGCCCGCAGCAGCAGCGCCACCGCCGCACTCGCCGCGATGCAGAGCGCGACCCGCAGGCCGTAGTCCCGCCCGGCCGGTCCGAGGAGTTCGTGCCCGCGCCGCGCCGGTTCCGGCCGCCCCGGCCGTGGCCGGGACCGGGTCAGCGGCTCGCTGCGGGCGAATGCCACCGCCGCGTCCAGCAGCGCCTGGTCGAAGGCGCCGCGACCGGGCGTGCTGGTCTCCGGGGCGGACAGCCGGCCCGGCGGCCGCCCGGTGCGCAGCGCGGCGGCGAACCGGCGGGGGCTGTCGGCGACCCGGGCCGGCAGCGGGCGGGCCTCCCACAGCAGCGCGACGCTGGCCTCGCACAACGCGGTGGCCGCGGCGAACCGTTCGGCCAGCAGGAGTTCGTCCGGGTCGGCCGGACGGCGCAGCAACCGGTCCGTCAGCAGCCGCAGCCGCAGCGCCTCGTCGGCGCGGTCCAGTGCGGCGGTGAGCCGGCGCCGGGCGGGCTCCGCACCGGGCCCGCCGGCCGCGCCCAGGGCGTCGGCCAGCGCGTCGAAGACCGTGGCGACCGCGGCCCGCTCACCGCCGAGCGCACCGCCCACCGGTCGCGGCGGGCGCAGCACCAGCCGCAGCAGGAGCAGCCACAGGCAGCCGGCGAGCAGGGTCAGGGCCTTGGCCCACGGTGCGCCGGGCAGCGGCATCCCGGCGCCCAGGACCGTGGTGGCCAGCATCTGCATCCCGGCGTTCGAGCGGACCGGACCGGCGACGCTGCCCGCACCGGAGACGAAACCGACCACGAACAGTGCCGGTACGACCCACCAGCCCGCGTCCACGGCCCGCAGCGAGGCACCGACCAGCATCCCGAGCGCCGAGGCCAGCGCGGGCAGGCCGATGTGCACGACGCCGGTCCGGCGGGTGCCGGGGCGGTCGTTGACGCCGGCCAGCATGGAACCGAGCGCGGCGAGCACACCGGGCGCCGGGCGGCCGGTGGCGATGCCCGCGCCGAGCAGCGGCCCGGCACAGAGCGCACCGCGGGCGACGGCGGCCCAGGGCACGGGCAGCCGCTGCCAGCGGAACGGGTGGGCGAGCCAGGCGGGCACGGCGCGCGGCGCGCGGAGCATGGGTCTCCTTGGTCGACGGCTTACGGACGGCGGGCGGATCCGAGGGGCGACATCGGCCGACGGGTGCTGCTCCCAGCCTAAGGTCCCGGTTTGTCCGCACCGCTGCCGGAGGGTTACCGCAAGATCACCAATGGCGGAAGTCCGGCTTCCGCGGCGACGGCCGGGTGCCGCGCCGGAGGGGACACCTCGTGGGGCTTCCCCCTAGCATCCCGCCATGGCGATCGACACGGGCACGGACGAGGTGTGGGTGGTCGGCGGTGGCGTCATCGGGCTGACGTCGGCGGTGGCGCTGGCGGAGGACGGCCACCGGGTGCGGGTGGTGAGCCGGGACGCGGCGGACGCGACGACCTCCGCGGTGGCCGGCGGGCTCTGCTGGCCGTACCGCATCCGGCCCTACGAGCGGGCGGTGGCCTGGTCCGTACGGTCCTTGGAGGTGCTGTCCGGTCTGGCGCGGCGGCCGGAGGAGACCGGCGCCCGGCTGGTGGCGGGCACCCTGGCGGCCGCCGCGCCGGGCGACGACGACGGACTCTCCGCCTGGTACGAGGCCGTTCCCGGGCTGCGGCCGGCCCGCCCGGACGAGCTCCCCGGGGGCACCGCGGTGGGGTGGCGGGCGCGTACCCCGCTGGTGGACATGCCGGCCCATCTGCGCTATCTGGAGCGGCGGCTGACCGCGGCCGGCGGCACGCTGGAACGCCGTGCGCTGTCCTCCCTGGAGGAGGCCGGGCGGGCCGCCGGGGTGGTGGTGAACTGCTCCGGCCTGGGCGCACGTGAGCTCGTCCCGGATCCTCAAGTCCAGCCGGTGCAGGGGCAGTTGGTCATCGTCGCGAATCCGGGGGTGCGGGAGTGGTTCGTGGCCGCGGACGGCGGCGCGACGGACACCACCTACCTGCTGCCGCAGCCGTACGGGCTGGTGCTCGGCGGTACGGCCCGCGAGGGCGCCTGGTCGAGGGAGCCGGATCCGGCGGTGGCGGAGGCGATCGTGGCACGCTGCGCCGAGCCCTTCCCCGAGGTGGCACGGGCCCGGGTCCTGGCGCACAGGGTGGGCCTGCGCCCGGCGCGCCCCGCGGTGCGTCTGGAGGCGGAGCGCTTGCCGGGCGGCACCTGGTGCGTCCACAACTACGGGCACGGGGGCGCGGGGGTGACCGTGGCGTGGGGGTGCGCCGACGAAGTGGTGGGGTGGGTGCGGAGAGTTCTGGGTGGGGAGGGGCGGGAGTAGGCGGTTGGGG
>NZ_JOIX01000112.1 GCF_000720175.1 Streptomyces sp. NRRL S-337
ACTATCCTCTTCGTCGGCAGCGTCAGATGTGTATAAGAGACAGCCCCCACCACCCCAAAGGGCCCTCGCACTCACCCCACACCCCCAAAGGGCCCCCAGGCCCACCCTCACCCCGTAGGCAACCACCCCACTCGCCCCGCCAATACCGCGTAGCCCACGAACGCGACCGTGTCGATGAGGGCGTGGGCGGCCACCAGGGGGCCGACGCGGCGCCAGCGGCGGTAGAGGAGAACGAAGATGGCGCCCATCACCATGTTGCCGAGGAAGCCGCCGATGCCCTGGTAGAGGTGGTACGAGCCGCGCAGCAGAGAGCTGGCCACCAGGGCGGCCATCGGGGTCCAGCCCAACTGACCCAGTCTGCGCAGCAGATAGCCGACGACGATGACCTCCTCCAGTACGGCGTTCTGCACCGCGGAGGCGATCAGTACCGGGATCTTCCACCAGACATCGGGCAGCGCCTCGGGGACCACCGTCAGATTGACACCGGCCGCCCGCGCGCCCAGATAGAGCAGCAGACCGCTGCCGCCGATGGCGGCCGCCAGGCCCGTTCCCCGGCCGAGGTCGAAGCCGGGCCGCCGCCGGTCGAAGCCGATCGCGCGGAGTCCGCCGGCCCGTTCGCGCATCAGGAGATGCGCGACCAGCACCACGGGCACCAAGGCGGTGGCGATCCCGAACAGCTGCCAGGCGAGATCCAGCCATGGCCGCCCGGGCGCATGGGAGGCGTTGAGGGTCGCCGCCTGGTGTTTGAGGCCACCGGGCTTGGTCAGCGACCCGATGAAGCTGATCAGCGACGACACCGCGCTCGCGCCCACAGACAGGGCCAGCACGATCAGCGTCTCACTGCGCAGGACGCTCCGGGCGGGCTGCTGGGACGCGCCTGGTCCCGCCCCGGCGCCGGAGCCCTCCCCCGGAACGTCCGCACCAGACCCGGGACTTGTATCCGACTCCACGCTTCCTCCACTTCCGCATTACCACCTCTTCGCCACCACCGCCCCGCTAGGGTCTCGACAGCAGGTACGAAGATCGCGCGCGACAGGCCGGGGACGGGCGCCATCCACGTGGCGCATTCCCTCCTCCCCCATCGATTCCCGATCGAGCTCCGAGAAGGAGAGGCGCTACCGCAATGGGACGACACAGCTTGCCCGACGGCCCCACAGCGCGGTCCACGGGGGCCCGGCCCGGCTCCCGGCGCCGCACCATCGTCCTGTCCACCGGCCTCGTCCTCGCGGTCGCCGCCGGTTCCGTAGTGGCGTTGCGCAGCGGCCTGCTGCCCTTCGGTGAGCGGTGCGACGGCCCGTCGGTGCGGCTCCCTGTCGCCGCCTCGCCCGATATTGCGCCGGCCGTCGAGGCGGTGGCCGTTGCGGCCCGTGAGAAGGCGACACGCACCGACGGCAGGTGTCTCGACGTCCGGGTCGTCGCGCGGCCCTCCCACGAGCTCGCCGACTCCTTCGGACAGCGGCCCGCGGACCCGGAGTTCCAGGTCTGGATACCGGATTCGAGCCTGTGGGTGGACCGGGTCGCGGCGGAGAGCGGCACTCCGCTGACGGCCGCCGGCCCCATCGCCTCGTCACCCCTGGCGCTGGGTGCCGTCCCGAAGGCAGCCAAGTCCCTGGGCTGGCCCAACAAGCGCTACACCTGGGCCGGTCTCACCCGGAGCGCGACCTCGGGTGGTGGTCTGCGCCTGGGTGTCGCCGACCCCACCCGCAGCGCCACCGGGCTGCTCGCCCTGTCCCGTATCAGCGCCGCCAACACCGAGGACGCCGAGGACAGGGACGAGGCGGACACCCGTACGGCGGCCACCGCCAAGCTCCTCTACCAGCGGGTCGCGGACGGCGACGATCAGGTCATGGCCACGTTGCCGCGCGACGGCTCCGGTGCCGAGCAGGGAAATCCGCGCCGTAACCAGGCGCTGCTGCTGTCCGAACAGGCCGCGTTCGCCCACAACGAGAGCTCGGACGGCGGCCCGGACCTCGATCTCTTCTACCCGGAGGACGGCACGGCCCGGCTCGACTACCCGTACGCCCTGGTAGACGAGGACGAGATGAGCCCCGAGCAGTCGCGGGCCGCCAGCCGCTTCATGACGCTGCTGGGCGAGCCCGGCGGGCAGCGCGCGTTGCACGAGCACGGCTTCCGGACCGGGGACGGCACGGCGGACGCCGAGGTGGTGGCGGCGGCCGGCGGGCGCGATCCGCAGCCGTACAGCGCCGCACCGGCCGACCCTCCGACGGCCAAGCAGCTCCAGGCCCTGCTGGGCATGTGGACGATCACGGTGCAGAGTGCCCGGATCTCCACCGTGGTGGACGCCTCGGCGTCGATGGGCAGCCCGGTGCCGGGGCGGGGCGGCCAGACCCGGATGGACCTCGCCCGGAATTCGCTCCTCCAGGCGCTGGCCACGTTCACACCCGAGGACGAAATCGGACTGTGGAAGTTCGCCACCCACCTGGACGGCGAGAAGGACTATCAGGAGCTGTCCCCGACCGGTCGCCTCGGCGACCCGGAGGGCGACGACGGCACCCACCGTGACGCGCTCGCCGCCGCGTTCGGTTCGCTGGCCCCGGTGCCCCACGGCGCCACCGGTCTGTACGACACCGTCCTCGCCGCCTACGAGGAGGCCCGCCGGACGTACGCGAGCGGGAAGTTCAACGCGGTGGTGCTCGTCACCGACGGCGCCAACGACGACGCGAGCAGCATCGGGCTGGATGCCCTGGTCGCCAAGCTGGGGAAGCTGTCGGATCCGGGGCGTCCGGTGCCGCTGATCGCCGTCGCGATCGGTCCGGAGGCCGACGCATCGGCGTTGGACCGGATCGTGGCGCCCACGGGTGGCTCGGCCCACCGGGTGGACGATCCGTCGCAGATCCACCAGGTGGTTCTCAAGGCCATCATGGCGGCGGGCAGCAAGGCCCCGCGCTGACCCGCGCGCCGCAAGCTTCCCCCGGCCTCGCCCCGGTGGCGGCTACGCCCCCTCGGTCGCCGCCTGGCGGGGGCCCGGCACCGCGGTGCGGGCGCCGAACGGCCAGGCGACGGGCCAGGTGTGCACCGGCTGCCCGGTGTGCATGAGTTCGCTGTAGCGCCGGGTCATCGCGGCGAGTGCGGCGTCCCGGTCCAGACCCTGACGGCGGGCGTAGTGGTAGGCCGCGGCCTGCCAGGAGGCGCCGTTGACCCGCCGCCGGCAGCGCTCCTCGATGATGGCCAGGTAGTGGTCGCGGTCGGCCGGCTCCACCCCCCAGGCGTCCAGTCCGCGGGCTGCCAGCGGCAGCAGTTCCTGGCGTACCAGCCGTACGGCCGGAATATCGGCGAGGGCGGTGGTCCGGCCGGGGCGGGGCCATTGCAGGGTGGCGTCGATGCCGTACCGGCAGGCGGTGTCGAAGTTGCCGGCCGCGGCGGCGAACGGGAGGCGGGACCAGATGGGGCGCGGCTCCTCGGCCAGGGCGCGCACCAGGCCGTAGTAGAAGGCGGTGTTGGCGATGGTGTCGGCGACGGTGGGGCCGGCCGGCAGCACCCGGTTCTCGACCCTGAGGTGGGCGACGCCATCGGCGACCGCGTAGACGGGGCGGTTCCAGCGGTAGATCGTGCCGTTGTGCAGCACCAGTTCGGCCAGGTCGGGCACGCCGCCCTCGGCCAGGACCCGCAGCGGCTCCTCGGGTCCACACACCGGGAGCAGGGGCGGGAAGTAGCGCAGGTTCTCCTCGAAGAGGTCGTATGCGGACTCGACCCAGCGTTCGCCGAACCATGTGCGCGGGCGTACGCCCTGTGCCTGTAGTTCCGGTGCGCGGGTGTCGGTGGCCTGCTGGAAGACCGGCGGCCGCGACTCCCGCCACAGTTCACGGCCGAAGAGGAACGGCGAGTTGGCGCCGACCGCGATCTGTGCGGCGGCGACGGCCTGGGCCGCGTTCCATACGGCGGCGAAGCGGCCCGGTGTCACCTGGAGGTGCAGCTGGACGGAGGTGCAGGCGGCTTCCGGGGCGATCGAGGGGGAACGCGCCACCAGGTGCTCGACGCCCTGGATGTCCAGGACGAAGTCCTCGCCGCGGGCGGCCCGCATCTGGTCGTTGAGCAGGACGTAGCGGTCGTTCTCGGAGAGGCTGGCGACGGTCAGGTCGGTGGCGTTCAGAGTCGGCAGAATGCCGATCATCACGATCCCGGCGGCGACTTCGCGGGCCTTTCTTTCGGCGTAGCACAGGCCCGTGCGGAGTTCCTCGGCGAGCTGGTCCAGGACGCGGCCGGAGAGCCGGTGCGGGAGGATATTGACTTCCAGATTGCACTGGGCGAGTTCGGTCTGGAAATCCTGGCTGGCGATCCGTTCGAGAACCTGGGAGTTCAGCATGCGGGGCCGCCCGTCGGCGCCGGCGAGATTGAGCTCGATCTCCAGACCCATGAGATTCCGAGGCCGGTCGAACCGCTTCTCCACCAGGAGCCTGTGCAATCCTTCGAGGCAGTCGTGTAGCTTTCTTCGATAACGCTCCCGGTCCGCCAGGTCGATCCCGTCCGCGGCGACCTTCTCCCCCATCGAAAGGGTCCCTCCTCCAGTGAACGGCCCGCGGCCACGGGCCGCTTGGGGGCGAACCCGGGCACGCCGGGGCTCGCGCTACGGTCGATGATGCCCCGGCAATCTGATCGATAACGCCTCCGGGGCGGCCTGGTGCCGATAGGCTCGAAGTGGTGCGCCGTCCGGCATCTACCAGAGGCATATCTCAGCGGCGATCGCCGTCCGCATTTCGCTCGTGAGATTCACCGACGAGATCCGGCCTACCGCATCGGCGAGGTAATGGGAGGTGGCGCGACAAAGGCTCCGTACAAATTGGAGTAAATCACCTCGCAGACCGGTCCGGATTCCGCCTTGCCGGAAATCCGCAAGGCCAGTAGCCGAAACACTTTCAGAACATACGTCGTATAAACTCCGCTTACGAGGCAGAGACTTGGCGCCCCGTGTCGCGGTGTTCCCACCCGTGCCGTGGTTCGACGACGGGCCCTGATTCCCCACGCCGGGCCGCAGCCCCGGCCGGCCACGCTCTGACCCCGCACGCAAACAGCGCCGTTTGCACCTGCCGCGCTCCACCGTGTCTCCGAAGTGAGAGGCGACCCACCATGCCGCTGCACGTTGCCCCTGCCCCCGCGCCCGCCCTGCGCAGCATCCTGACCGCCCTCGGCTCGCCCACCGCCGTCCGCGAGGCCCCCGTCCCCGCCCTGCGCGCCCATCAGGGCCCGCTCAGCCCCGACCACCCCCTGCCCCTGCACGTCTGGGACGACGTCAGCCGGGCCGACGGCACGCCGCACACCCGGCTGGCCGGCTGGCAGTTCCTGGTCCGCGGCGGCGAACGGGCCGTGGCGACCGCCGAAGCGGTGCTCACCGCGGACGGCTGGACCTTCGGGCGGTTCTGCGGCGGCCCCTACGTCGCCTCGACCGAACGGGCGCTGGCGCAGTCCGAGGCGCTCACCACGCCCTACCAGCCCCGGCTGCTGTCCGTGCCGGAGCTGTACATGCTCACCCTGTGGCTGCATCACGACCTCTCCTCCGACGGGGCCGAGGGGCTGCCGGCGGCCGGTGACCTGCTGGTGCCGCTGGCGCCCGCCCCGCCGGGCATCGCCGCCCACCGCCCGCACCACGTCGCCGACCTGCTCCCCCGGCTCACCCTGCGTCTGGCCTCCGCGCCCCTGGAGCTGCGCGAACCGGCCTGAGCCGCAAGCCGGCGGCGTCCCTCCGGGTACCCGCGCACCGGCGCACCACGCCCCTCACGAGCGTGCCCCGTGGGCCCTTCCGGCCACGGGGCACGCTGTCGTGCTCACCCGCGCGGCCTAGCCCGCGGGTACCACTCCCAACCTCCTTGGAGAGGAGAGCACTTGGGAGCAACCGCCCGCACGGGTGACGCGTCGATATCGAGTGAGTACCGCTGCTGCGAAATCCCTGCGGAATCACTTCCGTAGGGCAACACTGGGACCGACCGAAGAAACGGGGGAGCGGCCATGGCCATCTCATCGAGCTCATCGAGCCGCACGACGACCTTCACCACACCGCAGCGAAAGACAACTTCCATGTGTCAGCACCAACCACCTTGCCCCTCAGCGGATTCCACCGACCGGGAGGCCGCACATCTTGTGGCACACCACCCGGAGCAGGGCTGGAGCCTGCTCTGCAACGGCGTCCTGCTCTTCGAGGACACCGGTGAGCTGCTGCCGGACGGGCAGGTCATCGCCCCGCACCGGGCCCGGGTCACCGCGGCGGCCTGACCCCGCGCACCCGGCAAGAACCACCAGGGCCCCCGGCAGAACACCTGCCGAGGGCCCTTGCTGTTGCCGTGGAACGGCTCAGGCGTCGTACGCGTCCAGCGGCGGGCAGGAGCAGACGAGGTTGCGGTCACCGAAGGCGCCGTCGATGCGCCGCACCGGCGGCCAGTACTTCTCGGCCGCCACGACACCGCCCGGGAAGACGGCCTCCTCGCGGGAGTACGGGTGGGTCCACTCGCCGCTCAGCGCGCCCGCGGTGTGCGGGGCGTTGCGCAGCGGGTTGTCGTCCTTGTCCCACTCCCCCGTGCCGACCTTCTCGATCTCCGCGCGGATGGCGATCATCGCGTCGCAGAACCGGTCCAGCTCGGCGAGGTCCTCGCTCTCGGTCGGCTCGATCATGAGCGTGCCGGCCACCGGGAAGGACATCGTCGGCGCGTGGAAGCCGTAGTCGATCAGCCGCTTGGCGACGTCGTCGATGCTCACGCCGGTCGCCTTGGTCAGCGGCCGGACGTCGATGATGCACTCGTGCGCCACCAGGCCGCCGGGGCCGTTGTAGAGCACGGGGTAGTGCGGCTCCAGGCGCTTGGCGACGTAGTTGGCGCTGAGGACCGCGACCTGGGTGGCGCGCTTGAGGCCCTCGCCGCCCATCAGGCGGACGTACGCCCAGGAGATCGGCAGGATGCCCGCGGAGCCCCAGGGAGCTGCCGAGATCGGTCCGACGCCGGTCTCCGGACCCGCGGTGGGCTGCAGCGGGTGGTTGGGGAGGTACGGCGCCAGGTGGGCGCGCACCGCGACCGGGCCGACGCCGGGGCCGCCGCCGCCGTGCGGGATGCAGAAGGTCTTGTGCAGGTTGAGGTGCGAGACGTCGCCGCCGAACTTGCCCGGCTCGGCGAGGCCGACCAGCGCGTTCAGGTTGGCGCCGTCGACGTAGACCTGGCCGCCGGCGTCGTGCACCGCCGCGCAGATCTGGGTGATGTGCTCCTCGAACACGCCGTGGGTGGAGGGGTAGGTCACCATCAGGACCGCGAGCTCGTCACGGTGCTTCTCGATCTTGGCGTGCAGGTCGTCGGCGTCGACCTCGCCGTCCTCGCCGGTCTTGACGACGACGACCTTCATGCCGGCCATCACGGCACTGGCGGCGTTGGTGCCGTGCGCGGAGGACGGGATCAGGCAGACCGTGCGCTGCTCGTCCCCGTTGGCGCGGTGGTAGGCGCGGACGGCCAGCAGGCCGGCCAGCTCGCCCTGGGAGCCGGCGTTGGGCTGGAGGGAGACCTTGTCGTAGCCGGTGACGGTGGCGAGGCGCTCCTCCAGCTCCTGGATCAGCGTGAGGTAGCCCTGGGCCTGGTCGGCCGGAGCGAAGGGGTGCAGCTGGCCGAACGCGGGCCAGGTGACCGGCTCCATCTCGGTGGTGGCGTTCAGCTTCATCGTGCAGGAGCCGAGCGGGATCATGCCGCGGTCCAGCGCGTAGTCCTTGTCCGCGAGGGTGCGCAGGTAGCGCAGCATCGCGGTCTCGGAGCGGTGCTCGTGGAATACCGGGTGGGTGAGGTAGTCGTCGGTGCGCAGCAGCGTCTGCGGGAGCGTTTCGCCGGTGGCCGCGTCGAGCTTCTCGATGTCGGCCTGCACGCCGAAGGCGGCCCAGACGCCGGTCAGCTGGGCGCGGCCGGTGGTCTCGTCGCAGGCGATGCCGACCAGGTCCGCGTCGACCTGGCGGAGGTTGATGCCGGCCTCGCGGGCGGCGGCGACGACCTCGGCGGCCCGGCCGGGCACCCGGGCGGTCAGCGTGTCGAAGTACGCGCCGTGGACCAGCTCCACGCCGCCGGCCCGCAGGCCCTCGGCGAGGATCGCCGCGTAGCGGTGGGTGCGCCGGGCGATGGTCCGCAGGCCCTCGGGGCCGTGGTAGACGGCGTACATACCGGCCATGACGGCGAGCAGCACCTGCGCGGTGCAGATGTTGCTGGTGGCCTTCTCACGCCGGATGTGCTGCTCACGGGTCTGCAGCGCGAGCCGGTAGGCCTTGTGGCCATCGGCGTCCACGGAGACGCCCACGAGGCGGCCGGGGAGGCTGCGCGCGAACTGCTCGCGCACCGCCATGAAGCCGGCGTGCGGCCCGCCGAAGCCCATCGGGACGCCGAAGCGCTGGGTGGTGCCGACCGCGATGTCCGCGCCGAGCTCGCCCGGCGAGGTCAGCAGCGTCAGCGCGAGCAGGTCGGCGGCGACGGTGACGATCGCGCCGAGCTCATGGGCACGCTCGATCAGGGCGCGCGGGTCCCGGACGGCACCGGAGGCGCCCGGGTACTGCAGCAGGACGCCGAAGACGCCGCGCTCGGCGATCTCGGCGGGGATGCCGTCGGAGAGGTCGGCGACGACGACCTCGACGCCGGTCGGCTCGGCGCGGGTCTCGATCACGGCGATGGTCTGCGGCAGGCAGTCGGCGTCGACGAGGAAGACGCCCTGCTTGACCTTGCCGACGCGGCGGGAGAGCGCCATCGCCTCGGCCGCCGCGGTGCCCTCGTCCAGCAGGGAGGCGCCGGAGGTGGGCAGTCCGGTCAGGTCGGCGACCATCGTCTGGAAGTTCAGCAGGGCCTCCAGCCGGCCCTGCGAGATCTCCGGCTGGTAGGGCGTGTACGCCGTGTACCAGGCGGGGTTCTCCATGACGTTGCGGAGGATCACCGGCGGGGTGAACGTGCCGTAGTAACCCAGGCCGATCATGGAGGCCAGCACCTGGTTGCGGTCCGCGAGGCCGCGCAGCTCCGCCAGGACCTCCGCCTCGGTACGGGCCTGCGGCAGGCCGAGGGCCTCCGCGCTCTTGATCACGTCGGGGACGGCGGCGGCGGTGAGCTCGTCCAGCGACCCGAAACCGATGTGCGCCAGCATCTTGGCCTGCGCCTCGTGGTCGGGGCCGATGTGCCGGTGCTCGAAGGGGATGCCGCGCTCCAGCTCGGTCAAGGAGATGCGGTTGGTGGTCATCTGCGGGGGCCTCCTGGTCGGTACGACCTACGAGGGGCACCACGGCGCGGGTGCCCGGACGGCCTCCCCCTCTGTCATCTCAACCTGAGAGCTTCACCGGCCCGCGCACGGCAGACCGGCTTTCACCGTCGGTGAGGAGGGGTCCCGGAGCTGTGCCTTCCGCGGCCCGCCCTGCTTTCCAGAGTGACCTCGTCCGTGCGGTACGTGTGCCTGAGAGATTCCGGGGAGGATTTGCTCCTTCGGCGCCCTCGTCGCGAACGACAAAGGACTCTCCCGCACGGGTTCTGCGGCCATTCGCCAGCCTACCAGCGCGCCACTCGAAGGATCCTTCGAGTGGCCGGGGCATGAAATGTGCCGTTTGGTAGTTGTCACAGGGCAGTTGCGACCAATTGGAGGGGCCGTGCAAACCGATATCGATCCCCGGAGCCTGATCGGCCGCAAAGCGTTCGACCGTAACGGCGCGAAGATAGGCACCATCGACGAGGTCTATCTGGACGACGCGACGGGGGAACCGGAGTGGGCAGCCGTACGCACCGGGCTCTTCAGCCGGGACGCGTTCGTCCCCCTGGAACCCAGCAAAATGGTCGGCGAGAGCCTGCACATCCCGTACGACCGCAAGCTGATCAAGGACGCCCCGGACTTCGGTGTGGGCCGCCATCTCTCCCCTGAGCAGGAACTTCAGCTCTACCACCACTACCGCCTGGATATCTCCTCCCCCGACTCCGACGCGGTGTCCCCCGGCAATTCGGGCACCTCCGACACGGACTTCGGCAAGATCGCCGGATCGGAGGACTGATCCGCCGCAGGCTCCCCGCCCACCAGCGGCAGGGGCTCCCCCGGCCGTAGCGCCGGGTCCTCGACGGCAAAGGTCCGCACCCTCCCCGGTGCGGACCACGGCGTCTCGAAGCGGACGGTCACTCTCCCCAGCCCGCTGCCCTGTACCCACCCCGCGCCGTACTCGTCGTGGACCACGTCCACGCCCGGATGCCAGCGCCGCGGCCGCTCCTCCTCGGGCGCCTCCCCAGCCGGCTCCGCCCCGGCCCGCTCCTCCGCGGCCCGCGCCAGCTCCTCGGCCTCCCGCTCCGTCGTCAGCTGGGCGAAGAGGTCCTCCTGCGTGAAGTCGGCCAGCCCGCTGACCCCCACGCCCAGCAGCCGGACACCGCCGGTGGTGTCCACCAGCTCCAGCAGCCGCACCGCGGCCTCACGGATGACCGCGGGGTCGTCGGTGGGCCCGCGCAGCGTCTCGGAGCGGGTCAGCGTCGAGAAGTCGTAGTTGCGCACCTTGATCACCACCGTGCGCCCGGAGCGCCCGGCCGCCCGCAGCCGCTGGACGCAGCGGTCGGCCAGCCGCAGCACCTCGGTCCGCACCCGCGTCCGGTCGGTCAGGTCGACCTCGAAGGTGTCCTCGACGGAGATCGACTTGGCGTCGCGCTCGGCCACCACGGGACGGTCGTCCTGCCCCAGGGCCATCGCGTACAGCCCGGCGCCGTGCGCCTTCCCCAGGAGCCGCACCAGCTCCGCCTCGCCGGCCTCCGCGGTCTCCGCGATCGTGTGGATCCCGGCTCGGCGCAGCGTCTCGGCCGTCGCGGGCCCCACCCCGGGCAGCGTCCGGACCGACATCGGGCCCAGCAGCTCCCGCTCGGTGCCGGGCGGAATGACCACCAGGCCGTCCGGCTTGGCCTGCTCCGACGCGATCTTCGCCAGCATCTTGGCGCCGGCCAGCCCCACCGAGCCGGTCAGACCGGTCGCCGCCCGGATGTCACGCCGCAGCTGCTCCCCCACGGCCCGTACCGCGGCCGTCTCCGGGGCCACCCCGCCCGCCTCCAGGTCCACGAACGCCTCGTCCAGGCTCAGCGGCTCCACCAGCGGCGACAGCGCGTGCAGCAGCCCCATGACCGTTTCACTCACCTGGCGGTACAAGGTGAAACGCGGACTGAGGTATGCGGCGTTGGGGCACAGCCGGCGTGCCTGGGCCGTCGGCATCGCGGAGCGCACCCCGAAGACCCGGGCCTCGTACGACGCCGTGGCGACGACGCCACGCGGCCCGATCCCGCCGACCACCACCGGTTTCCCGCGCAGGCTCGGCTTCGCCGCCTGCTCAGCAGAGGCGTAGAACGCATCCATGTCCAGATGCAGGATCGTCGGCGCGGGTCTCACATGTCCGATGCTGCCGCATGGCACTGACAATCGACCCGCCGCCGGGCCGGAGCCCGGGCGCGCGGCTCAGCCGGCCCGGTTGCGCCGCCGCGCCAGCTCGTCGTGCGGGTTCTTCCCGATCAGCGTCTCGCCGGTGTCCACGCGCTCCCCGTGCAGCTGCGAGAGCGCGCCCTCCACGTCCCGCCACACCACGCCCACGGCGATCCCGAAGACGCCCTGGCCGCCCTGGAGCAGGTCCACGACCTGGTCGGGCGAGGTGCATTCGTAGACCGTCGCGCCGTCGCTCATCAGCGTCATCCGCGTCAGGTCCGCCAGCCCCCGCGCGCGCAGGTGCTGGACGGCGGTGCGGATGTTCTGCAGCGAGACCCCGGTGTCCAGCAGCCGCTTGACGATCTTCAGGACGACGACGTCCCGGAAGCTGTAGAGCCGCTGGGTGCCGGAGCCGTACGCGGGCCGGATGCTCGGCTCCACCAGGCCGGTGCGCGCCCAGTAGTCGAGCTGCCGGTAGGTGATGCCCGCTGCCGCGCATGCGGTCGGGCCGCGATAGCCGATGCTCTGCGCCTCGCAGTCCCCCGACACCGCCGCGGCCGGTGCCGGGGCGCGGTTCGCCGTTGCGCCCGCGTGGAGCGGCAACGCCCCTTCCGCCGCCATACCGTCGCCGGTGATTGCCACGCCGCCCTCCGTCCTCCACGTCCCGGACGGGACCTGCCATATCGACGGTATGCAGTCACTCGGGGTGCGTCAACGATCGCCGCGCTCGCCACGCCGAGTGATAATCACCCTACGAGTGGTTTCTCGTGACCTCGCGCGGGGAATGGCTAAATAGTTTGGCCGGAATCAGACCCTTCGCCCGTCCGGCGCACCGGCTACTGGCTGTTGGTCCCGAAGTCCTCGGGTGAGATCTGGTCGAGGAACTCGCGGAACTTCTCCACCTCGTCCTCCTGCTCGTCCGGGATCGCGATCCCCGCGTCGTCCAGCACACCGTCGGTGCCGAAGATCGGCGTTCCGGTGCGCAGGGCCAGCGCTATCGCGTCGGACGGACGGGCACTGACCTCCACCCCGCTGGCGAAGACCAGTTCCGCATAGAAGACCCCCTCGCGCAGGTCGGTGATGCGGACCTGCGTCAGCTCCTGCCCCACGGCCTCCAGCACGTCCTTGAAAAGGTCGTGCGTCAGCGGCCTGGCGGGGACCATGCCCTGCTGGGCGAAGGCAATGGCGGTGGCCTCACCCGGCCCGATCCAAATGGGCAGGTAACGGTCGCCCCCCACCTCCCGCAGGAGCACGATCGGTTGGCTGGAAGGCATTTCCACCCGGACACCCACGACGTCGAGCTCGTTCACACAGCAACCCTAGGACGTGCCCGGCAGGTTTGGGTAGTCGGGCACTCTTTTGCTCACTACGGCCGGCCGCGCAGCGCGCTCTGCACCAGCGCCGCGTGCAGCCGTACGGAGAGCGTGGCGAGCTCCCTCGCGGTGGCCTCGGCATGGGCCCTGGTCTGTGGATTGCGGTGCCGCCGAAGGGGTGCAACGACCTGCTCGACCAGGCCCGCCTCGCGCTCCGCGGCCGCCTTGACGACCCGCAGGTGCCGTGGTTCGAGACCGAAACGCCCCAGGTCGGCGACAAGTTTGGCGACCGTGACGGCCTCGATGTCGTATCCGCCCTCCGCATGGGGGACGATGAGTCCGTACGACTCCCAGTCGGCGAGCGCCGCCTCGTCCACCTCGGCGGCGGCCAACAGCTCGGCCCGGCCGATCCGGCTGGCCGTGGGCGTCTCCTCGCCCGCTTCCGGGACGCCCTCGATCAGATCGCGGGCAGGCGCGGCAGGCGCCGGCAGCGTGACCTGCTCACCGCGCTCGATGGCGTCCAGATGCTCGCGGATGACCTTCAGCGGCAGATAGTGGTCGCGCTGCATCCGCAGGACGCTCGCCAGCCGCTCCACGTCGGCCGGGGTGAATTTCCGGTACCCGGAAGGCGTGCGCTTCGGCTCGACCAGCCCCTCGGCCTCCAGGAAGCGGATCTTGGAGATGGTGACCTCGGGAAATTCCTCGCGCAGCTGGTTGAGCACCGTGCCGATGCTCACCGGCTTTCCGGCCGAGGAGGCGGTGCCGGAATCCCCGGCACCGCCTTTCGGTGTATGGCGCATATGCCTTCCCTGGCCGGTCAGATGCCGGCGCCTCGCTGGCTCGCGTAGAAGACCAGGCGGTACTTGCCGATCTGGACCTCGTCGCCGTTGTTGAGGGCGACGGAGTCGATGCGCTCACGGTTGACGTAGGTGCCGTTCAGGCTGCCGACGTCGGCGACCGTGAAGAGGCCGTCCGGGCCGCGACGGAATTCCACGTGGCGACGCGAGACCGTCACGTCGTCGAGGAAGATGTCGCTCTGCGGATGCCGGCCCGCCGTCGTCAGCTCGCTGTCCAGGAGGAAGCGGCTGCCGGAGTTCGGACCGCGGCGGACGATGAGCAGCGCCGAACCCAACGGAAGGGCGTCGACGGCCGCCTGGGCCTCCGGGGACAGCGCGGGCGAGAGGTTCTGGCCCGTGGTCTCCGAGTCGTAGGCCTCGAGCCCCGAAATGGAGATCGTCGACGTCGTCTCGGACGCCCGCTCGGGCTGCGCGCCCGCGCGCAGCGGCGCGCCGCAGTTGGAGCAGAACCGGCTCGCCTCGGCGTTCCGGTGCCCACACCTCGTACAAACCAGCAAGGCCGGACCTCCGCCCGTGGGTGCGGCTGATGGTTCCTGGGAACCTATGCGGGCGGCACCGGAGGGGTCAACAGAACCCGCGCCGGGCCCCCCGGACGGACCGCCGACCTCGTCACGGAAGAGGGGACGGTTCTCGGTCGCGCCGCTCTCGTCGGCCCGGCCCTCAGCGCGATGCCGCGCGGAGCCGCTGCCGCCCTCCTGGCGCGCGCTCTTGCCGAACAGCTTTCCAAACAACTTCACGGGCGATTCCCCTTGAACGAAACAGACCCGCCCGTGGGGCAGGACGAACCCTCGATGCACACACCGGCCCATCCGGACATCCAGTGAACGTCCGTGGCCTCCAGACAGTTTCCACCACACACCACACGCACGGTGCGTCGACCCCCCGCTACCTCATGCCCTCCTGGGGCACTCGACATACCTGTACGCCTCACTGCGATGACGACCGAGCGTAGTCAGGCCGCTTCGCCGCCCGCAAGGCGTCCACAATGATCTTCTCCTCACGGGTCACAGACACCTTGGCCTGCTCCTTTTCCAGCGTCTGGACCACTCCGCCGGGGATGTTCAGCGCCGGTTCCAGATCCTCCGGCTTGCCGATGACCTTGAAGCGGTACGGCTGCGTGACACGCCTGCCGTCGATCTCCACCCCGCCCCGGACGTCCGAGAGGGAGGTGTTCGCGACGACCCGGACGTCGTTGACCTGGATGGCCTCGGCGCCGGCCGCCCGCAGCTCCTGGATGGTGTCCAGCAGCTTGTCCGCCTCCACGGAGTGCGTCGGGTCGTCGATGGTCAGGTTGATGCCGGGCCCTTGCGCCGCGACGGTCCCGGCCAGCACACCCAGCTGCTGTTCCTTCTCCACGGTCTGCTTACGGGCCTCCTCGGCCTGGTCCGAGCTGTTCGCCAGCTCGGTCTTCTGCCCTTCCAGGCGCCGCTGTTCGTCCGTCAACCGCTGGGAGCGGTTGTCCAGCTCGTCCAGAATGCGCACCAGGTCCTCCTGACGCGCACCTCGCAGCGCACTGCTGTCACTCGTGGAACGTACCTGAATCGCCAGGCCGAGGCCGAGAATGAACAGCAGCAGGGCGACGATCAGTTGAGCCCGGGTCAGCCGCGGCGGCCACAGGCTCGCCACCAGCCGCTCCCGACCGGTCTTCGGGCGTTCCGCGTCCCCGTCGCCGGTGTCCGCCGCCGGGGCCGAGGAGTCTGCCCCGTTGTCCGGCTTCTGTCCAGTCGTGTCCGGTTCCTGGCTTTCCGCGTCGTCCGCGGACTTCGCCGGTTCCGGGGTGCTCCGGCTCTCCGGCGGCATCGGCTGCCGGTCGGCCACGCTGCGCTCCTGCGCCTGCTCCGGCCGTTCCCGGCGCTCCGGCCGCTGCTCCGGCTCCGGGGTCTCGTCCGTTGCCATCCGCCTCACGCCCGGAAGACGTGCCGGCGGATCGCCGCGGCGTTGGAGAAGATGCGGATGCCGAGCACGACGACGACACCGGTGGAGAGTTGGGCACCTACGCCCAGCTTGTCACCGAGGAAGACGATCAGCGCCGCGACGACCACGTTCGACAGGAAGGAGACCACGAAGACCTTGTCGTCGAAGATCCCGTCCAGCATGGCCCGCAGACCGCCGAACACGGCGTCCAGCGCGGCGACGACAGCGATCGGCAGGTAAGGCTCGACCACCGTCGGCACCACGGGCCGCACCACCAGCCCGACCACGACTCCCACGATGAGGCCCAGTACGGCGATCACGATGTGCCCTTCCCTGTGTCGGCACCGTCCGGCTTGGCGGCACCGGCCTTCGGCTTTGCGGTACGTACGATCAAGCTGGGCGCGGGCGGCAGCGTCAGCTCGCTCTCGGCGGAAATCCTGGCGCGGACGCCGTAGTTCTCCTGCAGGATGTGCAGGTACTGACCGTCGGCGCTGTCCTGGAACGCGGTGCTCAGCCGCTGCCCGTCCCCCACCGCCAGCACCGTATAGGGCGGCACCAGCGGCTTGTTGTCGACCAGTATGGCGTCTCCCGCGGCTCTGATCGCCGAGAGTGACGTAAGCCGCTGTCCATTGACGGAGATGGCCTCCGCGCCCGAGGCCCACAGGCCGTTGACGACGCGTTGCATGTCCCGGTCCCGCACCCGCCCGGTGTCCGAGAAATCGCTGCTCTCCCGCGGCCCGCCGCCGCCGGACTCGGCCCCCTTGGCGTCGTCCACGACGAGCTTCACGCCGGGCCCGGTGGCCTGCGTCGAACCGGCCAGCAGGGCGAGCAGTTCGGCCTTGCCCCCACCGTGTTGCTTCAGCGCCTCGCGCTGCATCCTGCTGACGTCGTCCCGCAGCGCGTCGACCCGCTGCTGCTGCCGGTCCGCCTCGCCGGTGCCCTTCTGGATGCGGTTGATCAGCTCCGTACGCTCCTTGGCGAGCGTCGGTGCCGATATCCGGGCCTGCGCCGCCCCGACGGTCACCACGAGCGCGGCCAGCACCAGACCGGCCGCGAGGCCCAACTTCGCCCGCAGGGTGCGCGGCAGACCGCGCACACCGGCCTCGGACTTGCGCGCGGCCGCCTCGGCGTAACCGTCGTCGAGGCTGTGGTCCATCACGTTGGTCAGCAGCGACATGGACGCGTCGGGGCGCGCGGCCGGTCTGTTCGGTGTGCTCCGATCGGGGCGCTGCTGCGACATGCCGCACATCGTCGCACGTCGGCTCCGCAGTCTCCCAATGGCCCCACCGGCGTGCCGATGCCCGGCCCGCCGGTGGGGTCCGGATCAGCGTCCGGCGCTGTCCACCACGGCCGACCACTCGTCCAGCAGCTGCTGGGCGGAGGCGTCGTCCGGCCCTTCCGCCCACAGGTGCGTGACCGCCTCGGCCGGGTCGGGCAGGACCAGGATCCAGCGGCCGTCGGGCTCCACGACCCGGACGCCGTCGGTGGTGTCCACGTCGCGGTCGCCGGCCGCCTCGACGACATGCCGCATGACCAGGCCCTTGACCGCCCAGGGGGTGGCCAGGTCGCGGCGCAGGACGTGGGCCCGCGGGATGCGTGCGTCGATCTGGCTGACCGTGAGCTGGGTGCGGGCCACCAGGCCGATCAGCCGGACGAAGGCGGCGGCGCCGTCGAAGACGCTGCTGAACTCCGGGATGATGAAGCCGCCCATGCCGTCGCCGCCGAAGACCGTGCCGTCCTCCCGGCCCACCCGGGTCAGGTCATCGGGCGAGGTCGTCGTCCACTCCACCTGCGTGCCGTGGTAGGCGGCCACCTGCTCGGCGATCCGGGTGGTGGTCACCGGCAGCGCGACCCGGCCGCTGCGCCGCTCGGCGGCGATCAGGTCCAGCATGACCAGCAGCGCGCGGTCGTCCTCGATGATCCGGCCGCGTTCGTCCACGAGGGAGAGCCGCTCGCCGACGGGGTCGAAGCGCACGCCGAAGGCGGCCCGCGCCGAGGCCACGATCTCGCCGAGCCGGACGAGACCGGAGCGCCGGGTGTCGGCGGTCTCGGTGGGCCGGGACTCGTCGAGGCCGGGGTTGATGGTCAGGGAGTCGACGCCGAGCCGGCCCAGCAGGCTGGGCAGGACCAGACCCGCGCTGCCGTTGGAGGCGTCCACGACGACCTTCAGCCCCGACTCGGCGATGCCGGTGGTGTCCAGGGACCGCAGCAGCGAGCCGGTGTACGAGTCGAAGACGCTGGCCGGGAACGCCAGGTCGCCGATCTCGCCCGGGAAGGCGCGGCGGTACTCCTGCCGGGCGAAGACCCGGTCCAGCTTGCGCTGCCCGGCCTGCGAGAGGTCGGCGCCCCGCTCGTCGAAGAACATGATGTCGACGGAGTCGGGCACACCCGGCGTCGTACGGATCATGATGCCGCCGGCGCTGCCGCGGGCGGTCTGCTGGCGGGCGACCGGCAGCGGGACGTTCTCCAGGTCGCGTACGTCGATGGCGCTGGCCTGCAGGGCCGAGATCACCGCCCGCTTGAGGGCACGGGCGCCACGCGAGTGGTCGCGGGCGGTGGTGACCGTGGACCCCTTCTTCAGGGTGGTGGCGTACGCGCCGGCGAGCCGCACGGCGAGTTCCGGGGTGATCTCCACATTGAGGATCCCGGTCACGCCGCGCGCGCCGAACAAGTGCGCCTGGCCGCGTGATTCCCAGATCACTGAGGTGTTGACGAAGGCGCCGGCCTCGATGGTCTTGAAGGGATAGACCCGCACATTGCCCTGGACGATCGATTCCTCGCCGACGAGGCATTCATCGCCGATGACCGCGCCGTCCTCGATGCGGGCGGCCCGCATGACATCGGTGTTCTTGCCGATGACGCAGCCGCGCAGATTGCTCTGCTGCCCGAGATAGACGTTGTCGTGCACCACGGCACGGTGCAGGAACGCCCCGCTCTTGACGACGACGTTGGAGCCGACGACAGTGTGCTCGCGAATCTCCACACCGGCCTCGACCTTGGCGTAGTCACCGATGTACAGCGGACCGCGCAACACGGCATCGGGGTGCACCTCGGCCCCCTCGGCCACCCATACGCCCGGCGAGATCTCGAAGCCGTCGATTTCCACATCGACCTTGCCTTCGAGGACATCGGCCTGGGCCTTGACGTAGCTCTCGTGGGTGCCGACGTCCTCCCAGTAACCCTCGGCGATATAGCCGTAAATCGGCTTGCCTTCCTTCATCAGCTTCGGGAAGACATCACCGGACCAGTCGACGGACACGTCGGGCTCGAAGTAGTCGAAGACCTCGGGCTCCATCACGTAAATACCGGTGTTGACGGTGTCCGAGAAGACCTGACCCCAGGTCGGCTTTTCCAGGAAACGCTCGACCCGGCCGCCTTCGTCGACGATGGTGATACCGAACTCGAGGGGGTTGGGGACCCGCGTCAGGCACACCGTGACGAGGGCGCCCTTTTCCTTGTGGAACCGGATCAGATCGGTCAGATCGAAGTCGGTGAGGGCATCACCGGAGATGACGAGGAAGGCGTCGTCCTTGAGGGCCTCCTCGGCGTTCTTCACACTGCCGGCGGTGCCGAGCGGCTTTTCCTCATTGGCATAGGTGAGCTCCATTCCCAGCTCTTCGCCGTCACCGAAGTAGTTCTTGACGAGCGAGGCGAGGAATTGCACGGTAACCACGGTCTCGTTGAGACCGTGCCGTTTCAGCAGCCGAAGTACGTGCTCCATGATCGGCCTGTTGGCGACAGGAAGCAGCGGCTTGGGCATGCTGGACGTCATGGGGCGAAGGCGTGTTCCTTCGCCGCCGGCCATCACAACGGCCTTCATGTCGGAAGCGTCCTCCTCTGAGAGACGACGGTCTTGCCGACTTCACTCGCCCAGAGCGCCCGCTGTTCCTGTTCTTACCTACGGGCGCCGGGCCCTGGCACTATCTGCCGGTTCGATGAGCTCAGTCGGCGGTGGCGTCCGCCCTGATGAGCCGGCGGACCTGGACCACGTAGAGGATCCCTGCCCACCAATAGAGCGCCGTACCCCATCCTGCGAACGCCCATCCGAAAACAGCGGCGAGTGAGTGAAGCCAGCCATCTCCGTCGCTCAGCAAGAGCAACGGGAAGGCATACATCAAGTTGAACGTAGCTGCTTTGCCCAGGAAGTTCACCTGGGGAGGGCCGTATCCGTGACGCCCGAGGATTCCCACCGCGATGAGGAGCATCAGTTCCCGCGCCAGCAGGGCCGCGGTGAGCCAGATCGGCAGGATGTCGCGCCACGTCAGACCGACGAGCGTGGACAGGATGTACAGGCGGTCGGCCGCCGGGTCCAGGATCCGGCCCAGGCTGCTGATCTGGTTCCAGCGCCGGGCCAGCTTGCCGTCCAGATAGTCGCTGACGCCGCTCAGGGCGAGGACCACCAGGGCCCAGCCGTCGGCCGCCTTCGGGCCCCCGAATTCAGGCCACAGGATCAACCACAGGAACAGGGGCACGCCGACGAGGCGAGCCATGCTCAGGATATTCGGGATGGTGAGGACGCGATCGGTCTGGACCCGCGTCTCCTGGACCTCCACCGCGGGGGCCTCCTGTGGGAAATGTGCCAACGATGCCCCTTGACCTTACCTGTCCCCCCGACCGGACCGCGCCGCGGGTCCCAAGATCACCGACAACACAGAAAAGCCCCGCCGGAACCAATGGCTCCCACGGGGCTTTTCTTAAAGATTGTTCGGCGGCGTCCTACTCTCCCACAGGGTCCCCCCTGCAGTACCATCGGCGCTGAAAGGCTTAGCTTCCGGGTTCGAAATGTAACCGGGCG
>NZ_JOIX01000113.1 GCF_000720175.1 Streptomyces sp. NRRL S-337
TGGTCACACTTCCGCAGACGCAGCCAAGCCCGAGCCCGCCACTGCCACTACCAACGCCGAGGCCACAACCCCCACATGCGGTTGCAGTACTAGGGGGCGGTCGAACGGATCCCGTAGGGGTCGCGAGGGCCCCCTCGGGGGCCACAACGGGGCGGGGTGGAGGGATATTCCCTACGGCCGCCGGCGGTCCGGCTCGCGTCGCGCCACGAACTAGAAGCCCAGCTTCCGCAGTTGCTTCGGGTCGCGCTGCCAGTCCTTGGCGACCTTGACATGCAGGTCGAGGAAGACCGGCGTGCCGAGCAGTGCCTCGATGTGCTTGCGCGACTTGGTGCCGACCTCCTTCAGGCGCTTGCCCTTGGGGCCGATGATGATGCCCTTCTGGCTGGGCCGCTCGATGTAGACGTTGGCGTGCACGTCCAGGAGCGGCTTGTCGGCGGGGCGGTCCGCGCGCGGGATCATCTCCTCGACGACGACGGCGATGGAGTGCGGCAGCTCGTCGCGGACGCCCTCCAGCGCGGCCTCGCGGATCAGCTCGGCGACCATGACCTGCTCGGGCTCGTCGGTGAGGTCGCCCTCCGGGTAGAGCGCCGGGCCCTCGGGGAGCAGCGGCACCAGCAGATCGGCGAGCAGGGAGACCTGGGTGTCGCCCACGGCCGAGACCGGGATGATCTCGGCCCACTCGATGCCCAGTTCCTTGCCGAGCTGATCGATCGCGATCAGCTGGGCGGCCAGCGTCTTGGAGTCGACCAGGTCGGTCTTGGTGACGATGGCGACCTTGGGGGTCTTCTTGATCTCGGCCAGCTCACCGGCGATGTAGCGGTCGCCGGGGCCGATCTTCTGGTCCGCGGGCAGGCAGAAGCCGATCACGTCGACCTCGGACCACGTGGTGCGGACGATGTCGTTGAGCCGCTCGCCGAGCAGGGTGCGCGGCTTGTGCAGGCCCGGGGTGTCGACGAGGACCAGCTGGGCGTCGGGGCGGTGCACGATGCCGCGGACCGTGTGCCGGGTGGTCTGCGGGCGGTTGGAGGTGATCGCCACCTTCGTACCCACGAGAGCGTTCGTCAGGGTCGACTTGCCCGCGTTGGGGCGGCCGACGAAGCAGGCGAAGCCGGCCCGGTGGGCGGCGGAGGAGTCTGTACGAACGCTCATGGCGCCCATTCTCCCCGATCCGGGACGCCGCTCCGACCATCCGGGCCGGACGCTCAGTCGACGACCGCCGCCGTGCCCTCGAAGGTGGTGTCCTTCAGCGCGGCGTCGATCCGGGCGAGGGCGTCGGCGGACAGGGTGATCCGGGCGGCGGCGAGGTTCTCCGCGATGTGGGCCGGAGTGCGGCTGCCGGGGATCGGCACGACGTGCTCGTCCTGGTGCAGCAGCCAGGACAGCGCCAGCTGGCCGGAGGAGATGCCGAGGTCCTCGGCGAGGCCGCGGAGCGGCGCGAAGCGGTCCTGATTGGCCTTGAGGTTGGCGGCGTCGAAGCGCGGCAGATGACGGCGGAAGTCGTCCCCGGCGACCTGCTGGACGGTGCCGGTGAGGAATCCGCTGCCCAGCGGGCTCCAGGCGACGATGCCCACGCCCAGCTCGCGGGCGGTGGCGAGCAGCTCGGCGTCGATGGGCTGCCACATCGACCACTGGACCTGGACGGCGGCCACCGGGCGGACCGCGTGCGCGCGCCGCAGCTGGTCGGCGGTGACGTTGGACAGACCCAGGTGACGGACCAGCCCGGCGTCGATCAGCTCGGCGACGGCACCGACGGTGTCCTCGAACGGAACCTGCGGGTCCGGGTAGTGCGGGTAGTAGAGGTCGATGACCTCGGTCCGCAGATTGCGCAGCGATGCCTCGGCGTAGCCGCGCACGTGGCGGGGGTCGGCGTTCACGGCCAGTTCACCGAAGCCGTAGTTGACCGGGAAGGGGTGCGGTGCGACGCCCTCGGGGAGCCGGAAGCCGAACTTGGTCGCGAGCACGACCTCGTCGCGGCGGCCGCGCAGCGCCCGGCCGATCAGCTGCTCGTTGTGGCCGTCGGGGCCGTAGCCGTCCGCGGTGTCGATCAGGGTGGCGCCCTCGTCGAGGGCGGAGAGCAGGGCGGTGGTGCCGCGCTGCTCGTCGGTCTCGCCGTAGACGCCGGGCGAGAGGACCATCGTGCCGAAGCCGATGGCGGAGCTGGTGAGGCCGCCCAGGGTGCGGGCGGGGAGGGCGGTTGCGGCAGTCACGGCGGGCTCCTGGTGGGCGCGGGCCGGCGGCGGGGCCGGCAACGGCTGCTGACACCCCTGATCCTTGCCGCCCCGGCCCTCACACGTCCAAGAGCTGCGGTGATAGCTGATGGTTATGGATCGCCGATGGTGATGGACCGCCGATGACCAGCTATGGCCCGCCCGCACGGGAGAGGGACCGTGGCGGAAGCACGCCGCCCACGGTCCGGCGCCCGGGTTTACGCCTCGCCCGCCGGGACGGTGGTGCGCAGGGTGCCGTCGAGGCCCGCGACGAGGACCGGCGTCCCGGGGCCACCGAGGTCCCGGACGGCCGCACGGTCCGCGTCCGTGGCGCGCTCGGCGTCGGTGACCACGGCTGCCGCCTCCAGGGACGTGGCGCCGCTGGCGACGGCCATCGCCACGGCCGTCTGCAGGGCGCTGAGCTGCAACGAGTCCAGCGCGACGGTGCCGGCGACGTACGTACGGCCGGTCTCGTCGCGCACGGCGGCGCCCTCGGGCACGCCGTTACGGGCCCGCGCCGAGCGCGCGAGCGTGATGATCTTGCGGTCTTCGGGGTCCAGCGGTGCGGCTTCGGTCATACCGGCGAGCATATGCGCCGGCCCCGCGACGTGAGGAAGAAGGTGGCTGCCCCGGTCCCCCGTGGCCGGGGCAACCTGCGCGGCAAGATTTCTCGGACGATTTCTCTCCCGCAGGGCGGCCGCCTTTCGGCGACCGCCCGAAGATCCTTCCACGGCCCGCCGTGAAGAATCCAGTCCCACCGGAAATGGCTTCCAGAACATTCCCGGTGCACTGCAGATAAGTAGCACGGAGGGATGTGGCGCCGGAAATGGAGAGCGGGGCTTTGCCCCGTGGGGTCTCGTCGGGTCATTTCCCGGATGTGCCGGAATTATGCGGAGAGCTCTCCGGCGTCCGTGGCCCGTACCGGCTCGCAGAGCACCGTGACGATCTTGTTGCGGCGGCCGGCCGGTGATTCGGCGGTCAGCCGCAGCCCCTTCAGTTCGGGGTCGGCGGCCGTGTCGGAGAGGTCGACCTCGGCCGTGGCGCCGGCGATCGGAACCCGGCCGAGCAGCTTGGCCAGCAGCCCGCCGACCGTCTCGACGTCCTCGTCGTCCAGCTCCGCCAGGCCGTAGAGCTCGCCGAGGTCGCCGATGTCGAGGCGGGCGGTGACGCGGTAGCGGCCGTCACCGAGGTCCTCGACCGGCGGCAATTCTCGGTCGTATTCGTCGGTGATCTCACCGACGATCTCTTCGAGAATGTCCTCGATGGTGACGATTCCGGCGGTGCCGCCGTATTCGTCGATGACCACCGCGACGTGATTGCGGTCCTGCTGCATTTCGCGCAGCAGATCACCGGCATTCTTGGTGTCGGGCACGAAGACCGCGGGCCGCATGGCCGTGGAGACCAGCTCGGTCTCCGCGTCGCGGCTGATGTGGACCTTGCGGGCCAGGTCCTTCAGATAGACCACACCGACGATGTCGTCCTCGTTCTCGCCCGTCACCGGGATACGGGAGAAACCGGAACGCAGGGCGAGGGTCAGCGCCTGCCGGATGGTCTTGAACCGCTCGACGGAGACCAGGTCGGTGCGCGGCACCATCACCTCGCGGACGAGGGTGTCGCCGAGCTGGAAGACGGAGTGCACCATCCGGCGCTCGTCGTCCTCGATCAGCGACTCCTTCTCCGCGAGGTCGACCAGCGAGCGCAGCTCGGCCTCGGAGGCGAAGGGGCCCTTGCGGAAGCCCTTGCCGGGAGTGAGGGCGTTGCCGATGAGGATCAGCAGCTGCGGGATCGGGCCCATGACGCGGGCCAGCGGCAGCAGGACGTAGGCGGCCGCGGTGGCGGTGTTCAGCGGGTGCTGGCGGCCGATCGTCCGCGGCGAGACGCCGACCGCGACATAGCTGACCAGCACCATCACGGCGATGGCGACGGTCAGCGCCTGCCAGGTCTCGTCGAACGAGCGCAGGCAGGCGTAGGTGACCAGGGCACCGGCGGCCATCTCGCAGCCGACCCGCACCAGCAGGGCGACGTTGAGGTAACGGGTGGGGTCGGCGGCGACCTGGGCGAGCTTGGCGCTGCCGCGGCGGCCGGAACGGACGGCCTCCTCGGCGCGGAAACTCGTCGTACGGGCCAGCCCGGCCTCCGCGCAGGCGGCGAGCCAGGCGATCACGACGAGCAGGACCGCGACCGCGATCAGCTGGGTGGTCATCGCGGAGCCCGTCAGGTCACGGTGGGCGCCGGCGAGGGGCCGGTCAGCCCCCGCTCGCTGCGCCAGCCGTCGACGATCGCCGCCTGGAGGCCGAACATCTCGGCCTTCTCGTCGGGCTCCTCGTGGTCGTAACCGAGGAGGTGGAGGACGCCGTGCACGGTCAGCAGCTGGAGCTCCTCATCCATGCTGTGCGCGGTCGGCGCCTCCTCGCCCTGCTTCTTGGCGACCTCCGGGCACAGCACGATGTCACCGAGCAGGCCCTGCGGGGGCTCCTCGTCGTCCTTGGCCGGCGGACGCAGCTCGTCCATCGGGAAGGACATGACATCGGTCGGTCCGGGCAGGTCCATCCACTGCAGATGGAGCTGCTCCATGGCCTCGGTGTCCACGACGATCACGGACAGCTCGGAGAGCGGGTGGATGCGCATCCGGCCGAGGGCGTAGCGGGCGACGTCCAGGATCGCCTGCTCGTCGACCTCCGTGCCGGATTCGTTGTTGACGTCGATGGACATGGGGCGTTGCGTCTCGCTTCTCGTTCGCGCGGTGCGTCCGGCTCACTGGCCGTTGCGGCTGTCGTACTTCTCGTAGGCGTCGACGATACGGCCCACGAGCTTGTGCCGGACCACGTCCTGGCTGGTGAGCAGGGAGAAGTGCACGTCGTCGACGCCCTCCAGGATTTCCCTGACCTGGCGCAGACCGCTCTTGGTGCCGCCGGGGAGGTCGACCTGGGTGACGTCACCGGTGACGACGATCTTCGATTCGAACCCGAGGCGGGTGAGGAACATCTTCATCTGCTCGGGGTTCGTGTTCTGCGCCTCGTCGAGGATGATGAACGCGTCGTTCAGCGTCCGGCCGCGCATGTACGCCAGCGGCGCGACCTCGATCGTGCCCGCGGCCATCAGGCGCGGGATGGAGTCGGGGTCGAGCATGTCGTGCAGCGCGTCGTAGAGCGGGCGCAGATACGGGTCGATCTTCTCGTAGAGGGTGCCGGGCAGGAAGCCCAGCCGCTCGCCGGCCTCGACCGCGGGGCGGGTCAGGATGATGCGGTTGACCTGCTTGGCCTGGAGCGCCTGGACGGCCTTGGCCATCGCGAGATACGTCTTGCCGGTGCCGGCCGGGCCGATGCCGAAGACGACGGTGTGCTTGTCGATGGCGTCGACGTAGCGCTTCTGGTTGAGGGTCTTGGGACGGATCGTCCGGCCGCGGTTGGAGAGGATGTTCTGGGTGAGCACCTCGGCGGGCGTCTCGCTCCCGACGCCCTCGCCGTTCTCCGCCGCGCGCAGCATGGCGATCGAGCGTTCCACCGCGTCCTCCGTCATCGGTTGTCCGGTGCGGAGCACCAGCATCATCTCGTCGAAAAGGCGCTGGACGAGGGCCACTTCCCGGGCGTCGCCGACCGCGCTGACTTCGTTGCCCCGGACGTGGATGTCGGTCGCCGGGAAGGCTTTTTCGATCACTCGCAGAAGCGAGTCGCCGGAACCCAGGACCGTCACCATCGGGTGCTTGGCCGGGACGGTGAACTGGGCGCTCGCCTGCGGTTCCATGGGTGTCTGCGTCATAGCGCGGCTCGGTGGCCTGCTCAACCCCCATCCTTTGCTCATGAAGACGTGCCGAGGAGGTGCCTGTCGGCACGGCCTCCTTGCGATACAAGAGTACGACGGGGCACCGACAGGCCCGAGAGTTTTTCCTGGCGGCCGTCCTGACCTGGGTTTCCGCCGAGGGACGGCGGTCGGCGCGAGGGCTGCTTCCGGGGGCCTCGCGCGGCGGCTCAGGCCGGGCGGCGGAAGCCGATCGTGGGGACCGCGCGGGCCAGCGGCGCCGGACGGTAGGCCGCGGGCAGCACCTCGTCGAGGAAGGCGTACTGCCGGCGCAGCGCGCCCGGGGCACCCGCCTCGCACAGCCGCACCTGCTGCCACCAGGTGGCGATCTCCGCCCAGCCCGGCGCGGACAGCGACCCGCCGAACTCCTGCACCGACAGCGCGGCGCTCAGCCCGGCGAACGCCAGCCGGTCGGTCAGCGGCCAGTCGGCCAGGGTGCCGGTGACGAAGCCCGCGACGAAGACGTCGCCGGCGCCGGTCGGATCCAGCGCCTCCACCGCGATCGCGGGCACCTCGGCGGTCTCGCCGGTCCGCCCGTCCACCGCGTAGGCGCCCTTCGAGCCCAGCGTGACGACGGCCAGCGGCACCCGGTCGGCCAGCTTGCGGGCGGCCGCGCGGGGGCAGGTCGTGCGGGTGTAGCGCATCGCCTCCTCGGCGTTGGGCAGGAACGCCTCGCAGTGTTCGAGGTCGGCGAGGTCGGCCGGGTCCCAGCGGCCGCTGTCGTCCCAGCCGACATCCGCGAAGATCCGGCTGCCGCGGCCGGCCGCGCACTCCAGCCAGGGCTCCCGCCGGCCGGGCACGAGCGAGGCGACACACGCCCGGGACGGCGGCGGGCAGCCCGGTGCGTGCCGGCCGTCGAAGGTGAAGTCGGGGGGCGGCGCCTGATGGCCGTGCGAGACCATCGTGCGCTCGCCCTCGTACGCCATGGAAACGGTGACCGGGGAGTGCCAGCCCGGGACCGTGCGTGACAGCGCCAGGTCGATGCCCTCGCCCTGTTCGAGCGCCTCCCAGCAGTACTCGCCGTACTTGTCGTCGCCGAAGGCGGCGGCCAGGGAGGTGCGCAGGCCGAGCCGGGCCAGGGCGGTGGCCATGTTGGCGACGCCACCGGGGCTGGAGCCCATGCCGCGGGCCCAGGATTCGGTGCCGCGGACCGGGGCGGAGTCCAGGCCGGTGAAGATGATGTCGAGGAAGACCGTGCCGGTGAGGTAGACGTCGGTGCGCGGATCGCCGTCCGCCCGTACCTCGGCCAGGGGGTCGAGGCCCGGTGGCGTCTCGGCCGGGCCCGTGGGCGGGTGGACATCACGTCGGCTGGTCACCGTGCACGCCCCTCTCGTATCGGCACGTGCCGCCAGTGTGCCTGATGCTGCGGTACGTTCCGCCCCATGAGGCTCACGATTCTCGGCGGTGGCGGTTTCCGGGTGCCGCTGGTCTACCGCGCGCTCCTGGCCGACCCGGCGGACTCCGTCTCCGAGGTGGTGCTGCACGACACCGACAGCCGGCGGGTGGCGGTCATCGCGGAGGTGTTGACGCGGCTGGCCCAGGGGCATCCGGCACCGGTGCCGGTCCGGGTCGCGCAGAGCCTGGACGAGGCGCTGGCCGGGGCGGACTTCGTGTTCTCGGCGATCCGGGTGGGCGGCACGGCCGGCCGGATACGCGACGAACGGATCCCGCTGGCCGAGGGCGTACTGGGCCAGGAGACGGTGGGCGCGGGCGGGGTCCTGTACGGCCTGCGGACGATCCCGGTGGCGCTGCACATCGCCGAGCGGGTAGCCCAGCTCGCGCCGGCGGCCTGGGTCATCAACTTCACCAACCCCGCGGGCATGGTGACCGAGGCGATGTCCCAGGTGCTCGGCGACCGCGTCATCGGGATCTGCGACTCCCCGGTCGGGCTGGTGCGCCGGGCCGCGCGGGCGGCGGGGCTGGGCCCGGCGGCCTTCGAGAGCGGCCGGGTCGGCTACGACTACGTCGGCCTCAACCACCTCGGCTGGCTGCGGTCGTTGACGTTCGAGGGCGCCGAACTGCTGCCGCGTCTGCTGGGCGACGACTCCGCGCTGGCCTCCTTCGAGGAGGGCCGGCTGTTCGGCGCGGAGTGGCTGCAGACCCTGGGCGCGCTCCCGAACGAGTACCTGCACTACTACTACTTCCGCCGCGAGACCCTCGACTCCCTCCGGGACACCCGGGAGACCCGCGGCGAGTTCCTCGACCAGCAGCAGGGCGGCTTCTTCGAGCGGGCCGCGGCGGCCGGCGGCCCGGACGCGGTGTACGCCCTGTGGGAGCGGACCCGGCTGGAGCGCGAGGAGACGTACATGGCGCACAGCCGGGAGGCCACCGGCGGCTGGCAGCGCGACAGCCACGACCTGGAGGGCGGCGGCTACGACCGGGTGGCGCTGGCGCTGATGCACGCCATCGTGCGCAACAGCGGCACCCGGCTGATCCTGAACGTCCGCAACGGCACGACGGTGCCGCAACTGGCGCCGGACGCGATCGTGGAGACGGTGTGCGAGGTGACCGCGCACGGCGCCCGGCCGCTGCCCTGCGCCCCGCTGCGCGAGGACCAGTTGGGGCTGATGCTCCAGGTCAAGGCGGTCGAACGGGCAGCGGTGGTGGCCGCCACCCGCAAGGACCGCGGCGCGGCCCTGCGCGCCCTGGCGCTGCACCCCCTGGTGGACTCCCCCGCGGTGGCCGCCCGCATCCTGGAACGGGCGGCCAATAAGGACTGAGGCGCCGCCCCGGACTCCCCCCACCGGCCTTCCACACACCGGCCTGGCCGCGCGAGAACGCCCTGCGGAGGCTGAACGCCCTCCAGAGGCCGCATGCCCTCGGGAGGAGGAACGCCCTCCGGAGGCTGGACGCCCTCCGCACGCGGAATACCCCTCGCCCGCGCCGCGTTGTGGCCCCGCAGGGGGCCCGCGTATCCCCTACGGGATCTGTTCGACCGCCCCCTACGGGACCGCGTACGGGACCGCGCCCGTAGGGACCCGCGTCCCAGTCACCGCCGGGGCCTCTCCGGCCCGGCCCGGCCCCGCCCCCGTCCCTCAGTGCCCCCGCTTGACCCACTCGTCCAGGTGCGGCGCCTCGTCCCCGATCGTCGTGGGGTCGCCGTGCCCGGTGCGTACCGCCGTCTCCGGTGGCAGGATCAGCAGCCGGTCCCGGATCGAGGCGACGATCGTCGGGAAGTCCGAGAAGGACCGGCCGGTGGCGCCGGGGCCGCCCTGGAAGAGGGTGTCGCCGGTGAAGACGGTGCCCAGGTCGGGGGCGTACAGGCAGACCGCGCCGGGGGCGTGACCGGGGGTGTGCAGCACGGTCAGGTCCGTACCGGCGATGGTCAGGACCTGGCCGTCGGCCAGGTCCGCGTCCGGGACCGTGCCGGGGTGGGTCATCTTCCACAGCGGCAGATCGGCCGGGTGCAGATGGATCCGGGCGCCGGTGCGGGCGGCCAGCGCCGGGGCGGCGTCGATGTGGTCGTTGTGCGCGTGGGTGCAGATGATCGCCCGCAGCGTCCGGCCGGCCAGCGCCTCGAAGATGGCGTCGGCGTCGTGCGCGGCGTCGATGACGATCGCCTCGTCGTCGTTCCCGACGATCCACACGTTGTTGTCGACGTCCCAGGTGCCGCCGTCGAGCGAGAATGTCCCCGAGGTGACGAGGTGGTCGATCCGCGCCGCCATCAGAGCGTCACCACCGAACGCAGCACGTCGCCCGCGTGCATCCGGTCGAAGGCCCGCTCGACGTCGTCGATGCCGATGGTTTCGGTGACGAACGTGGAGAGGTCGATCCGGCCCTGCTGGTGCAGGTCGATCAGCATCGGGAAGTCGCGGGACGGCAGGCAGTCGCCGTACCAGGAGGACTTGAGCGCGCCGCCGCGGCCGAACACGTCCAGCAGGGGCAGTTCCAGGGTCATGTCCGGGGTGGGCACGCCCACCAGGACGACCGTGCCGGCCAGATCGCGGGCGTAGAAGGCCTGTTTGTACGTCTCGGGGCGGCCGACCGCCTCGATGACGACGTCCGCGCCGAACCCGCCGGTCAGTTCGCGGATCGCCTCGACGGGGTCGGTGGTACGGGAGTTGACGGTGTGGGTGGCGCCCATGGTGCGCGCGAGGTCCAGCTTGCGGTCGTCGATGTCGACGGCGATGATCCGGGCCGCGCCGGCCAGCCGGGCGCCGGCCACGGCCGCGTCGCCGACCCCGCCGCAGCCGATGACCGCGACCGAGTCGCCGCGGGTGACCCCGCCGGTGTTGATCGCGGCGCCGATGCCGGCCATCACCCCGCAGCCCAGCAGGCCGGCCACCGCGGGCGACACCTCCGGGTCGACCTTGGTGCACTGCCCCGCGGCGACCAGCGTCTTGTCGGCGAAGGCCCCGATGCCCAGCGCCGGCGTCAGCTCCGTGCCGTCCTTCAGCGTCATCCTCTGGCGGGCGTTGTGGGTGTCGAAACAGTATTGGGGGCGGCCGCGCAGACAGGCCCGGCACTGGCCGCACACCGCACGCCAGTTGAGGATGACGAAGTCCCCCGGCGCGACGTCGGTGACCCCGGCGCCGACCGACTCCACGACCCCGGAGGCCTCGTGGCCGAGCAGGAACGGGAACTCGTCGTTGATGCCGCCCTGCTTGTAGTGCAGATCGGTGTGGCACACCCCGCACGCCTGGACCTTCACCACGGCCTCGCCGGGACCCGGGTCCGGCACCAGGATCGTCTCCAGCCGTACCGGTTCGTTCTTCCCCGGCGCGATCACGCCGCGCACTTCCTGTGCCATCGGAACAGCCCCTTTCAAAGATCACTACGGGACCACTGTGGCGCACTGCCACTGAGCCGTGCCTCACCGTACGCGTGCCGGGCGACCGCGCACAGGACCACGGCCGGGTTCATGATCCCCGGCGCGCGGCGACCGCGTCCGGCCGGTGTCCGTCACCGGCCGCGGTCACCAGCGCGGGACGGCCGGGACGGTCCAGTCCGGGTCCGCGTGGCGCATCGCGGCGGCGTCGTCGCGGTCGCGCAGGCCCCCGTCGTCGGCCAGCCAGCGGTGGTGCAGCGCGGCGAGCCGGTCCCGGTCGAGGGTGACGCCGAGGCCGGGGGCGTCGCCGACGGCCACCCTGCCGTCGCGGATCGCGATCCGCTCGGTGAGGACGTCCTCGGTCTGCCAGGGGTAGTGGGTGTCGCAGGCGTGGTGGAGGTCCGGCACGGTCGCCGCCACCTGGGTCATCGCGGCCAGGCTGATGCCGAGGTGGGTGTTGGAGTGCATGGACAGGCCGACGCCGAAGGTGCGGCAGACGGCGGCGAGTTCGCGGGTGGCGCGCAGCCCGCCCCAGTAGTGGTGGTCGCAGAGCACCACCTGGACGGCGCGGCGGCGGAACGCCTCGGCGATCTCGTCGAAGGTCGTCACGCACATGTTGGTGGCCAGCGGCAGGCGGGTGCCGGCCGCCACCTCCGCCATCCGCGCGGTCCCGCCGGCCGGGTCCTCCAGGTACTCCAGCACGTCCGCCAGCTCGTCCGCGACCTTCAGTGAAGTGGCCACGCTCCAGGCGCCGTTGGGGTCGAGCCGCAGTGGCCGCCCGGGGAACGCGGCGGCCAGCGCGCGGATCGCGGCGATCTCCTGCGCGGGCTCGAAGACGCCGCCCTTGAGCTTGAAGGACGTGAAGCCGTAGGTGTCGGCGAAGCGGTGGGCCTGGGCCACCACCCCGGCCGGGTCGAGCGCCGCGCCCCAGTCGTCCCGTTCGCCGCGGCCGCCGGGGTGTTCGGCCCACCGGTAGAAGAGGTACGCGCCGTACTCCACACTGCCCCGGACCCTGCCGCCGAGCAGGGCGTGGACCGGCAGTCCGGTGGCCTTTCCCCAGGCGTCGAGGCAGGCGACCTCGAAGCCGGAGAGGACCGACAGTCGTAGCTTTTCGGCGGTCCGGACGCCGCGCAGCCCGCCGGCGTGCACCGCCCCCGCGTCGGTGGCGGCAGGTGAGTCCCCGCACACCTCGGCGGCGAGCGCGGGCAGCCCGTTCAGATCCGTGACCCGTCGGCCGATCAGCGCCGCGGCCAGCGGCCGGGCCAGGTCCAGATAGCCGGTGTCCCCGTAGGTCTCGCCGAGTCCGGTGGCCCCCTCCTCGGTGACCAGCTCGATGATCAGCCGCGGGGTGTACGGCTGGTGTACGCCCTGGGTGTTGAGCAGCGGCGGGTCGGCCACCAGGACCGGGGTGAGCCGGACCTCGGCGATGGCGAGGGGATGCGGGGCGTCGGTCATCCGGGGCTCCTACGGGGTACGACCGGCCCGCGGCCGGATCGGTGGCACGGTCGGTGACGGGGCCGGTGGCATGGTCGACAGCGACACTCCATTCATGCATACAAACAGCGTCCATGCATGCAGGTGGACGCTATGGAGCCCCCTCCGGACCGTCAAGGCCTCACCTCTTGCGGGAACTTCTCGCCAAGGGTTGAATCTGCGCGCGTAGACCAAGGAATGAGGGGCCGTCAGCCGCCCCACGTCCTGGGACCCACCCCCCATTTTCTCCAAGAGGAGCCGCGCATGCCCCGTCCCGACCGCTTCCGTTCCGGTCGCCTCCGCCCCGCCCTGTCGCGCCGCGCCCGCCTCGGTGCCGCGACGGTCGCCGCCCTCGTCGCCGGCACCGCCGTCTTCGGCATCGGTCAGGCCACCGCCGAGCACTCCGTCCCGCGGACCGACAAGGAGATCCCCAACCTCACGCAGGTCCAGGACAAGATCAAGGCGTACTACGGCGACACGGTCACGGCCGACGGCGAGCACTACGCCTCCCCGCACAGCAACTACGCCCGCCAGGTCCGCGGCATCGAGGCCAAGGCCCGCACCTACCTGGACAAGGCGCTCGCCCGCCAGGCCCGGGCAGGCAAGAAGACCAGGCCCGCCATCGTCCTCGACATGGACGACACCACCCTGCTCACGTACAACTACGAGCTCCAGGTCGGCTTCGCCTTCACCCCGCAGAGCCAGGACAAGTACCTGGAGCACACCGACATGGACCCGGTCTTCGGCATGAACCGGCTCGTCAACCACGCCCGCGACAAGGGCGCCGAGATCTTCTTCATCACCGGCCGCAAGGAGGCCCAGCGCGACTGGAGCGTGCGCAACCTGAAGAACGTGGGCTACGGCGTCCCGCTGGACCGGACGCACGTCTACCTGAAGGACAAGGAGCACCCGCCGGCCTACCTGACCTGCGGCAGCACCTGCACGACCGTCGAGTACAAGTCGGGGACCCGCAAGCACATCGAGTCCCTGGGCTACGACATCGTCGCCAACTTCGGCGACCAGTACAGCGACCTGGAGGGCGGCTACGCCCACCGGACGTTCAAGATGCCGAACCCGATGTACTACCTGCCGTAACGGCAGGCCGGGGCCTCGTGCCCGTGCTCAGCGTCGCTTGGGCACGGGCACGCGCATGAGGTCCCTGGCGATCGTCAGCTCACCGCCGTACCCCGCCGCACGGGCCTGCCGAGCGAACTCCGCGGGGTCGTCGTAACGCTGCGAGAAGTGCGTCAGCACCAGATGCCGCACCCCGGCCCGCACCGCCACCGCGCCGGCCTGCCCTGCCGTCAAGTGCCCGTGATCGGCGGCGAGTTGGGCATCATCGTCCAGGAAGGTGGACTCGATGACGAGCATGTCCACACCCTGCGCGAGCGCCTCGACGCCCTCGCACATCCGGGTGTCCATCACGAACGCGAACCGCTGGCCGGGGCGGTGCTCGCTCACCTCGTCGAGGGTGACGCCGTTCAGCTCCCCCTCCCGCGCCAGGCGCCCGACGTCCGGCCCGGTGATGCCGTGCTCCGCCAGCCGCTCCGGCAGCATCCGGCGCGCGTCCGGCTCCACGAGCCGGTAGCCGTACGACTCGACCGGGTGCGACAGCCGGCGCGCCTGAAGGGTGTACGAGGCGCAGCGGTCCAGCTCCCCGTCGGCCGCGACCGGCCGCTCGACCAGCCGGACGGTCTCGCGGTAGGCGGTCGCGTAGCGCAGCCGCTCGAAGAAGTGCTGGCCGCTGGCCGGGAAGTGGGCGGTGACCGGGTGGGGCACCCGGTCGAGGTTGATCCGCTGGATCACCCCGGCGAGCCCGAGCGAGTGGTCGCCGTGGAAGTGGGTGATGCAGATCCGGTTGAGGTCGTGGGCCGCGACCCCGGCGCGCAGCATCTGGCGCTGTGTCCCCTCGCCGGGGTCGAAGAGCAGCCCCTGGCCGTCCCACCGCAGCAGATAGCCGTTGTGGTTGCGGTGCCGGGTGGGGACCTGGCTGGCGGTGCCGAGGACGACCAGTTCACGTACGGACATGGCTGGTTACCCGGGGGGCCACTGGAGGCCGCGGCCGCCCAGGACGTGCAGATGGGCGTGGAAGACGGTCTGGCCCGCGCCGGAGCCGGTGTTGAAGACCACCCGGTAGCCGGTGTCCTCGACCCCGTCCCCGGCGGCGACCTCCCGGGCCTCGCGCAGTATGTCGGCGACGACCTGCGGTTCGGCGGCGGCGAGGGCCGCGGCGTCCGGGTGGTGCACCTTGGGGATGATCAGGACGTGCGTCGGGGCCTGGGGGTTGATGTCGCGGAACGCGACGGTGGTCTTGGTCTCGCGGACGATGGTCGCCGGCACCTCCCCGGCCACGATCTTGCAGAACAGGCAATCGGCCTGCGGTTCTCCCGCCACCGTTGGCTCCTCCCAGCTCATCCCTCGTACGCACGGTGCGCACGGCCTCGGATGCTACCGGGCGAGCCGTGTGGGGCGTCGCAGCGACGGGGGGACCGGGATCACTAAGCTGGCCTTGATCGCTTTCGCCCACAACCGGGAGTTATGCACCATGGCAACCACGCGCACCGCCAAGACCCACTGGGAAGGCAACCTCCTCCAGGGCAAGGGCACCGTCGCCCTGGAGTCCTCCAAGGTCGGTACGTACGACGTGAACTGGCCCGCCCGCGCGGAGCAGCCGAACGGCGTGACCAGCCCCGAGGAGCTGATCGCGGCGGCCCACTCGTCCTGCTACTCCATGGCGTTCTCGCACGGCCTGGCGGGCAAGGGCCACACCGTCGAGGCCCTGGACACCCAGGCCGACGTCACCTTCCAGCCCGGTGAGGGCATCACCGCGATCGCGCTGACCGTCAAGGCCCGGGTCCCCGGCCTGTCCGAGGAGGACTTCCAGGCCGCGGCCGAGGACGCCAAGAAGAACTGCCCGGTGAGCCAGGCGCTGGCCGGCGTCAAGAACATCACGCTGACGGCCGAGCTGCTGAGCTGACGGACGGGCGGCCTTTCTTCGTGAACGACAGTGCGCCGACGGGTCGTTGAGGCCGGTCGGCGCACCGTTGCGTGCGGGGGCGAGCGCGGCTCGGCGGGCTCAGATGCCCCGCTCGATCATGTCGATGACGTGCTGACCCGCGTCGTGAGCCTGGGAGGGCAACAGGCCGCGCAGGGGCCCGTCGACGAGGAGTGCGGCGAGGCCGTGGACGGCCGACCAGGCGAGGAACTCCGCTCCGGGGCGCCGGTCCTCGGGCAGCAGACCGTTCTCCACGAGGCCGTCGAGGGCCGCACCCAGGAGCTCGAAGGGGGTCTTGCCGCTGCCGCCCGCGGCGGTGGCGTCGGCGGCGTACGTCATGTCGCCGGGGACGTGGAACGCGGTGCGGAACAGGCCCGGTTCCTCCTGGGCGAAGCGCAGATAGCCGGTGCCCACCGCCCGGAAGCGGGCCCGTGCGGCGGCCGCGGCGTCCGGGGCCGGCGGCAGCGCGGCCTGCTCGGCCTGCTCGGCCTCCATGGTGCGGGCGAGCCGGGCCATGGCGGCCTGCGAGACGGCGTGCAGCAGGGCGCCGCGGTCGGCGAAGTGCCGGTAGGCGGCGTTGGGCACGACGCCCGCCTGGCGGGTCGCGGCGCGCAGCACCACCGCCTCGGGGCCGCCCTCCCGGGCCAGTTCGAGTCCGGCCTCGACGAGGGCGTTACGAAGATCGCCGTGGCGGTAGGTGGTCCGCTTCGCCCTGCCGCTCTCCGCCGCCATTACCCCTCCAACGTGGACATCCATGGGGACGCCCCTCCCCTGTGGACATCGAGGGGAGCATCCAATGTGGACAGCATCCACTTAACTCGTCTAGGCTTTCGCATGATCGAACGGGGCCGCGGATCGCCGCGTTCCCCACTTGTGGACATCGTACACATGGGCAGATCCGCGCCCGCAATCAAGGGGGAGCCTCGCATGCGCAAGGTCATCGCATCGATCTACATCACGCTCGACGGAGTCGTGGAGAACCCGGCCTGGACGGCCCCGTTCTTCGACGAGGAAGCCGCCGCGTTCGCCCGCGGCCAGCTCTTCGCCGCCGACGCCCTCCTGCTGGGCCGGGTCACCTACCAGGGATTCGCCGCCGCCTGGCCGTCGATGACCGACGAGGACGGCTTCGCCGAGCGGATGAACGCCCTGCCCAAGTACGTCGCCACCACGACGCTCGGCACACCGGAGTGGAACGCCACCTTCCTCACCGACGACATCCCCGCCGCCGTCGCCGGGCTGAAGCAGCAGGACGGCCAGGACCTGCTCGTCTACGGCAGCGGCGGGCTCGTCAACACCCTCCTGGCGCACGACCTGATCGACGAACTCCGCCTGTGGACGCACCCGGTCGTCGAAGGCACCGGCAAGCGCCTGTTCACCGAGAGCTCCCCGAAGAAGACACTCCGGCCGCTCGGTACCACCACCTTCCGCAGCGGCGCGCAGGTCCTCACGTACGCTCCCGCCACCGCCCCCGCTTCGGCCCGTTGACGGCCGGTCACCACCGGGAGAACCCCATGGGCAAGATCACCCACTTCGTGCACCAGTCACTGGACGGCTACATCGAAGGCCCCGACGGCGCCTTCGACTGGCCCCTCATGGGCCCCGAACTCTCCGCCCACTCGCTTCAACTCACCACCGAGGCGGACCAGTTCCTGTACGGCCGCAAGGTCTGGGACATGATGTCCGGCTTCTGGCCACGGGCGGAGGAGTACTCCACCGACGCGCACGACCTGGCCTTCGCCCCCGTATGGCGCAGCGCACCAAAGATCGTCGTCTCCTCGACGCTGGAGAAGGCCGACTGGAACACCCGCGTGATCGGTACCGACGTCGCCAAGGAACTCACCGCCCTCAAGCGGAGCGGGGCCCGCCTGCTGCTGTTCGGCGGCTCGGACCTCGCCGGCTTCCTCACCCGGCACGGGCTGATCGACGAGTACCAGATCTTCGTCCACCCGGTCGTGCTGGGCGGCGGCCGGCCCGTCTTCAGCACGCCGCAGGAGCGGATGAACCTGAGCCTCGTCGAGTCCAGGACCTTCGACTCCCAGGTGGTCCTGCTGCGCCACCGGCCGGCGAACCCGCCGTCCTGACGACCGGCGAACCCCACGCGACCCCGGCTCGTCACCTGGCTCAAGACCGAGCACGGCCTCGGCCACGGCCACGCCAACGCCCTCGTGGCCCACACCCTCGCCGAGGACAGCGGGACGTGAGCCGCTGAGGGCGGGCGGGGCTCAGCTCCAGCGTCCCGTGCGGCCCAGTAGGAGGGCGGTGGCCGCGGTACCGGCCGTGGAGGTGCGCAGGACGGTCCGGCCCAGGCGGTACGGCTTGGCGCCGGCCTCGGCGAAGAGGGCCAGCTCCTCCGGGGAGACACCGCCCTCGGGCCCCACGACCAGCACGATCCGGCCGGTGGCCGGGAGTTCCGCGGTGGCGAGCGGGGCGCTGCCCTCCTCATGGAGCACGGCCGCGAAGTCGGCGTCGGCGAGCAGGGCCGCCACCTGCTTGGTGGACAGCGGGTCCGCGACCTCCGGGAAGATCAGCCGGCGGGACTGCTTGCCCGCCTCACGAGCCGTGGCCCGCCACTTGCCCAGCGCCTTGGCGGCCCGTTCGCCCTTCCACTGGGTGACGCAACGCGCCGCCGGCCAGGGCACGATGGCGTCCACCCCGGTCTCGGTCATGGTCTCGACGGCCAGCTCGCCCCGGTCGCCCTTGGGGAGCGCCTGGACGACCGTGATGGTCGGGTCCGGCGCCTCCTCGGTGCGCAGATCGGCGACCGCGACGGTCAGCCGGTCCTTGCCCTCGGCGGCGGCCACCGTGCCGTAGGCGCCGGTGCCCTGACCGTCCGTCAGCACGACCTCCTCGCCCGCCCGCAGCCGGCGCACCGACACCGCGTGCCGGCCCTCCGGCCCGTCGACGGTGACCGTGCCGCCCGCCCGTACGTGCGCGAGCGACTCGACGAGGAACACGGGCGCGGTCATGCGGTGCCCCCGGCAGCCGGCGCGTCACCGGATCCGGTGTTTCCGGTCCCGGTTTCCGCAGCCCCGGCCCCGGTACGGCTCAACCCGGCGCGCGCCGCGTCGAGTTCGGCCACCAGAACCTCCACCAGCCGGGCGGCCGGCATCTCCCGGGCCAGCCGGTGCCCCTGCCCCGCCCACAGATTCAGGCCCTGGGCGTCGCCGGCCTTGGCCGCGGCCTTGCGCACCGTGGAGGTGAGGTAGTGGACGGCGGGGTAGGCGGCCGGGGCGTACGGGCCGTGCTCCCGCAGGAAGCGGTTCACCAGGCCGCGGGCCGGCCGCCCGGAGAACGCCCGGGTCAGCTCCGTGTGGGTGAAGAGGGGGTTGGTCAGCGCCTGCTTGTGCAGCGGATTGGCGCCCGACTCCGGGGTGGCGAGGAAGGCGGTGCCGAGCTGCGCCATGGTCGCCCCGGCGGCGAGCACCGCCGCGATCTGCGCCCCGCGCATCAGCCCGCCCGCGGCGATCACCGGGATCTGCACGGCCTCCCGGACCTGCCCGAGCAGCGCCAGCAGGCCCAGCCCCGCGCCGGTCCCGTCGGCGTGCGGGTCGTCGCGGTGGGTGCCCTGGTGGCCGCCCGCCTCCACGCCCTGCACACAGACGGCGTCCGCACCGGACCACTGCGCGGCCTGTGCCTCGGCCGCCGTGGTGGCCGTGACGATGGTGTACGTGCCCACCCTGGCGAAGGCGTCGAGGACCGCGCGCGAGGGGCAGCCGAAGGTGAACGACACCACCGGCACCGGGTCCTCGCGCAGGATCGCGAGCTTGGCCTCGTAGCCGTCGTCGGTGGGCCCGTCGGTCTCGCCGAGCTCGGTCTCGTACCAGGTGGCCTCGCCTGCGAGCTGTTCGCGGTACGCCTCGACGGCGGAGTGGTCGGCGAGCGACGGCTGCGGCATGAAGAGGTTGACGCCGAAGGGCCGGTCGGTCAGCGACCGCAGCTGTTTGATCTCCTGGTACATGCCGTCGGCGGTTTTGTAGCCGGCGGCGAGGAAGCCGAGACCGCCGGCGCCGCAGACGGCGGCGGCCAGTTCGGGCCCCGAGCCGCCGCCCGCCATGGGGGCCTGCACGATCGGGTAGCGGCAGAGATCGGTCAGTGCGCTGGGCATGACCACATCGTGTCACGGGACGCACCGACGCCCCGCATCAGGGGCTCGGCGGGGGGGGCGGGGCCGGGGGATGCGGGTGGGCGTGCGGACGCGGGTGGGGGCGCGGGTGGGGCGGGTGGTGGCAGGGCCTTGTGGGCGGCGGGGCATCCAGGGCCCTTAGTACTGCAACCGCATGTGGTGTGACCGTGTGGGCTGGGGCTCGTTGGTGTGACTGTGTGAGAAGTCGCTGACGGTTGAGCAGGTCGAGTCGTGGTCGGACGGTGTAGCGGGTCTGCATGCCCGGTTCGGGCATCGTTTTGGCAGGTCGGAGCCACGGGACCGGGCCTTGGACTATCTGCGGGGTCTGCTGGCTCCTTTGGAGAGGAAGAACGGCTGGACGCTGGCCGAGCAGGTCGGTCAGCTTCGCCCGGACGGCGTCCAGCGGTTGTTGAACCATTCGGACTGGGACGAG
>NZ_JOIX01000114.1 GCF_000720175.1 Streptomyces sp. NRRL S-337
ACGACATTGGCCCCGGTCGGCAGCGCGCTGCTGGTCACGCTGGCCTGTCCGGAGGCGTTGGTGGTGCCGGCGCCCAGCTGGAGACTGCCGCCGCCGGAGACGAAGGTGACCACCGCGCCGGGGACCGCGACTCCGTTGCAGGTGACGGTGGCGGTGACGGTGACGGGCTGGCCGGCGGTCGGGTTGGCGGGCGTCGAGGAGAGGGTGACCACGCAGTTGGTCGCCGCCTGGACATTCACCGTCGCGGTGCCGGTGACGCCGACACAGGTGCAGGTGGTGGTGGCGGAGACCACGGTGGCGGTCACGACGTTGACGCCGGCCGGCAGCGCGCTGCTGGTCACGCTGGCCTGACCCGAGGCATCGGTGGTGGCAACCCCCAGTGCGACGCCGCCGTTCGAGGTGAAGACCACCGAAGCGCCGGGGACCGCGACTCCGTTGCAGGTGACGATGGCGGTGACGGTGACGGGCTGGCCGGCGGTCGGGTTGGCGGGGGTGGACGACACCGTGACCACACAGTTCGATGTGGTCACGGTGAGCGTCGCCACGCTCGTTCCACTTGTCGTGCCGGTGGCGACCACCAGCCCCGACGTGCTCGCGGTGAACGCCACGGTCGCGTTGCCGTTGGCGTCGGCGACCACCGTCTGCGCCGGTTGCGCGTCGTACGTGATGGTGAGCGTGTCGCCCGCGTTGGCACCGCTGATCGTGGCCGTGAAGGTCTGGCCCGCCGCGACGGTCGACGGGGTCAAGGTGATGATGAGCGCCATGTTTGGACAGCCCCTTTCGAAGGCTCCGCTTGGGAGGTGGGGCCGTCGCGAGGCACAGTCAGAACCCTGTGCCGATCGCGTTCTCCTGCCGGGGGTGCCCTGAAGAAGCACAGCGGACTGCATGTGCAGGCAGCCGTCCGTGGTCCCCGCCAGGGGATGGGCACCCACCGTCGGTACCACTCATTGAAGCGACCGGCCGAACGCAGGACCACGGACGGGGCACAAAGCAACCCGATTGGCGGAGCGTGCGTCGGCGTGTCCGTGACGACGGCAGGTGCCAGATGGGGTAAAGGGGCTCGGCTCCGCGGCCGCCGCTAGTCGTGCGGCTTGACCGCCCGCAGTGCGTACAGCAGCGGAATGAACGGCTCCGACGGCGGCAGCCGCCACCAGCCGTTCTCGGCCGGCACCATGGCGTCGAACCGCTTCCAGGGCAGCAGCTCGGTCTCCCGCACCAGTTGGACGGACAGACCGGCACCGGTCACAGCCGTGATCACCTCGCCGATGCCGTGCCGCCACTCGTAACTCGTGGTGGCGCCGCGCACCGGCGGCCCGTCGGTGTAGGTGTGCGGGGTATCGCTCCGGAGGGCGCCGCGACCGCCCAGGTAGTCGTGGCGCAGCCGGAGGTCCTGCCGCTCCGGGTCCGGCGTCGGACCGAGGGCGTCCAGCAGCGGGTGGAACTCCACCAGGTAGAACGTCCCGCCGGGCCGGAGCAGGGCGCTGACGATATCCGCCCACGCGGCGAGGTCCGGCAGATAGCACAGCGCGCCCTTGCCGGTGTAGACCACATCGAAGCGGCGGCCGCCCAGCGCTGACACCGCGTCGTGCACGTCCGCCCGCACGAACTCCATGTCCCGGCCCGCCTCGTCGGCCAGCCGCCGGGCCTCCCGCACTGCCGCGGCCGAGAAGTCCAGGCCCACGGCGCGCGCCGCGCCCCGGTCGGCGAACGCCGCCGTCTCGGTGCCCAGATGACACTGCAGATGCAGCACGTCCCGCCCGGCGAGCTCACCCAGATCCGCCCACTCGAACGGCGCGAACCAGTGCTCGGCGGTCCGCGAACCGTCCAGCCCGTAGAACTCGCTGGCCACATGGACCGGGGTCCGGGCGTCCCAGTTGGCCTGGTTGGCGCGGATCATCTCCTCGACGCTCTCCTCGACGCCGGGAGCCGGGTGCCGCACTGCCGGCCGCGGCGGTATCGGCCCGCCGTCCCCCTGCTCACCGCTGTTCCCGGATGCGTTCGTCACGACGGTCATCCCTCCCTTCTACCGGCCATGCGGAAGGGCCACCAGAAGGGACGGCCGGAACCGTGCGGTGGCCGGCGAGGAGGGTCACCCGCCCCGCGCTGAGCGTCGCCGGCCGCGGCGCCCGGCGGGCGAGCGCGTCGTCCGCGGTGGTCACGACGCAGCAGGCCCGCCGCTCGCCCCACAGCCGTACGAACAGCTCCACCAGCTCGGCGTGCTCCCGGGCGCCCGGACCGGCGGTCGGCCCGTCCGCCAGCAGCACCGACGGCCGCTTCACCAGCGCCCGTGCCAGCGCCACCCGCCGCCGCATCGCGTCCGTCAACTCGGCCGGAAACACATGGAGTTGACGGCCACGCTGCCCCGGGCCGGCCGCTCCCGCCCACCGAGGACCCGCAGCAGCGCCGCCCGGCCCGCCGGTCAGGTGGTACATGGTGACTCTCCTCCGGCTGCCCGGTGGGCCCGCGACGCGCCTGCGCCGACCGTAGGAAGAGGGGGTGACCGGACGATGAGCGGCGGGTGAGAGCGTGATGAGAATCGGCGCCGCGGCGGGCGCCCACGGCCGGAACCGGGCACCACTGACGAGACGTAAGAACCCTTGCCGCTCAGCTGCAACAGCCGCCACTCCATAGGTATGTTGGACTGCGCGGCGTGGTCGTTCCGACACGGAACGGCGCCATTGCCGCGCCATGGCCCTGCCGTGGCCGAGGGCTGTCGAAGCGACGGGAAAGTGTCGAATGAGCCAAGAATCAGCACCGCAGTCCAGCACCGTCGACGTCACCGTCCCGAGCGTCGCGCGGATGTACGACTACTACCTCGGCGGCAAGGACAACTACGCCGTCGACCGCGAGGCCTGCGAACAGCTGAGCAAGGTCGTGCCGAGCACCCAGGTGCTGGCCCTCAACAACCGCCGCTTCCTGCAACGGGTGGTGCGCTGGCTGGCCACCGAACACGGCATCCGGCAGTTCATCGACCACGGCTCAGGCCTGCCGACCCAGGACAACGTCCACCAGGTCGCCCAGCGCGTCGACCCGGAGGCCCGGGTGGTGTACGTCGACAACGACCCCATCGTGCTGGCGCACGGCCGGGCCCTGCTGGAGGAGAACGCCAACACCGCGGTGATCCAGGCCGACATGCGGGACACCGACGGCATCTTCGACAGCTCGGAGGTGACCCGGCTGATCGACTTCAGCCGGCCGGTCGCCGCGCTGTTCGTCTCCGTGCTCCACTGCATACCGGACTCCGACGACCCGGGCGGACTGATCAAGCGGGTCGCCGACCGGCTGGCCCCGGGCAGCTTCCTGGTGGTGTGCCAGCTGGTCAGCGAGGACGCGGCGACCCGTGACTTCGTCACGAACTTCATGGCCGAGCAGACCCACGGCCAGTGGGGACGGGTGCGGCAGGCGCACGAACTCGCCGGATTCCTGGACGGGTTGGAGATCCAGGAGCCCGGACTGGTGGAGGTCTCGACCTGGAAGCCGGACGGGGACATCGGCCCCAAGCAGCTGACCCTGGAGTGGATCGAGTACGGCGGGGTCGCCCGCAAGGTCTGACGCACCGGGCCCGGACGACGACGAGCGGCCAGGAGCCCCCCGGGCGCCCCGCCGCTCGTCGCCGGATCAGATCCGGGTGAGCGGTATCAGGTCTCCTTGAGCATGCGCTCCAGCATCGCCAGCGACTCCCGCGGCGATTCCGACTGGGCGCTGAGGCGGTCCATCACCGCCAGGTAGTGGTCGACGTCATCGCGCTTGTCCAGATACAGCGCACTGGTCAGCTGCTCCAGATAGACGATGTCGGGCAGATCCGGTTCCAGGAAGCGCAGGATCGTGATCGGGCCACCGGCCGCCGCCAGGCCACCGAGGCTGAACGGCGCGATCTGCAGGGTGACGTTCGGCAGCTCGGACATCGTCAGCAGATGTCTCAGCTGGCCCGCCATCACCTCCCGGCCGCCCAGCGGACGGCGCAGCGTGGCCTCGTCGAGCACCGCCCACACCCGCGGCGCGTCCGGCAGCGTCAGCAATTCCTGCCGCTGCACGCGCAGCCGCACCCGCCGCTCGATCTCCTCGGGCGTCGACCGCGGATGGCCGAGCTGCGCCACCGCGCGGGCGTAGTCCGCGGTCTGCAACAGGCCCGGCACGAACTGCACTTCGTAGGTGCGGATCACCGATGCGGCCTCTTCCAGGCCGAGATGGGTCTCGAACCAGCCGGGCAGCACATCGCCGTACTGGTGCCACCAGCCCGGACTGCTGGTCCGGCGGGCCAGCTTGAGGAAGTCGTCACGGACCGCGTCGTCCGTGACGCCGTAGAGCGTCAGCAGATCGGCGACGTCCCGCTCCTTGCAGCTGACCCGGCCGAGCTCCAGGCGGCTGATCTTCGCGTGGGAACCGCGGATGGCGTCCCCGGCGGCCTCCCGGGTCACGCCGGCCGCCTCGCGCAGCCGGCGCAACTGCGTGCCCAGCACGATCCGCAGGACCGTCGGGCCGCCCCGCGGGTGGTCGAGATACCGGCGCAGGGACTGACCGCTGCTCGGCTGCGCCTCACTCATACTGACTCCCTGACTCCCCTGAGTGGTCGGGCGAACGCCCAGTGTCCCATCGCGCCAAGTGTTCGTACAGCCAGGGCGACTATCCGAACGACATATGCGCCAATCTCGGCGGCATATGCCGCCGGTGTGTCAGACGAGGTCGTCGAAGTCGCCGTCCTTGGCGCCCTGGACGAAGGCCGCCATCTCGTCGCGGGTGTAGATCAGCGCCGGCCCGGAGGTGAACCGGGAGTTGCGCACGGCCACCCCGCCGTCCGAAAGAACAGCCAGCTCAACGCAGTTGCCGCTGGGGTTGCTACGGCGGCTCTTGCGCCACACGACGCCCTCGATGCGGGTCGCCTGCATGCCGTTGGTCACCGACTCCATCAGACCTGCTCCCTTGCTGGAGGACATCCCTCCGACCGATCCCGAGCTCGCGATCACGTTGGCGTGAACGAGCCCCTGAGCGGCCGTCCTTACCGATGTAATTGCAGATGCACTTGCACCGAGCGACGGCTGCCGAGGATATTAGCTCTCCAAGGCAGTCCGGCCCAGCCCCGAAATCGCCCTCGCGGAGATCTTGATGACCGCTCATCCGGCAGAGACCGTGCACGACGCCCTTCCAGAGGAAGCGTTCGAGGAGAGCTGGTGGATGCCCGCCCCCGACGGTTTCGCCGCCTGCGCCCTCAGCAGCTGCGCGGAGACCGTGGCGGAGGCCCGCCGCTTCACCCGTACCACCCTCAGCGGCTGGCAACTGGCCGCGGACGTGACCGAGAACGCGGCGCTGGTCGTCACCGAACTCGTCAGCAACGCACTGCGCCACGGCATCCGGACGGGGGAGCCGGACGAGGTGCCGGCCGCCCACGGGTTCGCCCTGGTGCCCGCACCCCTCTGCCCGGCCTGGCTCGCCCTGACCCGGCAGGAGACCGCCGTGCTGTGCGCCGTCTCCGACGCCGGCACCGACGCACCCGTCGTACGGACCGCCGACCCGCTGGCGGAATCCGGCCGCGGGCTGCACCTCGTCGACCGGCTGAGCGACGCCTGGGGCTGGACCCCGCCGGACCACTCGGGCAAGACGGTGTGGGCCACGGTGTCGCTGCGCGGCTGAGCCGCCGTTCCCCCCTCTCCCAGGCACCGCCCTGTGTGATCATTTCCGGGTCGCCGTCGTCCGACCCGAAGCCCCGAGGAACCGATGGATCTGCTGTCCCTGCGGTACTTCCGGGTCGTCGCGCGCCGGGAACACATCAGCCGGGCCGCCGAGGAACTCCGGGTGGCCCAGCCCTCGGTGAGCCGGACCATCGCCCGCCTCGAAGCCGAACTGGGCCTGCCGCTCTTCGACCGTCAGGGCCGGACGATCCGGCTCAACCGCCACGGCGCCGCCTTCCTCGCCCGGGTGGAGCGGGCCCTGGACGAACTCGACGACGCCCGCCGGGAGATGGCCGACGCCGCCGGGCTCGACAACGGCAGCGTCACCATCGCCGCGGAGACCCTGCTGCCGCTGACCGAACTGCTGGCCGGCTTCCGCGCCGCCCACCCCGGCGTGACCCTCCGCTGCTTCCAGTCCACCCCCGACCTGATGCGCGAACACCTGCGCACCCGTGAGGTGGACTTCTGCGTCGCCTCGCAGCCGCTGACCGGGGCCGGGCTCGGCGCGGTGCGGCTGCTGGACGAGGAGGTGCTGCTCGCGGTCCCGGCGGCGCATCCGCTGGCCGCCCGGAAGCGGGTGACGGTGGCCGACCTCGCCGACGAGCCCTTCATCACCACCCGCCCCGGGCACTGGCAACGCGCCCTGCTGGACCGGCTGTTCACCACCATCGGCCGACGCCCGGTCATCGGCTGCGAGGGCGACGAACCCGGCGCCACCCACTTCCTCGTCATCGCCGGCCTCGGCATCGGCCTGATGCCCTCCATCGCCCGCGCCGACCTGACCGCCGCCCCGCTGGCCTGGCTGCGCATCGACGCCCCCGACTGCCTACGGATCCTGAGCCTGGTGCGCCGCGAGGACAGCTACCTCTCCGCCGCGGCCACCCGCTTCCGCGACCTCGCCGTCACACACTTCGCCGAACGGGCCCGACGGGCGCGCGGGATGCTCTAGGACTTCCGGGCGAACGGGCCGGTGCCGTACCCGTGCAGGGCGATCGCCACCTCGTGGGCCGACGGGCAGTCCGCCGGCGAGGGGAGGAAGTCCCGGCAGCCGGCGGCCAGTTGGCGCAGCACGCCCTGCTGACAGGCCAGCGCCAGCCGGTCCGCCTCGACGGCCGACAGTCGCACCCCCGACCGCAGCTCGACATGGACGACCGGCCGGGACTCCAGCTCACCGCCGGCCGGCGCCACACGGAACCCCTCGATCAGCCCGGCCAGCGGATTGTCCTCGTACAGCCCGTGTGCGACGTCCTGCGGATTGATGATGGCCCCCAGGGAAGATGCCGAAAACGTCCGTCCATGCGTCATCGACATACTCGGGGCCCGGCGCGGGGCCGTCATGAGCTGAGCTACTCAGGTGTCCGGGTGAGTAGTCCGGCCGGACGCCACTACGCCTCCCCGGCCGCCGGGTCCGCCAGGCCGAAAGCGGACAGCAGCCGTTCGGCCGCCAGCGTCGCGGTGATCTCACCGTCCCGCACCGCCCGCTCGACCTCCGGGCCCAGCCGGCGCACCTCGGGATGCTCCTGGAGGCGGTCGATGAGCCGTTCGCGGACCATCGACCAGGTCCAGTCGACCTGCTGGGTGCGGCGCCGCTCGGCCAGCGCACCGGTCGACTCAAGCAGGGTGCGGTGCTGCTCGATCCGCTCCCAGAGCGCCTTCAGCCCGGTGCCCTCGCGGGCGCTGCAGGTCAGCACGGGCGGCGTCCACACCGCGTCCGCGGGCTGCAACAGCCGCAGCGCACCGGCCAGTTCGCGGGCCGCGGACCGGGCGTCCCGCTCGTGCGGCCCGTCGGCCTTGTTCACCGACACCAGGTCCGCCAGCTCCAGCACGCCCTTCTTGATGCCCTGGAGCTGGTCGCCGGTGCGGGCCAGGGTCAGCAGCAGAAACGTGTCGACCATGTTGGCCACGGTCGTCTCCGACTGGCCGACCCCCACCGTCTCCACCAGCACCACGTCATAGCCCGCGGCCTCCATGACGACGATGGATTCGCGGGTGGCACGCGCCACCCCGCCCAGCGTCCCGGAGGTGGGGGAGGGACGGACGAACGCCGCCGGGTCGGTCGCCAGCCGCTCCATCCGGGTCTTGTCACCCAGGATGGAGCCGCCGGTCCGGCTGGACGACGGGTCGACGGCGAGCACCGCCACCCGGTGTCCCATCCCGGTCAGCAGCGACCCCAGTGCGTCGATGAAGGTCGACTTGCCGACACCGGGCACCCCGCTGATGCCCACCCGGCGGGCCGCACCGGAGTACGGCAGCAGCTCGACCAGCAGCCGCTGCGCCGCCGCCCGGTGGTCGGCACGGGTGGACTCGACCAGGGTGACGGCCCGGGCGATCCAGGCCCGGGAACCCGCCCGGACCCCTTCGGCGTACCGTTCGACGTCGATCGTCGCAGGCATGGCCCCCCGCTCTACAGCTCGTGGCCGAGGACCGACGCCAGGTCCTTCACCAGGTCGTGCGCGGCATCCGGGATCACCGTGCCGGGCAGGAACACCGCGGCCGCGCCCATGTCGCGCAGCGGCTGTACGTCCTGCGGCGGGATCACCCCGCCCACCACGACCGTGATGTCCTCCCGGTCCTCCGCCGCCAGTGCCTCCTTCAGTGCCGGCACCAGGGTGAGGTGACCGGCAGCGAGGGAGGACACCCCGACGATGTGCACATCCGCCTCGACCGCCTGGCGGGCCACCTCGGCCGGGGTCTGGAACAGCGGGCCGACGTCCACGTCGAAGCCCAGGTCGGCGAAGGCCGTGGCGATCACCTTCTGGCCGCGGTCATGGCCGTCCTGGCCCATCTTGGCCACCAGGATGCGCGGCCGGCGCCCCTCGGCCCGCTCGAACTCGGCCACCAGCGCCCGGGTGCGCTCCACACCGGAGGACGGGCCCGCTTCGTCTCGGTACACACCCGAGATCGTACGGATCTGGCCGGAGTGCCGCCCGTAGACCTCCTCCAAGGCGTCCGAGATCTCCCCGACGGTCGCCTTGGCCCGGGCCGCGTCCACCGCCAGCGCCAGCAGATTGCCCTCAAGTCCCTTGCCGGGACCGGACCTCGCCGCCGCGGTCAGCGCCCGCAGCGCGTCCTGGCAGGCCGCCTCGTCGCGCTCGGCCCGCAGCCGCTTGAGCTTCTCGATCTGCTGGGCGCGGACCGCGGAGTTGTCGACCTTGAGGACGTCGATCTCCTCGTCGCTGGCCACCCGGTACTTGTTGACGCCGATCAGCGCCTGCCGTCCGGAGTCGATCCGCGCCTGGGTACGGGCCGCGGCCTCCTCCACCCGCAGCTTCGGGATGCCCGCGTCGATCGCCTTGGCCATCCCGCCGGCCGCCTCGACCTCCTCGATGTGCTGCCAGGCCCGGCGCGCCAGGTCGTGCGTGAGCTTCTCGACGTAGGCGCTGCCGCCCCACGGGTCGATCACCCGGCAGGTGCCCGACTCCTGCTGGAGGAACAGCTGGGTGTTCCGGGCGATCCGCGCGGAGAAGTCGGTGGGCAGGGCGAGCGCCTCGTCGAGGGCGTTGGTGTGCAGCGACTGGGTGTGGCCCTGGGTCGCCGCCATCGCCTCCACACACGTGCGGGTGACGTTGTTGAACACGTCCTGCGCGGTCAGCGACCAGCCCGAGGTCTGCGAATGGGTGCGCAGCGAAAGGGACTTGGGGTTCTTCGGCTCGAAGCGCTGGACCAGCCGGGCCCACAGCAGCCGGGCCGCGCGCAGCTTGGCGATCTCCATGAAGAAGTTCATGCCGATCGCCCAGAAGAACGACAGCCGCGGCGCGAACGCGTCCACGTCCATCCCGGCCGCCAGCCCCGCCCGCAGGTACTCCACCCCGTCCGCGAGGGTGTACGCCAGCTCCAGATCGGCCGTCGCACCGGCCTCCTGGATGTGGTAGCCGGAGATCGAGATGGAGTTGTAGCGCGGCATCTTCTGCGAGGTGTACGCGAAGATGTCGGAGATGATCCGCATCGACGGCTGCGGCGGATAGATGTAGGTGTTGCGGACCATGAACTCCTTGAGGATGTCGTTCTGAATGGTCCCGGCCAGCTTCTCGGGCGGTACGCCCTGCTCCTCGGCGGCCACGATGTACAGCGCCAGCACGGGCAGCACCGCGCCGTTCATCGTCATCGACACCGTCATCTTGTCCAGCGGGATGCCCTCGAAGAGCTGCCGCATGTCGTAGATCGAGTCGATGGCGACACCCGCCATGCCGACGTCACCGGTCACCCGCGGGTGGTCGCTGTCGTAGCCGCGGTGGGTGGGCAGGTCGAAGGCGACCGACAGGCCCTTCTGACCGGCCGCCAGATTGCGGCGGTAGAAGGCGTTGGACTCCTCCGCCGTGGAGAAGCCGGCGTACTGCCGGATCGTCCAGGGCTGGTTGACGTACATCGTCGGGTACGGGCCGCGCAGGTACGGCGCGATGCCCGGGTACGTGCCCAGGAAGTCGACGCCCGCCAGATCGTCCTCGGTGTACAGCGGCTTGACGTCGATGCCCTCCGGCGTCTCCCAGGTCAGGTCGGCGACTCCCTTGCCGGTGGCCGCCTCCACCGCTTGGGCCCACTGCTCCGCCCCGGCCGCGCCGTCCGCCGCGGCCGGTCCGCCCAGCTCGACGGTGCTGAAGTCCGGGATGGCGCCGGCCTGTTGCGTTGCTTCCTGCATCTCGGTCATCCCGCCACCTCCATGACGTCCAGGGCCGAGGACAGCACCTCGACCGCGTCGCAGCCCGCGAAGACGAACGCGTCCACCCCGGCCGCCACGAATTCCTCCCGGCGTTCACCCGGCCGGCCGGCCAGGAACACCCGCACCGCACCCGCCGCCTTCAGTGCCGCCGCCACCGCGGCCGCCTGCTCGCCGTAGACCGCATCGCTCGAACACAGCGCGGCGATCCGCGCACCGCTGCGGGCGAACGCCTCGGTCACCGACTCGGCGTCGACGGCCGCCGGTTCCTGCGCGGTCTCGATGCCGCCCGCCTGGAACAGGTTGGCGGCGAACGCCACCCGCGCGGTGTGTGCCGCGACCGGTCCCAGCGCGGCCAGGAACACCTTCGGCCGGGCCCCGGTCGCCGCCAGATGGGCGTCCGAACGGGCCCGCAGCGCCTCGTACGCATCGTCCCTGCGCACCCGCGGCAGCCCACCGGACACCGGCGCCGGCGCCGGCTCGCGCTCCACCGGCGCCTCGGCGAGGAACGGGAACTCGCTGACGCCGGTGATCGGTTCGCGGCGGTGCGCCAGGTCCTCGGTGCGGCGCGCCCAGGTCCGCGCCAGCCGCTCGCGGAGCATCCCGGAGCGCAGTGCCGCGGCCTGACCGCCCGCGGCCTCGATCTCCTGGAAGAACGCCCAGCCCGCCCGGGCGAGTTCGTCGGTGAGCTGCTCCACGTACCAGGAGCCGCCCGCCGGGTCGATCACCTTCGACAGGTGCGACTCCTCCAGCAGCACCGACTGGGTGTTGCGGGCGATCCGCCGGGCGAAGGCGTCGGACAGGCCGAGCGCCGCGTCGAACGGCAGCACCGTCACCGCGTCCGCACCGCCGACCCCCGCCGACAGCCCCGCGACCGTGGTGCGCAGCATGTTCACCCACGGGTCCCGACGGGTCATCATCACCGGCGAGGTCACCGCGTGCTGGACCTGGGCGGAGGCGCCGGGCGCGGCCCCGCACACCTCCGCGACCCGCGCCCACAGCCGGCGGGCCGCGCGCAGCTTGGCGATGGTCAGGAACTGGTCCGCGGTCGCGGCGTAACGGAACTCCAGCTGCCGGCAGGCGTCGTCGATGCTCACCCCGGCCGCGGTCAGGTGCCGCAGATAGGCCACACCGGTGGCGAGGGAGGCGCCGAGCTCCTCGGCCGCCGAGCCACCCGCCTCGTGGTACGGCAGCGCGTCGACGGCCAGCGCCCGTACCCCGGGCGCCTCCGCGAGGCAGCGCCCGGCCAGCCGGGCCGCCGCCTCCAGCTGCACCCGCAGCTTGCTGTCATCACCGGTACGGGCCAGCAGCCCCAGCGGATCGGCGCCCAGCGCGCCCGTGACCTCGGCCGCCGGCACACCGGCCGCGGCGTACAGGCGCAGCAACTCCTCGGCGGCCGGGGCGAAATCGGCGCCCGCGTCCAGCACCACCGCGGCCAGGTCCAGATAGACGCCCTTGAGCGCCTCCGCAAGACCGGACACCGGCACCCCGCCGTGCCCGACGGTCAGCCAGACCGAGGTGACGCCGTTCTCCAGATCGGCGAGCACTGCTTCGTTGGCGCGCCGTGGATCGGTGTGCACCTGGCGCTGGCGTACGTCCCAGCCGGCGACGGTCGTGCCCTCGGGCCGGCCGCCCCGTACGAAGGGCGGGAACCCGGGGCGGCCGGAGGCGGCCGGGCTGTCCTCGGCGGTGTAGAGCGGGCGGACGCGGATCCCGTCCTGGAGATCCGTGGCGAGCGCGTCCTCGGCGGCGGCGCCCGTTGCCTCGGTGGCGCCCGATTTGCGCAGCACGCCTTCGACAAGGCGCTGCCACTGCTCGCGATCGGCATCCGGGAAGGCCGCGGCCAGGGGGAGTTCGGTGGACTCGGCGGTCATGGCAGCAGGCTAGGCGAACGACCGTTAGCTGGAGCAGGGGCTCCGGCTGTGACGTTGCACTCGTTGACCACCTCCGCATGTTCGTATCTATGCGTCGCTGACCGGTTCTGTACGGTGATCCCGGGCACCTGACCACCCCGGAGACCGACCGAGGAGCACGATGTCCAGGGCGCCGCACCGCCGCACCACGGCCCTCACCGGCCTGCTCCTGGCCGTCGCCGCGCTGCTGTGGGCACTGCCCGGGTCCGACGGCCCCCGCCGGGCGGCCGGCTGCACCGGCCGCCGGATCGCCTCCTGGTCGGTCGATTCCCGGCAAACCGCCGCATTCGCCCGCTACGGCAACGACAACACCCGCACCGACGACTGGACCGGCGGCGACGGCACCCACTCGGTGCGCCTCCCCGACGGCCGCACCCTCTGGCTCTTCTCCGACACCTTCCTCGACCGCGTCCAGCCACCCCCCAACCCGCAGGGGCACCACAGCCGTTGGCGCACCGCCGACCGCGGCGGCACCCCTTACCTCCGGCACAACTCCCTGGTGGTGACCTCCCGTTCGGGCCGGCCCGAACGCACCCTGACCGGCGGCACCCCGGCCGCACCCGGCCCGTACTTCCCCGACCCGCCCGGCGGCGGCTGGCGCTGGCCGGTCCAGGCGCGGGTCGAGCCCCGGACACCCGGCGCCGCCGAGCGCGTGGTGCGGGTGCTGCTGTGGCGCCGGGTGCCCGGCACCGGACCGTGGATCTTCGGTATGCCGTACGGCACCGAGGTCGCCACCCTCTCGCTGCCCGGCCTGCACCTGGAACGCATCGACGAAACCGTCGGCCCGGACGCCACCGCCGACCCCGGGCGGCGCGTGCTCTACGGCGCCGCGGCGGTCCGGGCCGGCCGCTGGACCTACGTCTACGGCGCCGACGACCCGCCCTCCGCACCCGCCTCCCGCGCCTACCTCGCCCGGGTCCCCGCCGGCCGGCTCGCGGACCGCGGCAGCTGGCGCTTCTGGGACGGCACCCACTGGCAGCCGCGGGCCGGCCGGGCCGCACCGGTGCTACGGGACGGCGGCCGCCGCGGCGTCGGCAGCGCCTTCACCGTCGTCCGCGACGGCGGCGGCACTTCCCCGTCCTGGGTGCTGTTCACCATGGACACCGGGGGCGGCGGCACCGCCGGGATGCGCACCCTCACCAGCTACTGGGCCTGCGCACCCGAGGGCCCCTGGCACGGCCCGCACGGCCGGATCACCCCGCCCCGGCCGCCCGCCCCCGACCCGCAGTACGTCGCGGCCTACAACCCGCAGGCCCACCCCGGAGCCACCGCGGACGGCACCCTGCAGCTCAGCTACGACATCAACTGGCTCGGACCGCCCGGCGTCCCGGCCGACCCGCACGTCAACGGCGACGTCGACCTCTACCGGCCGCGCTTCCTCCGCGTCACGATGGCGGACGCCGCACCCTGACGGCCGGCGCGCCGCGCCTCAACTCCCGTGCCGCTCCCGCCACGTGCGGGCCTGCTCGTCGATGTCGAACGGCACCAGGTTCAGCGGCGGGCCCTCCAGGGGAGTGCGCAGTGCGGCGCGGATCCGCTCGTTGACCGCCGTCAGGATGCGCCGCAGTGCCGCCTCGGTCGGGGCGTTCGCGGCCGCCTCGCGCGCCTCCTCGGCCTCCTTGCGCAACACCAGGCTCGGCGGCAGGTAGGAGAGGTGCTCCCGCTGCATCTTCTCCCTGATCCACCACATCTCGTCATACGGCTGATCGAGGTGCGGAAGGGGCTTGCCGGCCCCGGGGAGGTCGGCGAAATCGCCGCGCTCCGTCGCCTCGCGGATCTGCTTGTCGACCCAGCTCTCGAAGCTGACTCCGGGTGGTTTGCGCTCGGACATCGCGGAGACTCCCCACGTCGCGGCTCTGGCCTGGCCCTGCGATCAGCCTACGCCGCCGCCCCCCGCACCGCCGGTGCCGCCCGGCGTGGTCGGGCTGGGCTGGACGATCGGGAAGGCGTTGTTGCCGCCGCACACCATGGGGCCGACCCGGACCGTGTCGCCCACCAGGGTCACCATCACCTGGTCCGGCGGCTTGTTCCCCGGCACCCGGGCGTTGGCCGCGGTGCACACCAGCTGGTTGAGCGAGGCGGAGTCCAGCAGCTTGACGTTCATCGGCAGGTGGATCACGACCGTGCCCTCGCCGGTGGTGGCGGTCAGCGGGCCCGGGAACTTCGGCAGCACGCTGGACAGGCCGCGCATCCGCTCGGCGTGGTTGGGCCCCTCCATCAGCAGGGACAGCGCCTGGTCCGGGTCGACCGGGGCCTTCGCCGGCCGGGTCGCAGACCGCAGACCGGACGGGCCGTAGAAGAACAGCTGGACATCGGCCGCGGGCTGGCCCGGCGACTTCACCCCGGAGGCGGGCTCACCGGCGTCGATCACATCGGTGGGCGCGATACCGCAGCCGGCCAGCGCCCCGGCCAGCGCACCGCTGACCACACCGCCCAGCACCCGCCGTCGGGCCCCGGGCGTCCGCGGGGCGTTCGGCCCGTTCATGGCGCTCATCCGTCGTTCTCCTCACCGGGCGCCCGGAGCCCTTCGGGCCCGTCCGCCCCGTCCGCCCCGTCCGTCCTGCCCGGCCCGTCCGCCGCGTTCGCCGCGTCCGGCCCGGCCGTGCCGCCGGGCCCGCCCGGCTCGTCCTGGCGCAGCGGGAGGTCCACGGTGAACACCGCGCCGCCCTCCGGAGAGTTGGCCGCCCGCATCATGCCGCCGTGCAGCCGTACGTTCTCCATCGCGATGGCCAGCCCCAGACCGCTGCCCTCCGAACGGGCCCGGGCCGAGTCCGCCTTGTAGAACCGCTCGAAGACGTGCGGCAGGACCTCCGGGTCTATCCCCGGACCGCTGTCGCGGACCTCGATCAGCAGCCGGTCCGCGCCCGGCTCCGGGGCGTGCAGCACCACCCGCACCGGCTCGCCACCGTGGTGCAGCGCATTGCCGACCAGGTTGGCGACCACGACGTCGAGCCGCCGCGGATCGAGCTGGGCCCGGACGTCCTCGGGCAGGTCCGCGGCCACCCGCTTCTGCCAGGCCCGGGCCTGCAGCGTCTTGCGGATGGTCTCGGCGACATCGACCTCGTCCAGATGGAGCGCCGCGGCGCCCGCGTCGAACCGGGAGACCTCCATCAGGTCCTCCACCATCCGCGCCAGCTTGCCGGTCTCCTGGCTGATCAGCCGGACCGCGGAGGCGGTGTCCGGGTCGAGGGAATCGGCGTCCTCGTCGAGCACGTCGGTCACCGCGGTCATCGCCGCCAGCGGCGTGCGCAGCTCGTGCGAGACATCGGCCGCGAACCGCCGGGAGTTGGCCTCCAGGCGGCGCAGCTCGGCCATGCTCTCCTCCAGCCGGGCCGCCATGTCGTTGAACGTGCGGGACAGGTCGGCGAGTTCGTCGGTGCCCTTGACCTCCAGCCGGGTGTCCAGCTTGCCCTCGGCGATCCGCCCGGCGGCCTGCCGCAGCCCGCGCACCGGCCGCAGCACCCCGCGCGCGGCGAGCAGCGCCGGGATCACCGCGAGGATCAGCACCGGCAGGGCACCCCGCTGGGCCGCGGTCACCAGCGCCTCGACATTGGACTCCTCGGCGCTGAGCGGCAGTTGGGCATAGACGGACAGTGCGGACGCCTGGCCGTCGGACTGCCGGACCGGCATGCCGATCAGCAGCCAGGGAGACCCCGCGCGGTTGATCCGCTGGAAGGCCGGGACGTGCCGCTTCTCCACCGACGCCTTCAGGTCGGCCGGGATCACCACACTGCGCTGCAGCCCGCCCTCGTCGCTGTCCGGAACGCCGAGATAATGAACGGAAATGTCCCATTCACGGGATTTGCCGGAGCGTTCCAGCTGCACCCGGAAATTGTCCAGGTCCGCCTGCGTCGGCGGCACCGTCAGCTCCGGCGCGAGCGAGTTCACCTGCGCCCGCAGATCGTTCACCGCGATGTCCTGGGACCGCTGCAGAATGGCGTTACGGGCCTCGCGATACGTCAGCATCGCCGTGGTCAGCGCACTGACGGCCGCCACCACCAGGAACCCCACGACGAGCCGCGCCCGCAGACCACGCAGCAGGGTGCGCGACGGCACCCGGCCGGCGAGGCGGTTCACAGCGGACCGAAGCGGTAACCGAAGCCCCGCACGGTCTGGACGTAACGGGGGCTGCGCGGGGTGTCCTCTATCTTCGTCCGCAGCCGCATCACACAGGCGTCCACCAGCCGCGCATCGCCGTGGTAGCTGTGCTCCCACACGTGCTCCAGCAGCTGCTGGCGGCTGAAGACCTGCCCCGGCGTCGCGGACAGGAACAGCAGCAGCTTCATCTCCGAGGGCGCCAGCGCCAGGTCCTTGCCGCCCTTGGCGACGACCAGACCGGCCCGGTCGATGGCCAGTTCGCCGTACGTCTCGACCGGCGCCGGCCCCGGCTCCACGGCCGGGGCGCCGTCGGCGGGCAGCGCCGTACGGCGCAGCACCGCCCGGATGCGCGCCTCCAGCACCTCACCGCGGGCCGGTTTGACGATGTAGTCATCGGCCCCGGCCTCCAGCCCGAGCACCACGTCCAGATCGTCGCCGCGGGCGGTGAGCATGATGATCGGCAGCTGCCGCTCGGCGCGGATCAGCCGGCACACCTCGAAACCGTCCTTGCCGGGGAGCATCAGATCCAGCAGCACGATGTCCGGGCGGAACCCGGGCAGCGCCGCCAGACCCTCCTCGCCGCTGGCCGCGGCCGCCACTTCGTGGCCGCGCCGCCGTAGCGCGAGGGACACTCCGTCCCGTACGGCGGCGTCGTCCTCGATCAGAAGTACTCGTGGCATGGCTCCAGTATCAATAAGTTTCATGATGGATCCGTAACAGGAGCAGCCTTCCCGGCCCGGGACGCATCTGTCGTGGTGAAGACGGCGGATGCCTCCGGCACCCGCCGTCCGCACGGACACCGGCACGGCATAGGGGACGGGATCGGGATGGCTCGGCGCTTCGGTATCGAGGGCGGCATCATCGGAGTGGTGGCGGCGGCGGTGGTGTCGCTGGGGATCGTCGGGGCGGTCGCCTCCGGCCAACTCGGCGGCCCGTCCAAGGCCGAGGCGGACACCCTCGGCAGGCAGGCCGCGCGGGCACCGAAGATCGCCCCGGTCGACCCGTCCATCGTGCACGCCTCCGACCGCCCCGGCCGCAGCCTGAACATCACCATCGACGACGGCCCGGACCCGGTCTGGACCCCCAAGGTCCTGGAGGTGCTGAAGAAGCACGACGTCAAGGCCGTCTTCTGCATGATCGGCCCGCAGGCCAGGGCCCACCCCGAGCTGGTCAAGCAGGTGGTGGCCGCCGGGCACAAGCTCTGCGACCACACCGTCAGCCACAACACCGGCATGGACCACCAGCCGGAGAGCTACCAGTCGCAGCAGATCCTCGACGCCCAGAAGATGATCGAGGACGCGGCGGGCGGCGCGAAGGTCGAGTACTACCGTGCGCCCGGCGGCGCCTTCACCCCGTACAGCCGGAAGCTGGCCGCCGCCCACGGCATGCGCCCGCTCGGCTGGAACGTCGACAGCAAGGACTTCGAGAGCGGCAGCGTCGAGGCGATCGAGGCCACCGTCCGCGGGGAGATCGGCAACGGGCCGACCGTCCTCTTCCACGACGGCGGCGGCAACCGCGCCCTCACCGTCGCGTCGCTGGACCGCCTGCTGCCGTGGATGAAGCAGCAGGGGTACGGGTTCGGCTTCCCGAAGCGCTGACGCGCCCCATCCTCAAGATGTGAAGCGGCCGTCGCCCCGGGGAACTCCCCGGGGCGACGGCCGTTCTGCGAGCCGGCGGCGCCGGTGACGTCACGGCGCGGTCGGCCCAGTCTGTGGGCATCGGCCTGGGTGGCCGCGTTCGGCGTTCGAGGCCGACGGTCAGCATGTGGTGTGTGTTTCCGGCCGCCCGTCGCTGTCCACCGGCCCGGGCTTCCGCCGCGGTCCTACGCCGCGCCGAACAGCTCGGCGAGCCCGCGGTCCATGCTCAGGTGGGCGAGTTCACTGCCGGCCGGCACGGCCTCGTACGACCGGTCCAGGAACCGCCGCACGTCCACCGTGTCCAACTGCACCATCGCGATGCCCTCGTCCGCGTGGAACTCCATCACCGTGCGGTCCGGGCCGCACGGCCGCACCCGGACGTCGCCCCGCCCGGCCGGCGCCCGCAGCCCCTCCGCCAGCAGCTCACGCGCGAACGCCCAGTCCACCGCCGAGCCGTCCAGCGAGATCTCCGGCGGGAAGGACATCCGTACGGCCAGCGGGTCGGCGGGCTGGTAGTGCAACACCGCGGGCACCGCGTACGGGCCGGGGGCGGTGGCGATGAGACGGACCTGGACGGCGTGGTCGATGACGGTGTTCATCGCGCTGCTCCCTCACGGCTGTGGTTGGGCAATGGCTCGTCCAGTAGGACGGTGTGCCCGCTCTCGCCGTGCACGCGACAGGGGTGTGATGTATCTCATGTTGCCGGGCTCTTGCCGGAACGATGGAGCCCCTGCTGCGTTCTCCCCGAACTGCCCGGGAACTGCCGGGAATCCCTCGGGGCCACCGGGGATTCCCCGGCTGGAACCAGGAACTCCGCCAGAATCCCCGGCCCCGCGGCCGCCGCGAATCCGGCCGCCTCGCTTGCCGCCAGATCCCGGATGCGGTAACCGTCCTCACCCGCCGCGACCGCCGCGGTCAACGTGACCAGACCGGACCGGCGGGTGAACGGCGAATCCGTGAACGTCCACGCCGCGATCGCGGACCGCCGGAGGACGAGGGTGTCGCGGCTGAAGGTGCCCGACCGGGCGACCAGAAAGCCGCCCTGGAGACCGTGCCCCAGACTGCGGTACGCGTCCCGCGCCAGCCACAGCACCAGCGGCGTGGCCACCACCGCGAAGACCCAGGCGCAGTGCAGCAGTACGGGGGTGAGGGTCACTCCCAGCCCGGCGAGCAGCGCGGTACCGGGCAGCACGACGCACACCATCCCGCGCACCCTGCGGCCTGTCTCTTATACACATCTCCGAGCCCACGAGACGGACTCCTATCTCGTA
>NZ_JOIX01000115.1 GCF_000720175.1 Streptomyces sp. NRRL S-337
GAATCGATCTGCTCAACCGTCAGCGACTTCTCACACAGTCACACCAACGAGCCCCAGCCCACACGGTCACACCACATGCGGTTGCAGTACTAGGGGAAGTGGCCTGAACGACGGCCGCCACTGAATGACGGCTGCCCCTAAAGGACAGTCGCCCCCGCCGCCGGTGAGTCCGCCACCCGTACCGCGCGGCAGGTCCCCGACGCCAGCAGCGCTGTCGCGACGGCCTCGGCCGACTCCGCGTTCTTGACCAGGAAGGCCGTGGTCGGGCCCGAGCCGGAGACCAGGGAGGCCAGGGCGCCGGCCGTGGTGCCGGCGGCCAGGGTGGCGGCCAGGGACGGGCGCAGGGAGAGCGCCGCCGGCTGGAGGTCGTTGGTCAGGGCGGCGGCGAGGGCGGTGGCGTCGCCGGTCGCGAGGGCGGCGAGCAGTTCGGGGGCCGCCTCGGGCGCGGGTACGTCCGTCCCCTCCGTCAGGCGGTCGAACTCGCCGTAGACGGCCGGGGTGGACAGGCCGCCGTCGGCGACCGCGAAGACCCAGTGGAAGGCGCCGCCGACGGGGAGGGGGGTCAGGAGCTCGCCGCGGCCCCGGCCCAGTGCCGCGCCGCCGACCAGGCTGAACGGTACGTCGCTGCCCAACTCGGCGCAGATGTCGAGGAGTTCGTCCCGGGAGGCACCGGTGGACCAGAGGGTGTCGCAGGCCAGCAGGGCACCCGCGGCGTCGGCGCTGCCGCCGGCCATGCCGCCGGCGACCGGGATGTCCTTGGTGATGTGGAGGTGGACGTCGGGGCTGCGGCCGTAGCGGGCGGCGAGAAGTTCGGCGGCGCGGGCCGCCAGGTTCGTCCGGTCCAGCGGGATCCGGTCGACGTCGTGGCCCTCAGCGGTGATCCGCAGGGTGTCCGCGGGGGTGGCGGTGACCTCGTCGTACAGGCCGACCGCGAGGAAGACGTTCGCGAGGTCGTGGAAACCGTCGGGGCGGGCGGCGCCGACCGCCAGCTGGACGTTGACCTTCGCGGGGACCCGTACGGTCACCGTCGCCGCAGCTGTAGTCGTAGCCGTCACTTTCCCGCCTCCCGGTTCTCCGCGATCCGTGCGAATTCCTCGACCGTCAGTGCCTCGCCGCGGGCCTGCGGCGAGATGCCGGCGGCGACCAGTGCGGCCTCGGCCGCGGCGGCCGAGCCGGCCCAGCCGGACAGCGCGGCCCGCAGCGTCTTGCGGCGCTGGGCGAACGCGGCGTCGACGGCGGCGAAGACCTCGTCCCGGCTCGCGGAGGTCTCGACCGGCCGCTCCCGGCGGACCAGGGAGACCAGGCCGGAGTCGACGTTGGGGGCGGGCCAGAAGACGTTGCGGCCGATGGCGCCGGCCCGCTTGACCTCGGCGTACCAGTTGGCCTTGACCGACGGCACGCCGTAGACCTTGTTGCCGGGGCGGGCGGCGAGCCGGTCGGCGACCTCGGACTGGACCATGACCAGGGTGCGGTCGATGGACGGGAACGTGGCGAGCATGTGCAGCAGCACGGGCACCGCGACGTTGTACGGCAGGTTGGCGACCAGGGCGGTGGGCGCGGGGCCGGGGAGTTCGGTGACGTGCATCGCGTCGCTGTGGACCAGCGTGAAGCGGTCGGCGCGCTCGGGCAGCCGGGCGGCGACGGTGGCCGGCAGCGCGCCCGCCAGGACGTCGTCGATCTCGACGGCGGTGACCCGGTCGGCGACCTCCAGCAGCCCCAGGGTCAGTGACCCGAGCCCGGGGCCGATCTCGACGACGACGTCGTCGGGCCGGACATCGGCGGTCCGCACGATCCGGCGGACGGTGTTGGCGTCGATGACGAAGTTCTGGCCGCGTTGCTTGGTGGGGCGTACGCCCAGCGTCGCGGCCAGTTCGCGGATGTCGGCGGGACCCAGAAGCGGGCCGGACTCGTCGGTCGTACTCTTGCTCACCCGTGAAGCTTACGGCCGCACACCGGCCACGGGCTCGCCCCCCGGGTGATGTAGAGCTTCTTGGCGCGGTAGGTCTGTTCCTCGGCGGGGGCGTCCTGGGGGCGGCCGCGGCCGCCGAGGGCGTGCCAGGTGGCGACGTCGAACTGGTAGAGGCCGCCGTAGGTGCCGGAGGAGTCGACCGCGTCGGGCCGGCCGCCGGCCTCGCACCGGGCCAGTGCGCCCCAGGCGAGGTGGTCGGCGCCGCGTACCGAGTGCGGCAGTTCCTTGGTGCCGAGGTGCACGATCTGCGGGCGGGGCGGCCGGACGAGCTCGGTGTGCAGGCGCTTCGGTTTTTGTTTGACGCCGTTGACGGTGCGCAGCCGGTAGGTGACCCGTCGCACGCCGGGCCGGCCCTGCTGGACGACGGCCACGGTGCCGCGGGCCAGCTGCGGGTCGGTCCGTTTGACCGTACGGAACGGGACGGGCTCCTCGCGGACCTCCTTGCCGCCGGTGATCCGCAGCACGGAGACGGTCTGGCCCTCGCGCGGGAAGCTGTCCGGCGGTACGGAGGTGGTGTCCTGGTCGCGCAGGGCCAGTCCGGCGTCCGCGAGGGCCTCGCGGACGGTGGCGGCGTTGGTGCGGACGCGGTGTTCGCGGCCGTCGGCGATGAAGACGACGGTGCGTTCGGTGCGGACCGCCAGTTCGATGCCGTGCCGTTCGATGCGGCGGGAGCGGGAGGTGGAGAGGTAGGCGCCCTCGGCGCGCACCCCGAGCTGGTGGAGGGCGCCGGCGACGGTGTGGGCGGTGGTCCACACCTGATGGCGCTGCCCGTCGATGGTGAGCACGACCGGCCGGCCGTGCCGGACCACGATCTCGTCACCGCTGTGCAGGTCGGTGCCGGGGGCGGGGGCGACGATGTCGTGGTCGCCGATGCCGAGCTCTTCGTCGGCCAGCAGGTCCTCGACGTCGTCGGCGAAGGTGTGCAGGGTGCGGGGGGTGCCGTCGACGCTGAGCCGGACGGCCTTGTCGTGGGCGATGAAGGCGGTGGTGCCGCCGGCGAGGAAGGCGACGACCGCGGCCCGGGGCAGCAGCCGCCGCAGGGTTTCGGGGCGTTCGGCGCGGCGTCTGCGACGGCCGCGCGCGGCGCGGTGGCTGCTGCTCTGCGGAAGACTCACGGCGCGCTCCACATGCCACGGATGCGGTTGACGGGCGGAGGCTAGCCGAGCCGCGGTCACTCTCCAAAGTCGGTCCGGTACGGAAAGTGGTCACTTCGGGGGACGCCCGGCGCGCCGTGGTGACGGCGGTGGGCGCGGTGGTCAGTACCCGAAGGCGCGTGCCGTATTGGCGGCGACGGCCGTCGCCAGGGTGTCCTCGGTCATTCCCTTGACGTCGGCCATCGCGCGCAGGGTGACCGGAATGAGGTAGGGGGCGTTGGCCCGTCCGCGGTACGGGGCGGGGGTGAGGAAGGGGGCGTCGGTCTCGACCAGGACGAGTTCCGGCGGGGCGACGGCGAGGGCGTCGCGCAGCGGCTGGGCGTTCTTGAAGGTGACGTTGCCGGCGAAGGACATGAAGTAGCCGGCCGCGGCGCAGGTCTTGGCCATTTCGGCGTCGCCGGAGTAGCAGTGGAAGACGGTCCGCTCGGGTGCGCCTTCCTCGCGGAGGACCCGCAGCACGTCGTCGTGGGCCTCGCGGTCGTGGATGACCAGGGCCTTGCCGTGCCGCTTGGCGATCTCGATGTGGGCGCGGAACGACCGCTCCTGGGCGGCCATGCCGTCGGGGCCGGTGCGGAAGTAATCGAGGCCGGTCTCGCCGACGCCGCGGACGTGCGGCAGGGCGGCGAGCCGGTCGATCTCGGCGAGGGCCTCGTCCAGCACGGCGTCGCCGCCCGCCTCGCGCGCGCCCTGCCGGGACCAGCCGTCGGGGTCGCCGAGGACGATCCGGGGGGCCTCGTTGGGGTGCAGGGCGACGGTGGCGTGCACGCTCTCGTACGCGGCGGCCGTGTCGGCGGCCCACTGTGAGCCCTTGAGGTCGCAGCCGACCTGGACGACGGTGGTCACGCCGACGGAGGCGGCCTTGGCGAGCGCGTCCTCGACGGTGCCCTCTTGCATGTCCAGGTGGGTGTGCGAGTCCGCGACCGCCACCCGAAGGGGTTCGGGCAGCGGCGGCGGGGTGTTCTTGTCCTGCGGTGCCATGGCCGCGATCCTACGAGGACCTCGGCCGGCCCTCACCTACGGTGGTGCTGGAAGGGGTGCAGCAGGTCGGAGAGGTGCCAGTGGTGCTTGCCGTCGTCCGGGGGCTCCTCGGCGGTGCAGCCGGTGCGCTCCGCGGCGGGGGCCCCCTTCTCGTTCTTGTCGTTCTTCTCGCCCTTGTGGGTCTTCTCGCTGCCGTGCTGGCGCTGGTGCATGTTCGCGATCGCGTGGGAGACCATCGAGACCTGTCCGGAGCGCATGATGCGGACGACGTTGCTGCCGCAGCTCAGGCAGGTGGGGCAGGTCAACGGGGACGGCACCCGCTCGCCGTCCGTGTAGTAAACGACCCGCTCCCGGCCCTTGCCGTCGAGCTGGTGGACTATGTCGTACGCCTGCTCCCAGCCGTATCCGCACTTCATGCAGGCGAAGGAGTACGCCTCGTGGGCGGCGGGCTCGGGCTGGGGGATGGGGTGGACGCCGGTGGCGTTCGCCGCGGTGGTCTTAGCGATCTCGCTCATGTGCGCTCCTCTTGTCCGCTGGACAAGGTCTTCGGGAACGGTTCGTCCCTCCCCCAGTGGACGCCTTTCCGTGGCGCAATGCAGTAGCTCTCCGACGGTATTGGCCCAGATTTGGCCGACGGTAGGAAAATCACCCCAACGCCTCGGCCTGCGCTTTACCTTTCCGGCCAGTCATTTACCTTCTGATGAGTCGGTTTTCTCCGTGGCCTGCGCATTATTCTTCGGCGCCCGGTTTCCGGCCGGCGCGGGAAAGCCCCCGGGACGCCCGCCGGGACCGGCTTCTCAGCCCGCCTTCTCCGCGTTCTTCGCCGCGACCACCGCGTCGAAGACCTCCCGCTTGGGCAGCCCCGCCTCCGCCGCGACCGCCGCGATGGCCTCCTTGCGCCGCTCCCCCGCCTCCTCGCGGACCCTTACCCGGCGCACCAGCTCCTCGGGCGCCAGCTCCTGCGGACCGCTCTCCGGGGCACCCTCGACGACGATGGTGATCTCGCCCCGTACGCCCTCGGCCGCCCAGGTCGCCAGCTCGTCCAGCGTCCCGCGCTTGACCTCCTCGTACGTCTTGGTCAGCTCCCGGCAGACCGCGGCCCGGCGGTCAGGGCCGAAGACCTCGGCCATCGCGGCGAGGGTGTCGTCGAGCCGGTGCGGCGCCTCGAAATACACCAGGGTGCGCCGCTCGTCGGCGACCTCGCGCAGCCGGGAGCGCCGTTCGCCGGCCTTGCGCGGCGGGAAACCCTCGAAGCAGAAGCGGTCCACCGGCAGACCGGAGACGGCCAGCGCGGTGAGCACCGCGCTCGGGCCCGGTACGGCGGTGACCTTGATGCCGCGCTCGACGGCCGCGGCCACCAGCCGGTAGCCCGGGTCGGAGACCGACGGCATCCCGGCGTCGGTGACCAGCAGCACCCGGGCGCCCCCGGCCAGCGCGTCGGCGAGCTCCGGCGTGCGGGCCGCCTCGTTGCCCTCGAAGTACGACACGATCCGGCCGGTGGGCGTCACGTCCAGCGCCTGGGTCAGCCGGCGCAGCCGCCGGGTGTCCTCGGCGGCGATCACTTCGGCGGCGGCGAGTTCGGCGGCGAGCCGCGGCGGCGCGTCCGCGATGTCGCCGATGGGCGTCCCTGCAAGTACCAGCACTCCAGTCACCCGCCCATCCTCCCAGCACACCGCCGGCCCGCCGACCCGCCCCGGCCCGACGGGCATCCGCCGGTGGCGCTCCCCACCGGTCCACAGGCCGCTTCCCTACGATGGGCCGGGTGACGAGTGACACCACCGCGACCGACGCCGCCGCGCACGCCGCTCCGGAGCCGGCCCGGCAGCCCCCCGTCTGGCAGCGGCGGCTGCGCCGATTCGGATATCCGGCCGCGCCGCCGGCCGACGTCCGGACCCGGCTGGTGCCCGCGTACCCGCGGCCGGGCGGCCGGCTGTGGGCGGTGTTCGGCGCCGGACCGGACGCGGCGGCCCGGCTGGCCCGCTGGTCGGGCTGGGGCGGCCCGCTGCTGGTGGCGCTGTTCGCGGGGGTCCTGCGGTTCTGGAACCTCGGCAGCCCGCGGAAGGTGATATTCGACGAGACGTACTACCCCAAGGACGCCTGGTCGCTGCTCCAGTACGGCTACGAGGGCACCTGGGCCAAGAACGCCAATGACGCGCTGGTGGCCCATCCGCCGCACATCCTGCTCTCGCCGGAGCACTCGTACGTCGTCCACCCCCCGGCGGGCAAGTGGCTGATCGCGGTCGGCGAGTGGGCGCTGGGGATGAATCCCTTCGGCTGGCGGTTCATGGTGGCGCTGCTCGGCACCCTGTCCGTGCTGCTGATCTGCCGGATCGGGCGGCGGCTGATGCGCTCGACGGCGCTGGGCTGCCTGGCCGGGACGCTGCTGGCGGTGGACGGTCTGCACTTCGTGATGAGCCGTACCGCGCTGCTCGACCTGATCGTGATGTTCTGGGTGGTGGCCGCGTTCGGCTGTCTGCTGGTGGACCGGGACCGCGCCCGCGCCCGGCTCGCGGCGGCACTGCACGTCGGCCCGGACGGCGTGGCCCGCCCGGACGCGGACGTCGGCGACCGGCTCCGGCTGGGGTGGCGGCCCTGGCGGATCGCGGCCGGTCTCTGCCTGGGCCTGGCCTCGGCCACCAAGTGGAACGGGCTGTACTTCCTCGCGGCGTTCGCCCTGATGTCGTTCCTCTGGGACGTCGCGGCCCGCCGCACGGCCGGCGCCCGGCGCCCGTTCCGTTCGGCCCTGCGCCGCGACGTGCTGGCCGCCTTCACCTCGACCGTCGTCGTCGCTCTGGCCACCTACCTCGCGTCCTGGACCGGCTGGATCGCCACCAAGGGCGGCTACTACCGCGACTGGGCCACCACCCCGGACGGCCGGGCGGCCGGCTGGACCTGGCTGCCGGACTGGCTGCGCAGCCTGTGGCACTACCAGACCGAGGTCTACGCCTTCCACACCGGACTGACCACGCCGCACACCTACCAGTCCAACCCCTGGAGCTGGCTGGTCCTGGGCCGCCCGGTGTCGTACTTCTACGAGGACCCCAAATTCGGCCAGGCCGGCTGCACCGCGGCCGAGGGCTGCGCCCGCGAGGTCCTGGCGCTGGGCACCCCGCTGCTGTGGTGGGCGTCCTGCTTCGCGCTGCTGTACGTCCTGTACCGCTGGCTGTTCAAGCGGGACTGGCGGGCCGGCGCGATCGCCTGCGGGGTCGCCGCCGGCTACCTCCCCTGGTTCCTCTACCAGGAACGCACGATCTTCCTCTTCTACGCCGTCGTCTTCGTGCCGTTCCTGTGCCTGGCGCTGGCCATGATGCTCGGCGCGATCATCGGCCCGCCGGGGGCGACCGAGCGCCGCCGGACCATCGGCGCCGTAGGGGCCGGCGTCCTGGTCCTCCTCATCATCTGGAACTTCGTCTACTTCTATCCGCTCTATACGGGCCTGCCGATCCCGAAGAGCGCCTGGCACCACCGGATGTGGTTCGACACCTGGGTGTGAGCCGCCGCCGGAATTCGACGATTCCGTCACAGGCTTACAACAGCGCGTCACCTGACCGTGCCCGGATCGAGACTCGGTGCTCTCCCCGTGTCCCTTAGAGTGCGATGCACGTTCTTGTGTGCGTATTCAAGGACGAGGCTCCAGGGAGGGAATCGGTGGCATGCGCCGTGAGGTGAAGTACGGGCTGATCGGCGGATCGGTGGCCCTGGTGGCGGGAGTCGTGGGCGGCTTCACGCTGTTCGGCGGATCGGACGACGCGACGCCGCAGGAGGTCCGCTCCGCGGACGCCGCGGCCGGTGACAACGCGCCCAAGGTGCCGACCGGCCCGCTCTCCGCCAAGGAGGTGCAGACGGCCGGCCAGGAGTTCCTGACCGCCTGGCAGTCCGGCGACGCCGCCAAGGCCGCGCAGCTGACCGACAGCCCGGACACCGCCCGGGCGGCGCTCGCGACCTTCGCCAAGCGGGCCGGGTTCTCCAAGGTGACGGTGACGCCCGGCACCCCCGTCGGCGACAAGATCCCGTACACCGTCGCCGCGCAGATCGACTACAAGGGCACCAAGGCGCCGTACTCGTACCGCGCCTCGGCGACCCTCCACCGGGACAAGACCACCGGCAAGCCGGTGATCGGCTGGCAGCCGGCCGTGCTGTACCCGGGTCTGGCCAAGGGCGACGAGCTGCGGACCGGTGAGGCCGAGGCGCCGCCGATCAAGGCCGTGGACCGCAACGGGGTCGAGCTGACCCCCGAGGCGCACCCCACGCTGACCGGGATCCTCGCGAGCCTGCGCGACAAGTACGGCGCCAAGACCGGCGGCAAGCCCGGCGTGGAGCTGTACATCAAGCGCGCCAAGGCCGCCAAGCCGGCCGACCAGCAGCCCGACAAGACCCTGAAGGTGCTCTCCAAGGGCACCCCCGGCACGTTGAAGACCACCCTGGACGCCAAGCTCCAGACTGCGGCCGAGAAGGCGATCAACGGTAAGAAGTCCGCCTCGGCGGCCGCGGTCAAGCCCAGCACCGGTGAGATCCTGGCGCTCGCCAACTCCCCGGCGAAGGGCTTCAACATGGCCACCCAGGGGTCGCTGGCCCCCGGCTCGACGATGAAGATCATCACGTCGGCGATGTTCCTGGACAAGGGCCTGACCTCGCCCGGCAAGAAGCACCCGTGCCCCAAGTACTTCACGGTCGGCGGCTGGAAGTTCCAGAACGACGGCAAGTCCGAGATCAAGGACGGCACCTTCGCGCAGAGCTTCGCCGCGTCCTGCAACAACGCCTTCATCTCGCTGGCGCCCAAGCTCAAGGACGACGACCTGACGAACGAGGCGCGGGACGTCTTCGGCATCGGCCTGAACTGGCAGACCGGCATCCCCACCTTCGACGGCGCGGTGCCGGTGCAGCACGACGCGCAGATGGCGGCCTCGCTGATCGGGCAGGGCGGCGTGCGGATGAACCCGCTCAACGTCGCCACGTTCGCCGCCACGGTCCACGCCGGCTCCTTCCACCAGCCGTACATCGTCGCGCCCTCGCTGGACAACCGGACCTTCGCCAAGGCCGCCCGCGCCCTGAAGCCGTCCACCCAGTCCGGTCTGAAGTCGCTGATGAAGCTGACCGCGACCTCCGGTACGGCCGCCGAGGCGATGTCCGGGGTCAGCGGTGACATCGGCGCCAAGACCGGCTCCGCCGAGGTCGACAACCAGAAGAAGCCGAACGCCTGGTTCACCGCGTACCGCGACGACCTGGCCGCGGCGGCCGTCGTCCCGGCCAGCGGCCACGGCGGCTCCAACGCGGGCCCGGTGGTCCGCGCGATCCTCACTGCCGGCTGAGCCGACCGGGGCGCCCCCGGGGGCGCCCCTCTCACGCACCGGAACCCGGTCGCATGGCCCGTACAGCTTTCGCTAGCGTGCGGGCCATGTCGCTTTCCCCATCCGACGCCCCCTCCCCCGCCCACCCACGCTTCGCCCGGGCCCTCGCCGACCTCGGCCTCGCCGTGCCCGTCACGACGCTGATCGAGCACGCGCAGGGCAGGATCGTGGACGTGCGCGAGCGTTCCTCGTGACCCCGCTGGTCGTCGCGGCCGTCCTCGCGGCCGCCGTGACGCACGCCAGCTGGAACGCGATCGCCCACGGCATACGCGACCAGCTTCTCGCCTTCACGCTGGTCGGCGGCGGTGGCGCCCTCTGCGGCGCGGTCCTGGCCTTCGCCACCCCGCTGCCGGCCGCCGGCGCCTGGCCCTACCTCCTGGCCTCCGCCGTCCTGCACATCGTCTACCAGGCCCTGCTCATGCGGTCGTTCAAGCTGGGCGACTTCGGGCAGATGTACCCCATCGCCCGCGGCAGCGCCCCGCTCGTCGTCACCGTCCTGGCGGCCGTCTTCGTCCACGAGATCCCCGGCCCCTGGGCCCTCGCGGGCGTCGCCCTCGCTTCCACGGGCCTGGTCGGTGTGGCCCTCTGGGGCGTCCGCGCCGCCGGCACCCGGCCGCACTGGCCGGCCATCATCGCGGCCCTCGCCACCGGCCTGTCCATCGCCTCCTACACCACCGTCGACGGCCTCGGCGTCCGCGCCGCCGGCACGCCGCTGGGTTACATCGCCTGGCTGATGATCCTCGAAGGCCTCGTGATCCCCCTCTGCGCCCTCGCCGCCCACCGGGGCCAACTCCTCACCGCCCTCCGCCCGTTCGCGGTCCGCGGCCTGGCCGGCGGGGTCCTCTCCGTCCTCGCCTACGGCCTGGTCCTGTGGGCCCAGACGCGCGCGCCCCTGGCCCCCATCGCCGCCCTCCGCGAGTCCTCCATCATCGTCGGCGCGGCGATCGGCGCCGTCTTCTTCAAGGAGCGCTTCGGCACCCCACGGATCGCTGCCGCGGGGCTGATGGTCCTGGGCATCGGCCTGATGCTGCATTCCGGCTGACCGCCGCCGGAGGGCCGGGGCGCGTGTCAGCCGACCACGTGGGAAACCGCGCGCAGCAGCGCCTGCGCGCGGGGATCCGCCGTGACGTTCCGTTGCATCCCGTTCGTCACGTAGCCGAAGGCGATGCCGGTCTCGGGGTCCGCGCAGGCCAGGGCGCCGCCGCGGCCGGGGTGGCCGAAGGAGCCGGGCGAGAGCAGCGGCGAGGCCGGGCCGTGGAGCATGAAGCCGAGGCCGAAGCGGGTGGAGACCAGGAGCGTGCGGTCGGGGCCCGCGGACTCCTCGGTGCGGGCGAGGGTGAGGGTCGCGGGGGCGAAGAGCCGCGGGTGCCCGTCGACCGCGCCGATCAGCGCGGCGTAGCAGCGGGCCAGCGCGCGGGCCGTGGCGACGCCCGCCGAGGCGGGCAGTTCGGCGGCGCGGAAGGCGGGGTCGTTCTCGTCGGGGCCCGGCGAGATCGCCGCGAAGGCGCGGCTCGTGAGGGAGGTCGGGTCCTCGTACGCCGCGGCGACGGTCCGCTTGGGGCGGACGCGGAGGCCGTGGGCGGCGGGCGGCGCGGGGGGCGTGACGGGGGCCAGTCGGCCGACCCGGGACTGTTCCGCGTCCGGCAGGCCGATCCACAGGTCCAGGCCGAGCGGCCCGGATATCTCCTCGGCGACCCAGGCGCCGAGGGTGCGGCCGGTGACCCGCAGCACCAGTTCGCCGAGCAGCCAGCTGTAGGTCTGGGCGTGGTAGCCGTGGTCCGTGCCCGGCTCCCAGGCGGGTGCCTGGGCGGCGACCGCGGCCGGGCCGCTGGTGCCGTCGAGGGCCTGGGCGGGGGTGAGCGGGGTGTCGAGGACGGGCAGTCCGGCGCGGTGGGAGAGGAGGTGGCGGACGAGGACGCGTTCCTTGCCGGCGGCCTTGAACTCGGGCCAGTACGTGCCGACAGGCGCGTCCAGGTCGAGCTGTCCGCGCTGGTGCAGCAGCAGCGGGACGACGGCGGCGATGCCCTTGGTCGCGGAGCGGATCACCTGGGCGGTGCCGGCCTCCCAGGGTGCGGCCGTGCCGTCCGGCGCGCCGTCACCGTCCTTCGTACCGCCCCACAGGTCGACGACCTTCCGCCCGTGCCGGTAGACGGCGACCGCCGCCCCCCGCTCTCCGCGTCGCGCGAAGTTGGCCATGAAGGCGTCCCGGACCGGCTCGAAGCCGTCCTCGACCGTGCCCTGGACGTCCACCACTGATTCCCGCTTCCCACTCATCCGTCGCTTTCGTGACCCATCAATGGTGCAACGCGCGGATCGGTGCTGATGACCAGGGCCTCGGGCCGTGGCGTTCGTCACACGGGAGCGGCGGCCGGAGGCGTCCTCACTGGGGGACGGTGACCGAGCGGGGGTCGAAGCCGAAGGGGAGCTCCAGGCGGTGGGTGCGCATCAGCTCGTCGTCGCAGAGCAGCTCCTGGGTGGTGCCGTCGGCGACCAGTACGCCGCCGGAGAGCACGACGGAGCGCGGGCACAGCTCCAGCGCGTACGGCAGGTCGTGGGTGACCATCAGCACGGTGACGTCCAACGACCGCAGGATGTCGGCGAGTTCGCGGCGGGAGGCCGGGTCGAGGTTGGAGGACGGCTCGTCCAGGACGAGGATCTCCGGGCGCATGGCCAGGACGGTGGCGACGGCCACCCGGCGGCGCTGGCCGAAGGAGAGGTGGTGCGGCGGGCGGTCGGCGAAGCCGGCCATGCCGACGCGGTCGAGCGCCTCGGTGACCCGGGCGTCGAGTGCGGCGCCGCGCAGGCCCGCGGCGGCCGGGCCGAAGGCGACGTCCTCGCGGACGGTGGGCATGAACAGCTGGTCGTCGGGGTCCTGGAAGACGATGCCGACCCGGCGGCGGATCTCCGCGAGGTGCTGCTTGGCGACCGGCAGCCCGGCCACCGCGACGCTGCCGGCGCCGGCTTCGAGGATGCCGTTGAGGTGCAGGACGAGGGTGGTCTTGCCGGCGCCGTTGGGGCCGAGCAGGGCGACGCGTTCGCCGCGGGCGACGGTCAGATCGACGCCGAACAGCGCCTGGTGGCCGTCGGGGTAGGCGTAGGCGAGGCCGGAGACGGCGAGCGAGGGGGCGGGCGCGGCGGCGGGTGTGGCGGTGCTCAAAGGGTCCATCCCAGGAGGCAGACGGCGAGCGCGGCCAGGGGGAGGGCGGCCGCGCGGGTCCATTGTGTGCGGGTGGCGGTGGTGGCGTCGATGACGGGCATGGTGCCGGTGTAGCCGCGGCTGACCATGGCGAGGTGGACCCGTTCACCGCGCTCGTAGGAGCGGATGAACAGCGCTCCGGCGGACTTGGCGAGCACGCCCCAGTGGCGTACGCCGCGGGCCTCGAAGCCGCGGGAGAGGCGGGCGATCCGCATCCGCCGCATCTCGTCGGTGATCACGTCGCCGTAGCGGATCATGAAGGAGGCGATCTGGACGAGCAGCGGCGGCATCCGCAGGCGCTGCAGGCCGAGGAGGAGTTCGCGCAGTTCGGTGGTGGCCGCGAGCAGCACGGACGCGGCGACCCCCAGCGTCCCCTTGGCCAGGACGTTCCAGGCGCCCCAGAGACCGGACTCGCTCAGGCTCATCCCGAGGGCGTGGAGGCGCGGCCCCTCGGCCACGAACGGCATCAGCACGGCGAAGGCGACGAACGGCACCTCGATCAGCAGCCGCGTCAGGAGGAAGCCGGCCGGGACCCGGGCCGCGACGGCGGCGGCCGCGATGAGCAGTGCGTAGAGCCCGAAGGCCCAGACCGCCTCGCGCGGGGTGGAGACGACGATCAGGACGAAGCCGAACACCGCGGCGATCTTGCAGTGCGCGGGCAGCGCGTGCACCGGTGAGTGCCCGTGCCGGTAGAGCTTGTGTGCGTGGCCGGCGCCCATGTCAGGCGTTCCCCGTGCCCTCGGCGGCCGGGGCGGTGGCCCTGCGGCGGCGGACGGCCACGAAGACGCCGGTGCCGACGGCCAGGGTGGCGCCGACGCCGATGACACCGGCGAGCCCGCCGGCCAGCCGCGGGTCGGTGATGTCCTTGACGCTGTAGTCGGCGAGCGGCGAGTCCTTGGTGGCGTGGTCCTTGGCCTTGGCGTCGATGCCCTGGTCGTGGGCGACCTTCTCCAGGCCGTCGGGGCTGGCGGAGGCGTAGTAGCTGAGGCCGCCCGCGCACACCAGCGCGGCGGCGACCCCGGCCAGCCAGACGCGGCGGGCGGAACGGCGGGGGGTGGCGAGGGCCGGGGCGGCGGGAGCGGGTGCCGGGCCGGCGGTGCCCTCGGGTGCCAGCGGCGAGGTCCGCAGCTCCAGCGGCTTGGCCAGACCCCGCGCCCCGTACACCAGGTCGGGCCGCACGGCGATCACCGCACCGACGGTCAGCGCCGTGATGACCGCCTCGCCGATGCCGATCAGCACATGCACCCCGACCATGGCCGCGAACACCTTGCCGATGGGCACGTCAGCGGTGCCGCCCAGCGCATAGATCGCCGTGAAGGCGACCGCGGCGGCCGGAACGGAAACCAGCGCCCCCACGAACGAAGCGACGGTCACCGAGCTGCGCCGCCGCGGCAGCACCTTCACCAGCAGCCGGAACACCACATAGGCGACCACGGTCGTCACGATCGCCATATCGCTGATGTTGACGCCCAGCGCGGTCAGCCCGCCGTCCGCGAAGAGAACGCCCTGCATGAGCAGCACGACCGAGACGCACAGCACCCCGGTGTACGGCCCGACGAGTATCGCCGCGAGCGCCCCGCCGAGCAGATGCCCGCTGGTACCGGCCGCCACGGGGAAGTTCAGCATCTGCACGGCAAAGATGAACGCCGCCACCAGCCCGGCCAGCGGCGCGGTCCGCTCCGCCCCGGCCCCGACGCCCTGCCCCGCACCCGCCAGCTCCCGCCGGGCCCCGCGCAGGCTGACCGCAACGGCCACCGCAGCAACCGCACCGGCCGCCGCCGACACCGGCGCATTGATGAATCCATCGGGTACGTGCATCTCAGGGTCTCCGCTTCAGGGTCTGCAACCAGCCAATGGTGAGGCTTACTGCAACAAAGTCGCAAGAGCGCCCTAGATGCGAGACGGGCGTGGGCACCCGGAGCGGGCGACCCTTCGCCCCGACTGGGCTCCCCTCGGGAACGTCAGCCGAACGGGAGGGTCTGTGTCGGCCGCTCGAACCACGGGTGGAAGGCTCCGTCCGGCTCGATCGTGAGCCCGAAACGATCAAGACTGGGCTTGCCCCGATCGCTCCACCACTTGAGCGCTTGCTCCACCTCGTCCCAGAGACGCCGCGGTCCCGACTGGTACACCACGGCATCCGGTGTACCGCTACGGAACTCGACGGCCGCCCACGACCGGCTCGCCAGGTCGAAGAACCAGGCTTTCCCGGTCTCCTTGTCCGAGCGGTTGACGACGTGGGCGCAGCCGGCCACACACAGCCCTGCCACGAACCGTACGGTCTCGTAGCGGTCACCCAGGTCGGCCAGGGTGACGCGCGTGCGTGACACCTCCGCCTCCCCGGGAAACTCCGCTACGTAGTCGTTGAACCGGCTCCAGTCGAGGCGCTGGTCCCGCAACTTCATGAACTCCACCATGCGGAGGAAGGGCCCACTTGCGCTTCCGTCCTCCCTGACAGACAGCCGCACCAATGCGTCCTGGTCGGTGTAGTGGGTGCCCCATGGGGCAAGGATGATCCCGCCCGGCCGGGTCTGCTCCAGCCAGCGCGGCGAGATGGCTCGCGCACCCGCGGTGACGATCACGCGGTCATACGGCGCCCGCGCCGACCACCCCGCCCGGCCGTCGCCGTGGATCACCTCAGGGCTGAGTCCGGCGCGCTTGAGCGCGGCGCGGGCCTGCTCAGCGATGGCAGCGTCGATCTCGACGCTGACCACCCTGCCGCTGCCCAGCCGGTGAGCGAGGAGCCCGGCGTTCCAGCCGGTGCCGGTACCGATTTCCAGCACTCGCATGCCGTCGGTCACTTCGAGATCGCGGAGCATGGAGGCAACGACCGACGGCATGCTCACGGAACTGGTCGGCACAGTGCCCGACTGAGTGCCGGTATGTCGGCCGTCGTCCCACTGAGTGACGAGAGGCACGTTCGCATAGGCGGCGCGCTCCCAATCTTCCGGATCGTCAGTACGGGCAATAGGCACGCTGCGGCCGGTGGCCATGTCGTGTGACCAGACAAGATCGGGCAGGAACAGCGTGCGCGGTACTGCCCTGAATGTCTCCGCCCATGTGGGCGCCAGGGCTCCGGTTTCGCGGAGGGACCGCGCCAGCTCGTCACCGGCGCGGCCCTCCTGCTCAGGCGTGCGCGTCACTTGCGGTGCTTCCCGTCGCCCTCGGGCATCTCGCCGTCCGGGGGCGGCGGTGGCGGCGGCTCCCAGGGCTGACCGGGGTGGCCGTCCCCGTTGCCGCCCTCACCGCCATTCCACACGATCGCTCCTGTCATCGCCGGACCCTCCTTCGACTCGCAGGAAACCGTTGGGCAGGACGCCCAACGAAGTCGCCCTGACCTAACCGCAGTTCGGCGGGCACGCCCCTCACCACAGGTCACCTTCCGCGCTCCGCTGCTCCCGCGTCCGGACCACCCTCAGGCTTTCGAGGTCTGCAATCGGCCATTCCCGGCGCCCGGCACACCGGAGGTAGGGAATGCCCTTCCTGATGTCCGTCACGATTGCAGAGCGACCAGCCTCGTACTCGACCTCATCGCCGACTTCGGGCCCGTGACCGGCGCTCATCGGGGCACCGATTCCAGCGCCGCCTTCCGCTTCGCAATGGCCCGCTCCAGCTGGAGGGCATACAGCTCCATCTGCCCCGGGTCCATGACGAGAATGGCGGGCTCTGCAACGCCGTGGTGGTGATGAACGGTCACGGGCAGGCCGGCCTGATGTGCTCGGCTGTCGTAGACGACGTCTCGTCGGTCGGGCGTGATGTGTGAGATCACGGTGTAACTCCTCGAAGGATCGGGGGAAGAGCCCGCCAGCCGCTCTCACGGGACTGGTGCTCACACCATCAAGGGAACCGCGATGACCCGCGCAACTCCACGGCATCCATGAGGCAGTCTTGAGGCACACCCGATGCACACGGTGCACCTCACCGAAGAGCGGGACGGGCGAGAAGGGGGTCGGCGTGGGTCTTGCTGAACGACGGAAGGCCCTGGGCTACAGTCAGGAAACGTTGGCTCACGCACTCGGCGTCGACCGCACAACGGTCGGCCGCTGGGAGAACGGAAAGACCGAGCCTCAGCCCCAGTTACGACCGAAACTGGCCGAGGTGCTGCGCCTCGACCTTGGCGAACTTGACGTTCTGGTGGCCCAGCCACATGCCTCCCCCCAGGAGTCCGCAGGGTTACCACCCCGCGATCACGACGGCTCTAGGGACACCGACGACATGATCCGACGCGAATTTCTCCGTGCCGTGGCTATGACCGGCGCGCTGTCAGCTCTCCCCGTTGAAGAAGCGGACGCACTCGAAAGCGGAACACGTCGGCGATCCGCGGCCAGCTTCCTGCGTATGAACGACCACCTCTGGCAGGTGTACCAGCTCGCCCGTACAAAGGGGTCGGTCCTACCGGTTGTTCGTGACCAGTTGGACGCGCTCAACGCGGCTCTCGATGAGCGATCGGGCAGGGAGGGGCGTGCACTGTGCGGTGCTGCGGGTGAGCTGTTCCAGCTCGCCGGTGAGCTAGCTTTTGACAACAACCGCTACACAGACGCGGCGGCCTCCTACACACTCGCTGCGACAGCCAGTAAAGAGGCCGGTGCGTATGACCTCTGCGCATCTGCACTCGTGCGACTTGCCTATGTCGACGTGTACGAAAGTCGGTACCGACAAGCTGCCGAAATCCTTTCTGCTGCTGAAAAAGTCGCCAGGCGTGGAGACAGCACCCTGCCCACGCGGTATTGGATTGCTTCGGTCAAAGCAGAAGCCCAGGCAGGGCTGGGCAACTTGACCGCGTGCGAGCAGGAACTCGACACGGCCGAGAAGGTGCTGGACCTTGGCCCTGGTCGCATGAAGGGTTGGCTTCGTTTCGACGGCTCACGACTGGCCGAGGAACGAGGAGCCCGCTATGTACAGCTGGGACGTCTCGACCTTGCCGAGAAGGCCTTGACCGCCGCCCTGGAGCAGGACGACCTCGCCGAGGGGCAGTCATTTCGCCGCCGTGGCGCCGTGCTGGCCGATCTTGCTGCAATCGGCGCCAAGCGCCGCGACTGCGACCAGCTCCTCGCCTTCGGCAGCGAGGCCGTGCGACTCGCTCGTGTGTCCTCGTCGGGGTACGTCGCCCATAGACTCCACGGGCTACGAGCTGAGTTCGGCCCTCTGGTCAGGGATGCCCGTGTGGCTGAGCTGAAGGCGGAGATGGACGCATTGAGCATGACCTGACGAGAGGGTAGGTATGTCACAGGTTGAGGGCGCGCGCCTGTTCCGTGAGGCATGGATCGCCGGTGTGCGACAGCACTTCCCCGGCGAGCCGAAGCCCGGCTACGTGACTCCTTGGGAGGACACCCCGGACTGGGAGCGCCAGGCTGCGGGCGCCGTCTACGAGCAAGTGCGCCAGCTGCTGGATGTGAGCGCCGGTCACGCGTCGCGGCTGACCTCCGAGCAGAAGGGCCGATTCGTCGCGACGTGCTGGACCGCTCAGATGTTCAAGCACTTCGAGGACCCGAAACCCGGGTACGTGGCGGACTGGAGTGATCTGCCGGAGTGGCAGCAGAAGACTGACGCGGACATCTTTGAAGCGATCGAAAAGTCGCTGAACTGAGGACGGCGCAGGTCATCTGGCCTGGTTACTGCACAGCAGAGAGTGAGACAGCGCCTCCGTACGGCGACGCCGTACGGAGGGGCTCGTCCGCCGCGACGGCCCGGGCCCGCGCGCTGCCCTTGAGGCAGCTGCCCACGGTCTGCAAGCAGCTGCCTGGACAATGAGGAGATTGCCATGGGTCAGACGGGCTTGTACTCCTCGTGCGGGATGGCTCGCTCCCACACCGCTTCGAATGCCAGACTCACGAACTCAGTGACAGCTCGTTCGGTGCGCCATTCTCGGTCGACTACGTCGCCTGCACCTGAGAAGTACGTGAACAGGACTGACCTTTTGTCGAACATCCACAGGTCAGTTCCGGGGAGCGGAATGTCAGCGGCCTTGCGGCGGGGAAGCCATCGGACCAGCTCGCCTGCCGCAAGGTTGGCGAATGACATCTCGTGCTCGTACCGGATGTAGTCGGTTACCGGCTCCGAGACGATGCGAGCTCGCCTGATGACGACTCCGCGCGCTGCCGTCTCAGTCACCAGGTCACCCCACGATCCCCAGTAGTCCGGCAGCTTCGTCGGGTCGTTGTCGTACCGGTGGCCGGCTCGCCAACGTGCGAACTCGGGATCATCTGGCGTGTAGATGTCGCGCATCTCCAAATGCACGGCGGAGTGCTGCGCCTTGGCGAGCCCTTCACGTACGGGGTACTTCACCGTCTCCGTCCTCCGGTCGAGGGATGTACTTCAGCATCACGGGGTGGGTGGTGGGCGGGGGTGGTGCTGTCTCTTATACACATCTCCGA
>NZ_JOIX01000116.1 GCF_000720175.1 Streptomyces sp. NRRL S-337
GGCGGGGGCGGTGCCGGTGGGGCGGGGGGCGCGGAGGGTGCGGAGTTCGCCGGTGGGCGGCTGGGCATCCGGGCTGTCGGTGGGGGCGTGGCTGTCGGTTCGGCCGGGCATCGGGATGCGGTCACCTTCCCTGGGACGCGGCGCGGGGGCGCCGTAACGCTGCGCGACGGGTGTACGGCTTCGGGTCTACGGCATGGGCCGGGGCGGGGTGGCCGCGGCGCGCCGACCCGGTGGGCGGAAGGTCTCCGGGCGGGGCGGTGGGTGCGGGCGGGGGGTGCGGCCGTGGGCGGGGGCTCACCCTTTCAGCGCAGATCCGGTGACCGTGCCGCCGGTGGTGAGTTGAACGCCCACAACAGACAGGAAGGGCGTGGTCCGTCTATGAAGCCCCGGCTCACCGTCGTCGTCCCGGTTCCTCGTGGTGCGGGGGCGGAGGGGAATCTGGAGGAGTGCCTGGCGTCGGTGGCGGCGCAGACGCTGACGGAACTGGATGTGGTGCTGGTGGAGGGCGGGCCCGCGGGTGCGGGCCCGTCCTCTGCTGTGGCGCATGCCGTCGCGGAGCGGGATCCGCGGTTCCGGATCGTGCATCTGACGGGTGGTGAGGTGGCGGGGTGTGGTGCGGCGCGGAACGCCGGTGCCCGGCACGCCTTCCCGCACACCGGTTATCTGGCGTTCCTGGATGCGGACGATGTGCTGCTGCCGCGGGCGTACGAGGATCTGGTGGGGGTGCTGGACCGGTCGGGGGCGGATCTGGCGACGGGCAATGTGTACCGGCTGGGGGTGGCGGGGCGGAGTCAGTCGGCGCGTCATCCGGCGGGCCGGCAGACGGTGCTGGGGACGCATGTGACGGAGGATCTGACGCTGCTGGCGGATTCCTTCGCCCGGAACAAGGTGTTCCGTCGGGAGTTCTGGGACCGGCACGGTTTCGCTTTCCCGGAGGGGGAGTTGTGCCTGGACGAGGCGGTGACGGTGCCGGCGCATTTCCTGGCCGGTGCGGTGGACGTGCTGCGGGAGCACGTGTGTTACTGGCGGCTGCCGGAGGGTGCGGCGCGGCACCGGCGGCCGGATCCGCAAGGGGTGCGGGACCGGTTCGCCGCGGTGGGGGCGATCCGGCGGTTCCTGGGTGAGGCGTCGCGGCCGCGGCTGCATGCGTACCGGCGGGATTACGACCGGTTCCAGCTGACGGAGGGGCTGGCGGATCTGGTGGCGGCGTTGCCGGGGGCGGCGCCGGAGACCCGGACGGCGTTCCTGGACTGTGCGCGGGATTTCCTGGCGGGGGTGGATCCGCGGGTGTTCCCGGAGCTGCCGGTGGAGTTGCGGATGCGGTGGTATCTGGTGCGGGCGGGGCGGGCGGCGGATCTGCTGACGTTGCTGCGGCACGAGGCGCGGAATCCGGCGGGGTTCGCGGTGGCGGGGCCGCCGTTGCGGCGGCGGGCGGTGGTGCCGGTGAGTCCGCCGCTGGAGTTGCCGCCGGGGGTGACGCGGCTGGGCCGGGAGGACTTCCCGGTGTGTGCGCGGGTGCGGGAGGCGGTGTGGCGGGACGGGGTGCTGGTGCTGCGGGGGCACGCGTACGTGCGGAACGTGGATGCGGCGCACCGGCACACGGTGGGGGTGCGGACGGCGGTGCTGTCGTGCGGGCGGCGGCGGATCGTGCTGCCGCTGCGGACGGTGGCGATGCCGGAGGCGACCGCGGAGTCGGGGCAGGAGCTGCACTGTTACGACTGGTCGGGGTTCGAGCTGCGGGTGGATCCGGCGCGGCTGCGGCGCGGCGGGCGGTGGGAGGAGGGGGACTGGTCGGTCGGGCTGGTGCTGGCGTCGGCGAGTGCGGTGCGGGTGGCGTCGCCGGAGGCGCCCGAGGCGGGGTCGGGGGCGGCGCCGGTGGCGTCGGAGGTGGCGGACGAGGGGCCGCGGGGCGTTGTGCGGGTGACGCCGTGGTACGAGGACGGGCGGTTGCGGCTGTCGGTGGCGCGGCGGACGCGGTGGCTGGCGGGGCACCGGTCGGTGGCGGCCGGTGCGCTGGAGGTGTCGGTGCGGGCGCCGGGGCCGGTGCCGTCGGGGCTGCGGCTGACGCACCGGGGGACGGGCACGGTGGTGTCGTTCCCGGCGGGGGCGGAGTCCGCCGAGGGGGGTGGGGTGACGTTCCGGGTGCTGGCGGAGGCGGTGGCGGCGGCGCGTCCGCCGCGGGACGGGGCGCCGGCGGCGATTCCGCCGGCGCATACGGAGAGCTGGCTGGCGGAGCTGGTGCTGCCGGACGGCGGGACGGACCGGGTGGCGTGTGATCCGGCGCTGGAGCCGGTGGGGTATCCGCTGCCGCACGGCCGGGAGCTGGTGGTGGCGGCTTCTCCGGCGGGGGATCTGGTGCTGCACGACCGGACGCCGCAGCCGTATGCGGACCGGCTGCTGTGGCGGTCGGACGGGACGCTGCTGGTGGCGGGCGGGCTGCCGGCGGCGGCGCCGCACGCGACGGAGCTGGTGCTGAAGCACGGGGAGCATGCGGCGGAGCTGGTGTTCCCGGTGACGCATGACGAGGGCCGGTTCCACGGGCGGCTGCCGCTGGGGGCGTTGCCGTCGCTGGCCGGTCCGGTGCCGCTGCGGGAGGGCAGGTGGTCGCTGCATCTGCGGGAGCGGGGGGCGGTGGGCTCGCCGCTGGACGCGCCGGTGCGGGTGGCGCCGCGGGTGCTGGAGGGGCTGCCGGCGTCGTGCACGGTCCGGGGGAAGCCGCTGGTGGTGGACCGGCACCGGGAGGACGAGGTGCTGGTGGTGGCGGGTCCGGCGGTGCCGGCCGCGGACCGGGGCCCGTACCGGCGGCGGCTGCTGCGGGAGCAGCACTATGTGCTGCACCGTTCGCGTCCGCTGCGGGACACGGTGCTGTACAGCAGTTTCGGTGGCCGGTCGTACGGGGATTCGCCGCGGGCGGTGCACGAGGAGCTGGTGCGCCGGGGGATGGACGTGGAGCATCTGTGGGCGGTGCGGGACGGGCAGACGGCGGTGCCGGCGACGGCGCGGGCGGTGGTGGTGGGCAGCGCGGAGTGGCACGGGGCGCTGGCGCACAGCCGGTGGGTGGTGACGAACACGCATCTGCCGTGGTGGTTCACGCGGCGCGGCGGTCAGCGGATCGTGCAGACGTGGCACGGTACGCCGTTGAAGCGGATCGGTGCGGATCTGGCGGGGACGCTGTGTGCGGGGCTTTCGCATCTGGCGCCGCGGCCGCGGGTGAGCCGGCAGTGGAGCGTGCTGCTGTCGCCGAACGGGCACAGCACCGGGGTGCTGCGGTCGGCGCTGGGGTTCGCGGGGCGGGTGCTGGAGACGGGGCTGCCGCGGACGGATGTGCTGTTCGCGGCGGACCGGGAGCTGCGGGCGGCGGCGGTGCGGGAGCGGCTGGGGCTGGAGCCGGGCCGGCGGGTGGTGCTGTACGCGCCGACGCCGCGGGACGACGTGGCGTACGACGCGCGGCACCACCGGCTGCCGCTGCCGCTGCCGTTGGACGTGGAGCTGGCGCGGCGGGAGCTGGGCGAGGGGCATGTGCTGCTGGTGCGGGGGCATCCGCTGGTCGCGGACCGGTTGCCGGGGCATCTTGCGCCGTTCGCGGTGGACGTGTCGGCGTATCCGGACGCGATGGAGTTGCTGCTGGTGGCGGATGTGCTGGTGACGGACTATTCGTCGCTGGCGGTGGATTTCGCGAACACGGGCCGGCCGATGTTGTTCCTGACGCCGGATCTGCCGCATTACCGGGATGTGCTGCGGGGGTTCACGCTGGATTTCGAGGCGCGGGTGCCGGGGCCGTTGCTGTCGTCGACGGGTGAGCTGGTCGAGGCGCTGGGGGATCTGGGGGCGGTGGCGGAGGCGAGTGCCGAGGCGTACGCGGATTTCCGGGCGGTGTTCTGTCACCGGGACGACGGTGGTGCGGCGGGGCGGGTCGCGGACGTGATGGAGCGGTGAGGGTTGCCGGTCCGCGGCAAGGTGATGGTGCGCGGATCGGCATCGCGCGCCATTCGCGTCGTTACAGCATGTGCAGGGGTCCGCGGCGGGCTGTCGGGGCCTTGCGCACCCGAGCCCGGTGCTCTGCCCGGTCACGAGACGGCAATACGGCGGAAAAGCGGGGCGAGGAGTGCAACCGCTCGGCGGGTTTCGCCCTCTGACCCATCGGATATGGGTTCGGATCCCGCTCGCGCCAAGAGATGCTGTCGACACGAAATGTAGATTTAGTGACTGTGAAAGAAGCCCCTGAGCAGCTGCCGGGGCCCACCATCACGCCCTCCGCGCAGGTCAGCATCGTCGTCATCGCGTTCAACGATGCCGGCCATGTCGGTGATGCGGTGCGTTCCGCGCTCGCCCAGGAGGCTCCCGGTGAAACGGTCACCGAGGTGATCGCGGTGGACGACGCCTCCACCGACGGCACCGGCGCCGCCCTGGACGAGCTGGCCCGTACCGAGCCGCGGCTGCGGGTGATCCACCGCAGTGAGAACAGCGGTGGCTGCGGCACGCCCCGCAACGAGGGGTTGCGGGCCGCGACGGGCCGGTTCGTGATGTTCCTGGACAGTGACGACGTGCTGCCGCCGGGTGCGGTGCGGGCGCTGCTGGCGGCGGCGCTGCGGTACGACGCGCCGGTGGTGTCGGGTGCGTGCGTGCGGCGGGAGCTGCCGGCGCGGCGGGACGTGCCGTGGCAGCCGGGGCTGTACCGGGAGGCGGCGGTGCACGAGTCGGCGGAGGCCAGTCCGCAGCTGGTGCGGGACACGTTGTGTGTGAACAAGCTGTACGACCGGGAGTTCCTGGCGAAGCACGCGATCGTGTTCCCGGAGGGCCGGTTCACGTACGAGGACTTCGTGTTCACCGCGCGGGTGCTGGCGGCGGCGCCGCGGATCGCGACGGTGCCGGACAGTGTCTACGTCTGGCATGTGCGCCGGTCGGCGGCGCGGCAGTCGATCTCCTTGAACCGCAAGGACGTCGCGAACTGGGCGGCGCGGATCGCGGCGCACCGGGCGAGTGTGGAGATCTTCCGGGAGGCGGGGCTGGAGGTGCTGGCGCAGGCGGCGGCCACCAAGTTCCTCGATCATGATCTGCGGATGTACGTGCGGGAGCTGCACACCCGGGGTGCGGACTACCGGGCGGAGTGGTGGCGGCTGACCCGGGAGTACCTGGGGGGTTTCGACGAGGCGGCGCTGCGGGCGGCGCGGGCGCCGGCGCGGTGGCTGGCGCGGGTGGTGCTGGCGTCGCCGGCGCCGCGGGACCTGGATCGGATCACGCAGCTGGCGAGCCGTCCGGGGCGGCTGCTGCCGCCGTACGCGGAGGCCGACGGGCGGGCGGTGTGGTCGCCGGACCTGCCCGAGGTGGAGCTGGACGCGCTGGGGACGAAGCCGATAGGCCGGCTGCCGGTGACGATCGACGCGGAGCCGTCGGTGGGCGGGCGCAGTGTGCTGCGGCTGCGGGTGCACGATCTGTACGGGCGGCTGGCGGCGGCGGGGCCGGAGAGCATCGACGTGGAGCTGCGGCGGCGCCGGGACGACCGGCGGGGCCCGGTGCACACCGCGACCCTGACCCGGGCCGCCGCGGGGGGTGCGGCGGTGTGCTGGACGGCGGAGGTCGTGCTGGATCTGGAGGCGCTGACCGAGCGGGGCGGCGAGGCGGCGGCCGATACGGAGCCGTGGGATCTGATGGCGCGGGTGAGTTGTGCCGACGGGGCGGGTTTCAGGGCCGCGCTGCGGGCCACCGGGCCGGGTCTGCGGCGGCGGGTGCTGCCGAACCGGCGGCATGCGGTGCTGCTGGTGCAGCCGTATGCGACGACGGGTGGGGCGCTGTCGCTGCGGGTGGCGTCGGGGCTGCGCAGCGTCTGGCGGATCGCGGCGCGCCGGCTGCGCCGCTGACCTCGTTGTCCGTTGTCGTCGTCCGTCGTCGTTGTCCGTCGTCCGCGTGCTTTCCCCTCCTAGGATGGGCGTCATGTCTTACTTGATCACGGGTGGTGCCGGTTACATCGGCTCCCATGTCGTACGGGCCCTGCGGCAGGCGGGCGAGCGGGTCGTCGTGCTGGACGACCTGACGACGGGCGTGGCCGCCCGGATCCCCGACGGCGTGCCGCTGGTCGTGGGTTCCACGCTGAACCGTGCGCTGCTGGATGCGGCGATCGCGGAGCACGGTGTGACCGATGTGGTGCATCTGGCGGCGAAGAAGCAGGTCGGCGAGTCCGTCGAGATGCCGCTGCTGTACTACCGGGAGAACGTGCACGGGCTGCAGACGCTGCTGGAGGCGATGGCGGCGGGCGGGGTGGGCCGGCTGGTGTTCTCGTCGTCGGCGGCGGTCTACGGCATGCCGGACGTGGACCTGGTGACCGAGGACACGCCGTGTGCGCCGATCAACCCGTACGGGGAGACGAAGCTGGTCGGGGAGTGGATGGCGCGGGCGGTGGGGAAGGCGCACGGCATTTCCACGGCCTGTCTGCGGTACTTCAACGTGGCCGGTGCGGCCGCCCCGGAGCTGGCCGACACGGGGGTCTTCAACATCGTGCCGATGGTGTTCGAGCGGCTGACGGCGGGTGCCGCGCCGCGGATCTTCGGTGACGACTACGACACGCCGGACGGCACCTGCATCCGCGACTACATCCATGTCGCCGATCTCGCCGATGCGCATGTGGCGGCGGCCCGGAAGCTGGCCGGACCGGGTCCGGTGCGGGATCTGACCCTGAACATCGGGCGCGGCGAGGGTGTTTCGGTGCGCGAGCTGATCCGTCTGATCGCGGAGGTCACCGGGTACGAGGGTGTGGCGCCCGAGGTGACGCCGCGCCGGCCGGGTGACCCGGCGCGGGTGGTGGCGGCCGCCGACCGGATCGCCGCGGAGCTGGGCTGGAAGGCCCGGCACGACGTGCGGGACATGGTCACGTCGGCGTGGGCGGGCTGGCGGCACCACCACCCGGAGGCCTGATGCGCCCCCGGGCGTGACCCGCGGCCGGCCGGCGGGTCACGCCCGGCCGGCGGGCCCCGGCCCGTCGCGGGCTCGTGCGGGTCGGCGGGCGGTCAGCGGGTCGTCAGCGGGTACGACGTCCGCCCGGACGCCTCGTCGATCTCGTCGTGGGCCTTGGTCAGCAGTTTCATCGCCAGGTCGTTGAGCGCCCTGGCGCCGGCGACCTCCTCGCCGACCCGCGGCTGGTTGGAGTCGGCGGGGTGGCGGCTGGCGTACCCGTGGGACCGGACCTCGGTGCCGTCCGGGAGCCGCACGAGGGCGGCCGCCCGCGTGCGGTGGTTGTCCTCCTCGAATTCCATCTCGACGTGCCATCCGACAGCTGTCTGCAGCATCCTCATCACCTCCGGAACCGCTCCTACCAGAGTGCTCCCGCCGGGCGGCCCCTGCACGGTGTGGCGGCTCATTCCGGGGCGGTCAGCCGCAGGTGGAGGTGGCCGTGCGGGTGGGAGAGGAACAGCGCGGCGGTGGCCGGGCCGGGCGGCACGCGGCGCGGGGCGAGGTCGGCGGCGGACGGGGTGGTTTCCGGGACGAGCCAGGCCGCGCGGTGCACGGCCGGGCCCGGGCCGCCGTCGGTGGCGGTGCCGAGTCCGGTGACGTCGATCTTGAGGCCCCAGACGCCGTCGGCGAGGGGCCCGCCGCCGGCCGCGGTGGCCGGGTCGAGTTCCGCCTGCCAGTGGCCGTCCGCGTAGTGGGCGGGGAGGCGGTGGGTGGCGCCGGCGCGGTGCAGGACGAGGGTGACCGCGGTGGTGTCGAGGTGCGGCAGGGCGGCGGTGCCGGTCAGGCGGAGGACGGTGCCGGCCCAGTGGCAGCCGGTCAGCCGCTGGCGCAGCACGACGCGGTCGGTGAGGTCGTAGGCGGCGTCCGGCAGCGGGTGGTGCGGGTCGCGGAAGTACGGGTAGCGGGCGTGGACCCGGCCGTCGGGGTCGACCTCGGTGGGGACCGGGCCGGTGTCGGCGCGGACGACGGCGGTCAGCGCGTCGTCGAGGCCGGCGTCGAGGCAGTGGGCGCGCAGCCGGAGGCGGGGCGGCAGGGCGGCGCGTATCCGGTCGGTGAGGTGGCGGCGGACGAGGGGGCGGGCGGCGGCCGTCATGCGGCGGCGGCCGGCGGGGGTGCGGGCGAGGTAGGCCGCGCCGAAGGGCATGAGGATCTCGCCGTGGAAGTGCCGCGTCATCAGTTTGTCGCGGTCGGGGCCGGGCGGGACCTCGGCGGCGACGGTGTCGAGGACGCCGCCGATGTAGTGGAGGTAGTCGGGCCAGTCGACGTCCTGGCGGCTGGCGTTGCTGTCGTCGGCGCGGCCGTGGAGGTAGTAGCAGTCGTAGTCGGCGAGGACGGAGACGGTGCGGGCGCGCAGCAGTGCGGCGATGCCGAAGGGGAGGTCCTCGCCGAGCAGGCGGCCCTCGACGAAGCGCAGGTGGTGGGTTTCGAGGAAGGCGCGGCGGAAGAGTTTGTAGGCGGCGAGGGACCAGTAGACGGGCGAGTCGAAGACGGACACGGCGGGGCTGGTGGTGCGCAGGTCGACGGGGGCGGCGCGGCCGTCGGCGCCGACGATGCGGCCGTAGACGATGTCGGAGCCGTGGGTCTGGGCCATGCGGGTGAGGCGGTCGAGGGCTTCGGGGCCGAGGTGGTCGTCGGAGTCGAGGAAGAAGACGTAGTCGCCTCTGGCGCGGGCGAGGCCGGTGTTGCGGGGTTTGCCGGCGCCGCCGGAGGGAGGCTGGCGAACGACGGTGAGGCGGGGGTTGCGGCGGGCCGTGTCGGTGAGCCGGTCGGCGCTGCCGTCGGTGGAGCCGTCGTCGACGGCGATGATCTCGACGCGGTTCGGGTCGAGGGTCTGGGCGAAGACGGAGCCGAGGCAGCGGTCGAGGTAGGGCAGCGTGTTGTGGACCGGCACGATCACCGAGACGGCCGGGGCGGGGCGGGTCATCGGTGTGGTGCGGGGGTTGTCCTCGGTGTCCCTCGGCATACGCAGCACTCCAGCGAGGCAAAACAGACTATTAAGACATATAACGTTGACTGAATGTTCGCCGACCGTGGAGGAGTGCCGGTGGCCCCGACGCCCGCCACCCCCCAAGAGGCGGTCCGGCCCCGGGAGGTTGCCCGGCCGCTGCCCGGAGCGGACCGCCCGGCGGCGGACCGGCCGCCACGACGGTGGGCCGCCCCCTTCACGGCGGCGGCGCTGTCCACGGTGGCGTACTGCCTGGGGCTGGCCCTGTACGGCAGTTACCCGTTCGGGCCGCGCTCGCGCGCCGTCAACGACCTCGGCAATCAGTTCGTGCCCTTCCACGCCCGGCTGTGGGACCTGCTGCACGGACAGGCCACCGGCGATCTGTTCTTCAACTGGAGCAGCGGATACGGGGTGCCGTTCCTCGCGGACTTCGTCACGTATCTGATGAACCCGTTCTCGCTGCTCGTCGGTCTCTTCCCGCGCGAGCTGGCCGACCTGCCGGTCTTCCTGGTCACGCTGTGCAGCATCGGCCTGGCCGCCGCCCTGATGACCGTCCTCCTCGGCCGGCTGCACCCGGGCTCCGGGACGCTGCGGGCGCTTTTGTCGGTGGGCTACGCGCTGTGCGCCTGGGTGCTGAACGACGGCGCCGCGGACCCGATGTGGATGTGGGGGCCGGTGGCGCTGCCGCTGCTGGGGATCGCCGCCGACTGGTGCCTGCGGCGCACCCGCTGGGTGGCCGGGACGCTGCTGGTCGCCCTGGCCTGGGCGGGCAACTTCTACACGGCGGCGATGGCCACCCTGGCGACCGGGCTGGTGCTGGCGGTGCGGCTGGCCACGGCGGCCGGGATGCCGCCGGGGGCGCGGCTGCGGGCGGCCGGCCGGGCGGTGACGGCGGCGCTCGCCGGGATCGGGCTCGCGGCGCCCGTCCTGACCGTCACCCTCCGGGCCAGCCAGGCGGCCCAGCCCGCTCCCCCGGTCTCCTACGAGGAACGGCCCACCGTGCTGTACCAGCTGGCGCAGCTGCTGCCCGGCGGCCACGGCGGGGTCACCGCGCCCAACATCTTCGTCGGCATGCCGGGGCTGCTGCTGGTCGCCGCCTTCCCGTTCGTCCGGGCGGTGCCGGTGCGGGCCCGGATCGCCTGGTACGCGCTGGCGCTGGGGGTGGCCGCCTCGTTCGTCTGGAAGCCGACGATCCTGCTGTGGCACGGGCTGGCGCTGCCCAACGGCAGCCCCTACCGGGCCGCGTTCGTGCTCAGCGGGATCCTGGTGATGATCTCCTGGCTGGCGCTGGCGCACCGGCCCCGGCCCGGCGAACTGGCCACCGGCGGGGCGCTGGTGGCGCTGCTGGCGTGGGCGTGCCGGGACCAGGGCCCGGTCGGGGCGGCCACCTGGCTGCTGGTGGCCGGCGGCGGCACCGCGGCCCTGGCGGCGCTGGTTGCGCTGGCGGCGCTGCCCACGGCCGGCGCCCGGAACGGGCCGCGGGCCGCGCTCACCGCGGCGCTGGCCGGCACGGTGCTGCTCACCTCGGCGTACACGGTGTTCTCGGTGACGGCCGTACGGGGCAAGATCGCCTGGTTCCGGCCCAAGATCACCATGACCCGGGGGTCCCTGGCGGCCCACGCCGGGCTCGCCGCCCGCGACGACTGGCCGCGCTCGCGCACCGACCCGGGGCCGCACGAGTTCGCCAACAACGACCCGCTGCTGCTCGGCGGCGAGGGCGGCGCCTACTACAGCAGCTACCTGCCCGCGGCCACCGCCCGCGCCCTCGCGGGCCTGGGCGCCGGCTGGTACATGAGGGGGCGTCACACCCTCAGCTTCGAGGACCCGGTGGGCCGGGCCCTGATGGGCGTCAGCAGCTCGCTGTTCCCCGCGCCGCAGCACCCGCGCGGCGACTTCACCGTGGACCGCGCCCGCCCGGCGCCGGCCCCGCTGCTGACCGTACGCAGCCGCCTGGCGGCCCCGCCCCGCGGTCCGGAGAGCGTGTTCGCGCGCCAGGAACGGGTGCTGGGCACGGCGGTCTACGAGGTGCCGGAGCTGACGCCCACCGCGGGCACCGCGCCGGTGCGCGGGCGCGGCGGCTGGCTGCTGCCGCCGTCCGCGCTGCCCGCCGCGGCCGCCCCCCTGGCCGGCCCGAACGGCGCGGGCACCACCTTCACCGCCCGCTGCACCCCCGGCGGCACCGTCGTCTGGTACGCGCCCTGGTTCTGGGGCCAGGTCAGCGGGCTGGGCACCCGCACCAAGGGCATCGGCCGGGCGGACACCACCGCCAACCCGGTGCGGGTGCTGGGGCGGGTGCCGGACGACGGGACGGTCGCGGTGCGGTTCATCGGCCGGGGCCGCCAGTGGCTGCCCGCGCGTCCGCTGGGCTGTCTGCCGCCGGGCGCGCTGGACCGGGCGGTGCGCGCGCTGCGCGGGCCGGTGGCGCTGTCCGCCGGCGGGCACCGGCTGACCGCCCGGCTGCCGCGCGGCAGCCGGGGGCACGCGGTGCTGGCGCTGCCGGCCGTCCGGGGGTGGGGCTGTGCGGTGGACGACGGGCCGCGGCGCGCGCCGGCGTCGTACGGCGGGCTGCTGACGGTTCCGCTGCGGCCCGGCGCGACCCGGCTGACCTGCACGTACCTGCCGCCGGGCCTGACCGGGGGGCTGGCGGCGAGCGGGGCGGCGGGGCTCGCGGCCGGGGCGGTGGCGGTGGGGGGTCAGCTACGGGGCCGCGGCCGGTCCCGGCGTCGCACCACCAAGGAGACCCGCGGATGAAGCTCTCCATCGTCGTCCCCTGCTACAACGAGGAGGCCGTACTGGCCCGCTTCGACGAGGCGGTCCGGGCGGTCCTCGCCCGCCTCGGCGTCGCCCACGAGCTGTGCTACGTCGACGACGGCAGCACCGACGGCACCCTGGCCCGGCTGCGGGGCCTGGCCCAGCAGCACCGGGGCACCACCCGCTACCTGTCGTTCAGCCGCAACTTCGGCAAGGAGCCCGCGATGCTGGCCGGTCTGCGGGCGGCCACCGGCGACGCGGTGATCCTCATGGACGCCGACCTGCAGCACCCCCCAGACCTCATCGAGAAGATGCTCGACCTCTACCAGCTGGGCCACGACCAGGTCGTCGCGCGGCGCAGCCGGGACGGCGAACGGCGGCTGCGGTCGGCGCTGAGCCGCTGCTACTACCGGGCCGTCAACACCTGGGTGGACGTCGAACTCGCCGACGGCGTCGGGGACTTCCGGCTGCTGTCGCGCAAGGCGGTGGACGCGCTGCTGGCGCTGCCGGAGTACAACCGCTTCTCCAAGGGCCTGTTCTCCTGGATCGGCTTCGACACCGTCACCTTCGACTACCGCAACGCGGTACGGGAGGCCGGCGAGACCAAATGGCGGCTCGGCGCGCTGGTCAACTACGGCATCGACGGGATGCTCTCCTTCAACAGCCGGCCGCTGCGGCTGGCCATCTACGCCGGTCTGGGCCTCGCCGGGCTCGCCGCGCTCTACACCCTGTGGATCGTCGCGGCGGCCGTCGTCGGCGGGGTCACCGCGCCCGGCTATGTGACGCTGGTGGCCATCATCGTGGGCCTGGGCGGGCTGCAGATGGTGATGCTCGGGCTGATCGGCGAGTACATCGGCCGGATCTACCACGAGGCCAAGCGGCGCCCGCACTACCTGGTCAAGGAGGGCAACGCCGCCGAGGCCGCGCTGAGCGCCGCCGCCGGGCCCGCGGACGCCGCCACCGCCGGGTCGCAGGCCGGCTGATGGCCGGCCGGTCCGCGGGCGGGCGCTTGGCCCAGCCGGTGCGCTTCGCCGCCGTCGGCGGGGTCAACACCGCGACGTTCTACGCCTGTTACCTGCCGCTGCACCGCCTGCTGCCGTACTTCACCGCCTACAGCCTCGCCTTCGCGCTGAGCATGACCGGCTCGTTCCTGCTCAACACCTACTTCACCTACCGCACCCGCCCGACCTGGAAGAAGTTCCTGCTGTTCCCGCTGACCCAGGTCACCAACTACGGCATGCAGAGCGCCGGGCTGGTGGCGCTGGTCGGCTGGTGCGGGATGAACAGCACGCTGGCGCCGCTGGCCGCCGCCGCCTTCGCACTGCCGGCCGGCTACCTGGTCTCGCGGCGGATCCTGCGGCCACCCGCCCGGGCCGGCGCGACAGCCGGCGCGACAGCCGGTCCGGCACAGGACGCCGCCGGTCAGGCCGGGGCCGCGCCGGTCCGCTCCGGCGATCCGGCCTGAGGCCGCCAGGCGCCGAACAGCGAGGTCTGCCCCACCGACGTCTGCCGGGCCGCGTAGAGCCGGCCGTCGGTGCCCAGCGCGACCACCACCGCCCGCCCGGCGGCGTCCTGCGCGACACCGGCCGCCGCGGAGTGCGAGACCCGGCCCGGCTGCCAGGGCTTGGGGGCGTCCTGGGCCATCGCCGTGCGCACCTCCCCGGTGTCGTCCCGGGCCGCGAGCACCATCCGGTCCCCGCTGCCCACCGGGGCCGCCGCCACCCGCCCGTAGCCGCCGATCGGCGCGCACTGCGCCGCCACCCGCCAGCCGCCGATCCGCCGGTGCCGCTCGGTGATCAGCACCTGCGCGGTGACCGAGCGGCGGTAGACGGCCCGCACCACGCCGTCGGCCAGCGGGACGAGGCTGACCGGGCCGCCCGGCTGCGGCAGCCCGGTGGCCGCGGCCGGCCGCGGTGTCTGCCCGGCCTCCTTCGACACCCAGTGCGCCACCGTCCCGATGCCCGGCGCGACCACGTGGATCAGCCCGTCGGAGTCCACGCAGGCGTCCAGCCCGTCGACGACCTGCGGGGACGCCTTCAGGGTGCTGACCGTGCCCTCCAGCCGCTCCCACGACGTGAAGCCCGTGCCGCCCGGGCCGGCGCGGTGCGCGACGTTGCCGTCCCAGGTGCGGACGAAGACGTGCACCGTGCCGTCCGGGGCGGCCACCGCGGCGGGGAAGCCGATCTCCAGCGAGCGCTCCGGGTCCGGGTCCGGCGAGCCCAGCGACTCCCAGCGGCCGAACAGCGGTGTGCCGTCCGGGGCGGTGCCGCGCTGGGCCGCGGTCATCAGCTCGCGGTGGTGCACTGCCCTGCGGCCCGGCAGCACGGTGCGTGAGGCGAACAGCTGCAGCGGCCCGTCGGGGCGGCGCACCGCGTGGATCTGCCCCTGCAGCATCGTGCCGCCGGCCGGCACCGGCGCTCCGAACCGGCCGCTGCCGGGGCGGGTCTCGGTCCAGCAGTACGCGGTGCCGCCGAGCACCGCGAAGGCCACCAGCCGGCCGTCCTGCGCGGGCCGGAGCCAGGCGTTGGAGCCGGGGGCGCGCAGCCGGGTGGAGCGGGTCCAGTTGCGGGAGCCGCCGTCCAGCGCCGAGCCGCCGACCTTCCGGTCGCCGCAGCCGGCCGGGTCGCCGCAGCGGCGGTGGTCGGCCCAGCCGTACACCGACAGCAGCCGGGCCTTGCGCCGGGCGGCCTTGAGGTCGACGTCGTTGGGCAGCGCGCCCGCCTCGTAGCCGAGGTAGTTCTCCACGATGGGCGGGCGGCCGCCGCGCGGCCGGTAGGCGGCCAGCGCGGCCTGCGCGAAGTAGGCGGAGGCGGTGTGGTCCTGGTGGTCGTAGTAGCGCAGCCCGGCCAGCCGGGGGTCGCGGTCCGGGCCGGCCGGCGGTCGTTTGCGGGAGTGCACCGCGTTGGGGTCCAGGGTGCGCACCACCGTGGGGCGGGCCCGGTCGAGCACCGCCACCAGGGCCGCGACGAGCTGCTCGCGGCGGTAGAGGTACTGGTGCCGTACGGGTGAGCCGGCCGGGCGCAGCGTGGGCAGGAAGGGCGTGGCGCCGAGCCACAGGCCGCGCAGGCTGGTGGCGCGGGCCTGCCAGACGGCCCGGGCCTCCACCAGCTCCAGGAACAGCAGCTGTTGGTGCGGGGCGGCCTGGAGGGTGTGCAGTTCGGCCTGGACGCCGGGGAGCAGGGATATCGCGGTCAGGTGCCAGGGCGCGGCGGGGTCGCCGAGGGCCATCTCGGCGTGCGCGGCGCGCAGCCCGTTGGTGCGGGCCCGGGCGAAGGCGGGCCGGTCCCTGGGAACCCGATCGGCGTAGGCGGCGTGCCTGCTGACGTTGTGTCCGTCGGACTCTCCGCCCGTGAGGCAGACGGTGACCGAGCGGGCCCCGGCGCGGACGGCCTGCTCCAGGTCGGGGTTCATGAAGTACAGGCCGTCGTCCGGGTGGGCGATGACGTGCAGGAAGGACTGGTCCGCCGGGTCGACCAGGGGCGGCCCGGAGCCGGCCGGTTCGCCCGTCGGTGGGCCCTCGTCGGCGAGGTGGGCCCAGACGCCGGTGCCGGCCGCCGCGGCGAGCAGCCCGCCGCCGGTGAGCTGGAGCAGCCGGCGGCGGGTGACACGGGGCGGGCGCGTCGGTGACACGTCCTCAGTATTCGGCGCCCCGGGGTCTTCCGCCCGTCCCGCTCGTCCGGAAGCGGTGCCCAGGAGGCATTCCGCCCGTCCGAAAATTCGCCACTTACCCCCATCCGTGATGAGCGCCACAGAACTTTCAGGTTACGAACAACAACCTTTTCGGGTGAACAGCGGTCAGGAGGGCTGACAATGCAAGGAACCCCTTTGGGGCTTTTTTGCGTTCTGTACTCAGCTCGTCACGAGGAGTAAGCACCGCATGTCCGAGACAGTCCTCGACCCTGTCGTACCCCGCTTCAGCATCATCGTGCCCGTCTTCAGAGTGCAGGGCTTCCTGCGCGAGTGCATGGACTCGGTGCTGGCGCAGGACTTCACGGACTTCGAGGTGATCGCCGTCGACGACTGCTCACCGGACCGCAGTGGCGCCATCCTCGACGAGTACGCCGCCCGCGACGAGCGCGTGCAGGTCCTGCACCTGCCGGAGAACGTGGGCCTCGGCCTGGCCCGCAACGCCGGCCTGGAAAAGATCCGCGGTGAGTACGTCCTCTTCCTCGACAGCGACGACACCCTCACCCCCGGCGCGCTCGGTGCGCTGGCGGAGCGGCTGGACGCCACCGGCAGCCCGGAGATCCTGATCTTCGACTACGCCCGGACCTACTGGGACGGCTCGGTCCGCCGCAACCTCCTCGCCGACCGGCTCGACGAGTCCGGCGCCCCCAGCTTCACCCTCGCCGAGCGCCCCGAGATCCTCGACCTGCTGCAGATCGTCTGGAACAAGGCCTACCGCCGCGACTTCGTCGAGGAGCACGGCTTCACCTTCCCGGTCGGCTACTACGAGGACGCCCCCTGGACGTTCTGCACGCTGATCACCGCGAAGTCCATCGCGGTCCTCGACCGGGTCTGCCTGCACTACCGCCAGCGCCGGCAGGGCGGCAACATCCTGCGCACCACCAGCCGCAAGCACTTCGACGTCTTCGACCAGTACGAGCGGGTCTTCAGCTACCTCGACGCCCACCCGGAGCTGTCGCGCTGGCGCCCGCACATGTTCCGCAAGATGATCGACCACTACCTGACGGTCCTGGACAAGCCGGGCCGGCTGCCGCAGAACGCCACCGCCGAGTTCTTCCACCGCGCCGCCCGCGACTACCGCCGGCGCCTGCCGGCCGGCTTCGTCCGCCCCGCCGGGGTGGCCGGCGGCAAGTACGCGCTGCTCGCCAAGGACGCCTACCCGGCGCTGGCCGGCCTCAAGGTCGCCGGCAAGGTGCAGCGCACGGTCCGCAAGCACGCCGGCAAGAAGGTCCGCCAGGCCAAGAAGAAGGCCATGGACCTGCGCTACCAGGCCCTGCTGCGGCAGCCGCTGGACGAGAACCTCGCGGTCTACTCCGCGTACTGGAACCGGCTGCCGGCCTGCAACCCGCTGGCGATCTACGAGAAGGCCAAGGAGCTCGCCCCGCACATCCACGGCGTGTGGGTCGTCAAGCAGCAGCTGGCCGACTCCGGCGAGATACCGGCCGGCGTCGACCACGTCGTGCTGAACTCGCCGCGCTACTGGGAGGTCATGGCCCGCGCCAAGTACCTCGTCAACAACGTGAACTTCGCGGACGGCGTGGTCAAGCGCGAGGGCCAGGTGCACCTCCAGACCCACCACGGCACGCCGCTGAAGTCGATGGGCGTCGACCAGAAGCGCTATCCGGCCGCCGCCAAGGGCATGAGCTTCCGCAAGCTGCTGGCCCGCGCCGACCGCTGGGACTACTCGCTCTCCTCCAACCAGCACACCACCGAGCAGTGGGAGCGCGTCTACCCCTGCAACTTCGAGTCGCTGGACGCCGGTTACCCCCGCAACGACGTCTACTACCGGGCGAGCGCCCAGGACGTCCTGGACATCCGCGAGCGCCTGGGCGTCGCCCCCGGCAAGACCGCGATCCTGTACGCGCCGACCATGCGCGACTACCAGGTCGGCTACGTGCCGCGGCTGGACCTGGAGAAGATCTCCCGCGAGCTCGGCGAGGACTTCGTCCTGCTGGTGCGCACCCACTACTTCTACGACCAGGACGCCCGCCTCCAGGAGCTCCAGGAGCGCGGCGCGATCATCGACGTCTCCGGCCACCCGGTCGTCGAGGAACTGTGCCTGGCCGCCGACGCCCTGGTCACCGACTACTCGTCGATCATGTTCGACTACGCCAACCTCGACCGGCCGATCATCAACTACACCGACGACTGGGACACCTACGTCCGCTCCCGCGGTGTCACCTTCGACCTGCTGTCGGGCAAGCCGGGCGACACCCCGGGCGTGCTCGCCACCACCGAGGACGAGCTGATCGACGCCTTCCGCAGCGGCCGCTGGGACGACGAGCGGGCCACCGAGCTGCGCGCCGCGTTCCGCGCGCGGTTCTGCCAGTGGGACGACGGGCACGCCGCCGAGCGCGTGGTCCGCCGGGTCTTCCTCGGCCAGGAAACGACCCCCGAGCCGCTGCCGCAGGAGGAGCGCACCGTGGCCCCGGCCCCCCGCACCGCGGCCGCCGCGGCCGGCCTGATCAAGCTCCCGGCCCCGCGCGCCGCGGCGGACGACGAGGTGACCGGGGCCGCCGCCTCGGGCACGTCGGACTCCTCGGGCGTCGAGCTGGCGGGCTGAGCCCCCACCGGGACACCCGCGTAAGAACGCACGCACACTGCCCCCGGCCGGACTTCCGGCCGGGGGCAGTGTGCGTGCGTCACGTGCGGGGCGCGCCGTGTCGCGTGCGGGCGCGCCCAGTCGCGTGCGGGCCGCGCCGTCTCTCGCGTGGGCCGCGCCGTGTCGCATGCGGGCCACGCCGTCGCGTGCGGGCGCCGGAATACCGCCGCTCCCCTCACGGTTGTGGACCCACAGGGGGCCCTCGCGTCCCCTACGGGATCCGTTCGAACCCGCCCTAGTACTGCAACCGCATGTGGTGTGACCGTGTGGGCTGGGGCTCGTTGGTGTGACTGTGTGAGAAGTCGCTGACGGTTGAGCAGATCGAGTC
>NZ_JOIX01000117.1 GCF_000720175.1 Streptomyces sp. NRRL S-337
CCACCCACCCCTCCCCCTCATCACCCCCTACGGCCCGTACTCAGGCGCACCCCCGTTACCGCGTAGGCGCACCCCCGTTACGGCGCAGGATCACCCGCGTTACGGCGCAGGATCACCCGGGTGACGTCCCCGCTCACCCACCTCGCGTCCCCGCTCACCACCCACCCACGCCCCACGCCACACCCACTCACGCCTCCTCTACCGCCCCCGCACGCTCTCAGCCACCCCCATCGCGGCGGCATCCTCTGGAGGGAGCCAGGCGCCCTCCGGTGCGGTCAACCAGTCGTTCTTTCCTGCCAGTTCATGCACCGCAGCACGTAGGGCGGTCAGGCCGGGGTGGTGCAGGTCGCGGCGCCACACCATCGAGATGGGTGACAGAGGTATGGGGTCCACGACCGGGCGCAGTGCCATCCCCGGTACGTCGATGAACTCCACGCTCGCCAGTACTGACCACCCCCGTTTCCGCACCACTCGTACGAACTCCTGTGAACCCTCGATCTCCGGGAACGGCTCGGCCATCGCGATACCCCGCCCCGCGAACAGCTGGGCCGCCAGCTCCGTCCACTCCTCGGTCTGCGGATTTCCGGCGGCCGCATAGAGCGTCTCGCCGGCCAGCTCCGCGAGCGGAACCTCGGGCCGCGACGCCAGGGGATGGTCCTCCCGCAGCAGCACAGCCATCGGCTCAAGACGGACCGGCTGGTGTGCCAGTCCGGACCGAACGGCGGGCGGCAGCCCCGCGTAACGCCCGAAGGAGACGTCGAGCCGCCCGGCGGCCAGCTCTGCCGCCGCCCCCGTCAGCCCGCTGTGGAAGCGGGCCACCAGCTCACAGCTGTCCGGCACCCTCCCTCTGGCGTCCTCCAGCACCCGGTGTGCGGTACCGATCGGCACCCCGACATCGACCAGCAGCGGCCGCTCGGGCACCGGTCGGAAGGCCGCCGCCAGTTCCTCGTGGGCACTCAACACCCGGCGGGCGTAGGGCAGTAGCCGCTCACCGTCGGCTGTGAGGGCGACCTGGCGGGTCGTCCGTACGAAGAGCGCCGTGCCCACCTCCCGCTCCAGTCGCCGGATGTCACGGCTCAGGGCCTGCTGGGCGACGTAGAGCCGGGCCGCGGCGCGGGTGAAGTGCAGTTCCTCGGCTACGGCGGTGAACGCCCGGAGCAGTCGCGGATCGATATCGAACGGCATCGGGCAATCCTTGCAGCGCACCCCCGCCCTCGGCCCCGGAATTACGGGGGGGGAGGCTCGCAGGTCCGAGTCCCCCCGGATCTACATCCCAAGTGCGTGAATAGGCTCTGATCAGGTGTTGGACGGATGGTGGAGCTGGCCGGGATCGTAAGAGCGTGATCCTTTTCCTTGCTGCTCGTCCGGTGACCGCTCCGCCCGTACGGCCGGTCGCGCGTCGGCGTCCCCGGCGTTTTCGGCTCTTCGCCCCTTACCGGCGGATCTTTGCCGTCCCCGGCGCTCGGGCGTTCACCGCCGCCAATCTGCTGGCCCGCCTGCCCATGGGCATGCTCAGCGTCAGTGCCGTCCTGATGATCAGCGGCTCGCGTGGCTCCTATGCGCTGGCCGGGGCCGTCACCGCGACCGGGCTGGCGGCGACCGCGCTGGTCGGGCCGTGGACCGCCCGGATGGTAGACCGGCACGGTCAGGCCCGGATCGCCGTGCCGGCCACCGCGCTCGCGGTGCTCGGGTCGCTGTCGCTGCTGCTCTGCGTCCGCTTCGGCGCGCCCGACTGGGCACTGTTCGTCTCCTATGCGGCGACCGCCACCACTCCCAACACCGGAGGGATGTCCCGTGCCCGCTGGGCGCATCTCTTCCGCGACGACCCGGCTGCCCGGCACACCGCCAACTCCTTCGAACAGGCTGCGGACGAGCTGTGTTTCATGCTCGGACCGGTGCTCGCGACGCTGCTCTGCACGGCCGTCGCACCCGAGGCGGGCACGGCGGTGGCGGCGGTCCTGCTGCTGAGCGGGGTGCTGCTCTTCGCTGTCCAGCGCCGCACGGAGCCGCCGGCGGCCGGGCGGGCGGCCGCCGGTGCGGCCAGGGTCCGCTCCCCGCTGCGGCGGCGGGGCATTCCCCCTCTGCTCGGCACGTTCCTGTGCACCGGCGCGATCTTCGGGTCGATGGAGGTCGTGACCCTGGCCTACGCCGACAGCCTCGGGATGCGATCCGCCGCGGGCGGGCTGCTGACCCTCCAGGCGGCCGGGTCGTGCACGGCGGGGCTGCTCTACGGCCTGCTGCGTCCGGCGGGCCGGAGCGGGCGGCGCTTCGTGGTGTGTGTCGGTGCGATGGCCGTGCTGATGCTGCTGCCCCTCCTCGCGGCGTCGACCGGGCGCCCGGAGGTGCTGGCCGCCGCACTGCTGGGCGCCGGGATGGCCACCGCACCGACCATGGTCACGGGGATGGGACTGGTCCAATCCCGCACTCCGGCGGCGCAGTTGAACGAAGGGATGACGCTCGCCGTGACGGCTCTGCTCGGTGGTATCGCGGCCGGTTCGGCGGTAGGGGGCTGGGTCGTGGACCACGTGGCGGGGGCGGGGGTCGCGTACGGGGTTCCGGCCGTGGCTGCTGGGCTGGCCGTGCTCCTCGCCCTGCCGACCGCCGCCACCGCCGCGCCGTCCGGCACTTCGTCCGGCGCTTCGTCCGGCACTTCGGCCGCCACCGGCGACCAGGAGTTGGGTTGAGGTTGCATGCTGTGTCGCGTTCATGCACTCAGCGTGACGGAGGTCGGGCGGATGCACATCGACCCAGGGGTTGTCATACCGAGGGTTGACAGCGAGGGAGAGCAAGAGAGTGAGAGGGAAGCCCGAAGCCCGAAGCCCGAAGCCCGAAGCCCGAAGCCCGAAGCCCGAAGCCCGAAGTGCTGGAAAGCAGCGAAACGGAGCGAGGAGGGCCGAAGGGAGGGAGGGGACGGGACAAAAAAGCAGCTGCCCCGGCGGGAAACTCGCCGGGGCAGCTGCTTTACATGGGATGAGTGGAGATGGCGGGAATCGAACCCGCGTCCAACGGTGCGGAAACAGGGCTTCTCCGAGTGCAGTTCGCTGCGATTTTCTCGGCCCCGGAGATCACGCGAACAAGTCTCCGACGGGCTCAGTCACTGTTTGATTTCCTCCTGCACCCCGTGACCGGGTTCAGGAGTTTAGTCCCCTAGCTGATGCCAGGATCCGGGTCGGGAACAGCCCCGGGCTGACACTTCGCAAGTCGCTACTTAGGCAGCGAGGGCGAAGGAATCGCGCTTGGTGTTGGCGATTATTGGTTTCGGCCTGTGGTTTACGAGATCATGGCCGCTTCCTCGACTCGCTTCCCCTGCTTCGACATCCGCTGTCGAAACCGATCATCCCCATGTTGATTTATCAAGACGGACCCCGGCGCCTACACCCTGACGCCTGCGGTTCCCGCACCCTCTGTGGGATGCGGAGCCATCGTACGTGAACAACGCCTGAGGGTGCCAGCGTATTCCGCGGGCCGCCGCCCGGCCGGATCCGCCCGCGCCGCACCCCGCACCGGTCCGCCCGCCGGAAGCCGGGTCGCTCCCGCCCGCCGACCCCGGCCCGTCCGCGGTGCGCCCACCTGCCGGCCGGCCGTGTCAGGCGCGCTGGCGGCGGCGGGCCGCCGAGACCGCGCGGTCCGCCTCGCGGCGGTCCTGCTGCTCGCGGAGGGTCTGGCGCTTGTCGTACTCCTTCTTGCCCCTGGCCAGCGCGATCTCGACCTTGGCCCGGCCGTCCTTGAAATACAGGGCCAGCGGCACGATCGTGTGCCCGGTCTCCTGGCTCTTGGACTCCAGCTTGTCGATCTCGAAGCGGTGCATCAGCAGCTTCCGCTTGCGCCGGGCGGAGTGATTCGTCCAGGTTCCCTGGGCGTATTCCGGGATGTGTACGTTGTGCAGCCAGGCCTCGTTGCCGTCGATCTGGACGAATCCGTCGACCAGCGACGCCCGGCCCTGGCGCAGCGACTTCACCTCGGTACCGGTCAATACCAGCCCGCACTCGTAGGTGTCCAGAATGTGGTAGTCGTGCCGCGCCTTCTTGTGCTGCGCCACGAGCTTGCGCCCGGGGTCCTTGTCCTTGCCCTTTTGCTTAGCCATAGTGCGGCCATTTTCGCACTAAGCGCCGGTCCCTAGGCCACTCAATACCGTGCGGGCCCGCCGCTCGGCATGGTCCGCGACGACCAGGTCGGGGGTGAGCCCGACGTCGTCGACGGTCCGGCCGGACGGGGTGCGGTAGTGGCCGACGGTGAGCTCGGCCACCGAGCCGTCGGGCAGCCGGCTGGGCATCTGCACCGAGCCCTTGCCGAAGGTCGGGGAGCCCACCACGATGGCCCGGCCGCGGTCCTGGAGGGCGCCGGCCAGCAGTTCGGCGGCGCTCATCGTGCCCCCGTCGACGAGAACGACGAGCGGCAGGCGGGTGTTCCCGCCGCGCCCGGCGTACAGGGCGCGCTGGCTGCCCCGTACGTCGTAGGTGGCGACCAGGCCGCCGTCGAGGAAGGCGGAGGCGGTGGCGACGGATTCGGTGACCAGGCCGCCCGTATTGCCACGCAGGTCGAGCAGCACGCCACCGTGCGGGGAGGCGCCGCGGACGGCGCGGCGGACCGCGGCGCCGGTGCCCTTGGCGAACGAGGTGATCTTGACGCGGGTGGGGCCGTGCGGACCGGCCGGCCGGTCGACGGTGACGGTCCGGGTGCGCAGCCGGGTGCGGTGCAGGGTGAGGCTCCACCGCCGGGTACCACGCTGGAGGTCGAGGCGTACGGGCGTGCCGGCGCCGGCGGCGGCCGTACGGGAGCCGTCGGCTGCGTCGCCGCGGAGCCGGGCGACGGTCTCGGTGACCGGCCGCCCCTGAGTGGTCCGGCCGTCGATGGCCCGCAACCGGTCGTGGACGGTGATGCCGGCGCGGGCGGCGGGGCCGCCGGGCTGCACCCGGGAGACCTCGATGCGGCCGCCGGCCAGCTGACGCACCCACAGGCCGACGCCGACGTAGGCGCCGCCCAACTGCTGCTGGAAGTCCTCGAACTCGCCCTGGGTGTAGATCGTCGACCAGCGGTCGCCACTACGGCTGACGACCTCGGCGGCGGCCTGCGAACCGGACTTGCCGTCCTCGATGGCTTCGGCGGCGGCCCGCTCGACGGCCGCGCGGTCGGCGGTGGCGGCCTCCGGGGGGCGCGCACCGGACGCCGGGCGCTCCGGGATGCCGTGGCCCACCGCGCCTTCGGCCTCGTCGCCCCAGGTGCCGGTCACCGCGCCGGTGGCGAGCACCCCGGCGAGGAACAACGTCAGGGCCGCCCCGCGGCGGTAGCGGCGGGGCCGGTCGTACGAACACGGGCCCGACATGCCGGTGAGTCTAGGGGACGAAAGGGCGCCGTACGGTGAGTTGACCGTACGGCGCCCCTTGGCGAAGCTCACACCTTGAGGTACTTGCGCAGCGCGAAGAACGCGGCGAGCGCGGGCATCAGCAGCCCGATCAGGAGGACCAGCGGGAGCACCGCCGCCACCGAGTCCCAGCCGATGAAGTTGATCACCTGGATCTTCTTCGCCAGCCAGTTGTTGACGAGGAGGTACTTGCCGCCGACGATCAGCACGCAGGCGAACCCGGCGCCCAGCAGGCCGGCGATGGCGGCCTCCAGGATGAACGGCATCTGGATGTAGAAGCTGGACGCTCCCACGAGCCGCATGATGCCGGTCTCCCGCCGGCGGCTGAACGCCGACACCCGCACGGTGTTGACGATCAGCATCAGCGCAACGACGAGCATCAGCCCCATCACGCACAGCGCGGCGATGTTCATGCCGTTGAGGAGGTTGAACAGCGGCTCGACGGTGTCGCGTTGGTCCTGCACCTCCTGGACACCGGGCCGCTCGGAGAACGCCGACTTGATGACCTTGAACTTCGTCGGGTCCTTCAGCTTGACGCGGAACGACTCGGGAAGCTGGTCGGGCGTCACCAGGCCGGCGACGGGGGTGTCGCCGAACTGCTCCTTGTAGTGCTTGTAGGCCTGGTCGCTGGACTCGTACTGCACGTTCGCAACGATCGGCAGCCGGTTCAGCTCGGCCTTGATGTCGTCCTTCTGCTGCTGGGTGGCCGCGCCCTTGGCGCAGTTGGCGCCGGTCTCGGCGTCGTTCTTGTTGCAGAAGAAGATGGAGACGTTGACCTTGTCGTACCAGTAGCCCTTCATGGTGCTGACCTGGTCGCGCATCAGCAGCGAGGCGCCGAACAGGCCGAGCGAGAGGGCTACGGAGACGATGACGGCGAAGGTCATCGTGAGGTTTCGGCGGAGACCGACGCCGATCTCCGACAGGACGAACTGGGCGCGCATGGCGTCCTTTCAGTACTGGGGGCCGTACACGCTTAGTGCTGGTAGCCGTACACGCCGCGCGACTGGTCGCGTACGAGCCGGCCCTTTTCGAGTTCCATGACCCGCTTGCGCATCTGGTCGACGATCTGCTGGTCGTGGGTGGCCATGACCACCGTGGTTCCGGTCCGGTTGATCCGGTCCAGCAGCTTCATGATGCCGACGGAGGTCTGCGGGTCGAGGTTGCCGGTGGGCTCGTCCGCGATGAGCAACAGCGGACGGTTGACGAAGGCCCGTGCGATGGCGACGCGCTGCTGCTCACCACCGGAGAGTTCGCCCGGCATGCGGTCCTCCTTGCCGCCGAGGCCGACGAGTTCGAGGACCTCGGGGACCGTCTTGCGGATCTGGCCGCGCGGTTTGCCGATGACCTCGAGGGCGAAGGCGACGTTCTCCCCGACGGTCTTGTTGGGGAGCAGCCGGAAGTCCTGGAAGACCGTGCCCACCTGGCGCCGCATCTGCGGGACCTTCCAGTTGGAGAGCTTGCCGAGGTCCTTGCCGAGTACGTGCACATGGCCATGGCTGGCCCGCTCCTCGCGCAGCAGCAGCCGCAGGAAGGTGGACTTGCCGGAGCCCGAGGAGCCCACCAGGAAGACGAACTCGCCGCGCTCGATCTCGAGCGAGACGTCCCTGAGTGCAGGACGGTTCTGCTTCGGGTAGGTCTTGGAGACGTTGTCGAATCGGATCACTGATGCACCACGGTCGACCTGGATAGGGGCACGGGCTGCCGAGTTGCGGCTCCCGTCGGTGTGCGTGACCATACGCGAACCTCGCGCGGCGGTGCAGTCGGCGGAGGGGTTGGTGCGGTTATTCACGGCACCTACAGGGACAAAAGGGCGCACAATCCCGGGGCGCGCGCCGTTCTGCCGGGGAGCTGGCACAGTGGAAGAGGGAACCAATGCACCCTTCGGGGCGTTGGTGCAGTGAAGAAGGAGGTCGCATGACGTACGACCGACTGGTGTGCGCCAACTGCGCGGCCCCTGTGAGTGAGGGCCGCTGCCCCGTGTGCCGAGCGAGCAGGGAACGGCTCCAGCAGCAGGCAGGCGGTGTGTTCGCCCAGCTCAGCCCGGCGATGCTGGTGGCTTTGACGGTCCTGCTGCTCGCGGTGGGACTGTTGCTGCACCAGACCGTCTGACGCCGCTCGGACGAAGCCGGCGCTACGTGGCCGGGTGAGGGTTCGGAGGGTTCGGTCTTGGGGTAGGCCACTGCCCGTTACGCCGCGCTTACGGTGGCGTTCGCCCCGTGACGGGCGGCCCGGAACGCAGCGGCCGGAAGAACGCCGAGGGCCCGGAGCGCATGCGCGCCCCGGGCCCCTGTGGTACCGCGTCAGCGTCAGGCCGCTGCCGCGCCGCCGCCGTTCTTGTTGATCAGACGGGGCAGCATGCGGAAGCCGACACCGCCCGCGATCATCGTGGCCGCGCCGATCAGCAGGACGGTGGTGCCGGAGGAACCGGTCTCGGCCAGCTCCCCGCCCTTCGCCTGCTGCTTGGCCTGGCCGGGCGTGTCAGCGATCTGCTCCTTGCCCTTGCCGGGCTGCTCGATCGGCTTGGAGCCCTCGTTGTCGGTGCCGGTGCCGGTGGAGTCGCCGCCGGTGGTGCTGCCGCTCTGGCCGCCGTTGCCGCCGTTGCCGCCACCGTTCTGACCGCCGCTGTGGCCGCCACCGTTGTTGCCGCCGTCCTGGCCGCCGTTCTGGCCGCCGTTCTGACCGCCGGCCTGGCCGCCGTTCTGGCCACCATCCTGGCCGCCGTTCTGGCCACCGGCCTGACCGCCGGCCTGGCCGCCGTTCTGACCGCCGTCCTGGCCGCCGTCCTGGCCGCCGTCCTGACCACCGTCGTCGGTGCCGCCGACCTGACCGCCGTCGTCCGAACCGCCGATCTCGCCGCCGGCCTGACCGCCGTCGTCCGAACCGCCGATCTCGCCGCCGATCTGGCCGCCGTCGTCCGAACCGCCGACCTGACCACCGTTGTCGGAACCGCCGGCGTCGCCACCGGAGTCGCCGCCGGAGTCGTTGCCGCCGATGATCCCGCCGATGATCCCGCCGATGATCCCGCCGTCGGAGCCGCCGGTCTCACCCGGGCTGGCTGCGGAAGCGGCGCCGGCGGCGGTGAGCGACGCACCGGCCGCGATCACCGCACCAGCTGCAATGCGCGCCACGCGCAGCCGCGTCTTCTTCGTCATGTACTGCTACCCCCAGTAGCTGAACTCGTCATGGGTGCACCGCTGTACGGGGCGACCAGCGCTGGGGGTAGGCGAGTTCCGGCCACGGATGCCGACTGGCCGCTCATCTCCCCGTTACTGCACGCGCCCCGGAACATACGCATGCCGCGCTCAGCCTTCCCAGTACGGCCGGCATCGTCAAGGCCGAATAAAGACCCGATGCCCGAATTGCTGAGAGTTGCGCGGTACATGGACATACGACTGTGACCAAACCGCCACAGCAAAAACAACTGCCTCCGTCATGGAGGCAGTTGTTCCGGTGTCAGAAGGCCCGGACGCGGGGCCGTCGGGCTACTTCTCCTGCTGCTTGCGCCAGCGGATTCCGGCCTCCAGGAAGCCGTCGATGTCACCGTCCAGCACAGCCTGCGGGTTGCCGACCTCGAACTCGGTCCGCAGGTCCTTGACCATCTGGTAGGGGTGCAGGACGTACGAACGCATCTGGTTGCCCCAGGAGTTGCCGCCGTCGCCCTTGAGCGCGTCCATCTTGGCCTGCTCCTCCTGGCGGCGGCGCTCGAGGAGCTTGGCCTGGAGGACGTTCATCGCGGTCGCCTTGTTCTGGATCTGCGAGCGCTCGTTCTGGCAGGAGACGACGATGCCGGTGGGGATGTGCGTCAGCCGGACCGCGGAGTCGGTGGTGTTCACGCCCTGGCCGCCGGGGCCCGAGGAGCGGTACACGTCCACCCGCAGGTCGGACTCGTCGATCTCGATGTGGTCGGTCTGCTCGACGACGGGCAGCACCTCGACGCCGGCGAACGACGTCTGGCGGCGGCCCTGGTTGTCGAACGGCGAGATGCGCACCAGGCGGTGCGTGCCCTGCTCGACGGAGAGCGTGCCGTAGGCGTACGGGACGTTGACCGCGAAGGTGGTCGACTTGATGCCGGCCTCTTCGGCGTACGAGGTCTCGTAGAGCTCGGTCTTGTAGCCGTGCCGCTCGGCCCAGCGCAGGTACATCCGCTGGAGCTTCTCGGCGAAGTCGGCGGCGTCCACGCCACCGGCCTCGGCGCGGATGTTGACGAGCGCCTCACGGGCGTCGTACTCGCCGGAGAGGAGGGTGCGGACCTCCAGCTCCTCCACGGCCTTGCGGACGTCGGCCAGCTCGCCCTCGGCCTCGGCGCGGGCGTCCTCGTCGCCCTCGGCCTCGGCCAGCTCGAAGAGGACCTCCAGGTCGTCGACCCGGCCGCGCAGCTCCTCGGCCCGGCGCAGCTGGCCCTGGAGGTAGGACAGCTGGCTGGTGACCTTCTGGGCACTCTCGGGGTCGTCCCACAAGGACGGCGCCGCCGCTTGTTCCTCAAGCACGGCGATGTCGGCCCTCATCTTGTCGAGGTCCAGGACGGCCTCGATCGACCCCATGGTCGAGGAGAGGGACTTCAGCTCTTCGGATACATCGACGACTGCCACGCACCCAGCCTAACGGCTACCACGCCGAACCTGACCCGGCCCCGGCAGGACGGGCCTGCCGGGGCCGGGCCGGGAGCCGCCCCGGGTGGGCGTCAGGGGGTCTCCTGCTCCGACTGGTGGACGCCCGGCGGGGCCTCGCCGGCGTCGTCGTCCCCGGAGGCCAGCCAGCCGCCCAGGCCGGCCGCCACGACCACCACGGCGGCGGCCGCCCCCAGCTTGATCCGGCGGCGGCGCACCGCCTCCGCCGAGCCCCGGTGCCGCGCCGAGCCGGCCCGGCGTTCCCCCGCCGCCCGAGGAGCCCGGGCGGTGCCGTGGGCGCCGCCGGCCAGCTCGTCGGGGCCGGGCACCCGCATGCTGGTGTGCGTCTCCCGGTTGGAGTCCGGCACCGACCCCTGCACCAGGGGGACGGCGCCGCGCTGCGGAACGGTCTCGCCCGCCGACGGGTAGAACGGTTCCTCACGGGCCCCCGGGGCCGCACCGTCCGGCTCGTCGTCCGGGCGGTCGCCCTCCGGCTCGTCGATGTCCAGCGGCGGCATCCCGGCCAGCCCCGGCAGCAGCTCCCGCAGCCGGGCGGCCAGCTCCGCGGCGCGCAGCCGGGACGCCGGCGCCTTGGCCAGGCACTGCAGCAGCAGCTGCCACAGCTCGTCGGGGATACCGGGCAGCGGCGCCACGCTCTCGGTGACGTGGCGGCGCAGTACGGCCCCGGGGTGGCCGCCCCCGAAGGGCGTGAACCCGGCGAGCAGCTCGTACAGGACGGTCGCCAGGGCGTAGATGTCCACCGAGGCGCGCGGCGGCAGACCCTCGATGATCTCCGGGGCGAGGTAGTCGGGAGTGCCGATGACCCTGGTGGCATGGCCTCTGCCCTGGCCCGCGGCCCCTTGGGCAAGGGTCCGGCGCGGCGAGTCGACGAGCCGGGCGATGCCGAAGTCGGTGAGCAGCGCGGGGTGCGCGCCACCGGGGCCGAGTGGCCCCTGCATGTCGAGCAGGATGTTCTCGGGCTTGACGTCGCGGTGCACGATCCGCGCGGCGTGCGCGGCGGCGAGCCCGTCGGCGACGTCGGCGACGATCGCGACGGCGGCCTCGGGGGCCAGCCGGCGCTCGCGCTCCAGGCGGGTGCGCAGGTCGGTGCCGCGCACCAGGTCCATCACCAGCGCCAGGTCGTTGCCGTCGACGACCAGGTCGCGGACGCCGACGACGTGCGGGTCCGCGAGGCCCAGCAGTGCCGCCCGCTCCTGTACGAAGCGGCCGACGAGCTCCTGGTCGGAAGCGAGGTCCTCACGCAACAGCTTGATGGCCACGGCCCCTTCGGGCCCCTCGCCCAGCCATACCGTGCCGGCACTGCCGCGCCCCAGGATCTGGTGGGCGGTGTACCGGCTGCCGATCTTCCGTGCCAAAACTGCTCCGACGTGTCGGGCCCCCGAGCGTCCTGCGGGGGCTGAGGTTGGCGTCAAAGCTACGCGGATGCCACCGGGTTCCGTGCCCCGGAAGGCGGCAACCTTCACTTCTGAGAGCGAAATTGCCCGCCAGAAGTCGACAAATCCACTGAGCCGCCCCGGGACCGGCGGTCCGGGGCGGCTCGTCAGCCGCTGAGGGAGCGGCCCGGGTCAGCCGCTGAGCTTGTTCACGAAGCGCTCGACCTGGTGGTACAGGTGGCCGATCTGCGCGAAGAAGCCGCGGGTCGTACCGATCCACTCCTGGAGCGGGGTGAGCTCCCAGATCAGCCACGCGGCCACGAACAGCAGTATCAGCGTGACCAGGCAGCCCTTGAGGCAGCCCAGGCCGGGGATCCGCATCGGGTTGGCGCTGCGCGGACGGGGCTCGCGCCGCGGCCGGGGCTCCGGGGCGGGCGGCCGCTGCGGCTCGTACCGCTGCGGCGGCGGCTCCTGGCGGCGCTGCGGGGCCTGCGCGTACGGCGCCGGGGCCGGCTGCCGGTACGGGGGCTGCTGCGGCGGCTGCTGGGGCGCGGCCGGACGGCGCTGCGGACGACGGCGCAGCGGATCCTCGTTCGGGTCGAGGTACTGCACCTGCGTCTGCTCGTTGCGGTCCCGGGCGGCGCGCATCTGCGACTCCCACGGATGGGGGCCGTCGGGCTGCTGCGCACCCGCGGCGGGCGCACCGGCCGGCATGGGCGGCACCGGCGGCATCGCCCGGGTCGGATCGGCGCCCTGGCCGCCCGGTACTGCCGGGGCGCCCGTCGAGGGCAGCACGCTGGTCGCCGCGGCCGGGTCGTACGAACCCGCGCCGGACGGGAGGACCTGGGTGGGGTCGGCGTCGCCGCTCCCCTGGCCGCCGTCGGTGCCGGGGACGGTCGCGGGCGCCGGGTCCGGGGCCAGCAGCGCGGCGACGCCCAGCGCGGCCTCGGCCTGCGCGGGGGTGGCGTGCACCCCGACGCCGGAGGCGACGGTGCGCAGCGCACGGGCGAGGTTCTCGGCGCTGGGCCGCTCCTCGGGGCGCTTGCGCAGACAGCGCTCTATGACGGTCCACAGCGGCTCGGGGAGCGTGGCGGGGCGGCGCGGCTCCTCGCTCAGGTGCCGGTGCAGCACCTCCAGGGCCGTCGATCCGGCGAACGGCGGGCGGCCGGTCACCAGCTCGTACAGGAGGATGCCGGCACCGTAGATGTCCACCGCGGAGGTCTGCGGGCGGCCCTCGGCGGACTCCGGCGCCACATAGGCGGGGGTGCCGACGAATTCGTGGGTGCGGGTCAGGCCCGGGGAGTCGGCGAGCCGGGCGATGCCGAAGTCGGTCAGCATCGGGTGCATCTCGCCGCCGTCGGACCCGGCGAGCAGGACGTTCGCCGGCTTCAGGTCGCGGTGCACCACGCCGTCCGCGTGGCTGGCGGCCAGCGCGTCGGCGATCTGGGCGGTGAGGAGGGCGGCCGCCACCGGGCTGAAGGGGCCGTTGGCGCGCAGATAGCGGTGCAGGTCCGGGCCGTCGACCAGGTCCATGACGAGCGCGAGCAGGTCGCCCTCCACGACGAGATCGCGGGTGCGGACGATGTTCGGGTGGGTGAGCCGCAGCAGGACCGAGCGCTCGCGCAGGAAGCGCATCACCACGTCCGCGTCGTGCGCCAGCTCCTCCTTGAGGACCTTGATCGCGACCGTCTCACCGGGCTCTCCCGCCACGGCGGCCTCGGCGCCCGCCGTCTCCCGCTGGCGGGCACGCCAGACGGTGCCCGTGGCGCCGCGTCCCAGCGGCTCCTCAAGCAGGTACTTGCTGCCTACCGGCCGCACGTCATGCGCTCCCTGGTCGTGGTGGATCTCCTGCCGGCCCACCGGACCGGCCGTTCGGCTCCGCGCCGTCCGGTCATGGTCACCGTCGCGCGGTCCGTCCGATCCACTGTAGGGCCTGCGGCCCGCCACGCCGTCGCACAAGCTTTTCGTTCCGGCGGGCCGGGCTCGTGGGAAGACGCACGTTCCGGGTGGATGGTTGCGCGCCGCCCGTGGGCGGCCGCGGACCGGTGCACCACCCGGACAAGGACGATTCGGAGCTGATCACGACGTTCCGAATCCGCCCGGCCACGGCCCGCAACCAGGCACTTTTTCGTCCGGACACGACAAAACAAGATCACGGAGTGGCAGTCGGCGGGCGTGTTGTCAGTCCCAGGTGCGAGGATGCACCCAGCACGATGCGGTGGGGGCGCGCGGTCTTTGTCGCGACGTGCACCTGGGACTTGTCCGTGCCGACGTGCCCGGGCGGGCGGGGGAGCGAACGGCCCCTGCCGGCCCCCGGCAGAAGGGACCGTTGACGGCGATGCAGATCCGGCTGACCGTCCTCGGGCCGCGCAGCGGCCCCACCACACGGGCCTGCGACGTGCTCGTGACGGCCCCCGCCGGGACCGCGCTGGCGGCGGTGGCCGGCTCCCTGGCGGCCTCCGTCGCGGGCCCGGGCGCGGACACCGGCGCGGGCGGCGGCAGCGGCCCCGTCGTGCTCTACGCCGGCACCGAACGCCTCGACCCGCAGCGCGCCGCGATCGGCGAGCCGCCCCTGATCGACGGCGCGGTGCTCTCCCTCCAGGGCCCCGGCCCCGCCCCGGCCCACGGCCTGCCGCACGGCACCGCCCGGCTGCGCGTCATCTCCGGACCCGACGCCGGCGGCGTCCACCTGCTGCACGGCGGCCAGATCCGCATCGGCCGCTCCGCCGACGCCGACGTCCCCCTCGACGACCCGGACGTCTCCCGGCTGCACTGCGCCGTGACCGTCGAACCGGACGGTTCGGTCCACGTCGCCGACCTGCGCTCCACGAACGGCACCGCCGTCGACGGCACCGGCCTCGGCGACCTGCCCGCCCCGCTCCCGCCCGGCGCCCTGCTGCGCATCGGCGAATCCACCCTCCGCCTGCAGTCCGCCCCCACCACCCCGGACCCCGCCCTGGAGACCACTCCGGACGGCGAGGGCCGGCTGCGCATCTCCACGGGGGCGGGGGGCGGGTACGCGAGGGTCGCCGAGGGCGGTGGAGGCGGCGGGACCGGTGGGGCGGGTGGGGGTCAGGTGACCGGTGGGGCCGGTGCGCTCGATGCACCGGCACCGGCACCGGCTTTCGGACCTCCCCCGGCGATGGCCACGGGACCGGCCGCCCCCCTGCCCGCTCCTCGTACGGCCTGGTCACCGGACCCGGCCGGCCGGCGCGACACCCCCCTGCGCGGCACCCCGGCCGGGCCGGCCCACCCGGAGGCCGCCACGGCTCATGGACTGGGCCACGGCCCGGGCCTGGCAGCCGGACCCGGCATCCACGAGCACCCGCGCGGCGAACGCCCCGACCGCGAGCCTCAGAACCGCGCGCACCCCGACCATCCGGGCCACGGGCATCCGGGCCACGGACTCCTCGGCCACCCGCTTCCTGGCAACGTCCATCCGTACGGCGACTATCCGTACGGCGAGTATGCGCCCCCTGGGTACCCGGAGGACGACGTGTCGACGGCCGGCGCCCAGGGCCGTACGCACGGCGAGGACCGGACCCACGGCGGCCAGCAGAGCCTGGCGCCCGCCGAGGACGCCGCCACGGAGGACGCGGCGCGTTACGGCGCCGCGCCCCGCAAGGGCGGCCGCCGCGGCGGGATCGGGGCCTGGGCGCGCCGGCTGACCGGCGGCCGGCCCACCACGGAACGGCCCTACGACGACCTCCCGGCAGCCGGCCTCCCGGCCTCGGGCCTCCAGGCGTCCGGCGCACCCCAGGACTCACCCGCAGCGCCACCCGGTGACGGAGCGACGCCCCCGGCCACCTCCGGAACCGCCCCGGACGAACGGTGGCCGGACGCCGCCGCCGTCCTGCTCACCGCACTGGGCCCGGGCCCCCGGCTATGGGAGCGCGGCCCGGACCACCCCGACACCCTCACCGTCCGGCTGGGCACGGCCGGCCGCAACGGCGGCCGCACCGCCCTGCCCGTCACGATCGGGCTGCGCCGGGCCGGCTCCCTCGGCCTGGCCGGGCCGCGCGCCCGCCTCGCCGGACTCGCCCGTTCCGCGATCGCCCAGCTCGCCGCCCTGCACTCCCCCGCCACCCTGGACATCGTGCTGATCAGCACCGACCGGGCGCGCACCACCGAGGAACGGGTCGCGGACTGGTCCTGGCTCGGCTGGCTGCCGCACCTCCACCCGTCCCACGGCCAGGACTGCCGGCTGCTGCTCGCCTACGACAAGGAACAGGCCACGGCCCGCACCGCCGAACTCGTCCGACGGCTCGACGACTGCCCGCTGGGCCCCGGCTGGGCCAGTGCCGAACGCGCCGAGATCGCCCTCGCCGCCGCCCGCCACCAAGGACCGTTCACCCTCCTGATCGTCGACGGCGACCCCGGCTCCTCCGCACTGCGCGAGACCACCGCGCGGCTGGCCACGGCCGGCGCGGCAGCCGGCGTCCATCTCCTCTGCCTGGCCGAAACCCCGGCCGCCTCCCCCGCCTTCCCGCTGGCCGCCACGTACGAGGCGGCCCGGGCCGCGTCGCCCGCCTTCGGGGAGTGTGGCGCGGTGGCGGTCCTCAGCGGCGACGTCGCCACCGCGGTCCGCGTCGTCCAGCCCGGTTCCGGGCCGAACGGGACGATCGCCACGGTCGACGCGGTCTCCGCCGCCTGGGCCGAGCGGTTCGCCCGGGCCCTGGCGCCGCTGCACGAGGCCGAGACCACGGCCGGCGGCGCACGCACGACGCCCCGCGCGGCCGTCCCCCTCCCCGCTACGGCCCGGCTGCTGGACGAACTCGGGCTCGCCCGCGCCACCCCCGCCTCCCTGATGGCCCGCTGGGCCGCCACCCTGGACACCGACCGGCCCGGCGCCACCGCCGTACTGGGGGCCGGCCCGCACGGACCGGTGTGCGCCGACCTGGCCGCCGAGGGCGCACCCCTCCTCGTCGAAGGCCCCGCCGCCGGCGGCAAAACCGAACTGCTCCGGTCCCTGGCGGCGTCCCTCGCCGCCGCCGACCGCCCCGACCTGCTGTCCCTGGTGCTGGTGGACGGTGGCGGCACCGACCGCGGCGAGGGCCTGCGGGTGTGTACCGACCTGCCGCACGTCACGACGTACCTCGCCGCGTCCGACCCGGTCCGCATGCGCGCGTTCGCCCAGGCCCTCTCCTCCGAACTCAAACGCCGCGCCGAAATACTGTCCGGCACCCCCTTCACCGACTGGCGCACCAAACACCTCCCGGCCCCCCGCGTCATCGCCCCCCGTCGCACCACCGAAGGCCGCACGGGCGAAGGCCGCAGAGGAGAGGCCCCCGCCTCGGGCGACGCCCGCCACCCGGAAGCCCAAGCACCCCATGGACCTCATGCACCCCATGGACCGCAAGGCGCACAAGGCGCCAGGGGCGCCCACGCACAAACTGCCCATGCACAAGGTGTCGCGCCCACCGCTGCACAGGGTGCCGCGCCCACCGCGCCGCAAGGCCGCACCTACGGCACCTACGGCCAGACGAACGCCGAGAGGTACGACGCGCCACCGACGAGCCACACCCCCGAGTCCGGTGGCCACCCCGACAACACTTCCCAGCCCACCGAGACCGCCGGGACCTCCAGGAGCAGCGACTACACACCGTACGGAAGTAATCACGGAGAGCAGGAACTAATCACGCTCCGTAATCGTTGCCGTAACGAAGGAGGCAGCACAGCGGCGGCGGACCCGTCCGACACCGGCACCCTGGCGAGCACGGGCACCCTCCGCCTCCGCTCCCGCCCTGGAGCCCCGACGCCCACCTCAGCCACCCCCGACCCCGACACCGCCCCCACTGCCCCGCCCACCCTGCTCGACCCCGCGGCCCCGATGCCGCGCCTCTTCATCCTGGTCGACGACTTCGACGCGCTGGTCGCCCCCGCGCTCGGCAGCCCCGGCCGCCCGGCCGCCGGCTCCGTCGTGCGCGCGCTGGAGGCGGTGGCCCGGGACGGGGCTGCGCTCGGCGTCCACCTCATAGCCGCGACCGGCCACCCGGACCGCACGGCCGACACCGCGACCAGCGAACTCGCTGCCCTGCGCATCGAGTTGGGCGCGTCCGACGACTCGTCCGAGCCCGCCCCGGTCGGCCGCGGGCGGCTCCACCGTGTGGCGGACGGCTCCGCCACGCCGTTCCAGGCCGGCCGGGTGACCGGCCGGATACCCCGTACGTCCACGCTCCGGCCGACGGTCGTCCCGCTGGAGTGGCAGCGAATGGGCGACCCGCCGGCCCGACGCCCGCTGCGTGAACTCGGCAACGGCCCCACGGACCTCGCCCTGCTCGCGAGTGCCCTCCAGCGGGCCGCCCAGTCCTCGGGGGCACCGCCTGCGGCACCGCTGATCTGAGCGATGCGCGCTTGCCGCTGGCCTGGGTGCTTGGGGTGGGCCGGCTTGGGTGCTTGGGGGGTGGGCTGACTGAGCGCGTGGCGTGGGCGGGGCGGAGCGCTTGGGGTGGGCCGGCCTGGGCGCTTGGGGGTGGGCCGGCCGAGCATTTGCGGGGTGTGCGGGGCGAGTTCTTCGGTGAGGCGGGGTTGGGGTGAGGGCGGAGCGGGGGCGGGGAGCAGGTTCCGGGGGGAGCCACCGTCGGAGCGCCCGCTCTCGGGGTGACCGCTATAGGGGCGCCCCACTGCGGCGGGTTAGCTGATGCGGCTGGTGGGGCTGATGCGGCGGGCGGGCCGTTGCGGCTGATGGTGCCACTTGGGCGGGGCTGGCGCTGGGGGCGCAGGGCGGGGCGCGGGACGGGGCCACGGGGGCGCGGGACGCGGAGGCGCGGGGCGGGTGGCGGGTCTGC
>NZ_JOIX01000118.1 GCF_000720175.1 Streptomyces sp. NRRL S-337
GGGTCGGGGCGGCGGTGGGGGTGCTGGGGGGCGTGGGCGTGTCGGGCGGGGAGGACGGCCGGGCGGAGTGGGAGGGCGAGGGGCCGGCGGGTCCGTGGCCTCCGCCGGGGCCGCCGGAGCCGCCGCTGCTGCCCGCGCCGGGTTCCGGGCCCGAGGGCTGTACCGGGCCGGGGTTCGCACCCTCCTCGGAGGGCTTCGGCTTCGCGGACTTCGACTTCTTGCCCGGTTTCTCGTCGCCGCCGGCCGGGCGGGCCTCGCCGTTGCGGCCCAGTTGCCGCGCTCCGGCGCCGCGCCCGTCGGCGGTCGGTCCACCAGGGCCGGGGTGCCCGCCCTGGCCGTCGTGCCGCGCGGCGCCGCCGGACGGCTTGGGCTGCGCCGGGTCGCTGACGCTCATGCAGCCGGCCAGGGACGCGGCCAGCGCGGTGACGGTCACGGCGGCGACGGCGACCCGGGACAGCGCCCGGCCCGCCGGCGACGGCGGCACGGACGGCCGCGCGGCCGACGACCGGGAGGCGTACGGCTGCGATACGGGCAGCGGCGAGGCGGGCAGCTGCGACGACGGCACCGGTGGCTCCGGTGGCCGCGCCGCCGCGGGGGCGGCGGGCGGCGGTGTCGGGGACGGTGAGGGGCGGTAGGGGCTCGGGCGCACGGCGGGACCTCCGGATCCGGAGCGCAGGGACGGCGGCACGGACGCCCTGCCCAACTCCCGCCCCCCGCTTGAGGACACGCGCCCCGCGCCGCCGATCACGCCGGGGCGCCGCCGCGGCTCAGCCGTAGCCGAGCGAATGCAGCCGGGCGTCGTCGATGCCGAAGTGGTGCGCGATCTCGTGAACGACCGTCACCTCCGCCTCGGCGACCACGTCCTCACGCGTCGCGCACATCCGGAGGGTGGGGCCCCGGTAGATCGTGATCCGGTCCGGCAGCACGCCCGCGTACCACTCACCGCGGTCGGTCAGCGGCGTCCCCTCGTACAGCCCGAGCAGCTCGGGGTCCCCGGCCGGCGGTTCGTCCTCGACGAAGACCGCCACGTTGTCCATCAGCCGGGTCAGCTCCGGCGGGATCCGGTCCAGGGCCTCGGCGACCAGTTCCTCGAACTCCTCGCGCGTCATTTCCAGCACACCACCATTCTCCGCCACCTTTCCCCGCCTCCGATCGTCGCCGCCCGCCCGCCGTCCCGCACCACCACCCGAGTCGCCGCACCCTGATTGACGGCCGCCCTGCCCGGGCATACGGGGCCAATGGCCCGTGCTGAGCGCTCCCGGACATCGGCCCCCGACCTACCGCGAAACCCCCTGCTCCGGTGGCTGCCCCGCCCGTTCCGCCCACCGTGGCGTCCGGGCCGGGACCGGCCGCCCGGCGTATCCGCGCCGCCCGGAGCCGTCCGCCGCCCCTCCCGCTTCCGCCGTACGGAAGCCACCGTCGACCTCCTCGACCCGCCGCGCCCGTTGGCCCGTTCGCTCGGCCTGATAGCCGTGACCGCCCTCGGTTCCTGGCTGGGGCTGCTCCTCATAGGCACCGTGCACGCCCCGGTCGGCCCGATGGACACCAGCATGGCCCTGCGCCCCTCACTGACCGGCGGGACCCGGATCGACGTCGCGCCGCTCGGCGACCTGGAGCTGAGCAGCCACTACGCGCCACTGCGGCTCGACGTCGACGTCGACCGGCTGGACCCGGTCCGCTCGCAGGCGCTGGTCGCCCACCCCGAACGGTTCGCCGGCCTGCAGGACGAGGTCACCCATGACGTCACCCGCGGCGCCCTCGGCCTGGCGGTGCACTCCTGCCTCGCCGTGGCCGCCGGCGCCACCGCGCTGGGCCTGGTCGTCTACCGCCGCCCGCGCCGCGCCCTGGCCGCCGGCGGCCTGGCGCTCGCCCTGCTCGGCGCCTCCGCCGGCACCGCGTACGCCACCTGGAACCCGGACTCGGTCCTGGAGCCGAAGTTCTCCGGACTGCTGTCCTCGGCCCCGTCCGTGGTCGGCAACGCGCGCAGCATCGTGAGCGAATTCGACGTGTACCAGAAGGAGTTGGCGCGGCTGGTCACCAACGTCACCAAGCTCTACGACGCCACCTCGACGCTGCCGGCGTACCAGCCCGACCCCAGCACCCTCCGCGTCCTGCACGTCTCCGACATCCACCTGAACCCGGCCAGCTGGCGGATCATCGCCTCGCTGGTGAAGCAGTACCGGATCAACGTGATCGTCGACACCGGCGACACCATGGACCACGGCTCGGCCGCCGAGAACCACTTCCTCGACGCGACGTCCACGCTCGGCGCCCCGTACGTGTGGGTGCGCGGCAACCACGACTCACGCACCACGCAGAGGTACCTGTCCGGGCGCCGGCACGTCACCGTCCTCGACAACGGCCGGGTGGTCCGGGTCGCCGGGCTGCGGATCGCGGGCACCGGCGATCCGCAGTTCACCCCGGACCGCTCGGTCGTGGCGGCCGGGGACGCCGCCGAGCGCGCCGCCGGGGACCGGCTCGCCGACGTGCTGCGCACCGAGCGGCTGGCCGGGACGCCGGTCGACCTCGCGCTGGCCCACAACCCGGCCGCCGCGGCGCAGACCGACGGGCTGGTCCCGCTGGCACTGGCCGGCCACATCCACCACCGCGAGAACGCCACGCTGCCCCGGGGCACCCGGCTGATGGTCGAGGGCTCCACGGGTGGCGGCGGACTGCGCGCGGTGCAGAACAAGAAGCCCGCCCCGGTCCAGGCGTCGGTGCTCTATCTGGACCGCAGGACCAAGCGGCTGCAGGCCTGGGACGAGATCACCCTGGGCGGGCTGGGCCTGTCCCGCGCCGAGGTCAGCCGCCACCTCCCGCGGGAGAACCAGCCCGGCGCCACGCCGGTGCCGACCCGCTCCGCTCACCCGTCCGGCCCGCCCTCCGGACCGTCGGCCGGCCGCTCACCGGGGGCTTTTTCGCGGCCGACCAGGACCCCTTCCGGCGGCTCCGGGTAAACCGTTTTGGCGAACGGTCCTCCCATCCCATATGCTTCTCACGTCCCCGACGGCGCCGGTAACGACGCCAAGGAGGCCACCAGCCCTCATCGTCTAGTGGCCCAGGACGCCGCCCTTTCAAGGCGGTAGCACGGGTTCGAATCCCGTTGGGGGCACGCAACACCGTGTGTGAGAATGGTTCAGGCCGCTTTCACACAATGCAAGGTCCTGTGGAGCAGTTTGGAGTGCTCGCCACCCTGTCAAGGTGGAGGCCGCGGGTTCAAATCCCGTCAGGACCGCTGCGGCTGGGTAGCTCAGTTGGTACGAGCGATCGCCTGAAAAGCGATAGGTCGCCGGTTCGACCCCGGCCCCAGCCACACCCTTTGGACGAAGGCCCCGGTTCCCCGAACCGGGGCCTTCGTCGTTCGTCCGGCGGGATGCTCCGCTCAGCCGTCCGCCGCAGGGGCCGTATCGCTCTCGCGGCCGCCGGGGTGGCGGTGGCGCCAGACCCAGAAGACCGTGCAGGAGAGCACCGACCAGGCTGCCAGCACGAGGAACGGGAAGGCGTGCTGGTGGCCGCCGAAGTAGACCGCGGTGTGCTGGGCGTTGACCGAGGCGCCCGGCGGGAGCCAGCGGCCGATGTGGCCGAGGACGGACGGCAGCAGCGGCCAGGAGACCGCGCCGCCGGACGAGGGATTGCCCAGCAGCACCATCAGGCCCCAGGTGGGGATCATGGCCCAGCGCCCGATGAGGGTGTTGAACATGGTGAAGACCATGCCGGAGGTGAACATGGTCAGCGCCAGGATCAGCCAGGACTCGAAGAACGGCAGCCGCAGGGCGCCAAGCCACCAGTCGACCACCGCCGCGATGGCGAACGCGCCGAGCAACGCGTAGGCGACCGTGAAGGCGATCCGCTCGGCCGGATCGAGGGCCCGGGCGTGCACGCTGAGCTGGATCGCGCCGACGAAGCCGATGATCACCGCGGCCAGGGAGACGTAGAAGAGGGCGAGCCCGCGCGGGTCGCCCTTCTGCAGCGGGGTGATGTCCCGGATGCGGACGTCCACGCCGGTCGCCCGGCCGACCGCGGCGCCGGACTCGGCCAGCAGCTGGGCCACCGTGGCGCCCGAGGCACCGGAGACGTCCAGTTCGGCGCCGCGCCCTCGTGCGCGCAGGATCGCGAACTCCCGCTGCTCGTCGACGGCCGCCCGGGCCGCGCCGTTCGAGGGGTACGCGGTCAGCCGGAGGGTGGCGTTCAGGGCCTTCTCCATCCCCTCGACGAACGCCCTCACCTGCGGAGCGGCGGGGGAGCCGACCACCGCGGTGGGAATGTGCCGCGGCGCCGGGTTGGCCATGGCGTACGTGTACGAGCCGGCGAAGAGGCCGGCGGCCGCGGCGAGGATGAGGACCAGCACGGTGGCCGGGAAGAACGGGGACCTCTTGAAGGCGACCCACTTCTCCTCGCGGGTCCGCGGCCTGCCGTGGGCGCCGTGCGGGGGCGGGGTGTCCTGGTGGAGCCCCTCCTGGCGGGGGGCGTCGGGTTCGTCCTGGGGGCCGGGGTCGCCGCGATGACCGGACATGCGGACACGCTAAGCCACCGATGTCCGACATTCCCGTATGGGAGGCCGTCCGCGGGCGGGCGCCCGGCCGGGCCGGCAAATGGTTCGCCAGTCGTTCACCCGAGGTGAGATCCTGGGGGACGTATGTCCAGTCAGCCTGCCTCCGCCCTGCCCGACGGCATCTCCTCCACACCGCCCGGCACCGCTGCTCCCACCCTCCCCGCGCTGAGCGAACGCCTGCCCGAGCTGATGCTGCGCGACGCGCAGCGGCTGGGGCGCCGGCTCGACGGCGCACGCCGGATCCGTAAGCCCGAAGCCCGGGCGGCCGTGCTCGCCGAGATCGCCGACGGCATCGACGAGGCCGAGCTGCGGGTCGCCCAGCGGCGCGCCGCGCTCCCGGAGATCACGTATCCGGAAGAGCTGCCGGTCAGCCAGAAGAAGGACGACATCCTCGCCGCGATCCGCGACCACCAGGTCGTGATCGTGGCCGGTGAGACCGGCTCCGGCAAGACGACCCAGATCCCGAAGATCTGCCTGGAGCTCGGCCGGGGCGTGCGCGGTCTGATCGGGCACACCCAGCCGCGCCGGATCGCGGCCCGTACAGTCGCCGAACGCGTCGCGGAGGAGCTGAAGACCCCGCTGGGCGAGGTGGTCGGCTGGAAGGTCCGCTTCACCGACCAGGTCGGCGCCGACACCCTCGTCAAGCTGATGACGGACGGCATCCTGCTCGCCGAGATCCAGACCGACCGCGAGCTGCGCCAGTACGACACGATCATCATCGACGAGGCGCACGAGCGCAGCCTCAACATCGACTTCATCCTCGGCTATCTGGCGCAGCTGCTCCCCCGCCGCCCCGACCTGAAGGTCGTGATCACCTCCGCGACCATCGACCCGGAGCGGTTCGCGCGGCACTTCGGCTCGTTCGCCACGGTCGGGACGGCGGACGCCGCCGCGGGCGACGGCGACGCGGCTCCCAGCGCGCCGATCGTCGAGGTGTCCGGCCGTACGTATCCGGTGGAGGTGCGCTACCGCCCGCTGCTGGAGGAAGGCGGCCAGGACGCCGACCGCGACCAGATCACCGCGATCTGCGACGCGGTGGACGAGCTGCAGGCCGAAGGGCCGGGCGACATCCTGGTCTTCCTCTCCGGCGAGCGGGAGATCCGCGACACGGCGGACGCGCTCAACAAGAAGCAACTGCCGCACACCGAGGTGCTGCCGCTGTACGCCCGGCTGTCGCACGCCGAGCAGCACCGCGTCTTCCAGCGCCACACCGGCCGCCGGATCGTGCTGGCCACGAACGTCGCCGAGACCTCGCTGACCGTGCCGGGCATCCGGTACGTCATCGACCCGGGCATGGCCCGGATCTCCCGCTACAGCTACCGCACCAAGGTCCAGCGGCTGCCCATCGAGCCGGTCTCGCAGGCCAGCGCCAACCAGCGCAAGGGCCGCTGCGGCCGGACCAGCGACGGCATCTGCATCCGGCTGTACTCCGAGGACGACTTCCTCTCGCGCCCCGAGTTCACCGACGCGGAGATCCTCCGGACGAACCTCGCCTCCGTCATCCTGCAGATGACCGCGGCCGGCCTCGGCGACATCGAGAAGTTCCCGTTCATCGATCCGCCGGACCGCCGCAACATCAAGGACGGCGTGCAGCTCCTCGAAGAGCTCGGCGCGCTCGATCCGAAGCAGAAGGATGCGAAGAAGCGGCTCACACAGACCGGCCGCAAGCTGTCCCAGCTGCCGGTCGACCCGCGGCTGGCACGGATGGTGCTGGAGGCGGACCGCAACGGCTGCGTCCGCGAGGTCATGGTCATCGCGGCCGCGCTGTCCATCCAGGACCCGCGCGAGCGGCCCTCGGACAAGCAGCAGCAGGCCGATCAGCAGCACGCCCGCTTCAAGGACGAGACCAGCGACTTCCTGGCGTTCCTGAATCTCTGGCGCTATGTGCGCGAGCAGCAGAAGGAGCTGTCCTCGTCGGCCTTCCGCCGGATGTGCCGCAACGAGTTCCTGAACTACCTGCGGATACGCGAGTGGCAGGACATCTACTCCCAGCTGCGTACGGTCGCCAAGACGATGGGGATCCATCTGAGCGAGGAGGACGCGGCACCGGACCGCATCCACACCTCCCTCCTCGCCGGTTTGCTTTCGCACATCGGACTGAAGAACGCAGGGCTGGAGGGCGGGAAGGAGGGGGCGGCCAAGAACGAGTACCTCGGCGCCCGGAGCGCCAAGTTCGCGGTCTTCCCCGGCTCCGCGCTCTTCAAGAAGCCCCCGCGCTGGGTGATGTCCGCCGAGCTGGTCGAGACCTCCCGGCTGTGGGCGCGGGTGAACGCGAAGGTCGAGCCGGAGTGGATCGAGCCGCTCGCCCAGCACCTGGTCAAGCGCACGTACAGCGAGCCGCACTGGGAACAGAAGATGGCCGCGGTGATGGCGTACGAGCGGGTCACGCTCTACGGCGTACCGATCGTCGCCCAGCGCAAGGTCAACTACGGCCGGATCGATCCGGAGACCTCGCGCGAGCTGTTCATCCGCAATGCCCTGGTGGAAGGCGATTGGCGCACCCACCACCAGTTCTTCCATGACAACCGCAAACTCCTCGGTGAGGTCGAGGAGTTGGAGCACCGCGCCCGGCGCCGCGACATCCTCGTGGACGACGAGACGCTCTTCGACTTCTACGACCGGCGGATCCCCGACCACGTCGTCTCCGGCGCCCACTTCGACTCCTGGTGGAAGACCAAACGCCGGGACGAGCCGGAGCTGCTGAACTTCGAGCACTCGATGCTCATCAACGAGTCCGCCGAGGCCGTCACGAAGGACGACTACCCGGATTCCTGGCGGCAGGGAAAGCTGAAGTTCAAGGTCACGTACCAGTTCGAGCCGGGCGCGGACGCGGACGGCGTGACCGTCCACATCCCGCTGCAGGTCCTCAACCAGGTCTCCTCCGAGGGCTTCGACTGGCAGATCCCGGGCCTGCGCGAGCAACTGGTGACGGAGCTGATCCGGTCGCTGCCCAAGCCGATCCGGCGCAACTACGTACCGGCACCGAACTTCGCGGCCCGCTTCCTGGACTCGGCGGTCCCGCTGCAGGGCTTGCTGACGGCCTCGCTGGCCGCCGGGCTGCAGCGGATGGTGGGCGTGCCGGTCGATCCGGCGGACTTCGACCCGGCCAAGGTCCCCGACCACCTCAAGATCACCTTCCGGGTGGTCGACGAGCGGCGGCGCAAACTCGCCGAGGCCAAGGACCTGGAGGCGCTGCGGCACAAGCTCAAGCCGAAGACCCAGGCGGCCATCTCCAAGGCCTTCGAGCAGGCCGCCGAGCGTCCCGGCCGGGGCCGCAAGGGCGACGGGGCCGCGGCCGAGGAGGCGACCCCGGCCGGCGTGGAGCAGCGCACCGGCCTGACGTCCTGGACGATCGGCACGCTGCCGCGCACGGTCGAGACCCGGCGGGCGGGCCAGCTGCTGAAGGCGTATCCGGCGCTGGTGGACGAGGGAAGCAGCGTCGCGGTCCGGCTCTTCGACACCGAGGCCGCGCAGCAGTCGGCGATGTGGGCGGGCACCCGCCGCCTCGTCCTGCTCAACATCCCCTCCAATCCCGCCAAGTTCGCCCAGGACAAGCTGAGCAACCAGCAGAAGCTCGCGCTGTCCCGCAATCCGCACGGCTCGATCGCGGCGCTCTTCGACGACTGCGTGACCGCCGCCGCGGACCGTCTGATCGCGGCGCGGGGTGGCCCGGCATGGGACGAGGAGTCCTTCCGCAAGCTGTTCGACGCGGTCCGGGCCGACCTGGTGGACGTCACGCTGCGGACGATCCAGCAGGTGCAAGAGGTGCTGGCCGCCTGGCAGGCGTGTGAGCGCCGGCTGAAGGAGACGTCCTTCCCCTCGCTGCTGCCGTCGCTGACGGACGTCAAGGCGCAGCTGGCGGAGCTCATCAAGCCCGGTTTCGTGACCGCGCACGGCGCCAAGCGGCTGCCGGACCTGATGCGCTATCTGATCGCCGCCGACCGCCGTCTGACGCAGCTGCCGACCAACGCCGAGCGGGACCGCACCCGTATGGCGAAGGTGAAGGAGATGCAGGACGAATACGCCTGGCTGCTGGAGCAGTTCCCGCCGGGCCGTGCGGTGCCGGCCGAGGCCCGCGAGATCCGCTGGATGATCGAGGAGCTCCGGGTCAGCTACTTCGCGCACGCCCTGGGGACCGCGTATCCGGTCTCCGACAAGCGGATCATGAAGGCGGTGGACGCGGCGGTGCCCGCCTGAGGGCGGGCCTCCGGTATCGAGTTCGACCGCACCCCCTGACCTGCTGTACAGTCTTGCTTCGTAGCCCGCCGCAAGCGGAAAGCAAAAACGCAAGGTCCTGTGGAGCAGTTTGGAGTGCTCGCCACCCTGTCAAGGTGGAGGCCGCGGGTTCAAATCCCGTCAGGACCGCTTTCTACGGCCCGTATCCCCCTGAGGATGCGGGCCGTACTGCTGCCCGCAGAGGCCGCGGCCCGTGGCGAAGCCGCCGTCGGACACAGCAAGTCCCGCCAAAACCGCATCCGTTCGGCCCGCGTCCTTCCCGGACGCGGGCCGTCCTGCTTCTGCCTGCGCCGCGCGTCCGCCGGGGGCCGTACGCCGGTCCGGCGCTCGCCCGCCGCTTCCGCCTGCCGCGCGCCGTCGGCTGCGGCCCGTGACTGCTTTGCTGCCCGCTGTATTGACGGGACCTTCCGGCGCCGGTACTCACTTGGGGAGGTTGTGGGGGCCGGGGAGGTATGCAGGATGACGACTGCGGTACGGCACGAAACCAGGGCGCTGCTGCGAGCCCATCTGGCCGCGGCCACGGGCTACCGCCACCGGATGCGGCACTGCCCCATCTGCCATCAGCTGCTGCGGCTCGCCATGGAGCCGCACACGACCCGCTCCGGGCCCGCCGCGACGCCGGCCGCGCCCGCCTCCGCCCCGGCTCCCGCTCCGGCCGCCTGCGAGCCGTCGGCGGCCGAGGACAAAGGTCGCGCGCCGCGGTGACCAAGGACGCCTCCGCCGCGTCTTGTCCGGTGGAAGGGTGGGGACGGGTAGGGACGGGTGGGCAACGGTGCCGAGGGAAAGCGCCCTGAGGGAGGGGCAATTCCCCTACCGCAGCGGGCGGATGGCCACAAGCGGCACGCCGTGTGACGGGAGTCACCGAACAAGTTTTGCCGGGCGAGGAACTTACACCCGCCCTACAACGGGTCAATTTAATATGTGCAATTGCACCACTCTCCGGGCGCATCGCATACCCATTCCCGGAGTCACTCCTGAAGGCCCCCGGAGGGCCCCTGAAGGCGCCGTGGACGCCACCGGAAGCCGGCCTCGGCGACAGGTGGCCCGAGCCTTCTGACCGGCCCTGGAGCGGCCGTACACATGAAAATCGCGCTGGACCCGGCGGAGTCCAGCGCGATCGGTGACGTACCCAGTGGAGCGGGTGTGGGGCCTGTTGGGGTCAGACGCCGCGTCGTATGAAGCTGTGTGAAGCGTGGTGGAGCAGGTCGAGCCTGGTGCGCGAAGTGGGCGTTTTCGGGTTGGGGGCCCCGAAAACGGCCTGGCTACGCGGCTTTTCAGGCCTCGCTGCGCTGCTGCGGAATGCCCGCCAGCAGTGCGCGGACCTCAGCCTCGCGGTAACGCCGATGCCCTCCGAGCGTGCGGATGGACGTGAGCTTGCCTGCCTTGGCCCAGCGGGTGACCGTCTTGGGGTCGACACGGAACATCGTGGCAACCTCGGCAGGGGTCAGCAGCGGCTCGGCGTCAGGGGTGCGAGCGGTCATGAGCGGCCTCCTCGGGAGAACCGAACCATCACGGTTCTTTCCTCTAAATTCTGCACCTTGACCCGCGTTGCCCGAAATGGCGGACGCGGGCCGAGTCGGTTATAGGACGAACGGCTTGTCCTCGGCACTACAACTACACCATCTGTCCAGCCACGTCGGCCAAACCGATGGAATTGCCCTCTCAGGTGTTCAACCTCGGCGGATGCCGATGGACCGTGCCATAGCGGACAGTCACACCGCCGTGACGATCAGTCACAGCGGGCTCAGCCGCCACGAGACCCCTCAAGGACCGCAATACCGATCTATCCGCCCATAGTTGGACGGAAGGAGCCCGGGTCGGGCTCCTTGTCCTATTTTGGCACGAGGAAGAGGCTTGCTAGCAAGACCCGAAGTAAGTGCTTTAGGTCACGCTTGGGGCAATCGCCCGGTTAAGGACCTACGTCCCTTACCGTCCGACCACCGCGAAGCGAGCACCGTACGACAGCACCGTGAACTCGGGAAAGAGTTCGGCCGGTCAGCTCGAGAACTGACGCTCGCGGACCGCGCGCCACCGCTGGGAGAGCTTCTCGTACGCGGCACCGGCCCGCTCGCCGTCCCCCTCGCGCAGCGCCGCCAGTCCCTCCGCCACCTCGGCGGCGGAACGGTCCTCGGCGAGCTGCCCTTCGGGCACCGCGTGCACCAGCCCTCCGTAGTCCAGCTCCACGAGCGAGCGTGGGTGGAATTCCTCGAGCCAGCGCCCCACATCTACCAGGCCGTCGATCAGCGGTCCCTCTTCCAGGGCGTTCCGCAGCGTCCGCAATCCCCGCGCGACCCGCCGTCTGGCCTGCACCATCGGCGTGCGGTAACGCAGCACGGTCCCCTCGTCACCCTCCGCGTACTCCCGCTCGGAGTCGTCGAAGAGGACGAACCAGCGCACCGGGACGTGCCAGGACGCGCCGCGGATCCACGGCCGGGCGTCGGGGTTGCGCTCGCGCCACTGCTCGTAGTCGGTGGCGGCCTGCCGGCGCACCACCGGGGGCAGCGCCGCGTCCAGCACCGCCGCCGGCAGCAGCTCCTCCAGGCCCTCCAGGGCCTGCCAGCCGCGCAGCCGGGTGCGCCAGGGGCAGACGCACACCACCTCGTTCACGACCGCGATGAAGGCGTCCGCGCTCTCGTGGACCGGGACCGGCACCGGCGGGGTCGGCAGCAGGTCGGCCAGCGCCCGGCGCTGCTCGTCCTGGGCGGTGGGGGTGTCCTCCCGCTTGGCATAGCGCGCCCAATGGGAGCGCTCCGGCTCGGGGAACGCTGCCAGCGGCTCGTAGACCCGCAGGTATGCCATGTACGGGACCTTCACCGATGACGCCAGGGCCACGCCCGCTCCTTACGAGGGAAGTCCACCGTCCAAGGACCCACCGCACGGCGTGCCCGACACGCCCGAGGGCCCCCGACCGGCCTGCGATACGACCAGATCGTCCCACGTCCGTCCCCCGGGAGAGGGTGATCCTCGGCACCTGACCGATCAACCGCCGTCGCAGGTCTTACGCTCTTCCCAACCGGCCCTCCCCACCCGTAGGAGGGCGTCCTTCGCGACTTATGGGAGTCACCACCGTGACTGACGTACGTCCGGCCCCCGCCGGCGCCGACGGCGGCGTTCTGCACACCCTGTTCCGATCGGAACAAGGGGGCCATGAGCAGGTCGTTCTCTGCCAGGATCGGGCCAGTGGCCTGAAGGCAGTGATCGCCATCCACAGCACCGCGCTGGGCCCCGCCCTCGGCGGCACCCGCTTCCATGCCTACGCCTCCGAGGAGGAGGCCGTGCTGGACGCACTGAACCTGTCGCGCGGCATGTCCTACAAGAACGCCCTCGCCGGGCTGGACCACGGCGGCGGCAAGGCCGTGATCATCGGCGATCCCGATCTGATCAAGACCGAGGAACTGCTGCTCGCCTACGGCCGGTTCGTGGCCTCGCTCGGGGGCCGCTACGTCACCGCGTGCGACGTCGGCACGTACGTCGCCGACATGGACGTGGTCGCCCGTACGAACAAGTGGACCACCGGCCGCTCCCCCGCGAACGGCGGCGCCGGCGACTCCTCCGTGCTGACCGCCTACGGCGTCTTCCAGGGCATGCGCGCCTCGGCGCAAGCACTGTGGGGCGACCCGACGCTGCGCGGCCGCAAGGTGGGCATCGCCGGTGTGGGCAAGGTCGGGCACCTCCTCGTCGAGCACCTCCTCAAGGACGGTGCCGAGGTCGTGATCACGGACGTCCGGGCCGACGCGGTGGCGCGGGTCCGCGCCGAGCACCCGCAGGTCACCGCGGTCGCCCACACCGAGGAGCTGATCCGCACCGAGGGCCTGGACGTCTACGCGCCGTGCGCGCTGGGCGGGGCGCTCAGCGACGACTCGGTGCCGGTGCTCACCGCGAAGGTGGTGTGCGGTGCGGCCAACAACCAGCTCGCGCACCCCGGCGTCGAGAAGGACCTCTCCGACCGCGGCATCCTCTACGCCCCCGACTACGTCGTGAACGCCGGCGGCGTCATCCAGGTGGCCGACGAACTGCACGGCTTCGACTTCGACCGCTGCAAGACCAAGGCGGCGAAGATCTTCGACACCACGCTGGCAATATTCGCTCGTGCGAAGGCCGATGGGATCCCGCCGGCGGCGGCCGCCGACCGGATCGCGGAGCAGCGGATGGCGGAGGCACGGAGGAGCTGACCGAAGGTTCCGGCCAGGGCGGCCGGAAACACCACCTTGCGCGGCCCGCCACGGCCGGTCGGGGAGACATCCCTCACCACCCGTCGGCGGGTCGCCGTACGGGACAGGTTAAAATCGCAGTTGACCAGCGGGGACGGGGCACCCTGAGGGTCGTGCCGAGCGGCGGGTGATGCGGGCGACGTACCGTATGGCCGCGGAAGCAGGTACCGTTAAAGCTCTACGGGCCGGTCTCTCTCTTGAGAGCCCGCTCTGATCCATGAACGCGTGTCAAGACTCTGGGGCCATCGAGCCCCGTCACTGAGGGGGTCGACCCATGGGGCGCGGCCGGGCCAAGGCCAAGCAGACAAAGGTCGCCCGCCAGCTGAAGTACAACAGCGGTGGGACGGATCTCTCAGCACTGGCCAGCGAGCTGGGTGCAAGTACGGCGCCGACGGCGCCGACGAGCCAGCAGCCTCCGAACGCGGAGCCGTTCGAGGATGACGAAGACGACCCGTACGCACGGTACGCCGAGCTGTACAACGACGACGATGACGAGGACGACGGCGACTCGTCCCAGCAGCGTCGTCGCGCTTGACGTTCTGCGCGCTCGCGGCACCCGCTAACAGCATCACGGACCCGGTCCTGGGCATCGCCCGGGCCGGGTTTTGTGCTGCCCGGAACGTCGGCGTCCGGGCGCCGTCCCGCCGGGAACCGGCCGTGCCGGTCCGCCGGAGGTGCGCCACAGCGGCGGCCGCACCGGTGGGTGCCGGTGCGGCGGCCGGTCCGCTCAGGCGGCGTAGTCACCGGTCAGGGTCACCGCGTCGGCGTGGTCGCCGCGCTCGACGATCTCACCGCTGACCCAGGCGTCCACTCCGCGGTCGGCGAGCGTGGTCAGCGCCACGTCCACCGACTCCTGCGGGACGACGGCGATCATGCCGACGCCCATGTTCAGGGTCTTCTCCAGCTCCAGGCGCTCGACCGAGCCGGCCGTGCCGACCAGGTCGAAGACCGGGCCCGGCGTCCAGGTCGAGCGGTCGACGGTGGCGTGCAGCCCGTCCGGGACGACCCGGGCGAGGTTGTTGGCCAGTCCGCCGCCGGTGATGTGCGAGAAGGCGTGGACCTCGGTCGTCCGGGTCAGCGCCAGGCAGTCCAGCGAGTAGATCTTCGTGGGCTCCAGCAGCTCCTCGCCCAGGGTCCGGCCGAACTCGGCGACCTCCTGGTCGAGGGTCATCCCGGCCCGATCGAAGAGGACGTGCCGGACCAGGGAGTACCCGTTCGAGTGAAGTCCGGACGAGGCCATCGCGATCACCGCGTCGCCCGTACGGATACGCTCCGCGCCCAGCAGCCGGTCCGCCTCGACGACGCCCGTACCGGCGCCGGCCACGTCGAACTCGTCCGCGCCCAGCAGGCCCGGGTGCTCCGCGGTCTCGCCGCCGACCAGCGCACAGCCGGCCAGCACGCAGCCCTCGGCGATGCCCTTGACGATCGCCGCGACCCGCTCCGGGTAGACCTTGCCGACGCAGATGTAGTCGGTCATGAACAGCGGCTCGGCACCGCACACGACGAGGTCGTCGACGACCATGCCGACGAGGTCGTGGCCGATGGTGTCGTAGACGCCCATCTTGCGGGCGATGTCGACCTTGGTGCCGACGCCGTCGGTGGCCGAGGCCAGCAGCGGGCGTTCGTAGCGCTTGAGGGCGGAGGCGTCGAAGAGGCCGGCGAAGCCCCCGAGCCCACCGACGACCTCGGGGCGGGTGGCCTTCTTCACCCACTCCTTCATCAGGTCCACGGCGCGGTCGCCGGCTTCGATGTCGACGCCCGCGCTCGCGTAGCTGGCGCCGGAAGGTTCAGCGGACATGGCTGAGAACTTTCGTGTCGTGTGTGTACGAGCTCTACGGGCGACGCAGTGCGTCGGCCCCGCCGACCCCGGCGGTGAGCGTCTGGACGCCGTCCACGTCGGACTTCGTCGGTGCCGCGGCCTCCGACTCCAGGAGGTGCTTGCCCAGCAGCTCCGGGTCGGGCAGCTCCATCGGGTACTCGCCGTCGAAGCAGGCGCGGCACAGGTTCGGCTTGGCGATCGTGGTCGCCTCGATCATGCCGTCGATGGAGATGTACGCGAGCGAATCGGCGCCCAGCGACTTGCCGATCTCGTCCACGCTCAGCCCGTTGGCGATCAGCTCGGCGCGGGTGGCGAAGTCGATGCCGAAGAAGCACGGCCACTTGATGGGCGGCGAGGAGATCCGGATGTGGACCTCGGCCGCACCGGCCTCGCGCAGCATCCGCACCAGTGCCCGCTGGGTGTTGCCGCGGACGATCGAGTCGTCGACGACGACCAGCCGCTTGCCGCGGATGACTTCCTTGAGCGGGTTGAGCTTGAGGCGGATGCCGAGCTGGCGGATGGTCTGCGAGGGCTGGATGAAGGTCCGGCCGACGTAGGAGTTCTTGACCAGGCCGGACCCGTAGGGGATGCCGCTGGCCTCGGCGTAGCCGACCGCGGCGGGGGTGCCGGACTCGGGCGTCGCTATCACCAGGTCCGCGTCGGCGGGCGCCTCGGCGGCCAGCTTGCGGCCCATCTCCACACGGGAGAGGTACACGTTGCGGCCGGCGATGTCGGTGTCCGGACGGGCGAGGTAGACGTACTCGAAGACACAGCCCTTGGGGCGGGCCTCGGCGAAGCGGCTGCTGCGCAGGCCGTCCTCGTCGATGGCGACCAGCTCGCCGGGCTCGATCTCCCGGATGAAGCTGGCACCGCAGATGTCGAGGGCGGCGGTCTCGGAGGCGACCACCCAGCCGCGCTCCAGCCGGCCGAGGACCAGCGGGCGGATGCCCTGCGGGTCGCGGGCGGCGTAGAGCGTGTGCTCGTCCATGAAGCAGAGCGAGAAGGCGCCCTTGACCTTCGGCAGGACGCGCGGGGCGGCCTCCTCGACGGTCAGCGGCTTGCCGTCCTCGTCGACCTGGCCGGCGAGCAGCGCGGTCACCAGGTCGGTGTCGTTGGTCGCCGCGACCTGGGTGGCCCGGCCGCCCTCGCGGGGCAGCGCGGCGACCATCTCGGCCAGCTGGGCCGTGTTGACCAGGTTGCCGTTGTGGCCGAGCGCGATGGAACCGTGCGCGGTGGCGCGGAACGTCGGCTGGGCGTTCTCCCACACCGAGGCACCGGTGGTGGAGTAGCGGGCATGGCCCACGGCGATGTGGCCCTGGAGGGAGCCGAGGGAAGTCTCGTCGAAGACCTGGGAAACCAGGCCCATGTCCTTGAAGACGAGGATCTGGGAGCCGTTGCTCACTGCGATGCCCGCGGACTCCTGTCCACGGTGCTGCAGCGCATACAGCCCGAAATAGGTGAGTTTGGCGACCTCTTCACCCGGAGCCCAGACACCGAAGACGCCGCATGCGTCCTGGGGGCCCTTCTCGCCGGGGAGCAGGTCGTGGTTGAGTCGTCCGTCACCACGTGGCACGCCCCTGAGTCTAGGGCAGGTCGCGGATTCATCCGAACCGGGGATGGCCGCGCACCTGGATGAGTGCATGAATGGGACGTGAAGCGCGCTTGACGTGGTCACGGCCACCCGGACAGGATTTCTGCCCCTGCGGACCCCGCAACCCTTGGCGCACCTGGTCTGTTGCCGGGCGCCCCGCTCCGCGCAGCGCCTGGTGCGCCACCGCCACGTCGACCCCGGCCGGGCCGCGAGCGCGATCTGCCGCTGAGCATCAGCAGCGTAGCTGCGGGTGACGACGGTTCCGGCTGTTTTCCCGGGCCACCCCTCTGAGCTGGTCTTTCGCCGGGCCCTCGCCCTTCCCCGCCGCCACCCGGAATGCCGCTTTCGCGCTGTACGCACTGAATGCCGTACGAGCACCCCGGCGTGTCGGTGTGAGATACGCGACGCCTCTCCGCCCACCGCCGCCCCCAGGGCCGCGCGCCCGTCCGCGCCTCCGGGCTGGGCGAGCTGCGGGCGGCCTGGGGAGCGGTGGACGCCACGCTGCTGCCCGCCTCGTGTCCGAAGGACCGACCGGCCACCCTGTGCGTCCGCCGGCCGTCCTCAGGCCCCGCTGGGCAGCTCCTCAGGCTCCTGGCCCGCCGCTCGTCAGCCCATCACCGGCAGGTGGCCGCCGAGGCCGGCCCGCTCACCGCTGGCGCTGACCGTCGCGGCGGCCAGCTCCGCGTCCCAGGTCGTCCGGCCGGTGGCCAGGCGTATCCAGGTCAGCGGGTCGGTCTCGACGACGTTCGGCGGGGTGCCGCGGGTGTGCCGGGGGCCCTCGACGCACTGCACCACGGCGAACGGCGGCACCCGCACCTCGACCGATCCGCCGGGCGCCTTGACGGCCAGCGCATCGGCCAGCAGCCGGGTCGTGGTGGCCAGCGCCTGGCGGTCGTACGGGATCTCCGCGCCGGTCGCCGCGGCCAGGTCGTCGGTGTGCACGACGAGCTCGACGCAGCGGGTGACCAGGTAGTCGGCCAGCCGCATCGCGCCGGGGCGAGCGGCTACCAGGCGCTCCGCGCCCTCCGGTGGCAGGAGGCGCTCGAACTCCTCCGCGGTGCGCGCCAGCAGCTCCATGGGGGCGTTGCCGGACGCCAGCGCGCGGGTGTCCGCGTCGATCCCAGGAGCGAGCGGCGCGGTGGCGAACGGCCAGTCCAGCAGGGCGGTCGTCACCTGCGGCGGGGCGGGCAGCGCGAGCGCACGCGGCACGCTGCCGACCGCCATCGCCAGATGCGCCACGAGCTCCCGCACCGTCCAGTCGCCCAGCCGGGTCGGCAGCGCGAACTGATCGTCCGTCAGCTCACTCACGGCCGCGCGGAGATGCGCGAACTGCGCGCGGACGGCGGCGCGGGTCTTCTTCTCGTCGTACTGGCGGGAGCGCGACTTCCGGGCGGCAGGAGACATGCGATCAGCGTAAGCGGCAGCACTGACAACCGCCCCGGGTCACAGGCCCGCGCCCGCCTCGCACGCGGAACGGCCCGCCAGGCGTACTGGCGGGCCGTTCCGAGGCGGAGCAGGTCAGGCAATCAGCCCCGGGATGGTGCCCTCGTGGGCGGTGCGCAGTTCGCTGAGCGGGATGCTGAACTCGCCCTGGACGTTGATTGCTTCGCCGTCGATGACTCCGATGCGGGTGGCCGGCAGGCCCCGGACGGTGCACATGTCGGTGAAGCGGACTTCCTCGCTGCGCGGTACGGCGACGACGGCACGGCCCGCCGACTCGGAGAAGAG
>NZ_JOIX01000119.1 GCF_000720175.1 Streptomyces sp. NRRL S-337
CTCGGCATCGCCCGCCTGCACAACCTCACCCTGGCCGGATGACGGAGAAATGAGCTGCTCAAGCAGCATGCCGTAGATCATTTACGGGACAACCCTTAGGGTCCTGTTGGCTGCAGGGAAAGAAGCACTCTCCAGGTGAAGAAGCGTATCGGGTCGTACCCGCGTGTCCGCATCGAGGGCGGCGGCCGGGCGGTGGTCTCGCAGGCCGGGAGCGTGCTGCTGGTCGAGACCGTCCGCAAGGCCGGTTTGGACACCGCGATATCAGCGGCGCTGACGCCGTGGCGGAAAACTCGGATGGTGCACGATCCGGGCAAGACCCTGCTGGACGTGGCCCTGGCGGTCGCGCTGGGCGGGGACTGTCTCGCGGATGTCGCCATGCTGCGGGCCGAGCCGGCCGTGTTCGGGCCGGTGGCCTCCGACCCGACGGTCTCCCGCCTCGTCGGCACCCTTGCAGCCTCCGGGGAGAAAGCCCTGCGGGCCATCCGTGCCGCGCGGGCTGAAGTCCGCCGACCTGTCTGGCGGCTGGCCGGCCGGAAAGCGCCTGACGCGGGCGGGACCGTGACCGTGGACCTCGACGGGGTGCTGGTGATCGCGCACTCGGACAAGGAGGACGCCGCACCCACGTGGAAGCGAACCTACGGCCACCACCCGCTGATGGGGTTCGTCGACCACGGACCGGGCGGCACGGGTGAACCGGTCGCGGCCCTGCTCAGGCCGGGCAACGCGGGATCGAAAACGGCCGCCGACCACATCACCACCGCCCGCCTGGCCCTGGCCCAGCTGCCGAAGAAGTACCGGCGCGGGCGCCGGACCCTGATCCGCACCGATTCCGCGGGCGGCACCCACGACTTCGTCGCCTGGCTCGCCCGGCGGGGACTTCGGGGAGGGCCGCCCCGGCCTTCCTGCCTCCCCGCACGCCGTTACGACGACGTGCCCGACCACGACTGGTACTGCCCTCCTTGCCTTCTCCCGCACTGTCTCCTGCCGCGCGGCTGCGCGGCCTGAAGCCCGACTGGCTGTCCGATCCGAAGGTCTGGCGCACCGAGATCCTCGCCGGGCTCGTCGTCGCGCTCGCCCTGATCCCCGAGGCCATCAGCTTCTCGGTCATCGCCGGGGTCGACCCGGCGATCGGCCTGTTCGCCTCCTTCATGATGGCCGTCGCCCTCTCGATCGTCGGTGGCCGACGCGCGATGATCTCCGCGGCGACCGGCGCCGTCGCCCTGGTCATCGGCCCGCTCAACCGCGAGCACGGATTCGGCTACTTGGTCGCCGCCGTCATCCTGGCCGGTGTATTCCAGATCCTGCTCGGCGCCCTCGGGGTCGCGAAGCTGATGCGGTTCGTGCCGCGCTCGGTGATGGTCGGCTTCGTCAACGCTCTCGCGATCCTGATCTTCATGGCGCAGGTCCCGGAAATGACCGATGTGCCCTGGCCGGTCTATCCACTGATCGTCGGCGGACTGGCCCTGATGGTGTTCTTCCCGAAGATCACCAGGGTGGTCCCGGCGCCGCTGGTCTCCATCGTCGTCCTGACGGTCGTCACGGTCACCGCCGGGATCGCGGTGCCGACCGTCGGCGACCAGGGCGCCCTGCCATCCTCGCTGCCCACCCCTGGCCTGCCCGACGTGCCGTTCACGCTTGACACCCTCACCACCGTCGCGCCGTACGCGCTCGCCATGGCGCTGGTGGGCCTGATGGAGTCGCTGATGACGGCGAAGCTCGTCGACGACATCACCGACACCCGCTCCAACAAGACCCGCGAGTCCATCGGCCAGGGCATCGCCAACATCGTCACCGGGTTCTTCGGCGGCATGGGCGGCTGCGCCATGGTCGGCCAGACCATGATCAACGTACGGGTCTCCGGGGCCCGCACCCACGTTCGACTGGCACTCCATCGCGCCCAAGACCCTCCAGCGGGTGCCGGCGGGCGAGATCACCGTCATGGTGCTCACCGTCGCCGTCGTGGTCGCCACCCACAACCTGGCCATCGGCGTCGTCGTGGGCACCCTCACCGCCATGGTCGTCTTCGCCAAGCGGGTCGCCCACCTCGCCGACGTCACCGCGGTCGTCGACCCCGATGACACCCAGGTCGTCTACCGGGTCACCGGTGAACTGTTCTTCGCGTCCTCCAACGACCTGGTCGCCCGATTCCACTACGCCACCGACCCCGACAAGGTCGTCATCGACCTGTCCGCCACCCACGTCTGGGACGCCTCCTCCGTCGCCGCCCTCGACGCCATCGAGACCAAATACGCCCAACACGGCAAGACCGTCGAGATCACCGGGCTGAACGACCCCAGCGCCCACCTCGACGGCAAACTCAGCGGCGAACTCACCAACAGCCGCCGAGAGGTCGTTTTCACCTGATTTATGCGACTTCAAATGCCTCAGTGCTGCGCTCGCATCTCTCACGTGACAGACCCATGTGCGGCGCGACGAGAGCAATCACCCATACAGCACGTCTTGGATCGAGACAGGCTTCAGGGGATGAGACTGGCAATGCGGACTCACGCCGGATCTCGCCAGCCGCATTGGCGTAGCAACACCTCGGAAGTCACACCTCGGCGGGAGAGCGATTTGGGATGAAACAGGCTTCACCGATGAAAACGACCTCTTAGACCAGCCCCGGGCAGCAGCACCAACCTATTTCCGGCAGGCAAGTTGGGTGGGCGGGGGCCGCTGCCGGCGCCCAAGGGGGACCGCCTCGCCGGCGGGACATGCCGGCGGACGACGGTCTTGGTGCAAGCACACCTACCTCCTGGAATCAGCGGGCAGTGGCTGCTCCGTCCAGACGGTCTTGCCCTCGCGGGTGTACCGGGTGCCCCAACGCTCCGTGAGCTGGGCGACCAGGAACAGCCCGCGGCCGCCTTCGTCGGTGCTGCGGGCCCGGCGCAGGTGAGGCGAGGTGTGGCTGGAGTCGGCGACCTCGCAGATGAGGCACTGCTCGCGAATGAGCCGAAGAGTGACCGGCCCGGAGGCGTAGCGATAGGCGTTGGTGACCAGTTCGCTGGCGATCAGCTCGGTGGTGAACACCAGGGTGTCCAACCCCCACTCGGTGAGTTTGGCGGTGATCAGCTCCCTGGCCTGGGACGCGGCGGTCACGTCCACGGGCAGACCCCACGAGGCGACCCGCCGCGGGGGCAGCACCCGGGTTCGGGCGATGAGCAGGGCGACGTCGTCGGTGGGATGGTGACCGGGGACCAGCCGGTCCACTACCGCCTGGCAGGTGTGTTCCAGCGAGGTCGTGGGGCCGGTGAGCGTCTGGCGCAGCAGTGCCAGTCCGTCCTCGATGTCAGTGGGCGCGCCGTTGCGCTTGCGTTCCTGGACGAGCCCGTCGGTGTAGAGGGCAAGCAGGCTGCCCTCCGGGAGCTCCACCTCACGAGACTCGAACGGCAGTCCGCCCAGGCCCAGCGGCGGGCCAGCGGGCAGTTCGAGCAGATCCACCGTCCCGTCGGGGGTCACCACCGCCGGCGGTAGGTGACCCGCCCGCGCCATGGAACACTGCCGGGAGACCGGGTCGTAGACCGCGTACAGGCAGGTGGCCCCCGTCACCGGCGCACCGGCGGAGGGGTCTTTGCCGCTCACCTCCTGCTCGGCGGCGATCAGGTTGACCAAGTCGTCCAGGCGAGAGAGGACTTCGTCCGGTTCCAGGTCCAGGCCGGCCAGCGTGTGGACCGCGGTGCGCAGGCGGCCCATCGTGGCCGTGGCGTGGATGCCGTGCCCCACCACATCGCCCACGACCAGGGCGACCCGCGCCCCGGAGAGCGGAATCACGTCGAACCAGTCACCTCCGAGCCCGGGACCGACGTTGGCCGGCAGGTAACGGTGGGCCACCTCGACCGCCGGAAGGTCGGGCACCGTGCCCGGGAGCAGGCTGCGTTGCAGGGCGAGCGCGGTGCGCTGCTGCTGGGTGTAGCGGCGGGCGTTGTCGAGGCAGACGGCGGCGCGGGCGGCGAGCTCCTCGGCCAGCGTCAGGTCGTCCTCCTCGAACGGCTCCGGGCGTTGTGACCGCCACAGGCTCACCACGCCCAGCACCAGTCCGCGGGCGACCAGCGGCACCACCACCAGGGAATGGATGCCCAGGTCGAGGGCGCGCCTGCCTTGCTGCGGCGCCATGTCGTACCACTCCGGGGAGAGGGTCACGACGGGTTCGAGCAGCGGCTGCTGCCCGGCCAGACACCGGCCCTGAGGCGAGCGGGGGGCGAACGTGACCGGGGCGCCCTCGGGGAACGTGACCTCCAGCCCCTCGCGGGAGACGCCCCGGGCCGCAATCCGCACCAGCGGCCCCGTCACCCCCTGGGCGGGCTCGTCGCCGCCCGGCACGGCCTGCAGCAGGTCCACCGACGCGTAGTCGGCGAGGCTGGGCACCGCCACCTCCGCCAGCTCGCAGGCTGTCCTGGACACATCCAACGTGGTCCCGATGCGCGCACTGGCCTCGTTGAGCAGCGCCAGTCTGCGCCGCGCCCGGTAGCGGCCGGTGATGTCCTCGATCATCTCGGTGACCCCGAGGACGTGCCCGGCGGAGTCCTCCAGCCGGAACGCCGAGACGGACACCACCCGCTCCCGGCCGGGATCGCTGCGCAGCCGCAGGGACTGTTCCGTGGAGATCAGCGGCTTGCCGCTCTCCAGCACGCTGCGCACCCGTTTGCGGTCGGTTTCCGCGTCCTGGGCGACCAGCAGCTCGCCGGTGGACCGTCCCCGATGCTCGTCGGTCGACATCTCGCTGATCCGCTCGACCGCCCGGTTGACCCGTAGGACCCGCAGGTCCGGGCTGTGCACGACGATCCCGACCGGTGACCGGCGGAACAGCCCGTCGAGGATGGCACGGTCCCGCTCCCACTGGGCGACGTCCTCGGCGGGCGCGCCGACCAGGAACCATTCGCACACGCCGTCGCGCACGACCATGGAAGCCCGCAGACCCAGGTCCACCGGGTGGCCGTCGCGATGCCGTGCTGTCAGCAGCCCGGACCAGGCCCCGGCCCGTACGCGCTCCGCCAGCAACTCCCCGGTGGTCGGCACGCCGTCCGGCTTGACCAGGAAGTCGAGCGCCGGGCGGCCGATCGCCTCGTTGCTCCGGTAGCCCAGCAGCTCCTCGGCACCCGGGCCCCAGCCCACTAACGTGCCCCCGTGGTCCACCACTGCGCAGGCAGCGCGATGCAGCGCGAACGGATCCTCCGGACTCTGGCTGAACGTCGTCACCGGCCTGCCCATCGGCGCCACCTCGTACTCCTCGGACTCCTGGTACTGCTGTACTCCTCGTCCCGATCTTCCTACCGTTGGTGCCGGTGCGCGATAGTCCGGAACGGCCCTATCCCCATCAGGCACCATGCGGCCCTCGCAGGTGAGGACGACCCGCCGGGGCCGGGTAGCGCCTCGTCACCTTCTCTTGCGGCGCAGAACCTTCGCCCCGTGCCAGCGGCAGACGTTGAGGGCGAAGTGGAGGTCGAAGGCGTCGGCGTCGAGGTTGAGGTGGTAGTGGTCGACGGTCCGTTGAACGCGGTAGTGGACAGTGTTGCGGTGGACCATCAGCTGGTCCGCGGTGGCGGCGTAGCTTCGGTGGGTGGCGAGGAAGACGCGGAGCGTCTCGCGGAGGATTGCGTTGCGGGGGTCGTCGACGGCGAGGTCGCCGAGGGTGTCGGAGACGAAGTCGGCCAGTTCGCGGGGCTCGTCGACCAGGAGGGCGACGGGGGCGACGCGGGCGAAGGCTACCGCGCGGGGGGTGCTGGGGCCCGCGGAGAGGGCGAGGGCCTTGGCGCGGGCGGCGGCGCGGGTGCTGCGGCGGAAGCCGTCGAGTCCCGGGCGGACGATGCCGAGGGCGACCCGCACCGGTAGCGCGGCGTCGGCCAGTTCGGCGGCGATCGTGTCGGGGTCCACCGGGCAGTCGGGCCTGACGGCAAGCCAGATCCGGGCGTCGGCCTCGTCGGTGTGTACCAGCAGGGGGCGGCCCTGGGCGCGCAGGAGGGTGCACAGCAACGAGGCCAGCCGGTCGAAGACGGCGGCGGGGTCGGTGGTGGCCGCGGTGCCGTGGAGCCAGCCCTCGACGGCCACATGGCTGCCGGACAACCGGTGATCGAGGGCGGCCTCGGCCTGCCGCAGATCGACCTGGGGGTTGTCGAGGAGCTGGCCCACCCAGTACTGGCGCAGCATGCCGCGGGTGCCCACCCAGCGTTCGCGCTCCTCCTCATACACCCGGCCGATCTGGTCGCAGACCCGGTCCAGGTAGGCCGAGGTGAGGCTGACCAAGCTGATGACGGTGTCGGCCGGATCCGGCAGCCCCAGGCGGACCGCCTCCCCGAGAACGAGGTCCAGGCTTTGCGCATGTCCCAGGCGGTAGGCGCGCAGCAGGGCCGAGAGCGGCACGTCGCGCTGGGCGAGCCGACGAGCGTACGAGACGGCCGAGGCGGGCGCGTCCACGGTCTGCGGGTCGATGCGGTTGATGACGACGTGCAGGGCAGTGACGATGTTCTCGGTGATGCTTGCTTCCAGCAGCCCGCGCAGGGATTCGTCGTGTTCCAGCTGGGCGATTTCCGCCTCGGTGGTGGCTACCAGCTTGGCGATGAACTCGTCCCGGTGCGCCTGCATCACCTGGGCCGCGAGGACGACCGGGTCCGATGCCCCGTCCGCCGGCCGTTCCGCTGGGCCGTTCACCGGTCCAGGTACCGCAGCGCCGAGCGGGCGGCGTTCGCACCGCACATACCGTGCACCCCGGCGCCGGGTGGGGTGGCCGCCGAGCACAGGTAGACGCCGGGGATGCCGGTGCTGTAGGGGTCAGGGGCCAGCCGGGGGCGGAGCGCGACCTGCCGTGTGGTGTTGGCACCGGCGACGATGTCACCACCGACGAAGTTCACGTTGTAGCGGGCCAGTTCGGCGGTCGAGCGCACCGAGCGCCCCACGATCCGCTCCCGGAAGCCCGGCGCGAACCGCTCGATCTGGCGCAGCACCGCCTCGGTGGCGTCACCGGGATAGCCATGCGGCACGTGCGCGTACGCCCAGATCGGGTGGACGTCGCCGCGGGACCGGTCGGGGTCGGCGAGGTACTGCTGGCCGACCAGGACGAACGGGCGCTCGGGCATCCGCCCGCCGGCGGTCTGCGCCTCCGTGCGGACGACCTCCTCCAGGGTGCCGCCCAGGTGCACGGTGCCCGCGCGGCGGCATGCCTCATGGGTCCAGGGGATGCCTCCCTGGACGGCGAGGTCCACTTTGAACGCGGCCGGGCCGTGCCGCCAGCCACGGTAGGCCCGGCGTACCCGGCCGGGCAGCCGGTCGCCGCAGATGCGCGCCGCGGCGCCGGGCGCGGTGTCGAGCATGACGATCCGGGCGGGGGCGAGTTCGGCCAGGGAGTCCACCCGCACCCCCGTCTCGATGGTCCCGCCGAGTTCGGCGAGCATGGCGGCCAGCGCATCGGTAATGGTCCGCGACCCACCGCGGGCGACCGGCCAGCCGAAGCGGTGGGCGGCGCCGATGAGCATCAGCCCGACCGCGGAACTGGTCGGCCCGGTGAGTGGATACATCAGATGCGCCGCCGCCCCCGCGAACAGCGCCCTGGCTTCCGCACCACGCCAGCGCCGAGCCACCGCTGTGGCCGGCTGGAGCGCCCGGAGCCCGAAACGGGCCAGGGCCACCGGGTGCGCGGGCAGATGCGGCACCGGGCGCAGTACGTCCTCGGTAAGCGCCTCGAAGTCGTCCGCCAGCGGGGCGAACAGCCGCTCCCAGGCCGGGCCGTCCGCGCCGAGCCCGCGCACGGTCCGCTCCACCGAGCGGACCAGCACCCCGGCCCGGCCGCCGTCCAGCGGGTGCGCCAGATCGACCTCGGGCCACGCCCATTCGACGCCGTACCGTTCCAGGCCGAGGGTCCGCAGGAACGGCGAGCCGACGCCCAGCGGGTGCACCGCGGAGCAGTGGTCGTGCAGGAGGCCGGGAAGGGTCAGTTCGCTGCTCCGGGTGCCGCCGCCGATGTCGTCGGCGGCCTCCAGGACGGTCACCTTGAGCCCCCGCTGGGCCAGGGCGACGGCGGCGGCCAGCCCGTTCGGGCCGGCCCCCACCACCATCGCGTCACTCATGTGCGGCCGCCACCCCGGTCGCCGGTCGCGGTGCCCGGACGGGCTCGACGGGGATCACCGGCGCCTCGTCGTCGAGCCAGGGCTGGCGGGCCACCATGTCCCGCACGTTCACATAGCCCTCCTCGATCAGGCCGGTCGCCGCGTCCACGATGCGGTAGTGCTGGCGCGAGCGGTGCGTCGGCTGTGACTCCAGCAGGATGACGCGCAGGTCGCCCGGCGCGAAGCCGCACCGCTGCTGTACGGCGGCCACCAACTGCTCGTTGTGCAGATGGCCGTCGCCGAAGTTCCAGCCGAGGATCGCTCCCGCCACCGTCTCGCCCTCCCGCACATCGTAGGCCTCCACGTCGTCCAGGGCCCGGGGCAGCAGTCCGACCAGCGCGCGGCCGTGGCTGTGCATCGCACGGAAGGCCAGCCCCTGGTGCAGCACCAGCTCGGCGGCCTCGGCACCGTACAGGCGGGTGAGCTGGTCGACGGGCAGTCCGGAGGCTTTGAGGATGTGCTCGTTGAGCCGGTGCTCGGTGCCCTTGCGGAAGCACCACAAGCTGGTGGCCCAGTTGCCGGCGTAGTAGCGCATCGAGGGGAGGAACGACACGAGGTCGGGGCGGACGTGGCCGAGCAGCGGGACCACCACCAGGCTCAGCACCAGCACCGCGGCCAGCAGCGGGGAGTGCAGGGCGAAGGCGCCGACGGCCGCGTCATGGCTGAAGAGGACGAGCGCCGAGTAGATGAAGAAGACGTTCCACTCCAGCGGCACGGCCATCGGGAAGGTCGACATGATGTGCAGATGGAAGACGACCATCACGGCCAGGGCGATCGCGGTGACGGTCCCGCCGTGCGAGAGCACCAGGACCAGTGGCACCGCGTACTCGATGACCGTGCCGCCGTGCGCGACCGAGGCGGCGAGGGCGGACGGCCTGAGGTCGTCGGGGTAGTGACGGTAGAGCCGGCGCTTGAGCCAATCCGGGCGCATCGGACTGTTGCTGATCATCACCGCCACCACGAACGGGAAGTGGCGGTTGAGCTTGGACGAAGCGGCGCCCCACCACAGGGCGAGCATGACCAGTTTCAGCGCGGCGGTCATGTCCGCCACCGGGAAGAGGAAGACGACCAGCGTCAGGCCGTAGTGCTCCGCGCGGGCGGCGAGGAAGACGGTCTTGTCGCGCAGCCCGAGCAGCGCGAGCAGCGTCACGAGGACGGCGACGCGCCACGGAGCCAGGACGCCGACCGCGCCCGGGCCGACCGCGCCGCCCGGTGACCAGAGCAGCCACACCGCGGCTCCCAACCCCGCTGCGTACAGCGTCACATCGGCGGCCGTCCGCCGCGTCCCCGAGGTGAACGGGATCCTGCCCGGCCACGGCGGCAGCCGTACGGTGCCCGGCCGCAGCCAGTGCAGGAAGGCGCCGACCGGCGGCAGGAAGCGTGAGCTGAGCGGGCCCGAACCGCAGCCGAGGCCCAGGACCTCGTACAGCAGCGTCCAGACGACGAGTTTCTGATAGACGATCGGCTCGGCCCACCATGAACTGAAGTGCGCGATGCTGCCGACGCCGGGGTTCGCGGAGACGACGGCGATGCCGCCGAGGGCGTACGCCGTGATCTTCACCAGGTACAGCAGGTGCACGATGCCGGGGGTACCGAAGCCGTGCCTGACCCAGTGCTCGGCCAGCGGCCTGATGCGTTGCTGGTAGGGGCGGTTGCGCCACTGCTGTATGTCGACGTCCGCCATGTTCGGTGCGAGGAATCCCATGACTGTCTCCCGCTTCCGTTCAGCCGGCCGTGATCAGGGCGATGGTCCTGGCTCGGAGCGCAGGCTTGTCCGTCTTGCCGACGGGATTCCTCGGCAGTCGGTCGACGAGGGTGATCTCGGTGGGCACCTTGAACCTGGCCAGCCGGGCCCGGCAGTGGTCGAGCAGGTCGGTCGCGGTGGCCGACGCGCCTGCGCGCAGCGCCACGAAGGCCACGGGAACCTCGCCGAGCCGCTGTTCGGCGGCGCCCACCACGGCGGCTTCGAGCACAGCGGGGTGGTCGCCGAGGACGGTCTCGATCTCCTTGGGGTAGATGTTCTCGCCGCCCCGGATGATCATGTCCTTGATGCGGTCGACCAGCACCAGATAGCCGTCCTCGTCGAAGCGGCCGACATCGCCCGTGTGCAGCCAGCCGTCGACCACGGTGCGGGCGGTCTCCTCCGGGCGGCCCAGATAGCCACGCATCACGTTGGGCCCGCGCACCACCACCTCACCGGTCGTCCCCGCAGGCACGATCCGGCCCAGCGGGTCCATCACGGCGACCTGCTGGCCGGGCAGCGGCAGTCCGACCGTGCCCGGCTTCCGCGGGCCGTCCAGCGGGTTGGTGGTGGAGGCGCAGGTGCCCTCGGACAGGCCGTAGCCTTCCAGGATCGGGATGCCGTAGCGACGCTCGAACCGGTCGATCAGCGCGGGCGGCATCGGGGCCGCCCCGCAGGCGGCGAACCGCACCGACGACGTGTCGGGCGGCATCTGGCCCGGCAGTTCGGCGAGCATCGAGTAGATCGCCGGGACCGCGGAGAAGCAGGTCGGGCGGGCCGCGGCGACCACGTCGAAGAAGGTCTCGGCCCGGAACCGCCCGGCCACCGTGACCCGGCCGCCGGCCAGCAGCGGGGACAGCACGCCTACCACGATCCCGTTGACGTGGAAGAGCGGCAGGATCAGCAGGCTGTGGTCGGCCTCGGACAGCCGGGCGGCCTCGATCATCATGCCCGCCATGGCGGCGAGGTTGGCGTGGTCGAGCATCACGCCCTTGGGGCGCCCGGTGCTGCCGCTGGTGTAGATCAGCAGGGCGAGCGCATCCGCGTCCGTCTCCGGTGCGGCCGCGTCTTCGGGCCCGGCGCCCAACTCGGCCACCGTGAGCGCCCCGTCGAGCGGCGACGGCTCGGCGGTGACGACCACCGCGGCACCCGCGTCGCCGAGCTGGTATCGCACCTCGCCCTCGGTGAGCGCCGGGTTGACGGGGGTCACGGTCGCACCGAGCCGCCAGGCCGCGAAGAGCGCGACGACGAAGTCCGCCCTGTTGGGCAGCAGCAGCGCCACGACGTCCCCACGTCCGACGCCCCGCGACCGCAGGCTCGCCGCGGCCCGGCGCACCCGGCAGGCGAACGCCGCATTACCCAGAACTGACGCTTCGTCAGCGATGCAGGGGCCGTCCGCGTCCCTCCGGGCCCGCAGATCCGGCAGTTGCGCGATATGCATGTCCGCTCCTCGAAGTACGTCGACGGCCGTCGGGCGGACGCAGTGCGCGTCCCGACGCGGGACGGATGTCCGGTACGTGAGGAGAGACGGTACGAATCTGCGGCGCCGCCGGCCCATGGGCGCGGGCGACGACGCTCGGGCCGGTACTTGTGCGCGGCGCACGAAGCCGGGTATCACGCAGGACCGGTCCGCGCCGGGGCACGTGGCTCTCGGGCCGGCGCGGCACACCCACACTGGTCCGCGCCGGCGCCGAGGCACGGTGGACTCGGGGCCGGCGCGGGGTGGGGGAGCCGCCGTCAGACGAAGGCGCTCTCGCCTGTGATCGCCTTGCCGACGATGAGCGTGTTCATCTCACGGGTGCCTTCGAACGAGTAGATCGCCTCGGCGTCGGCGAAGAACCGGGCGATGTCGTAGTCGAGGACGATGCCGTTGCCGCCGAAGATCTCCCGGCACCACCCCACCACCTCGCGCATCCGCGAGGTGACGAACGCCTTCGCCAGCGAGGAGTGCTCGTCACGGAAGACGCCGGCGTCCTGCAGCCGCGCGAGCTGGACCAGCATGCCCCAGCAGGCGGTGATGTTGCCCAGGCTCTTGACCAGCAGGTCCTGCACCATCTGGAACCGCGCTATCGGTCGGCCGAACTGCCGGCGTTCCTTGGCGTAGTCCAGCGCCAGCTCGTAGGCGCCGATCATCACGCCGAGAGCCTGCCAGGCGACCCCGCTGCGGGTGGCACGGAGGATCTCCGCCACATCGCGGAAGGAGTCGATCCGCTGCAGCCGGTTGGCCTCGGGCACCTTGACGTCGGTCAGGGTGATCTCGGCGTTCTCCACGATCCTGAACGCGATCTTGTTCTCGATCTTCACGGGGGAGAAGCCCGGGGTGCCCTTCTCCACCACGAAGCCCTTGACCTTGTCGTCCGCCTCGTCGCGGGCCCAGACGACCACCAGGTCGGCGAACGTCGCGTTGCCGATCCACCGCTTGGCCCCGTTGAGCACCCAGTTCTCCCCGTCCCAGCGGGCGGTGGTCCGCATCCCTCCGGCCACGTCGGAGCCGCCGAGCGGTTCGGTCATCGCGAAGGCGCCGATGCTCTCCAGCGCGGCCATCGAGGGCAGCCAGCGGTCCCGCTGCTCCTGGTCGCCGCCCCGGTAGATGCTGTACATTGCCAGGCCGCTGTGCACGCCGAAGAAGGTGGCGCTGGAGGCGTCGGTGCGGGTGTACTCCATCGACAGCATGCCGATCAGCAGATTGCTCCCCGCCGGCAAGGGGTCGCCGTATCCCTCGTAGGGGACGCCGGCGAGGCCGAGCTCGCGGAACCTTCCGATGAGCTCGGGGGGAAACTCCCCCTTGGCCCAGTACTCGTTGACCAGCGGCTTGACCTCGGTGCGCAGGAACGCCCGGGCCCGCAGCAGCAGTTCGCGCTCGTGCGGCGGCAGCAGCGACTCGAAGTCGTAGAAGTCCGCGGCCAGGCGTTCGTCGACGGAAGCCTTCGCGTATGCCTTCTGGGACGCCTTCTCGGATGCCTTCTCGGGCAGCAGGGCGGTCATGACCGGTTCTCCTTCTCCACGCTGATGACGCTGTCCCGGGCGGACAGCACGGCGATCTGCTTGGCGTCGCGCTCCCGGCTGAGGTCGGCGTAGGAGCGGGAGCCGTACGCGTCCTCGACGGCCGCGACGAGCCGTTCGGTCTGTTCGGGACTCTGCTCCGGGCGGCCGAGCGAGTCCCACATCTTCTGCATCGATACGCCGATGTGCTCGGCCATGTGCCGGTAGCCGCCGGGGCCGCCGCCGAGGTGCGCGCCGAGGAAGGGACCCACCGTCGCCCAGCGCAGGCCGAGCGAGTTCACCACGACGGTGTCCAGGTCCGCCGGGCTGACGACGCCCTGCTCGACCAGGTAGATCGCCTCCCGGCTGAGGGCGTTCTGCAGGCGGTTGCCGACGAAGCCGGGGATCTCCTTGCGTTCCACGACCGGGACCCGGCGGACGAAGCGGTAGAAGTCCACGGCCCGCGCCACGCTCTCCTCGGAGGTGCGCTCCCCCGGCACCACCTCCACCAGCGGCACCAGATGCGGCGGGTTGAAGGGGTGACCGATCAGGACCCGGTCGGCCTCCTCGATGGTGTCGGTGAACGCCGTGGCGGGGATCGCCGAGGAGGAGCTGAGCAGCAGCGCGTGTGCGGGGGCCGCGCCGACCAGGGTGGTGAACAACTCCCGCTTGAAGTCGGCGTTCTCCGGCCCGTTCTCCTGGACGACGTCGGCGTCGCGCACCGCGTCGGCGAGATCGTCGGCGATGTGCACCCGCTCGGCGAGGCCGTGCGTGTCCAGGCCCTGCGCGGCCAGATGGTCGGCCGCCCGGTCGAGCGCCTCGTTGACTGCCTCGGCCAGGTCCGGCCGCGGGTCGGTGACGCGTACCCGCATGCCGTGGCCGGCGAAGAGCGCGGCCCAGGACAGGCCGATCGTCCCGGCGCCGACCACCGCGGCGGTGGTGAATGGCTTGGTCATCACATGTCTTCCTTCTGCTTCCGTGGCCGTGGCCGCGCTCACCGCGCGGGGTGAGCCAGGTAGTCGTGGACGGGCTTGACCGGCGCCAGGGTCAGATCGGTCAGGATGTGGCTGGCGGAGACGATCTCGCGCACCGGCAGGTCGGCAAGCGGTGCCAGCGCGTGGTCGCACAGCTGCAGCCGGGCAGGACCGGTCCAGGCGCCCTTCACCGTGATGTCGGTGATCTCGGTGCGCACCAACTGGGCCACCTGCGGCGCCCCGTCGAAGCCGGGGACCAGCTTCAGCATGTAGGTCGGCACACCGACCTGGGCCACGGCCTCCTCGACCGGCAACTCGTAGTGCTTGTAGCCCATCGTGGCGGCGGCCACCCGAAGCGTGCCGACGTCGAGGACACCGACCAGCGCGCCGTGATCGACGTAGAGGGCAGGCGATCCTGCGGTCTTGGGGTAGGCGCTGGCCTCGCGGCCGGACGTGATGGCCGGAAGGTTGTCCAGGTACATCGCGTGCAGGTACTCGCCCCGCTCACCCTCGTAGCGGACCGGGATCGCCTGGCCGGACTCGGTGTACGGTCCGTACCCGCTGACGTCGCCCATGCGCATGACCTCGAAGCGCACCAGCGGCTCGTCGATCTCCAGCGGTTCCGGTACCACCGCGCGCAGTGCGTCGTAGTCGGTGCGGTAGACGATGTTGAGGTACTCGCGGTTGTTGAACCGCGGTACGACCGGCGGATAGGCCGGGTGGGTCAGTGGCGTCGCGATGTGCCGGGGCACGTCCTGCTGTTTCATCGTGTTCCCCTTTCGTGTCCTACTGGCCCTGCCAGACCGGGGACCGGCGCTCGGTGAAGGCGGTCATGCCCTCACGTACGTCCGCGGAGGCCGCGAGCCGGGCCATCTGCTGCCCCTGCACGGCGAATGCCTCCGCCTCCGGCGCGCCGTCGGCGGCGCGGACGAGTTCCTTGACGGCGGCCAGCGCCAGCGGGGCGTTCTGCGCGATCCGCTCGGCCAGTTGCAGTGCGGTGGCGACGGTCTCCCCGGCCGCAACCACACGGTTGGCGATGCCGAGCTGTCCGGCGCGTTCGCCGGAGACCGGTTCCCCGGTCAGCAGCAGTTCCATCGCCAGGTGGTACGGGATGCGCTGTGGCAGACGGATCACCCCGCCGCCCGCTGCGATCAGCCCGCGGCTGACCTCCGGGAGGCCGAATCGGGCGTCGTCCGCGGCGACGATCAGATCGCAGCCCAGGGCGAGTTCGAAGCCGCCGCCCATGGCCCAGCCCTCGACGGCGGCGATCAGCGGCTTGGTCGTCCGGGCCTGGGTCAGGCCGCCGAAGCCGCGCCCCGGGATCTCGGGCGATTCACCGGCGAGGGCGGCCTTGAGGTCCATCCCGGCACTGAACGTGCCCTGGGCGCCGGTGAGCACGCCGGCCCGCAGGGCGGGGTCCGCCTCCAATTGGTCGAGGGCCGCGGACAGTCCGGCGGCGACGGCCGCGTTGACCGCGTTGCGCGCCTTCGGCCGGTCGATGGTGATGAGCAGGGACGAACCGATGGTCTCGGTCCGCACCTCGGTGTTGCTGCGCATGGTGTGAGTCCTTGATTGGCGGTGGGTCAGCGGCCTGCGGCGAGTTCCCGGAAGACCTCGTCGGTGTGCTGGCCGGGCAACGGGGCGGGCCGGCGAACCGACCCCGGGGTGGCGGAGAACCGCACCGGGATGCCGACCGAGCGGATGGCGCCCTCGCTGGGGTGGTCCACCACATCGAGCAGCCGGCCGCCGCGCACGTAGGGGTCCTCGGCGGCCCGGTCGAGTTCGAGCACGGGCGCCATCGGGATGCTGTGCTTGGCGCAGACCCGCTCCCACGCCTCGGTGGTCAGGCTCGGCGAGCACTCCCCCACCAGCTCCATCAGGGCATCGACGTCGTCATCAGCGATGGACTCGCCGTTGACGCGCGGGTCTGCGGCGAGGTCAGCACGTTCGGCGGCGAGGAAGAAGTCCCGGAAGTTCTGCGGGTTGTACGGCATGACGCAGGCCAGGCCGTCCTCGGTGGGCACCGCGCGGTGCCCCCTCTTCATCGACAGCGGGAACCCGGTGGGACCCTCCGGCGGTTGGAAGACGTGGCCCGCCAGGTGCTCGACGAGGTTGAACGCGATGAGCGTGTCGGTCATCGGGATCTCGATGTACTGGCCGGCGCCGGTACCGGCGCGGTGGACCAGCGCGGCGAGCACCGTGTAGACGATGGTGAGCGCGCAGACCTTGTCGCCGATGATCGTCGGTAGGTACGCCGGGGTGCCCAGCGCCCGGTTGGCCACGTCCACCAGGCCGGAAGCGGCCTGCACGGTCTCGTCGTAGGCCGCGTTGCCGGCCCGGTCGGAGTCGCTGCGGAAACCCTGAGCGTGGGCGTAGACCAGGCCTGGGTTGCGGGCGGCGACGTCGGCGTGGCCGAGGCCGAGGCGGGCGAGCGCGCCCGGACGCATGTTGGTGACCAGCACGTCGGCGCTATCGATCAGCTCCAGGGCCCGTGTCCGGTCGGCGTCGTCCTTCAGGTTCAACGCCACGCTGCGCTTGTTGCGGTTGACGTTGAGGTTGAGCGGGGTCATGCCGGGTGTGGTGCGGTAGGGGCCCACCCGTACCGTGTCGGACGGGGACTCGATCTTGATGACGTCGGCGCCCAGGTCGCCCAGGATCTGCGCCGCATAGGGCCCCATCACCACCGTTGACAGATCGATCACCCGCACGCCGTCCAGCGGACCTGTGATGCCGGCGGCCGTGATATCCATCATCACTCCTGTTCACGCAGTAATTTCATCGCGAATGTTTCCACCGGCGACGTTATGCGTGAACGAGCCCAAAGGGAATGATCAACTAGCGAACAAGGGCATGACCGCAGCGGTCATACCTGTTCCAGTAAACCCCCGAAAAGTGTGGCCGAAAGCCGGTCAGACGGAGATGACCTCGCTGAAGATCTGCCGCGCCCGGCCGGCGACGTCACTCAGATCTCCGTCGGCACTCGCCCGATCCCTGCGGAACAACAGCCCTGTTGTCAAGGCCGGTTGGAAGTCATCGACGGGCAGCACGGCCACGTTTTCCAGCCGGTACAGATGCATCGGACTCTCCGGCGAGAGCATGGTCATCGAGAACGCGATCCCGGAGGAAATCAATTCCGAGCTTCCGGAATAGTCCGCCATATTGATGCGGATTCTTTTCTTCACGCCGACCGAATTCAGTCGGGCGTCGATTTCCTCGAAATATGCCGGGGTGACGTCGTTCGGTGTCGCCACATAGGACAGGTCGGCCAGCTCCTCCAGGGTCACCGACGCCCGCCCCGCGAACCGATCAGCCGGCACCGCGGCACCCAGCCGCTCGCGCATCACCTCGATGATCTCCAACGCCGGATCGGAGACCGGCAGCCGGGCCAGCGCCATCGCCAGCCTTCCGTCGTGCACCGCCTCCGCCAGGTCCGCCGATGTGCCGGGCCAGCGCTTGAGTTCGCACACCTCCTGACAGGCGTCCTCCAGCAGGCGGACTCGCTCCCGCAACAGCGGATGCACTCCGGCGGGCATCCCGATGAACAGCCTGTCCAGCCGCGGGCGCACCGCCTCGCTCAACCGCCACGGAATCGAGTTGACCTGCTCCAGGATGTCGCGCGCCATCGGCAGCAGCGCGGCACCCGCCGTGGTCAGGTCGACCCGGTGGGTGGTGCGCTCGAAGAGCTCGTAACCGAGTTCGCGTTCCAGATCCTTGATCCGCTGGCTCAGCGGAGAGGCCGCCATGTGCAACCTGCGTGCCGCCTGGGAGAAGTTGAGTTCCTCGGCCACGGCAACGAAATAACGCAGGTGCAGAATGTCCACGCCGGTCACCCTACCCATGCCAAGAGCCCCCGACGGCAGGGCGTCGAACGCAGGCCGTGGGCGGCCGCAGCCCGCGGACCGTCCACGGGCCGTAAGTCGAGTCAGCCGGAGACCACGGGGGCGAGACGGATGAACTCCTGAAGGCGGGCAGCGCCCATCGCGACGACAGTCATCAGTACTCACCCTCCCGAATCCTGATCACGGCGGTGGCGACCCACCACGTCGCCCTCCGACAGCTACTGGACCGGGGCCGCAAGCAGGGCTTGATCAAGTTCCGTAGGTGTCCGGATCGTTGGTGATGCCCAGGATGGGGAGTGCTCGCTTGGGTTCGTCGCGGATCGCTCGGGTGGTCTTGGATGTGGTGCGAGGAGTTCTCGATTCCCCAGTGTCCGCGGATCGCGGTGGCCAGGTCGGCAGGGCCGGCCTGGTGGGCGTGGAGGCTGGTGACCGCGTAAACGCTTTCGCGGGTCTCGCGTGCGCCGGTCTGCTTGCGGCGGCGGTGGACGCGGATGGCCAGGAGGGCGTGGGGGAAGGCGATTCCGCCGAGTCCGTCGGAGATCCCGCAGGTCTTGATCGAGCGGGACTCGCGGCGTCCGTGTCCGGTTTCGGAGGCGGTGTGCTGGACGGGGATGCCCTGCCAGGGCAGGCCCGCGATCTGGCGGTGGGCGACCGGCTGGTTGGTTTTGATCACGGCGATGTAGTGGGCCCTCTTGATCTCGACCAGCCAGGAGATGTTCGCCTTGACCGAGTGGAGGGCGTCGAAGGTGACGACGGTGCCGGCCAGGTCCAGCGGCGCCAGCAGCGGTCGGAAATGTGAGGTCTCGTTCGTCTTGGTGCCGACCTCCACCTGGGCGAGGGTCACGACGGTGCCGTGGGTGACCGCGGAGAGCAGATGCCGGCGCGTCGCGGTCAGACGGGCTGCCCCCTTGAGGGCTTTGCCGTCGACAGCGATCACCCGCGGCAGCCTGGACGCGCAAGCCGACATCGCCTGGTCGGGTCCGGTGGCGGCGCGGTGCCGGTCGGCCAGGTAGGCGCCCACCGCGCGGTCCAGGGCATCCCCGTCGACAGCCGCCAGCACACGGCCGATCGTGGCCGGCGACGGAGCGTGCCGCCATCCGGGCAGGTGACGTCGGATCCCGATCACTGTCAGCAGTGCGCTGGAGGCACGCTGGCCCCATTCGGCGAGCTCCTCGATGCTCCTCGCTCCCGAGACAACCGCGCAGGCACATACCAACAGGATCGCCGTCAGCGAGTACCACCGGCCGCGCCGTGCGCGCGGGTCGGGCACCGAGTCGAAGTAGGGGCGCAGATCAGCGATCCCTCCGGCGTCCAGCGGACCCAGCTTCATCAGCACGGCAGGGATGGGAGAAGATGCAGCGGCAGGCACGGGCAACCTCATGATCATCGGGCTTAGTCACCACGATGATCACCAGGCCCGTGCCTGCCCTTGCTATGCGCCCCAACCGGTCACAACCCGACCACTCGGACGCCCTTGGAACTTGCAACCGCCCTGACCGCACCCCGCGCCATGGCAACCCTCCGCAACCTCGCCATCGGCGCACTGAAAACCCTCGGAGCCGACAACATCGCCAAGACCACCCGAGCGATCCGCGACGAACCCAAGCGAGCACTCCCCATCCTGGGGCGAGGCTAATTGATCGTTTCAGAATGAGGTGCGGAGACATCTCAAACGAAAGCCGGCCAGAAAGAGCAAGTACGTTTTGAGGAAGCCGAGTTATTTGGTGCAGGGGCTGATCGTGTGGTTCGGCGGCCGGGCAACCGCTACGCTGCCGATAGGTGACAAGGTGTCACCGAAATAGCGGGGGCGTTGAACGGCAGTGGCCACTGACAAGGCGAACGACGACCGGCAAAGCATGCAGGCTCAGGACGGAAGCGGCACACATCAGGGCGGCAACGGCTGGTTGGCGGACCACAAGGCAGCCTGGATCGGTGCCGTCGCAGCCGTGGTGGCGGCGCTCATCGGGCTGCTGGGCACTGTGCTGGGTAATCAGCACGACGACGGCAGCTCCGCCGCGGACTCTCGACCGTCGGCAAGCACGACTTCCGCCGCCGCGACGTCCCCGGCCATTGGCGAGCGGTCCCCCAGCGCGAACACCGGCCCGGCCGACGTGCAGGAGAGCGGCGGGGTGCAGTGGCAGGGTGTATTGGCGCTGGACGATCAGCCTGCGGGAAACAAGGACCTGGATACGACGCAGCCGGTGTCATCGGGGAACCCACTGGACGACAAGACCGACCTTTACGGCTACTTCGGTGAGATCAGGGCCCGCAACAACGCAAAAGCGTCTCTGTGGACGGGCAGCGACCTCCCGGACTACGCGGACTGCGTCAGCACCGTGGATTCCGCCGGCGCCGAGGCGCAGCGCGTGAAGGTGGGCACTGTTCTCTGCATCAGGACCAGCGAGGGACGGGTCGGGCGGCTGAAGGCGACCGCAGCGGACGGCAGTACCACGTCTATGCAATTCGAGGGCATCGTGTGGGGCCGCGCCGCGCACTGAAGTCCTGGGCCCTAAGGGTTGTCCCGTAACTGCTGGTCATGGGTGAGATGATCTGGCTGTGTCTGGTGTGATCACGGCGTCGGAGCCGTCCTGGATAGGACCGTTCAGCG
>NZ_JOIX01000120.1 GCF_000720175.1 Streptomyces sp. NRRL S-337
ACGGGTTCTGTTCGACCGTCCCGTAGGGGTAGCCAGGCTCCCTTGCATGCCTCAACGCCCGCCCCCACGCACCGCATTCCCCTCCCCCAACGGGAGGGGGCGGGCCGGAGGGGCCGGTTGTGTGGGCTTCGCTTCCAAGGACTCAATAAGGAGCGAAGGCGGAGCGCAGCGGAGCGTAAAGCGCCAGCAGTCCACACAACCGGCCCCGGAGGCCCGTCACCGCACCCACCACAAACCCAGCCCGCCGCAGGCGCAACGACGAACAACACCCGCGGCGGGACAGACAAGTACGTGCGGGGGCGCCGCAAAGCGCAACGGCGAGCAACCCCGACGGAGGGACAGACAGGTACGTGGGAAGTCAGCCCCCGGCAAGGTGTCTTTCGACCGTTGCCACCTTCGACGTCAGACCATCCGTGACCCCGGGACGGATGTCCGCCTTGAGGACCAGCGAGACCCGCCCGGCGCGGGCCTCGACGGCCGCGACGGCTCGTTTGACGACGTCCATGACCTCGTCCCACTCGCCCTCGATGGACGTGAACATCGCGTCCGTCCGGTTCGGCAGGCCGGACTCGCGGACGACCCGGACCGCGTCGGCGACGTAGGCGCCGACGTCCTCGCCGACGCCCAGCGGGCTCACCGAGAAGGCGACGATCATGCGTTGACGATCCCTTCCTTGCGGGCGCGGGCGGCGATCACACCGGCCTCCTCCTCGCGCTTGAGCACCCTGTCGCCGTAGAGGCCGCCGAACGGGAGGATCGCCAGCAGGAAGAAGAACGCGACGCGCTTGAGGGGCCACTTGGTGCGGTTCCACACGTCCAGCAGCAGCACCACGTAGGTGATGAACAGCAGGCCGTGGATCAGGCCGAGCGGCATCACCAGGGCGTCGTAGTCGAAGGCGAGCCGGAAACCGGTGCCGAAGATCAGCAGCGCGGGGAAGGAGATGGCCTCCGGAACGGAGGCCAGGCGCAGGCGGTGCAGGGCGGCGGCGGTCTTGATGTCCACGGGAACCTCGTTCGGGTGGCGGGGGAGGAGCAGGCTTGTGCAAGGGTTCACAAGCGTCGCCCCATTGTTACAGCCGCGCCCGCGATCACCGCGTCGGGGGGACGTGAGCCGGACCACCCCGGGGTTGGCCGGGACGCCCCCCGGGACTGACCGGAACCGACCGGGGCACCACCCCGGGACCGACCGGAACCCGCCCCGAGCGGGCCGGGAGTGGGCCGGAAGTGGGCCGGAAGTGGCTCGGCAGCGGGTCGGCGGCGAGTCCGCAGCGGGCCGGCGGCCAGTCCGCGGCGGGCCGGCAGGAGAAACCCGGCAGCGACCCCCGCGTCCGGGCTCAGGGAGATCTCCGGGTCATGTCAGGGGGCAATCCGGGCCATGTCAGGGGCAAAGGGCCTGCCCCGCGCGGCCGGTGGCCATTACCGTCTGACGCGTGGCTCAGTTTCGGCTCCAGGGGAGCAAGGTGCTCGCCGTCGACATGACGGGCGATGCCGTCAAGGCGAAAAACGGGGCGATGGTCGCGTACGACGGCCAGATGTCCTTCAAGAAGATGACCGGCGGTGGCGAGGGTCTGCGCGGCATGGTCACCCGGCGGCTCACGGGTGAGCAGATGGCCGTGATGGAGGTGAAGGGCCACGGCACCTGCTATTTCGCCGACCGCGCCAGTGAGATCAATCTGGTGCAGCTGCACGGCGAGAAGCTGTACGTGGAGGCCAGCAATCTGCTCTGCACGGACGCGGCGCTGCGCACGGGCACGACGTTCACCGGTCTGCGCGGCGCCTCCCAGGGCAACGGCCTGTTCACCACCACCGTCGAGGGCAGCGGCCAGGCGGCGATCACCTCGGACGGCCCGGCGGTGGTGCTGCGGGTCACCAAGCAGTACCCGCTCCAGGTCGACCCGGGCGCCTATGTGGCGCACACCGGCGATCTGAAGCAGCACTTCCAGTCGGGCGTGAATTTCCGCACGTTCATGGGGGAGGGCTCGGGCGAGGCGTTCCAGATCCGCTTCGAGGGCGAGGGTCTGGTCTACGTCCAGCCCAGCGAGCGCAACACCGTGGGCGGTGAGGTCTGATGCCGTTCACGGCGCTCAACTCCCGCATGGTGCAGGCCACGATCACGCCCGGGCAGCGGATGTTCAGCCAGCGCGGGGCGATGCTCGCGTACCGCGGCGAGGTCACGTTCACCCCGAACATCCAGGGCGGCCAGGGCGGTATCGGCTCGATGATCGGGCGGCGGATCGCCGGCGAGGCCACGCCGCTGATGACGGTGGAGGGCAGTGGGACCGTGATGTTCGGTCACGGCGGCCACCACGTCCACGTCGTGGACCTGACGGGCGAGACGCTCTACGTCGAGGCCGACCGGCTGCTGGCCTTCGACGGCTCGCTCCAGCAGGGCACGATGTTCATGGGCGCGCAGGGCGGTGTGATGGGCATGGTCCGCGGCCAGGTCACCGGCCAGGGCCTGTTCACGACGACGCTCGCGGGCGTCGGCTCGGCCGCGGTGATGGCCCACGGCGGCGTGCTGGAGCTGCCGATCACCCCGCAGCGCCCGGTGCACGTCGACCCCCAGGCGTACGTCGCGCACCGCGGCGAGGTCCGCAACAAACTGTCCACCGCGCTCGGCTGGCGCGACATGGTCGGCCGCGGCTCGGGCGAGGCCTTCCAGCTGGAGCTGTCGGGCCAGGGCACCGTCTACGTCCAGGCCTCGGAGGAGAAGCTGTGACCGGTCCCGTTGTCCACGACGTCGCCTCGCTCCCCGCCGATGACAACGTCAATCCGTACGCCTTCAGCGTCGATCTGAACGGCCAGTGGTTCCTGCAGAAGGGGAAGATGATCGCCTACTACGGGCAGATCGACTTCCAGGGCATCGGGCACGGCCGGCTGGACCGGCTGATCGCCGGAAGTTTCCATTCGCCACTGCACGCCGCGGACTGGGTCGTCGCCGAGGGCCGGGGAAAGATGCTGCTCGCGGACCGTGCCTTCGACGTGAATTCCTACGACCTCGATGAGGGCAACCTCACTATTCGCTCGGGCAATCTGCTCGCGTTTCAGCCATCTCTGTCGTTGAAGCAGTCGATCATCCCGGGCTTCCTCACGCTGATCGGAACGGGGAAGTTCGTGGCCGCGTCCAACGGACCGGTGGTCTTCATGGAGCCGCCGATCCGGGTGGACCCGCAGGCGCTCGTCGGCTGGGCCGACTGCCCGTCGCCGTGCCACCACTACGACCACCAGTACCTGCGGGGATTCCTCGGCGGGCTGCGTGCGCACACCGGTATCGGAGGGGCGTCGGGCGAGGAGCACCAGTTCGAGTTCGTGGGGGCCGGCACGGTCCTGCTGCAGTCGACGGAGCAGCTGATGCCGGAGCTGGCGACCGGCGCGGTCCCGGTGGAGGAGGGCGTTCCGGGCGGCGGCGGACACGTTCCGCAAAGTGGCTCACAACTGCCCCAGCTGCCCGGCAACCTCGGGAGCCTCCAGCGCCGCTTCGGGCTGTGAGCGGTAGTCTGCGGACGGTGACCTCGAACGTCTGACCCACATCCGGCCCCGGCCGGTCGTCGTCACCTCAACGGGGATTAATTCACTATTCAACTTTTAACAGGTAGAATTCTTCCATGACGACCGACAGCGACACTCCCTGGCTGACCGACCAGGAGCAGCGTGCCTGGCGCACTCATCTGGACGTCAGCAGACTGCTGATGCACCAACTGGAGCGCGATCTGCAACCGTTCGGCCTGACGAACAACGATTACGAGATCCTTGTCAACCTCTCCGAGGCCGAGGACCACCGGCTCCGGATGAGCGACCTGGCCGCCAGCACCCTGCAGTCCAAGAGCCGTCTCTCCCACCAGATCACCCGGATGGAGAACGCCGGCCTGGTACGCCGCGAGAGTTGCGAATCGGACCGCCGTGGCCTCTACGCCGTGCTGACGGAGGAGGGCTGGGACACCATGCGCCGGGTCGCCCCGCACCATGTCGCCTCGGTCCGCAAGCACTTCATCGACCTCTTCGCCCCCGAGGACCTCCAGTCGCTCCGGGCCTCCCTCACCCCGGTGGCCGAACACCTCCGCGCCCAGCGCGGCACGATCTGACCGCCCGGCCGCGGCCCCGCCCGGGGCCGCGGCCGCCACGGTTCAGCCGGCCGCCGGCAGCCGCAGCTCGAAGATCGCCCGGTCCCGTACGGCCAGCGTGCCGCCGTGCCGGACCGCCACGTCCCGGGCGATGGCCAGTCCCAGCCCGGCCCCGCCGTCGTCCCGCGCCCGCGCGTCGTCGAGCCGGACGAACCGCTCGAAGATCCGCTCCCGGTCCGCCTCCGGCACCCCGGGACCGTCGTCCTCGACCCGCAGCACCGCCCACTCCCCCGCGCGCACCACCGCGACCCGCACCTCCCCGGCCGCATGCCGCTGCGCGTTGTCCAGCAGGTTCCCCAGCACCCGCTCCAACTGGCCGCGCGAACCGGCCACTTCGACGCCCGCCAGCTCACCGGTGCTGACCGGAATCCGGTCCCCGGCCCGCTGCGAGAGCTCCTCCCGGACCAGCGCCGCGAGGTCCACCCGGGCCGCGGCCGGCCGCTCCCCCGCGTCCAGCCGCGCCAGCAGCAGCAGATCCGCCGCCAGCCGCTGCAGCCGCACGGTGTCCGCCACCGCGCCCGGCACGTCCAGCAACTCGGGGTGCGCCACCCCCACTTCCAGCTGGGTCCGCAGGCTGGCGATCGGACTGCGCAGCTCGTGCGAGGCGTCCGCGACGAACCGCCGCTGCCGCTCCACACTCGTCTCCAACGCCGCCAGCGTCTCGTTGGTGGTGCGGGCCAGCCGGCCGATCTCGTCCCGGGACGACGGCACCGGCACCCGCCGGCTCAGATCCGTACTGGCCGTGATCGCCGCCATCTCCGACCGGATGCCCTCGACGGGCCGCAGCGCCCGCCGGGTGACCAGCCAGGTCACCCCCGCCACCACCACGAGCAGCAGCGGCAGCCCGATCAGCATGGCGGTCCGCACCGAGCCGACCGCGGCCCGCTCCGGTGCCAGCGCCGACCCGGCCCGCACCACGGCCTTCTCGCCCCGGCCGTCCTCGGCCTCCACCACCGCGAACCGGTAGGCCGCCACCGCCCCGTCGACGTCGGCGGTCCCGTCCCGGTGGTGCACGTCCTCGTCGACCTCCCCGGGCCGCAGCCCGCCCCGGTCGTCGTCCTCGTCATCGTCGTCACCCGAACGGACGGATCCGGCGCCGCCGTTGCCCGCCGGTGGGCCCTTGACCGGCCGGCCGTCGACGGCCCGTACGTCCTCGCCGGCCGCCAGCACCCGCCCGTCCTCGTCGGTGACCACCACCGGATGGTCCTCGCCGTCCGGCAGATCGAGCTTCGGGTACGCCGTGCCGGTGGCGATCTGCGCGGCCACCTCGCGCGCCGCGACCTCCGCCTGCAGCCCGGCCTGGTCCTGCAGATTGCCGCGCAGCACCAGCAGCACCGCCGTACCGGCCGCGATCAGCGCCAGCGCCACCACCACGGTCGCGCCGGCCGCCGCCCTGGCCCGTACCGACCCCAGGACCCGGCCCGCCGCCCTACGCACCGGCCACCAGCCGGTATCCCGCGCCGCGCACCGTCACGATGTGCCCGGCGCCGAGCTTGCGCCGCAGCGCGCTCACATACACCTCGATGATGTTGACGTCCCCGTCGTAGGCGAAGTCCCACACGTGCTCCAGGATCTCCGCCTTGGACACCACCTCCCCCGCCCGCAGGGCCAGCTGCTCCAGTACGGCGAACTCCTTCGCGGTCAGCGCGACCTCGGTACCGTCCCGCTCGACCCGGCGCGCCCCCTGGTCCACGGCGAGCGCCCCCACCCGCAGCACCGGCGCGGCGCTCCGCCCCCGCCGCCGCAGCAGCGCCTTCACCCGGGCCACCAGCACCACGTACGAGAACGGCTTGGTCAGGTAGTCGTCGGCGCCGGTGTCCAGCCCCTCGGCCTCGTCGTACTCGCCGTCCTTCGCGGTCAGCATCAGGATCGGCACCTCGTTGCCGGCCGCCCGCAGCGTGGCGCAGACGCGGTAGCCGTTCATGCCGGGCAGCATGATGTCCAGCAGGACCAGGTCGTAGGCGCCCTCGCCGGCACGGTGCAGCCCTTCGAGGCCGTCGTGCACCACGTCGACCGCGTATCCCTCGGCCCGCAGGCCCCTGGCCAGCGACAGAGCCAGCCGCTGCTCGTCCTCCACGATCAACAGGCGCATGGACGAAGCCTGCCATCCGGAACCTGAAGAGCCCTTCAGCCGGCTTCAGCTCGGCTTCAGGTGCGTTCGGCCACTGTGGCGGCACAGCATTCGCCACTACGGAGGAGAGCACATGAAGCGCCACCTCGTCATCGCCACCGCCGCCGCGGCCGCCCTGCTGGCGGGCGGTACGGTCACCGCCGTCGCGGTCGGCGGCAGCGGCTCCGGCAGCGCACCGGCCGCGGCGCCGGCAGCCGCGCCGGCGGCCGTCCACGCCCACCAGGACACCGAGGACCTCCGCGAGGCCGGCGCCGCCCGGGTGACCGCTCCCCAGGCCGCGGCCGCCGCCCTGAAGGCCGTCCCGGGCAAGGTCTCCGGCCTGGACCTCGACCAGGACCGCCCGGGCCTGGTCTGGGACGCGGACGTCCTGGGCAAGGACGGAAAGTGGCACGAGGTCACCCTCGACGCGCGGACGGCACGGGTGCTGAACCAGCACGTCGACCGCGAGGACGACGACGATCACGCCAGGGAGCGCGCCGCCCTGAAGAACGCCCGCACGGACGCCGCCGCAGCGGCCCGCGAGGCCGCCGCGGACCACGGCACGGTGACCTCCGTCGAACTGGACGACGACCACCGCGCCCAGGCCGTCTGGGAGGTCGAGACCGTCACCAAGGACGGCACGGAACACCAGCTCCTCGTCGACCCGCACACCGGCGCCCTGAGCACCGCCCCGGCACACGACGCGGACGACGACAACGACGGCGGGGACGACTGAGCCGGCCGGCACGCCGGGGCTGCTGCCACCGGCGGCCCCCGGCAATCCCCCGCCGCTCAGCCGCCGTTGGTGACCCCTTCGACCAGTTCGTCCGCCGCCCGGTACGGATCCGTCTCGCCGGCCACTATCCGCTCGGCCAGCGCCTCCAGCCGGCGGTCGCCGCTCAGGTCGCCGATCCGCTCGCGCAGCGCCGTGACCGCGATCGTCTCGACCTCGTGCGCGGCCCGGGCGCGGCGCCGCTCGGCCAGGACGCCGTGTTCCTCCATCCAGGCCCGGTGCTTCTCCAGTGCCTCGACGACCTCGTCGACGCCCTCGGAGCGGGCGGCGACCGTCTTCACGATGGGCGGCCGCCAGTCGCCGGGCGCCCGGGATTCGCCGAGGCCCAGCATGTGGTTGAGCTCCCGGGCGGTGGCGTCGGCGCCGTCCCGGTCGGCCTTGTTGACGACGTATACGTCACCGATCTCCAGGATTCCGGCCTTGGCCGCCTGGATGCCGTCGCCCATGCCGGGCGCGAGCAGCACCACGGAGGTGTCCGCCTGGGAGGCGATCTCCACCTCGGACTGGCCGACCCCGACCGTCTCGACGAGGATCACGTCGCAGCCGGCCCCGTCGAGGACCCGGATGGCCTGCGGAGCGGCCCAGGCCAGTCCGCCCAGATGGCCGCGGGTGGCCATCGAGCGGATGTAGACGCCGGGGTCGGAGGCGTGCTCGCTCATCCGGACCCGGTCGCCGAGCAGCGCGCCGCCGGAGAACGGCGAGGACGGGTCGACGGCGAGCACGCCGACCCGCTTGCCCGTCCTGCGGTACGCGGTGACCAGGGCCGAGGTGGTGGTGGACTTGCCCACGCCGGGTGAGCCGGTCAGCCCGACCACGTAGGCGTTGCCGGTGAGCGGCGCCAGCGCCGCCATCACCTCGCGCAGCTCCGGCGCCGCCCCCTCCACGAGGGAGATCAGCCGGGCCACCGCCCTCGGCCGGCCCTGCCGTGCCTGTTCCACCAGCTGGGGGACGTCCACCATCGCTGCTCGGCTCCTTCGGCTCGCTGGTACCCGACTCGGCGGCCCGTACGCACGCGCGTACGGGCTGCCGCTTACTTACCCGGTACGCGGATGATCAGCGCGTCGCCCTGACCGCCGCCACCGCACAGCGCGGCCGCGCCGGTCCCGCCGCCGCGCCGGCGCAGTTCCAGGGCCAGGTGCAGCACGATGCGGGCACCGGACATCCCGATCGGGTGACCCAGGGCAATCGCGCCGCCGTTGACATTCACCTTTTCCGGGGAGACCCCCAAGTCCTTCATTGACTGCACGGCGACCGCCGCGAACGCCTCGTTGATCTCGATCAGGTCGAGGTCGGCGACGGTCAGGCCCTCCTTGCCCAGGGCGTGGTTGATGGCGTTGGACGGCTGGGACTGCAGCGAGTTGTCGGGGCCGGCGACGTTGCCGTGCGCGCCGATCTCCGCGATCCATTCCAGGCCGAGTTCCTGGGCCTTGGCCTTGCTCATCACGACGACGGCGGCCGCGCCGTCGGAGATCTGCGAGGACGTGCCGGCGGTGATCGTGCCGTCCTTGGCGAACGCCGGGCGCAGCTTGGCCAGCGACTCCGCGGTGGTCTCCGCCCGGATGCCCTCGTCCTTGCTGAAGAGGACCGGGTCGCCCTTGCGCTGCGGGATCTCCACGGGGGTGATCTCGGCCTCGAAGAGGCCGTTCTTCTGGGCGGCGGCGGCCCGCTGGTGCGAGGCCGCGGCGATCTCGTCCTGCTCCGGACGGGCGATTCCCAGCCGGGTGTTGTGCTTCTCGGTCGACTCGCCCATGGCGATGCCCTCGAACGAGTCGGTCAGGCCGTCGTGGGCCATCGCGTCGAGCATCTCGACGGCGCCGTACTTGTAGCCCTCCCGGGACTTGGGGAGGAGGTGCGGCGCGTTGCTCATGGACTCCTGGCCGCCGGCGACGACGATGTCGAACTCACCCGCACGGATCAGCTGGTCGGCCAGCGCGATCGCGTCCAGTCCGGAGAGGCACACCTTGTTGACGGTGAGCGCGGGGACGTTCATGGGGATGCCGGCCTTGACGGCGGCCTGGCGCGCCGGGATCTGCCCCGCCCCGGCCTGCAGCACCTGGCCCATGATCACGTACTGCACCTGGTCGCCGCCGATGCCCGCCCGGTCCAGCGCCGCCTTGATGGCGAAGCCGCCCAGATCGGCGCCTGAGAAGGTCCGCAGGGATCCGAGGAGCCGCCCCATCGGGGTACGGGCTCCCGCCACGATTACTGAGGTTGTGCCGTTCGTGCCGTTGGTGTCAGACATGCGATGCGGCCTTCCTTTGCAGGGAAGTTAACGAGGGTTCCCGTCAATGTACTGAGCGGTACCCCTCGGGTCACCGGCCAGCAGGTGTGATCGCGCGCACGTTGCGTAACCAGTCGTGAGAGGGGTGCACTGGAACCATGCTGACGCGAATCGACCACATCGGGATCGCCTGTTTCGACCTCGACAAGACTGTCGAGTTCTACCGTGCCACGTACGGCTTCGAGGTGTTCCACACCGAGGTCAACGAGGAGCAGGGCGTTCGGGAAGCCATGCTGAAGATCAACGAGACCTCGGACGGCGGGGCCTCCTACCTCCAGCTCCTGGAGCCCACCCGCGAGGACTCCGCGGTGGGCAAATGGCTGGCCAAGAACGGCGAGGGCGTCCACCACATCGCCTTCGGCACCGCGGACGTCGACGGGGATTCCGACGCCATCCGCGGCAAGGGCGTCCGGGTGCTCTACGACGAGCCCCGGACGGGTTCGATGGGCTCGCGGATCACCTTCCTGCACCCCAAGGACTGCCACGGCGTGCTCACCGAACTCGTCACCGCCGCACCCCCCGCCACCACGGACCACTGACCTTCACGTTCCCCGGCCGGTAGAGTGCAGCTTCGGCCGGGGTACGTAAGTGGGGCTCGGTCCATACTCTGCCGATGATCTGACACCATTTCTTCGGAGAAGGGTCAGCTCCAATGGGTGCCAGTCGGGTACGACGTGACGTGTACGGGACGAGCACCGCAGGACCGGAGCCGGCCGCCACCATGACCAGGGGACGGATGGGACCGCGCAGTGCGGGGCAACGAGCGCCAGGAGCGTAAGTGGGCTGAGGACGACCACCTCTCGCAGTTCGAAGCCGAGATGGAGCGGCTGAAGACCGAGCGGGACAAGGCCGTCCAGCACGCCGACGACCTCGGCTACCAGGTCGAGGTGCTGCGCGCCAAGCTGCACGAGGCGCGTCGCAATCTCGCGACCCGTCCTGCCTACGACAACATCAGCCACCAGGCCGAACAACTGCTGCGCAACGCGCAGATCCAGGCCGATCAGCTGCGGTCGGACGCCGAGCGGGAGCTGCGCGAGGCACGGGCACAGACCCAGCGGCTGCTGCAGGAGCAGGCCGAGCGGCAGGCCCGGCTGGAGGCCGAGCTGCACGCCGAGGCGGTCAGCCGCCGCCAGCGGCTCGACGAGGAGCTCAACGAGCGCCGGCAGACCGTCGAATCGCACGTCAACGAGAACGTCGCCTGGGCCGAACAGCTGCGCGCCCGCACGGAGTCGCAGGCCCGCCGGCTGATGGAGGAGTCCCGGGCGGAGGCCGAAGCGGCCCTGGCGTCCGCGCGCGCCGAGGCCCAGCGGCTGATCGAGCAGTCCCGGGCCAGGCTCGGTTCGGAGGCCGAAGCGGCCCGCGCCGAGGCCGAAGCCCTCCTGCGCCGGGCCCGCACGGACGCCGAACGGCTGCTGACCGCCGCGTCCAACCAGGCCCAGGAGGCCACGGATCAGGCCGAGCAGCTGCGCACCGCGGCCGGCACGGAGTCGGAGGAGGCACGCCGGGCGGCCACCGAGCTGACCCGTACCGCCGAGGCCCGGCTGCAGGAGGCCGACACGGCGCTGCGTGAGGCGCGCGCCGAGGCCGAGAAGCTGGTCGAGGAGGCGCAGCAGAGCGCCGGGAAGCGGCTGTCGGCCGCCGAGTCGGAGAACGAACAGCGCACCCGTACGGCCAAGGCGGAGATCGCCCGGCTGGTCGGCGAGGCCACCAAGGAGGCCGAGGCGCTCAAGGCCGAGGCCGAGCAACTGCGGGCCGACGCCCGTGCGGAGACCGAGCGGCTGCTGGCCGAGGCGCAGGAGGCCGCGCGGTCGAAGGCGGCGGAGGACTCCGCGGCGCAGCTGGCGAAGGCCGCGCGGGCCGCCGAGGAGATGCTGACCAAGGCGTCCGAGGACGCCAAGGCCGCGACCAAGGCCGCCGCCGAGGAGGCCGAACGGCTGCGCAAGGAGGCCGAGGCCGAGGCCGACCGGCTGCGCGAGGAGGCGCACGACACCGCGGCGCAGCTCAAGGGCGCGGCGAAGGACGACACCAAGGAGTACCGCGCCAAGACCGTCGAACTCCAGGAGGAGGCGCGGCGGCTGCGCGGCGAGGCGGAGCAGCTGCGGGCCGACGCGGTCGCCGAGGGCGAGCGGATCCGCGGCGAGGCCCGGCGCGAGGCGGTCCAGCAGATCGAGGAGGCGGCCGGTACCGCCGAGGAGCTGCTGGCCAAGGCCAAGTCCGATGCGGAGGAGACCCGTTCGGGTGCCGTCGCGGAGAGCGAGCGGGTCCGGACGGAGGCCATCGAGCGGGCCTCGGCGCTGCGCCGGCAGGCCGACGAGGCGCTGGAGCGGGCGCGCGCGGAGGCCGAACAGCTGCTGCTGGAGGGCACCCAGGCCGCCGAGGAGCTGACGTCGGAGGCCGAGAAGAGCGCCGCGAAGCTGCGCGCGGAGGCCGAGGAGGCCGCCGGGCAGCTGCGCACCGACGCCCAGGCGGAACTGGACCGGCTGCGTACCGAGGCCGAGGAGCGGGTCGCGGCCGCCGAGGAGTCGCTGCGCGAGGCCCGCACGGAGGCCGAACGGCTGCGCCGCGAGACGCAGGAGGAGGCCGCCCGGCTCAAGGCCGAGGCCGCCGAGCGGCGCCGCACGCTCCAGCAGGAGGCCGAGGAGGAGGCCGAGCGGCTGCGCACGGAGGCCGCCGCGGACGCCGCCGCGGCGCGCTCCGAGGGCGAGTCGGTGGCCGTACGACTGCGCAGCGAGGCGGCGGCCGAGGCCGAACGGCTCAAGTCAGAGGCGCAGGAGACCGCGGACCGGGTGCGCGCGGAGGCCGCGGCCGCCGCGGAGCGCACCGGCACCGAGGCGGCCCAGGCGCTGGCCGAGGCTCAGGAGGAGGCCGCGCGGCGCCGCCGGGAGGCCGAGCAACTGCTGGGCGAGGCCCGCGAGGAGGCCCACCAGGAGCGCACCGCGGCCCGCGAGCAGAGCGAGGAGCTGCTGGCCTCGGCCCGTACGCGGGTGACCGAGGCGCAGGAGGAGGCCGAGCGGCTGGTCGAGGAAGCCGACCGGCGGGCCGGCGAGCTGGTGGCGACGGCCGAGCAGACCGCGCAGCAGGTGCGGGACTCGGTCGCGGGGCTGCACGAGCAGGCCGCCGAGGAGATCGCCGGACTGCGGTCGGCGGCCGAACACGCCGCGGAGCGCACCACTACGGAGGCCCAGGAAGAGGCCGACCGGGTCCGCAAGGACGCCTACGACGAGCGGGAGCGGGCCTCGGAGGACGCGGCGCGCATCCGGCGCGAGGCGCAGGAGGCGTCGGAGGCCGCCAAGACCCTTGCCGAGCGGGCCGTCGCGGAGGCCATCGAGGAGGCCGAGCGGCTGCGCACGGAGGCGGCCGGGGTGCTCGACGAGGCCCGCCGGGACGCCAACGCGGCGCGCACGGAGGCCGCCGAGCAGGCCGACCGGCTGGTCGCGGAGGCGACCGCGCAGGCCGAGAAGCTGGTCGCGGACGCCTCGGCGAAGGCGCAGGCGCTGCGCACCGACGCCTCCAACGCGCTGGCGGCCGGCGAGCAGGACGCCGCGCGGGCCCGCGCCGAGGCGCGCGAGGACGCGAACCGGATGCGGTCGGAGGCCGCGGAGCAGGCCGACCGCCTGATCACCGAGGCCCGTTCGGAGGCCGAACGGATCGTCACCGAGGCGACCGAGCTGACGTCTTCGGCGCAGGACGACGCGGACCGTACGGTCCGGGAGGCGCAGGAGGCCGCCGAGCTGCTGCGCGCGGAGGGCGAGCAGCAGGCGCAGTCCCTGGTGGCCGAGGCGACCGGTACGGCCGAGCGGCTGCGCGCCGAGGCGGCCGAGGTGCTGGAGCAGGCACGCCGGGACGCCGAGCGCACCGGCGACCAGGCGCGCGCGGACGCCAACAAGGCCCGCGCGGACGCCGCGGAACAGGCCGACACGCTGGTGTCGGAGGCCGCGACGGAGGCGCAGCGGCTGCGCGCCGAGGCCGCGGAGACCACCGCGGACGCCGAGCGGGAGGCGGACCGTACCCGGGCCGACGCCCGCGAGCAGGCGGACCGGATGATCGCCACCGCCACCGCGGAGGCGGACCGGCTGCGGGCCGAGGCGGCCGAGACGGTCACCGCCGCGCAGGAGCACGCCGGCCGCACCCGTAACGAATCGGCCAAAATCAAGGAGGACGCGGAGGCAGCCGCCGAACGGCAGCGCGCGCAGGCCCAGGAGGAGGCCGACCGGCTGCTCGACGAGGCCCGCAAGGACGCCGCCAAGCGTCGCGGGGACGCCGCGGAGCAGGCCGACCAGCTGATCGCCAAGGCCCAGGAGGAGGCGCTGAAGGTCGCCACCCAGGCCGAGGAGCAGGCCGACACGATGGTCGGGGCGGCCCGCAAGGAGGCCGAACGGCTGGTCGCGGAGGCGACCGCGGACAGCAACGCCCGGGTGGAGAAGTCCCGTACGGACGCCAACGCGCTGCTGGAGGAGGCCCGTGGGGACGCCACCGCCATAAGGGAGCGCGCCGAGGAGCTGCGGCAGCGGATCGAGTCCGAGGTCGAGGAGCTGCACGAGCGGGCCCGCCGGGAGTCGGCGGAGACCATGAAGAACGCCGGCGAGCGGGTCGACAAGCTCATCGCGCAGGCCACCGCGCAGCAGGTGGAGGCCGAGGAGAAGGCCGACCGGATGATGGCGGACGCCAACAGCGAGGCGAGCAAGGTCCGGATCGCGGCGGTCAAGAAGGCCGAGGGCCTGATCAAGGAGGCCGAGAACAAGAAGGCCGAGGCGGTGCGCGACGCGGAGCGGATGCGCGAGGAGGCCCGGGAGGAGGCCGCCCGCATCGTGGACGAGGGCAAGCGCGAGCTGGAGACCCTGGTCCGCCGACGGGAGGACATCAACGCCGAAATCTCCCGCGTTCAGGACGTTCTGGAGGCTTTGGAGTCCTTCGAGACACCCGGCGGAGGGGGCGAAAACAAGGGCAACGGGGTGAAAGCGGGCGCGGGCGCCGGAGCAACTCGTTCGAGTGGCAAGCAGTCTGAAGGGTAGCCACTCAAATGAGGGGTCATTCTCCAGATCAAACGGGCAATGACTCGATGACACGCCGTTGTGACCCCTAGGATTCTCCTTATCACCTCACCGGTCTCTTCGACAGGAACCCCATGAGCGACACTTCCTCCCCCTTCGGCTTCGAGCTCGTGCGGCGTGGGTACGACCGCGGTCAGGTGGATGACCGCATCACGAAGCTCGTCGCCGACCGCGACAGCGCGCTGGCCCGCATCACGTCGCTGGAAAAGCGGATCGAGGAACTCCACCTCGAAACCCAGAACGCCCAGGCGCAGGTCAATGACGCCGAACCGTCCTACGCGGGCCTCGGAGCGCGCGTCGAGAAGATCCTCCGGCTCGCCGAGGAGGAGGCCAAGGACCTGCGCGAGGAGGCCCGCCGCGCCGCCGAGCAGCACCGTGAGCTGGCCGAGTCGGCCGCCCAGCAGGTCCGCAACGACGCGGAGGCGTTCGCCGCCGAGCGCAAGGCGAAGGCGGAGGACGAGGGCGCCCGGATCGTCGAGAAGGCCAAGGGTGAGGCGTCCACGCTGCGCGCCGAGGCCCAGAAGGACGCCCAGTCCAAGCGGGAGGAGGCCGACACCCTCTTCGAGGAGACCCGCGCCAAGGCCGCCCAGGCCGCCGCCGACTTCGAGACCAACCTCGCCAAGCGCCGCGAGCAGTCCGAGCGCGACCTCGCCTCCCGTCAGGCCAAGGCCGAGAAGCGGCTCGCCGAGATCGAGCACCGCGCCGAGCAGCTCCGCCTGGAGGCCGAGAAGCTGCGTACGGACGCCGAGCGCCGGGCCCGCCAGACGGTGGAGACCGCGCAGCGCCAGGCCGAGGACATCGTGGCGGACGCCAACGCCAAGGCGGACCGTATCCGCAGCGAATCCGAGCGCGAGCTGGCGGCGCTGACCAACCGCCGGGACTCCATCAACGCCCAGCTGACCAACGTCCGCGAGATGCTGGCCACGCTGACCGGTGCGGCCGTCGCCGCGGCCGGTACCCCCGGCGACGACGAGGCGGTCTCCCGCGGCGTCCCGGCCCAGCAAACGCGCTGAACCACCCGTCGGAAGGTTTTCGCCGGATTCGACCGAGCCCCCGTACCGCCCTCTGAGGCGGTGGCGGGGGCCCGGTCGTACAGGGGGTCAGCCAGCCGGCCCCGCCCCGGTGGCCGGGCCGCCCAGGCGCGCCTAGCGTGCTGTACATGATCGAGCTTGAGGGGCTGACCAAGCACTACGGCGACAAGGTCGCGGTGGACCACCTCACCTTCACGGTGCGGCCCGGCATCATCACCGGCTTCCTCGGCCCCAACGGCGCGGGCAAGTCGACCACCATGCGGATGATGCTGGATCTCGACAACCCGACGTCGGGCACGGTCCGGATCGACGGCAAGCACTACCGCCAGCTCGAAGACCCCCTGACGTACATCGGCGCGCTGCTGGAGGCCAAGGCGGTGCACGGCGGCCGGAGCGCCGCCAACCACCTGTTGTGCCTGGCACAGAGCAACGGCATCCCGCGCAGCCGGGTCGGCGAGGTGCTCGAAATGGTCGGGCTGAGCTCGGTCGCCAGGAAACGCGCGAAGGGCTTCTCCCTCGGCATGGGCCAGCGGCTGGGCATCGCCGCCGCCCTGCTCGGCGATCCGCAGGTGCTGCTCTTCGACGAGCCGGTCAACGGCCTCGACCCCGAGGGCATCCACTGGATCCGCAACCTGATGAAGCACCTCGCGGCCCAGGGCCGTACGGTCTTCGTCTCCTCCCACCTGATGAGCGAGATGGCGCTGACCGCCGACCACTTGGTGGTCATCGGCCAGGGCCGGCTGATGGCGGACACGTCCATGAAGGACTTCATCCACCAGAACTCGCGCTCGTACGTCCGGATGCGCTCCCCGGAACAGCAGAAGCTGCTCGACCTGCTGCGCGCCGAGGGCATCCACGCGGTGGCGGCCGGGGGCGGTGCGCTGGAGATCGACGGGGTACCGGCCGAGCGGCTCGGCGAACTGGCCGCCGCCCACCACCTGACCCTGCACGAGCTGAGCCCCCAGCAGGCGTCCCTGGAAGAGGCGTTCATGCGGCTGACGGCCGCATCGGTCGAGTACCACGCGCACAACGGCGAGCCGGTGCCGGTGCGGACCGCCGCCGTCCCGGGAACACCCCAGCCGGCCGGGGCACGGCCGGGCGAGCCGCAGCCGACCGGCTGGGGCACGGACTGGCAGAAGAAGAGGAGCTGACCCATGGCGGCGGTCGGGCAGGTCATCCGGTCCGAGTGGACCAAGATCAGATCGGTACGGTCGACGGTGTGGACGCTGGGCATCGCCGTCCTCGTCACCGTCGGGCTGGGCATGCTGATCTGCACCCTGGCCAACCACGACTTCAACTCCATGCCGCCCCGGGACCGGCTGTCGTTCGACGCCACCAACATCAGCTTCGCCGGTATGGGACTGGGCCAGCTCGCGATGATCGTCTTCGGCGTGCTGGTGGTCTCCAACGAGTACAGCACCGGCATGATCCGCGCCTCGCTGGCCGCGGTGCCGCAGCGCGGCACGTTCCTGTTCTGCAAACTGCTGGTCGCCACCGCGCTGGTCTTCGTCGTCGGCCTGGCCACCAGCTTCGTGACGTTCTTCGCCGGCCAGGCGATGCTGGGCGATCTGCGCGCCCACCTCGGCGACCCGGGCGTACTGCGCGCCGTGATCGGCGGCGGCCTCTACATGACGCTGATCGCCCTGTTCTCGATGGCGGTCGCCACGATGCTGCGCAGCCCGATGCTGTCGCTGGGCATCCTGATGCCGTTCTTCTTCCTGATCTCCAACATCCTCGGCAACGTCTCCGCCACCAGGAAGATCGGCCGCTTCCTGCCCGACCAGGCCGGCTCGAAGATCATGCAGGTCGTCCCCCGCGCCGGCGAGGACGTCCCTTACGGACCGTGGGGCGGGCTGGGCATCATGATCGCTTGGACGGTGCTGGCACTCGCCGGCGGATACGTCCTCTTGAAGCGCCGCGACGCGTGACGCTGCGCTTGGCTGTTCCGCCCACGTACCTGGCCGACCCGCCGCGGGTCGTCTCGCCGTTGCGCTTTGCGGCGCCGCGTACGTTGTCGGCCCTCCCGCCGCGGGGCTTGTTCGCCGTTGCGCCTGGCGGCGGGCGTGGTGTTTTTGGGTGCGGTGACAGCCCTACAGACTTCGTCCTCCGGTCTGTCCCCTCCCGTTGGTGGGGGGACCGACCCCTACGGGTCCCAAGGACCCCTTACACCCCCAACGCCCACCCCCACCCACCTTCTTCCCCCTCCCCCAACGGGAGGGGACGGGCCGGAGGGGCCGGTGTTTGGGACGTAAAGCGACAGCAGTCCCAAACACAACGGCGAGACGACCCGCGGCGGGACGGCGAGCTACGTGCGGGGGCGCGCAAAGCGCAACGGCGAGCCCCGCGGCGCAGCAGACGGGTACGTGGGATTACCGGGAACCGTCAACGCACCGATAGCCTCCTAATCCTCACGGGGGCACGAGGGCGCCTCTGCCCCGACCATCTGCGAGGGGCGGAGAATGATCGAGGCAGTCGGCCTGACGAAGCGCTACGGCGCCAAGACGGCCGTGTACAACCTGTCGTTCCAGGTGCGGCCGGGCACGGTGACCGGCTTCCTGGGGCCCAACGGGTCCGGGAAGTCGACGACCATGCGGATGATTCTGGGGCTCGACGCACCGACGTCGGGGGCCGCCACGATCGCCGGCCGGCCGTTCCGCAGCCTCCCGAACGCCCCGCGCCAGGTGGGCGCACTGCTCGACGCCAAGGCCGTGCACGGCGGACGCAGTGCGCGCGCGCATCTGCTGTCGCTGGCGCAGCTGTCCGGCATCCCGGCCCGGCGGGTCGACGAGGTGCTGGGCGTGGTCGGTCTTCAGGACGTCGCCGGGCGGCGGTCCAAGGGCTTCTCGCTGGGCATGGGCCAGCGGCTCGGCATCGCCTCGGCGCTGCTCGGCGATCCTCAGGTGCTGCTCTTCGACGAGCCGGTCAACGGCCTCGACCCCGAGGGCATCCTCTGGGTCAGGAACCTGATGAAGCAGCTCGCGTCCGAGGGGCGTACGGTCTTCGTCTCCTCGCACCTGATGAGCGAAATGGCGTTGACCGCCGAGCACTTGATCGTGATCGGCCGGGGGCAGCTGCTCGCGGACATGTCGGTCAAGGACTTCATCTCGGCCAACTCGGCCGATTTCGCCCGGGTGCGGACGCCCGACTCCGAGCCGGAGCAGCGCGAGAAGCTGACCGCGGCCATCGGCGAGGCGGGCGGTCGGGCCACGCCGGAGCCGGACGGTGCGCTGCGGGTGACGGGGCTGCCGCTGCCGCGGATCAGTGACCTCGCGCACGAGGCCGACGTCCGGCTGTGGGAGCTGTCGCCGCACCAGGCGTCCCTGGAAGAGGCGTACATGCGGATGACGCAGGGCGCCGTGGACTACCGCTCGACCAGCGACCCGCGGGCCGGTCTGCAGGAGGTCCCGGCGGGGTACGCCCCGCAGGGGTACGGCGGCGGCCCGGGGGTTCCCGGGCAGATGCCCAACCCGTACGCCCAGCAGGCGGCCGGCGCCGTTCCCGGGCCGGGGTACCCGCCGCCCGCGCCGGCTCAGGGTCACCCGTACGGGGCACCCGCACCGTACGGGGCGCCCCACCCTTACGGGCAGCCGCCCGCCGCGCCGATGCCGCCCGCCGCCCCCGCCGACCAGACCGTGCCCCACACCGAGGACGCCCGATGACCAGCCCTCAGCAGCCGCAGCCCCAGCCTGAGCGCGCCCCGCAGGAAGCCGCCGCCCAGCCGCCGGCGCCGCCCGCCGCACCTCCCGTGCCGCCCGCCGCGCCGCCCGCGCCGGAGCAGCCTGCGCCCGCCAAGGACGCGGGCACGATGATGCTCCAGGCCCAGGCCCCCGCCCCGCCTCCGGCCAAGGAGGGCGGCACGATGATGCTCCAGGCGCAGCCGATGCCCGAGCCGCGGCCGCTCGCCGCGCACGGGCCCGGCAAGGGCAAGGACGCCGGCACGATGATGCTCCAGGCCCAGCCCCCGCAGGCTCAGCCCCAGCAGCCCCAGCAGCAGGACCGGCCGCAGCCGCCCGCCCAGGCCCCGCAGGCCGCCGCCCCGCAGGCGCAGCCCCCGGCCAACGGGGGCGGCACGATGATCCTCCAGGCGCAGGCCCAGGCGCAGCCGCCCGTACCGGCGCCCGCGCCGCAGGGGCAGCCGCAGGCCCAGGCGCAGCCGCCGGTCGCGCCGCCGGCCCCCATGGGCGCCGGTTATGTCTCGCCCATTCCGGTGCGGCCGGCTCATCTCGGCCATGCGCTGGCGTCGGAGTGGACGAAGATCCGCTCGGTGCGCTCGACGATCTGGACGCTGGGCGTGATGCTGCTGCTGATCGTCGGCATCGGTCTGCTCGCGACCCTCGCCGCGGGCTCGGACCGCGAGATGGACCCGCTGCTCGCCGTCGGGTTCGTCGGCGTCCTGCTCGGCAGCCTCTGCGTGATCACTTTGGGCGTGCTGTCGATCTCCTCGGAGTACGGCACCGGCATGATCCGTACGACGCTGACCGCCTGCCCCAGCCGGGTGCGGGTGCTGACCGCGAAGGCGATCGTGTTCTTCGGGCTGGCGCTGGTGATCACCACGATCGCCACCACGCTGGTCGCGCTGCTCGACTTCGGGATGCTCAACGGCCCGGCGCCGACCACCGACCAGTGGCTGCGCGCCACCCTGGGCGCGGGTCTGTACGTCGCGCTGCTCGGTCTGCTGGCGCTGGGCGTGGGCACGCTGCTGCGGCACTCGGCGGGGGCCATCAGCGCCATGATGGGCCTGGTACTGCTGCCGATGCTGCTGGCGCTGTTCCTGCAGGGCGAGAGCGTGAAGGAGTTCCAGCGGGCGCTGATCGAGTACTCCGTGCCCAGCGCGCTCGCGACGCTCTACGACATCCCGTTCCTGCCCAGCGGCCCCTCGGGCTGGACCCCGCTGTGGATCCTGGCCGGGGTCACCGCGGTGGTGCTGGGTGGTGCCTACGCCGCCATCGCCCAGCGCGATGTCTAGGACGACCCGGACCCGGTGAACCGGGCAGGGCCTCAGTAGCGAGGCGCATTACGGGACCGCTGGAGCCGTGCGCTCCGGCGGTCCCGTGCGTTCCAGCAGGCCCGGTGCCAGTGCCGGCGGTCGTCGACGTCGCCGTGCTGCGGCCAGGCGACGACGTGCGGGACGCCGGGCGGGATCTCCTGGTCGCAGCCGGGGCAGCGGTAGTGCTTGGCCGCGCCGCCGCCCCCGACCTGCCGTACGACCCAGTCCTCGCCGCGCCAGTCCTCGGTCCGTTCGAGCCCGTAACGGTCGCTGCCCGTGCGGTCGATGGGCTTCGCACCGCCGCGCTGGCGGTTTCGACGCGGGGACACGGGCACACCTCATAAGGGGGGAAGCGGGGTCACGGGCTGTCACCAGCGTACGCGGCGCTCGGCACGGCCCGTTCCGGACGGCAGGATTCTGTGATCATCGGGAAATTCCCGGCGAGGCCGTGCCCTTGGCACGTGTCAGGCGTTGTTGCCTGTAAGGGGGGAAGCCGCGTCGGCTGCGAGGAGGCAGAGAGCGATGCGTGTGGGAGCTTTCATCCTGGCCGCTCAATTCCCCGGTCAGGGACAGGGGGAAGCACTGCACCGGGCGGTGCGTTCCGCCGTGGTCGCGGAGGAGGCCGGCCTCGATGCGGTCTGGCTGGCGGAACACCACTTCGTACCTTACGGCGTCTGCCCGAATGCGGTCACGCTGGCCGCGCTGCTGCTGGGCCGGACCCGCCGGATCGGCGTCGGGACGGCGGTGAGCGTGCTGCCGACCCAGCATCCGGTGGCGCTCGGCGAGTCCGCGGCGCTGCTGCACCTGACGTCCGAGGGGCGGTTCACGCTCGGCGTCGGCCGGGGTGGCCCCTGGGTGGATCTGGAGGTCTTCGGCTCCGGGCTCGCCGCGTACGACCACGGCTTCCCCGAGTCGCTCGATCTGCTGCTGCGCTGGCTGCGCGAGCCCCGGGTCGGTGCGCAGGGCGAGCGGTACGCCTTCCGCGAGGTGGCGGTGGTGCCGCGGCCGGACCAGGCGCTGATCGATCCGGACGAACCGGGGACCGGGCCGCCGGGCCCGCCCGTGGTGGTGGCCTGCACCTCCCCGTCGTCGGTGCGGATGGCCGCCGCGCGCGGGCTGCCCATGCTGCTGGGCATGCACTGCGGGGACGAGGAGAAGGCGGAGATGATCGCGCTGTGGCGGGCGGCCGCGCGCGAGGCCGGCCGGGACCCGGAGGAGATCGCCGCGGCCGAGCACGTCTCGGCGGGTGTGGTGCAGATCGCCGATGCCCGCGAGGCCGCGACGGAGACCCTGATGAAGGCGATGCCCGGCTGGCTGCGCCAGGGTCTGGGCGCGCATGTGACGGTCGATGGCCGCTACCGGTCGATGCGCGATCCGCTGGCGTACACGGAGTTGTTGTGCGGGCTGCATCCGGTCGGCCCGCCGCAGTGGTGCGCGGACCGCCTGGCGGCGACGTCCGAGCGCACCGGCATCACCCGCTTCGCGCTGCTCGTCGAGGGCTCCGGCGATCTCGCGGCGACGGAGGAGAACGTCCGCCGGCTGGGCACCGAGGTCCTGCCGCAACTGGTGTGATCCGTGGGGCGGCGGCGTGTGGTCGCCGTCGTCGTGCGGTGGTGCTGCCGCTGGCGCACCGTCTGCGGGGCGCGCCCAACCCCGCATACGGCAGCGGCAGCAACTCCGTTCAGCAGTCTCGGAGTTCGGGCGACTGATTGAGCAGCTGGCCCCGGATGGAGGTGAACCGGGCCAGCCGGTCGTCCACCGCCGGGTCGAGCGGGAAGACCGCCACCCGGTGGCAGTTCTGGAAGGCGAGGCGCACCCCGAAGTGGCGCTCCAGCGAACCGCGGATCGCGTCACTCGCCAGTGCGCGCAGCAGCTGACCGCGCGCCTGCTCGTCCGGCGGCGGCGTCTGGTTGTCGGCGAACTCTCCGCCGTCGACCTTCAGCTGGGCCACCAGAGAGCTGATCATCCCCCATGCGTAGGGGAGGGAGTTCCGGACGCAGTCGACAAAAGCGGCTTCGTCGACCTCGCCTCGCTCGGCCTGTTCGAGGAGGGCCGGTGAGACGTCGAGCGACATGAGGTTCTCCTCTCGCGGCCCCGCCGGGACGGGCGGGGCCTAGGGCTGGGACAAGGGGTTTCGCGACGGAGCGTGTTCGCCTCACGACCCCCCGCTTCAACGGTATGCCGCGCAAGAGGCCCGCACCAGGAGATTGCACATACAACCGGCCATTGGTGAGCGCCTGGGGTGCGGGGGTTTCCCCCGTAAAGGCACCTCGGTCCAGGGCGAATCGCGTAGCCGGCCCTCGGTCGAGTAGCGTGGCGCACCATGCGTCTCGTCATTGCCCGCTGCTCCGTGGACTACGCGGGCCGGCTCACCGCCCACCTCCCCTCCGCACCGCGCCTCATTCTGGTGAAGGCGGACGGTTCGGTCTCCATCCACGCGGACGACCGGGCCTACAAACCCCTCAACTGGATGTCCCCGCCCTGCACTCTCAAGGAGGGCGACGGGGACGTGTGGACGGTGGAGAACAAGGGGGGCGAGAAGCTCATCATCACCCTCGAAGAGGTCATGCACGACTCCTCGCACGAGCTGGGCGTCGACCCGGGCCTCATCAAGGACGGTGTGGAGGCGCACCTCCAGGAACTCCTCGCGGACCGGATCGAAACCCTCGGCGAGGGCTATTCGCTGATTCGGCGTGAATACCCCACTGCCATCGGGCCGGTGGATATCTTGTGCCGGGACGCCGATGGGCAGACCGTGGCCGTCGAGATCAAGCGGCGCGGCGAGATCGACGGGGTCGAGCAGCTCACCCGTTATCTCGAACTCCTCAACCGCGACCCGCACCTGGCGCCGGTGAAGGGCGTCTTCGCGGCGCAGGAGATCAAGCCGCAGGCGCGGGTACTGGCCACCGACCGCGGCATCGGCTGCGTGGTGCTGGACTACGACGCCCTGCGCGGCATCGAGGACGACAAGCTCCGGCTGTTCTGACCCGGCCCCGGCGGAACGGCCCCCCTACGCACACGGCGCGACGGCCCGGTACCGAGAGGACCGGGCCGTCGCGCCGTGTCGTACGGGGCGTTATGCGGCCGGGGCGCTCTGCGTGCCGGCGGACGAGGCCGTGCCGTCGGAGGACGTGCTGCTGCCGTCGGTGCCCGCCGGGGTGCTGCCGGTGGGCGCGGAGGCGGAGGCGGCGGTGCTCTGGGAGGGCTTTTCGGTCGTGGGGTCGCCCGTCGGGCCGGTCGGCGTGTCCGTCGGCTGGCCGGTGGGACCGGTCGGCGTGGACGTGCTGGGCTCGTCGGTCGGCGGGTGCGTGGTGCGGGTCGGCCGGCTGGTGGGCGTGGTGGGCCGGCCGGTCGGGGTGGTGGGGTCGGCGGTCGGGTCGGTCGGGTCGGTGCCGGGGTCGGTGGGTTCGCCGGTGGTGGCGGAGCCGCTGGTCGACGGGGCCGGGCTGCCGGGGCGGCCGGTCCGGGCGGGCTTGGCGCCGTGGCCGGTGGGCGGCAAACCGGTGCCGGTGGTGGGGTCCGCGGCCGGCAGGTCGGGGCTGCTGCCGTCGTCGGTGGACTGCTCGGTGCTGACCTTGTTGTCGGGGGCCTCCTCGCCGCCGGAGGTCATGCCGAGGGTGATGACGGTGCCGAAGACGGCCACCAGCAGGGCTCCGGCGCCGGCCGCGACGAGGTTGCGGCGGGCACCGAGCAGTGCCTTGACGCCCTTGCCGCCGCCGGCGCCCGTGGTGGCCGGGAGGGCCGTCGTGGCCGCCGTCGAGGAGACGTTGCGGGTCGTCACGGTCGCCGAGGTCGCCTCGGCGGTGGACGGCCGCCGCAGCTTGGCGGTGGACACCGCGTCGGGCGAGGTGGGCCCGTCCGCGCGGGGCCCGGCGGACTGCTTGCCGCCGGAGCCGGCCGGCGGGAGCTGCGGGACGGCCGTGGTGGCCGCGGAGGCGGCCCGGGACCGGTCGGTGACCAGCGCCAGCGCGCGCCGTCCGGCCACCGCGCCGTTGCGGTCGGAGAGCACGCCGCGCAGTCCGATGGACGCCTCCAGTTCGGCGCGGGCCCGGTCGAGGCTGCCGGTGCAGAGCGCGAGGACACCCAGCTCGTGGTGGAAGTACGCCTCCTCGGCGACCTCGCCGGCCAGCCGGGCGGCCTCCTGGCCGTGCCGCAGGGCGCGTTCCCAGGCGCTCCAGTGCAGCGCGGCGGCGAAGGCGGGGGCGGCGGTACGGGCGAGCAGTACGGCCGCGCTGGCGTGTCCGCTCTCCCGGCTGCCGGTCAGTACGGCCATCGCGGCCAGCGCGGCGTCGGACTCGGCGGCGGCCCGCTCGGGGGTGACCGAGGGGTGGCCGGCCCACCAGGCGTAGTGCTGGGCGGCGGTGTGCGCCCGGGCGGTGGCGTCCTCGGCGTAGCCGGCCGCGGTGAGCTGGTCCAGGACGGTGGCGGCGAGCCGGTAGTGGCTGCCGACGGGGGTGATCAGTCCGCAGGCGAGCAGTTCGCCGAGGGCGGCGTCGGCGTGGGTGTCCTCGGTGAGGGCCGGCAGGTGCGCCTGGTGCGGCAGTTCGCCGCCGAGGGCGACGGCGAACCGCAGGGTCTCCCGGGCGGCGTCGCTCAGCCCCTCGGCGAGCAGCGGGGCGGGCGCGGCGGCCTCGCCGAGGGAGGGCAGCGGGGCGGGCGCGGCGGCCTCGCCGAGGGAGGGCAGCGGGACATCGGGGGCGTCCTCGGTACCGTCGGTCCCGTCGGCGCCGTCCGTACCGGCGGTGTCCCGGCCGCCGTCCGTCGTTCCGGGCTGCTCGGCCGGGAAGAGGCCGTAGCCGTCGTCGAGGGCGCCGGCACGGTTGCGGTGCCGGTCGCGCTGCCGGAGCAGGGCGGCGGCCTGCACGAACCGCAGCGGCAGCCCCTCGGACTCGAACCACAGGTCGGCGGCCCAGGCCGCCTCGTCGTCGGTGAGCGGCCGGTCCACGGCGCGTTCCAGCATCCGTACGCAGCCGGCCCGGCCGATGCCGCCGAGGAAGACCTCTTCGAGGTGCGATGCGGCGCTGGGCGCGGCGACGTCGGGGGTGGCGGCGATCAGGAAGGCGCATTCGGGGGTGGCGTCGAGCAGTTCGTCGAGCGCGGCGCCGCCGAATTCGAGGTCGTCGAGGACGACGATGGCGCCGATCTCGGCGACCAGGCGCAGCAGCTCGGGCCGGTCCGGGCGGTGCTGCGGGGCCCGGTGGACCGCGGCGAACAGGGCGTACAGCAGGTCGGTGGCGGTGCGGTGGTAGCCGGAGAGCCGGACCACGCCGTCGGGGGCGAGGTCGGTGCAGGCGGTGGCGACGGCGTCCAGCAGTCGGGTGCGGCCGGAGCCTGCCGGGCCGGTGAGGCGTACGGAGCGGCCGCGGGAGAGCAGCCGGACCAGGCGCTCGATGTCCTCGGTGCGCTCTTCGAGCGTGCTGCCGTGCCCGGCGGATCCGGGCGGTCCCGGGGGCACCGGGGGTGCGGCGGCGCGGGCGGCCGTGGCGCGCTCCTGGGCGCTGAGCCTGACGGGTTCGGCGGGGCGTTCGCCGGGCGGGCAGGGCTCTATCTCGCTGCCGTCGACGGGGTTGACGGTGACGAGGTAGTTGCCCGAGACGAGCCGGACGACGCGGGCCGGGCCGCCGGGGCCGCCCTTCGCGCCGCCGAACGCGGGGGCCGGCGGATCTGCAGGAGTGCCCTGCTCGCCGTATTCCTCAGGTCCCCGGTGAGTGTTCGGGTCCATGCTGCAAGCTCCCACGTGTACCGTGCCGAATGCGCTCCGGCCGTCCGCGCGCGTCTGCCGCGGCAGGTGGCCCCCGCCGTCGCGTCCGGTCCGGTGTCCGCCGCGGATGATGGCATACGGGCGGGATCCGAACCTTAGACCCGGAGCGCGGGGCCTCGCACGGGCGGGGGCGGGCACTGCCCGAAAGCTCCCGGTTCAGCTGTTGTGGCGTGTTCTGTGCGTGACCTCTCCGGGAGCGCGCAGGGGCTTCCGGAAAGGTTGCGCAACGCTTCCGGGAGCGCGCAGGCCCCCCGTTCCTCCGGCGCGCCCCCTTCTCGTGCCCGGGCTGTCACACCCGGGGAAGCGATTCGGCTTCGATGCCGCCCTCGATGGCGAGGATGCGGTGGAGCCGGGTGGCGACCAGCAGACGCTGCATCTGGGGCGGCACCCCGCGCAGTACCAGCCGCCGGTTGACCCGGCCGGCCCTACGGTGTGCGCCCATGATCACACCGAGGCCGGTGGCGTCCCAGGAATCCAGCGCGGTGAGGTCCAGCACCAGGTCACCCCGACCGGAGTCGACGGCCGCGTGCAGCGCCGTCCGGGCGTCCGCCGCGCTGCGGACGTCGAGGCGGCCCTCGACGACCAGCCCGGCGTGGTCGCCCCTGATGTGCATATGCGCTCCCCTGTGTCATGGGTTCATGCATGGACGTCTACAGATCTGACTGCCTCTCATGCGGCGAAGTTGCCGCCTGTAAGCGAACCGATACCGAATTCACCCCAGGGGGTGACCCCATCAGGCCCAATGACCTGACGCGGTATCAGTGCTCGTAGAAGCCCTGCCCACTCTTGCGTCCGATATCGCCCGCGTCGACCATGCGTCGCATGATCTCCGGCGGCGCGAACTTCTCGTCCTGGGACTCGGTGTAGATGTTGTCGGTGGCGTGCAGCAGGATGTCGATGCCGGTCAGGTCGGCGGTGGCCAGCGGGCCCATCGCGTGGCCGAAGCCCAGCTTGCAGGCGGTGTCGATGTCCTCGGCGCTGGCCACGCCGGACTCGTAGAGCTTGGCGGCCTCGACGACCAGCGCGGAGATCAGCCGGGTGGTGACGAAGCCGGCCACGTCGCGGTTGACGACGACGCAGGTCTTGCCGACGGACTCGGCGAACTCCCGGGCGGTGGCGAGGGTTTCGTCGCTGGTCTTGTAGCCGCGGACCAGCTCGCACAGCTGCATCATCGGCACCGGCGAGAAGAAGTGCGTCCCGACGACCCGCTCGGGGCGGGAGGTGGCCGCGGCGATCTTGGTGATCGGGATGGCGGAGGTGTTGGAGGCCAGCACCGCCTCGTCCTTGACGAGCTTGTCCAGCGTCCGGAAGATCTCCCGCTTGACGTCGATCCGCTCGAAGACCGCCTCGACGACGATGTCCGCGTCGGCAGCGGCTTCCAGGTCGGTCGTGGTGGTGATGCGCGCCAGCGCCTGCTCGGCGTCGGCCGCGGCCAGCTTGCCCTTGGTGACGAACTTCTCGTACGAGGCCTCGATGCCGCCCTTGCCGCGGGCCAGGGCCTCGTCCGTCACATCGCGGAGGACCACGTCCCAGCCCGCCTGGGCGGAGACCTGCGCGATACCGGACCCCATCAGTCCGGCGCCGATGACGGCGAGCTTCTTTGCCACTGCTGTCCCCTCACACCCTGTGCATTTGAAAGTCTGTCGGTCTTCGGGTGACGTTAGCGGTCGTTGGCGATCCATTGGTGGGTAAGAGATGCGCGTCACGCCCGCCCGTCACCCGACATGGCGGACATCACACCCGGGGCGGCCCTCCTGGGAGGCCGCGCCGCTCAGCCGGCCGCCCGCACCCCGTAGTTGAGGACCCGCTCGCTCAGCAGCTCCTCCATCTCGTCCAGCAGGACCAGCGCCTCGCGCGAGACCACCGCCGGCTTGCGGCCGGCGATCATCTCGTGGGCGATGGTCGTCATCAACGTCTGGTGCACCCAGTTGATCTGGCCGGCCATCAGGGCGGGCATCGGGTCGTCGTCCGCCGCCCCGGTCTCCTCCCGGAGGGTGGCCTCCAGGTCCTCGTACTGCTCGCGCTGCAGGCGCCACAGGCGGGCCTGGAGGGACGGCGAGCCGTGGACGACCTTCATGAAGCGCTCATAGCCCTCGATGAGTCCCACCTTGGGCGAAACGCTCTCCACCTCTTCGCGCAGCTCCCGCAGGACGGCGAGGGCGGCGGACTCCCCCGCGCGCCGGGCCCGTACGAACCGGGACAACCGGTCGACGACGCCCTTGCTGCGGTCGAAGAAGAGGTCCTCCTTCGCCGGGAAGTAGTTGTACACCGTGTTGACGGAGACGTCGGCGGCCTCGGCGATCTCCGCGATGGTCACCGCGTCGAAGCCGCGCTCCAGGAAGAGACCGGTCGCCATGTCCGAGATGTACTGGCGGGTCTGCCGCTTCTTCCGCTCCCTGAGTCCCTCTGCCATGCCCTCAGGCTACCCCTGTCTGGTGTCACTGAAATTTTGGGGGCATTGCAATTTTTCATGCTCTCTGTTTTTCTTACGGCATGCCCGTACTCAGCGCGTCCGGACTCGCCCGGACCTTCCCCACCAGACGCGGCCCCGTCGAGGCCGTCCGCGGCATCGACCTCACCGTCGAGCGCGGCGAGATCCTCGGCTTCCTCGGCCCCAACGGCGCCGGCAAGACCACCACCCTGCGGATGCTCACCACCCTCCTCGCCCCCACCGGCGGCACCGCGACCGTCGCCGGCTGCGATCTGGCCCGCGATCCGGCCGGGGTGCGCCGCGCCTCCGGATACGTCGCCCAGTCCGGCGGCGTCGACCCGAACGTCTCGGTCCGCGAGGAACTCGTCACCCAGGCCCGCCTCTACCGCCTGGGCAAGGCCGAAGCCCGCGACCGCGCCGAGGAGTTGGCCGCCGACCTGGGCCTGACCGACCTCCTGGAACGGAAGACCGCGACCCTCTCCGGCGGCCAGCGGCGCCGGCTGGACGTCGCCATGGGCCTCACCCACCGCCCCGAGGTCCTCTTCCTCGACGAGCCGACCACCGGCCTCGATCCGGGCAGCCGCGCCGACCTGTGGGACCTGGTCCGCCGGATCCGCGCCGAGCACGGCACGACCGTGTTCCTCACCACCCACTACCTCGACGAGGCCGATGCGCTCGCCGACCGGCTCGTGATCATCGACAAGGGGGTGGTGGCCGCCGACGGCACGCCGGAAGCCCTCAAACGCGCCCACGGCGGCTCCCCCGACGCGTCCCTCCAGGACACCTTCCTCGCCATCACCGGCCGCGGCATCACGCCCCGGGACACCACCCCCCTCGCCGTCTAGGAGCCGACCCCCATGTCCTCCCTGCTGTCCGACACCGCGCTGGTCTTCGGCCGCTACGCCCGGCAGACCCTGCGCTCGAAGCTCCAGATGCTCTTCGGCGTGCTGATGCCGCTGCTGTACCTGCTCTTCTTCGGCCCGCTGCTGACCGGGCTGCCGCTGCCCTCGGCCGGCAGTTCCTGGCAGGTGCTGGTGCCCGGCCTGCTGCTCCAACTCGGGCTGTTCGGCGCCGCGTTCTGCGGCTTCGGCATCATCGTCGAGAAGCAGTTCGGCGTCGTCGAGCGGATGCGGGTGACGGCGGTGAGCCGCTCGGCGCTGCTGCTGGGGCGGGTGCTGCGGGACGCCGCGCTGTTCGTCTTCCAGGCGGTGCTGCTGGTGCTGGCGGCGCTGGTGATGGGGCTGCGGGCGCCGTTGCCCGGCATCCTCATCGGCTTCGCGTTCGTCGCCGTCCTGACCGTGGCGCTGGCCTCGCTGTCGTACGCGCTGGCGCTGCGGGTGAACTCGCCGCAGGAATTCGGGCCGGTGATCAACTCGGTCACCATGCCCTCGATGCTGCTGTCCGGGCTGATGCTGCCGATGACGCTGGCGCCGGCGTGGCTGAACGTCCTCTCGCACGCCATGCCGTTCCGCTACCTCGTGGACGCGGTACGGGCGGCGTTCGTCGGCGACTACGCCTCCTCGGCGGTCCTGTACGGCGCGGTGGTGGCGCTCGCCCTCGCCGCGGTCTCCCTGGCGCTCGGCACCCGCGCCTTCCGGAGGGCCGCGGCGTAGTCTCGCCCGTATGGTGAATCTGACGCGCATCTACACCCGCACCGGCGACAAGGGCACCACGGCCCTGGGCGACATGAGCCGTACCGCCAAGACCGATTCGCGGATCGCGGCGTACGCCGACGCCAATGAGGCGAATGCGGTGATCGGTACCGCCATCGCCCTGGGACAGCTCGGCACCGAGGTCGTCAAGGTCCTCACCCGTGTGCAGAACGACCTGTTCGACGTGGGTGCGGACCTGTCGACCCCGGTGGCCGAGAACCCCGAATTCCCCCCGCTGCGCGTCGAGCAGAGCTACATCGACAAGCTGGAGGCCGACTGCGACCGCTTCCTGGCCGAACTCGACAAGCTGCGCAGCTTCATCCTCCCGGGCGGCACCCCCGGCGCCGCCCTGCTGCACCAGGCCTGCACCGTCGTCCGCCGCGCCGAACGCTCCACCTGGGCCGCCTTCGAGGAACACGGCGACACCATGAACCCCCTCACCGCCACCTACCTCAACCGCCTCTCCGACCTGCTCTTCATCCTGGCCCGCACGGCCAACAAGGAGATCGGCGACGTCCTGTGGGTCCCGGGCGGCGAACGCTGACGAGCGGGCGGCGGGGGGGGCCGGCGCTGCTGGGGCCGTGGCGGCGGGGGCCAGCTGGGACGCCGGGGCCGAGCGGCGGGGCCTAGCGGCGGTGCCGGGCGCCAGGGCCCGTCAGCGCAGGGTCTTCTGCTGCGGGGGGCGGGTCGCTTCGGTGGTGGGGGTGGCGGCGGGGGCGTCCTTCGGGGCCTTCTTCGGCCAGACGAGGTAGGTCACGGCGATCACGCCGTGGATCATCAGGATGCGCAGCGAGGTGCCCTGCCAGCCGCGCAGCGACGCCGTGTCGCCGTCCGTGCCGACGTACCAGATCGCCAGCTGCAGCAGCCCGATCGCGATGGCCACCCACACCACCGTGCGCAGCCACAGCATCCCCTCGTGCTTCGCGCGGTCCATGCCGTAACGCTTCGGGGGCCGCGGGCCGCCCGCGAAGCGGTGGGCGAAGTGCCCGTCGACCCACTTGATCGTGTAGTGCCCGTAGGCGACCGTGTAGCCGATGTAGAGCGCGGCCAGGCCGTGTTTCCAGTCGGCGGAGGCGCCGTTCTTCAGGTCGATCGCGGTGACGATCAGCAGCACCAGCTCCAGCAGCGGTTCCAGCAGGAGCACCGCCGCCCCGGTCCGCGGCATCCGCGCCAGGTAACGCAGGGCCAGGCCCCCCGCCAGCAGCACCCAGAAGCCGACTTCACAGGCGATGATCAGCGTGACGACCACGGCCGCCTCCTCTCAGGATCTTCCACCGAATACCTCAACCCTCCCAGCGGCGGCCGCCCGAAACGTCGTCACCTGCGACGATCCCGCACTGCATCTTTCGATGTAGCCGCCGGAACGCGGGGATGACCGCGACGTGGAGGCAGCGGGCGCCGTCGCCGTGTTTGATGGAGGGGTGACCGCCAGCTCCCCCGCCGCCCTCGGCCGGCCGCACCGACTCGATCTGCTCATCGCGGGCGGCGGGCTGCTCGGCGGACTGCTGCTGTGGGCGATGAACCTGCACGGCGGACCACCGCAACTGGGACTGCCGCCCTCGCTCACCCTCCTCTCGCTCACCGCGATGTCCGGCGCGGAACTGCTGCGCCGGACCGCTCCGATGACGGCCCTGGGCATCGCGGTGCCCGCCCTGGCGCTGGATATCTGCGCCGGCACGCTCATCGCCACCGTCCTGATGTTCACCGACGTCGTCTACGCCGCGGTGCTCTACGGCCCGGCCGCCGCGGCCCGCCGGATCCCGCTGCACTCGGTGCTGGGCACGGTGGTGGCGGCCGTCGCGCTGACCGCGGCGTGGCCGGACCCGCAGGTCGTGATGGTCGTCATCGGCATCGCGGTGATCACCGTCGCACCGGCCTGGACCGGCCTGATCATCCGCAACCACCGCGACGCCGCCGAGTCCGCCCGGCTGCGCGCCGAGCAGACCGCGCTGCTGGCGGAGATGGACCGCACCCAGGCGGTGGCGGGTGAACGCGCGCGGATGGCCCGGGAACTCCACGACATGGTCGCCAACCACCTGTCCGCGATCGCGATCCACGCCACCGCCGCCCAGTCCATCGACGACCCGTCCGCGACCCGCGAGGCGCTCGGCGTCATCCGGGAGAACAGCGTGCAGGGTCTGTCCGAAATGCGCCGGCTGATCGGCCTGTTGCGCGATCCGAAGGCCACCGCCGAGTACGCCGAGGAGCCGGCCGCCACCCCCACCCTCGACGGGCTGGACGCGCTGATCGCCCAGGCCCGCACGAACGGCGCGAGCAGCGGGCTGACCTTCGTCCTGGACGACGCCCGCCACCCGGACGGCACCGGGCCCGGGCCCCGTACCGCCGCCCCGTTCGAGCTGGCGGTCTACCGCATCGTCCAGGAGTCCCTGACCAACGCGCTCAAGCACGCCGCGCCCGGCGAGGTCCGGGTGCGGATCGCCCACGACCGCAGCGGGGCGCTCACCGTCACCGTCCGCAGCCCGTTCGCCGACCGGCCCGGCCCCCGGGCCCCGGGGTCGGGCACCGGCCTGGTCGGGATGCGCGAGCGGACCGCCCTGCTGGGCGGGGCATTCGAGGCCGGCCCGGTAAGCGGGCCGGCCGGCAGAGTCTGGCTGGTGCGGGCAGCGCTGCCCGCGGCCGAGGAGGAAGAGCAACGATGACAGGCGCCGACGCGCAGCCGATCCGGGTTCTCGTCGCCGAGGACCAGTCCGCCGTACGGGCCGGGCTGGTCCTCATCCTGCGCTCCGCCCCCGACATCGAGGTCGTCGGGGAGGCGGAGGACGGTGAGGAGGCGGTCCGGCTGGCCAGGGAGCTGCGGCCCGACCTCGTCCTGATGGACATTCAGATGCCGCGGCTGGACGGCGTCTCCGCCACCCGTCAGGTGGTCGCCGAGAAGCTGGCGGACGTCCTGGTGCTGACCACCTTCGACCTGGACGAGTACGTCTTCGGGGCGCTGCGGGCGGGCGCGGCCGGCTTCCTGCTCAAGGACAGCGATGCGGCCGCGCTCCTGACCGCGGTGCGCACGGTGGCGTCCGGCGAGGGCCTGATCGCCCCCGCGGTCACCCGGCGGCTGATCGCGGAATTCGCCAGCCCCCGTACGGCCGCACGGGCGGCACGGGACGCGGACGCCCCCGACCCGGCGGTCCTGGACGCACTGACGCCGCGCGAACGCGAGGTACTGGGCTGTCTGGGCCGCGGCCTCTCCAACGCCGACATCGCCTTACGGCTGGCCATGGCCGAGGCCACCGTCAAGACCCACGTCAGCCGCCTGCTGGCCAAACTCGACCTCCGCAGCCGGGTCCAAGCGGCGGTACTGGCCCAGGAGTTGGGAGTCGACGGACCATAGAGAACGCTTCCCCGAGAACGCTTCCCCGGCCCCACGGAATACCCTCCCCCACCCACGCGTTGTGGCCCCGCAGGGGGCCCGCGCGACCCTTAGGGGATCTGTTCGACCCCGCCCTAGTACTGCAACCGCATGTGGTGTGACCGTGTGGGCTGGGGCTCGTTGGTGTGACTGTGTGAGAAGTCGCTGACGGTTGAGCAGATCGAGTC
>NZ_JOIX01000121.1 GCF_000720175.1 Streptomyces sp. NRRL S-337
TCGCCCAACTCGTCGCCTCCCTGCGCGCCCAAGGCGACGGCGGCCTGGACCACTCCGCCCTCCTCCGCGGCGTCGAACGCCTCTCCGGACACCCCACCGGGGCCTGACGTCCATGGCGGCGCAGCGGATCCCCGCCGTACAGGCGGCCGTGCAGACCCTGCGGGACGAGGGCGTCGACCTCGTCTTCGGCTGCCCCGGCGGCCCGCTGCTCCCGCTGTACGCGGCGATGGCGGAGGCCGGCGGTATCGCCCACCTGCCGGTGCGCCATGCCGAGGCCGCCGTGCACATGGCCGACGGCTGGGCCCGGACGAACGGCCGGGCCGGGGTCGTCGCGGTGGCCGCGGGGCCGGGAGCGGCCCGGCTGGTCGCCGGTCTGTGCGCGGCGGCCGAGGACGCGGTCCCGCTGGTGTGCCTCACCGGCCGGCCGACCGCCGCCGGGCCGCCGCGCCGGGCGGCCCACCGTCCGCCGGACCTGGTCCGGCTGGCCGCTCCGGTCACCAAGCGGGCCGAGCGGATCGAGGATCCCGCGCGCATCCCGGGGGCTTTCCGTGAGGCCTTCCGGATCGCGCGGGAGGGCCGTCCCGGCCCGGTGCTGATCGACGTCCCGGCCGATCTGGCAGTGGCGGAGATTGCATCCGACGCGGGGCGGGCCACCGGTGGCGGCCGGTGGTCCGTCCCGCCGACCAGGGCGGCGGCGCCCGCGGGCCTGACGGCGGACCGGGGTCGGCAGGCCGATGCCGGTACCGTCCGCGGGGCGCCGCCCTGGTTCCTGACGGAACTCGGCGAGGTCTTCGGGGCCGGCCACGACCCGGCCACCGCGTCCGACACGTACCTGGTCAGCGGCGCCCTGGAGGCACCGTCCGGGGTCGGTCCGGGCGGCCCCCGGTTGCGGCACCTCTACGGCCGCAGCGGTCCGCCCGGCTGGGAGGTTCCGGCCGCGATCGGGGTCCGCAAGGCCCTGGACGGCCGGGGCGAGCGGGACGCCGAGGTCGTCGTGGTCCTCGACGGTGACGGGTTCCCGTCCCTGTCCGGGGAACTGGCCGCCGCGGCACGCTTCGACGCCCCGATGGTGCTGCTCCTGCACACCCCGGACCGGGCCGGCGAGGACTTCGCGGACCCCGTGAGGCTCGCCGAGGCGTACGGCTGCGCGGGCCGGGACGTCGTCGATCCGGCGGAGCTGCGCACGGCGGTCGAGTGGGCCCGCAAGGAGGCCGTCTCCACCCGGCGGCCGGTCCTGGTCGACGTCCGGACCGGTCCCCCGGTACGCCTTCCCGTCGGCCCGGCCGTCGAGCCGGTGCACGAGTACACCCACGGGCCTTAAGGCACCCGCCGAGGGCCCGGCCCCCCGAACTTCCGGGCGGTGGCCGCGCTGACACCTGTCCTGTCGCGCCCAGGCGCGGCCGCCGCCCGGAATACCCACCCAGGTTTGTTTCAACAAACTGTTGACGTTTGGTCGGAGCTCTTCTTACGCTCCGACATGCGGAAGTCAACTTCCGCGCTCTCGTACGGAAGGTCACCATGTCGAAGCCCACGCTGACGGCGCGCTTTCTCACTACGGAGGCTGGCGCCCCCGTCGCCGACAACCAGAACTCCGCCACCGCCGGCGTCGGCGGCCCGATCATCCTCCAGGACCAGCACCTGCTGGAGAAGCTCGCCCGCTTCAACCGCGAGCGCATCCCGGAGCGCGTGGTGCACGCCCGCGGGTCCGGCGCGTACGGCTACTTCGAGGTGACCGACGACGTCACGGCCTTCACCCGGGCCGCCTTCCTGAACACCGTCGGCAAGCGGACCGAGACGTTCCTCCGCTTCTCGACCGTCGCCGACAGCCTCGGCGGCCCGGACGCGGCCCGCGACCCGCGCGGCTTCGCCCTGAAGTTCTACACCGAGGAGGGTAACTACGACCTCGTCGGCAACAACACCCCGGTGTTCTTCATCAAGGACCCGATCAAGTTCCCCGACTTCATCCACTCGCAGAAGCGCGACCCCTTCACGGGCAAGCAGGAGCCGGACAACGTCTGGGACTTCTGGGCACACGCCCCAGAGGCCACCCACCAGATCACCTGGCTCATGGGCGACCGCGGCATCCCGGCCTCCTACCGCCACATGAACGGCTACGGCTCGCACACCTACCAGTGGACGAACGCCGACGGCGAGGCCTTCTTCGTCAAGTACCACTTCAAGACCAACCAGGGCATCCGCTGCCTGAGCAGCGAGCAGGGCGCCGAGCTGGCCGGCAAGGACCCCAACAGCCACCAGACCGACCTGCTGCAGTCCATCGAGCGGGGCGTGTACCCCTCCTGGACCCTCTACGTGCAGATCATGCCGACGGCCGAGGCGGCCGACTACCGCTTCAACCCGTTCGACCTGACGAAGGTGTGGCCGCACGCGGACTACCCGCTGCAGCGGGTCGGCCGGCTGGTCCTGGACCGCAACCCCGACAACGTCTTCGCCGAGGTCGAGCAGGCCGCCTTCTCGCCGAACAACTTCGTGCCCGGCATCGGCCCGTCCCCGGACAAGATGCTCCAGGGCCGGCTGTTCGCCTACGCCGACGCGCACCGCTACCGCCTGGGCGTCAACCACACCCAGCTGCCGGTGAACGCCCCCAAGGCGGCGAAGGCCAACAACTACGGCCGGGACGGCTTCATGGCGACCAACGCCTACGACCGGCACGCCAAGAACTACGAGCCGAACTCCTACGGCGGCCCGGTGCAGACGAACGAGGCGCTCTCCGCCCCGCTCGCCGTCGCCGGCCACACCGGCACCCACGAGGCGCCGCTGCACACCAAGGACGACCACTTCTTCCAGGCCGGCGAGCTCTACCGCCTGATGTCCGAGGACGAGAAGAAGCGCCTGGTGGACAACATCGCCGGCGGGCTCTCCCAGGTCAGCCGCGACGACGTGATCGAGAAGAACCTCGCCCACTTCCACGCCGCCGACCAGGATTACGGCAAGCGCGTCGAGGCCAGGGTCCGCGAGCTGCGCGAGGACTGACGGGAGGTCAGTCTCCTTGCGCACTCCGTACCGGCCGGCCCGTTGAGGGGTGGTCGGCCGGTACGGAGAGGTAGTGCGAGCTCCGCGGTTCACCGGGGAGCCCAGTGCGGTGGCAGTGCTCGCCCGACAGGAAAGGGCGAGCCACCTCCCCGCGCCGCGGAGCCCGCCTGCTCCCTCTTCCCCACCCCTCCCCCAGACTCCGTCCGGCGGTGCGATGTCCTGTCGCGCCCAACTCTCGCGCTGTCGGACGGGAACCACCACACAGGGCCCGGCATCCGTACGGTCACGGATCCCGGGCCTTGTGTCATGCCAGGGCCCTGCCCCTGTCGGGCTCGCTCCTGACGCCCCGCCGACCGGCTCCGTTGTGTACGCCGCCGTGCGCCGCCGTGCGCGCCGCGTGCGCCGTGGTTTCCGCCGCGGAATCTTCCCGTCCCGCGCCCTCTCGCCGTAATTCCCCCCACGGCACCCTTGTTTACGGAGACTATGGGACAGCAGCAGAACCCGACTGCCTGCCGCCCTACCGCCAGGAGCCGACCATGGCCGACAGCGTGCCGGTGCGGTGCCCCACGTGCCGCCGCGAGAACGCTTTCACCCCGCCCACCTTCCCGTGCGCATGCGGTGCCCCGCTGACGATGCCCGTGCTGCGCGGCGGGGTGCCGGTCGAGATAGTCCACCGCACCTGGCAGGCGTCCTGGGTGGAGGTGCGCTGCGACGTGTGCGGCCGGCACGACGAATGGCCGGCACCGGAGTCCGGCTGCGTGTGCGGCACGGTGGTCCGGGTCCCGGTCGTCCCGGCGCCCACCCCGCCCCCGCCGAACTTCCCCTCGCCCGCGCGGCCGGCCGCCGAGGCACCACCCGTCGCCGAGCCCCGGCGCGCGGTCCTCCGGCCGGCCTTCCGCCCGGTGACGATCCGTACCGCCCGTGACTGCGTCACCGCCGCCCAGCAGTATCTGAAGTGGCTGGGTTACGCCGACGTCGCCCGGGCCCAGGAACGCACCGCCGCCGGTGTGGACCTGCGGGGCACCGGCGTGGTGGCCCAGGTCGACCCGACCACCCGCGCCACCCAGCTCCGCGAGATCGAGTGCGTCTGGCTCAACGGCCTCAACGACTCGGCCATCGCGGTCTTCTTCTCGCTCGCCGGCTACGCCAGGGACGCCCGGAACCGCGCCGACGAACTGCACATACCGCTGTTCGTCATGGACCTCACGGGCACCCCGCAGCCGGTCAACGACCCGGCCGACGAGCTGATCAGGTACGGCGCGGCGCAACCGTGAGCCCGCCGCCCGTGAGCCCGCCGTCCACGCCACCGCCGGCGAGCCGCCGATGCGTTCGGCGATCAGGCCGTTGAGCCGCGGCGCGCTCCTCGACGCGCCCATCCCGCGGGCCGCGGGCCGCGGAAACCCGTTCGCCCGACGCCTCGGAACCGACGACACTGGCGGAGTGATCATCTCTGCCCCCTCGCCCGCCGAACTCCCCTTGCTGCGTGCCCTGGAACGCACCGCCGGCGAGTCCTTCCGCCACCTGGGCATGGCCCCGATCGCGGACGACGAACCGCCCTCGCTGACCGAGCTGACGCGATTCCAGCGGGCGGGCCGGGCCCTGGCCGCGTACGAGGGGCCCGGGCGGGGCGGCCGGCCGATCGGCTATCTCCTTTGGGAGCCGGTCGACGGCTGCACCCACATCGAGCAGGTGTCGGTGCACCCGGACCACGCTCGCCGGGGCATCGGGCGGGCCCTCATCGACCGGGCGGAGCGCGAGGGCGGCCCGGTGCCGCTGACCCTGACCACCTTCGTCGAGGTGCCGTGGAACGCGCCGTACTACGCCCGCCTCGGCTTCCGGGCGCTCACCGACGCCGAACTGACCCCCGGGCTCAGGGCGGTACGGGCGCACGAAGCGGCGCTGGGCCTGGACCGCTGGCCGCGGGTGTGCATGCGCCGCGAGCCGAGCATGCGGCCGGCCGGCCGCCACGGGCGCGACTGACGGCACGTCAGGAACCGGAACGGTCACGAACCTCACCCGCCCATAATGAGGACATGATCGACGCGAATGCGCTCCGGGACTACTGCCTGGCCTTCAACGGCGCGACCGAGGAATTCCCCTTCCCGCGCCACCAGGACGTCTGCACCTTCAAGGTCGGCGGCAAGATCTTCGCGCTGACGACGCTCACCGACGCACCGCTCAGCGTGAGCCTCAAGTGCGACCCGGAGCTGGCCGAGCGGCTACGGGCGGCCCACCCGGAAGTGGTGCCCGGCTACCACCTCAACAAGCGGCACTGGAACACCGTTTCCCTCGCCGGGGCGCTGCCCGATCAACTCGTCCGCGACATGATCGAGGACTCCTACGACCTGGTGGTCGCCTCGCTGCCGCGGGCCCAACGGCTGCTGCTCGACTGGCCCGGCGAGCCGCGGCGCCGCTGACCGCCCCACGGGCGAGCCCGCCAGGTGCCGCCGCAGCTCCCCGAACTCCTCACGCCGTGGCGCGACCTCGCCGGCCGCGCCACGGACCCCGCTCCGACCCCGGCCCCTCCCCCGGTCAGCCTGGGATACGTTCCCCACGGCTGACCCATCGGAAGGCCGGTCCCCGTTCAGGTGGTGCAGTCGTTCAGATGGTGCAGTCGTTCAGGTGGTGTAGTCCGCGTTGACCCGGACGTAGCCGGCGGACAGGTCGCAGCCGTAGACGGTCGCTTCGGCGGTTCCGAGGCCGAGGGTGATGGTGATCGAGACCTCGGGCTGCCGCATGGCGTCGGTGAGCGCGTCGAGGGTCTGCGGTGTGGGCTCCTCGGGATACACCTCGATGCCGCCGAACGCGACCGTGACGCGGTCCGGGGTGATGTCGCGGTCTTCGGTGTTCTTGCCGATGGCCATCACCACCCGGCCCCAGTTGGGATCGGCTCCGTGTACGGCCGTCTTGACCAGGGGTGAGTTCACCACGCTCTTGGCGATGCGCCGGGCCTGGGCCTCGTCCCGCGCCCGGCCGACCGTGACGCGCAGGAGCTTGGTCGCGCCCTCCCCGTCGCTGGCGAGCTGCCGGGTGAGGTCCAGGCACAGGTCGGTGAGCGCCGCGGTGAACTCCGCCGTGTCGACCGGCCCGGCCGCGCCGTTGGCGAGGACCGCGACGGTGTCGGAGGTGGAGGTGTCCGTGTCGACGCTCAGGCAGTGGAAGGTCCGGTCGACTGCCGTGCGCAGCGCCGTGTCCAGGTCGTCCGCCGGCAGATCGGCGTCGGTGAAGAGGTAGGCCAGCATCGTGGCCATGTTCGGCTCCAGCATGCCGACGCCCTTGGCGACACCGACGATCCGTGCGGCGCCGACCGTACGGACGGCGGTCTTCGGGCGGGTGTCGGTGGTCATCATGGCGCGGGCCACGTCCAGCGGCCCGGCCCCGAAGGCTCCGGGGCCGAGTCCGGCCGCGCCGTCGAAGTGGGCGCGGATCGTGTCCATCGGCAGTGGCCGCCCGATGACTCCGGTGGACCCGATGAGCACCTGGCGGTCGTCGATGCCCAGCAGGGCGGCGACCCGGCCGACGACTTCGGCGGCGTTGGCCTCGCCCTGGCGCCCGGTGGCGACGTTCGCGTTCTGCGCCAGCGTGGTGACGGCACGCAGGTCCCGCCCGGCGGCGTGCGCGCGGCTGAGCACGACGGCGGGGCCGGCGAAGAGGCTGCGGGTGAACATGGCGGCGCTGACCGCCGGGCGGTCCGAGGCGACGACCGAGATGTCATCGCCCTGGTCCCGCAGCCCGCCGTGGCCGGTGTAGGCGCGGAATCCGGTCGGCCAGGAGAGGGAGCCGGCCTCAACGCCGGACGGTGCTGCATTGATATGCGTCATGAAGCATATCTTTACGTCGCGGCGCGGGGGCGTCCAGTGATTTGCGGAGCCCTGGACGCCCCCACCCGGGCCGGCGCCTCACCACGGAGAACCGGTCAGGGCGCCACCTTCCCCGCCTTCCCCACCCCCTCCGCCAGCCGTTCGCGCAGCTCGACCTTGCGGACCTTGCCGCTGACGGTCATCGGGAAGGCATCGAGAATCTCCAGGTAGCGCGGCACCTTGTAGTGGGCGAGGCGGGAGCGGCAGTAGCGGGCCAACTCGTCGCGGGTGAGCGGGTCCTGGGGGTCGCGGAGGATGACGCAGGCGGCGATCTCCTCGCCGTACTTGTCGTCGGGGACGCCGACCACCTGGACATCGGCGATCTTGGGGTGGGTGTAGAGGAACTCCTCGATCTCCCGCGGGTAGACGTTCTCCCCACCCCTGATGATCATGTCCTTGATGCGGCCGACGATCCGGACGTAGCCGTCGTCGTTCATCACCGCGAGGTCGCCGGTGTGCATCCAGCGGGCCGGGTCGATGACCTCGGCGGTGCGCTCGGGCTCCTCCCAGTAGCCGAGCATCACGCTGTAGCCGCGGGTGCACAGCTCGCCCGGGGTGCCGCGCGGCACGGTCACCCCGCTCGCCGGGTCGACGACCTTGACCTCGATGTGCGGCAGCACCCGCCCCACCGTCGCGGTGCGGTGCTCCAGGTCGTCGTCGCGGCGGGTCTGGGTGGAGACCGGTGAGGTCTCGGTCATGCCGTAGCAGATGGCGACCTCGGCCATGTGCATCTCGGTGACCACCCGCTTCATGACCTCCTCGGGGCAGGGCGAGCCCGCCATGATGCCGGTGCGGAGGGAGGTCAGGTCGAAATCGGCGAAGTCCGGGTGGTTGAGCTCGGCGATGAACATGGTGGGCACGCCGTAGAGCGAGGTGCAGCGCTCGTCCTGGACGGCCTGCAGGGTGGCGCCGGCGTCGAAGGCGGGGGCCGGGATGACGATGCAGCCGCCGTGCGAGGTGATGCCGAGGTTGCCCATGACCATGCCGAAGCAGTGGTAGAAGGGCACCGGCAGACAGACCCGGTCCGCTTCGGTGTAGCCGAGCGTCTCGGCCACCCAGTAGCCGTTGTTGAGGATGTTGTGGTGCGAGAGGGTGGCGCCCTTGGGGAAGCCGGTGGTGCCCGAGGTGTACTGGATGTTGACCGGGTCGTCCGCGGTCAGCGCCTTCTCACACTCGGCGAGCCGGGTGTGCGGGACCCCGGCGCCGGCGGCCAGCAGCCCGCCCCAGGTGGGGTCACCGATGTAGACCACATCGCGCAGCGCCGGGCTCTCGGCGCGGACCTGCTCGATCATCCGGCGGTAGTCGCTCGTCCGGTGCCGCGGCACCGAGACCAGGACGGTGATGCCGGCCTGCTGGAGGACGTACGCCAACTCGTGCACCCGGTAGGCCGGGTTGACATTCACGAGGATGGCGCCGATCTTGGCGGTGGCGTACTGGACGAGCACCCATTCGGCGCAGTTGGGCGCCCAGATGCCGACCCGGTCGCCCTTGCCGACCCCCTTGGCGAGCAGACCGAGCGCCACCTCGTCGACGGCCCGGCCGAGTTCGGCATAGGTCCAGCGGCGGCCGCTGGCCCTCTCGACCAGCGCCTCACGGTCACCGCACCGGGCGATGGTGCGGGCCAGGTCGGCGCCGATGGTGTGCCCGAGCAGCGGCCGCTCGGCGGCCCCGCTGGCGTACGACAGCTCCTGGTGCGACGGGCTCATCGGTGGTTCTCCTCCCAGTACGCGGCACCACCGCCGCCCGGCGCGGTGCGCGCGGGCGGTTCACTGCGGCTGAGGGTGCCGGGGACGGTCTTCGGCAGGACGGCGACCTCAGGACGCCGGATGCGCGGGTAAGGGGCCGGGACTTCGGGGGTGCGCTCGGTGATCGTCTTCATGGTCGCCGAACTTTTCGGCCGGGGACCGATGCGTCCCCGTGACTCAAGGGGCGACGGCATCACTCCACCCTTCGGCGGCGCCTCCCCCGGCGCCTTCACCACTGCGTTCATCAGCTGCTCCCAGAAGCCCGACATCGGCCATCGCTGCCATGACACCCGCAAGGTTGCCCGCCGGAGGGGACGAGCCGCTCCAAGGACACCCGATGCGCGCCGTGTACAGGATGGCGTCCGACGTGCCCGGACGGGGCCACAACCACCCATCCGTTCGCCCCGCGAAGAAAAGTTCGAGCCTGTCCGGGTTGCCTCAGCGGACGGCCTCGGCGTTCCCGCTGGGGGCGGGTGCGCCGAGGCCGGGAGAGGGAGCGGTTCAGCGGTGGGTGGTGAAGCGCCGCTCGAAGGCGGCGAAGGCGGCTTCCTGCCGCCACTGGACGGCCGCCCTGGGACTGGACGCGAGCAGCTGCCGGCAGGCGGGACCGGGCGATCCGGTGCCGGGGAGCCGGCCACGGCAGGCGTCGACGGGCCGGTAGCCGTCCCGCGTCGGGTTGCCCCGCCACAGGCTGCGGCCGGGCAGGAAGGCGTACTGCAGTGAGGCCCGGGCCAGGTCCTTCAGGTCGCCGTAGCCGAGGTGGTACGTCGTGGACGCGTACCGGTACTCGTGGGAGATGTCGATCCGGGAGATGCCGGGGTCGTCGGTGGCCAGCACGATCGGCACCCCGTACGCGCGGTAGGTCGCGAAGGGGTGCTCGGCGCCCTTGACGCCGAGGATCTGGGCGTTGCTGGTGAAGGGGACCTCGACGGCCACCTGGCGGGTGGCCATGGTCCTCGCCAGCTCCTGCCAGTTGTCCTCGTGGACCAGGTCGACACCGTGGCCGATGCGCTCGGCGTGGGCGAGGGTGACGGCCTGGTGGATGTGGAACCTCAGGTCTTCCGGTTTGACCAGGCCCGGCCACAGCTCGCCGGCGTGCAGGGTGAGGTGGGCGCGCGGATACCTGTGGCGCAGGAAGTCGAGCATCCGCATCTGGCTGGTGTAGTTGCGCAGCGAGCTGTCCCAGTCCTCGGGTGCCACCAGGTTGACGGCGGTGAACCGCGGGTCCCGCTCGGCCAGCCGCATACCGAGCTCCATCTGCGTGAACACCCGCTCGGGGCTGCTGCCCCGGGACACCTGGGCGTTCCAGCGCACGGTCAGGCGGCAGCCGGGTGCGGGACGGGAGGTGCCGCAGTGCGAGGTGGTACGGAACTCGGCGTCCGCGGCGTCGGCCTCCTTGCGGGCGGTGGCCACCAGGCGGTCCAGCTTGCCGTCGGCGACCAGCGCCTGGTGCATACGGCCGAGGTCACCCTGCCAACCGACCTGGTCGGCAAGGTGCTTGGCCTCCTCGGAGGCGGGGGTGACCAGCGTTTCCAGGTAGAACTGGTTCTGGGCGACGATGTCGTCGGCGACCCTCGACAGCAGCTTGCCGCGGTGACGCCAGGTCACCTCCCCGAACTTCCCGAAGGCGTCGAAGAAGTGGTCGTGCCCCGACCGGCCCGGCGGGAAGTCCTGCATGGACCAGGCGCGCACCAGCGCGTCATGGAACGCCCGGTCGGTCCGGGCGTCCGCAGCCGGTCGCTTCCCCGGACCGCACGGCGGCACGACCGCGGTCATCGTCTTCTCGTCGATGCACAGTCCGTCCTCGGCGGCGAGTTCGATCAGGTACTCGGTGGGGACGGCGCCGGACAGGTGGTTGTGCAGATCACCGCCCTTGGGCAGGCGCCGGAAGAAATCGCGGAGCCGGGTCGGCTCCTGGCGGATGGACTCCAGATAGGTGGCGGTGCGCGCTTCGGCCGCGGAACGCGGACGTGCGGAAGGCGCCGACTGTGTACGGGAGTTGGCCGGCTGGGCGGCGGCGGGCAGGGCGGACAGGAGCGTCAGCAGGCTGAGGGTGGCCAGACCGGCCCGAAGAGCCCGGCGACGGTCCATGGCACGAGGGCGATCACCATTCACGAGCGCCATCGTGAAGGCTCGACGAGGCCGCGCGAAGCCCCTTTTCGGCAAGTTACCCCGGACGGGAACCGCACGCGTGGCGCCTGAGGCGCAAGTGGCCGCGGGAGGACATCAAGGTGGCGGCCGTCCGGGGTGAGCCGGTTCCCAGGGACCGGCCGTCGGTGGTGCGGTCGAGTGCTCAGCCGGCGGTGCCGAGGAGAACCCCCGGCTCCGCCCGGTACCGGCCCGGGGCGGTGCCGTACTCCCGTTTGAAGGCCTTGGCGAACGCGAACTCCGAGGTGTAGCCGGTCCGTTGGGCGATGACGCGGAGCGGCTGGTCCCCTTCGCGCAGCAGACGGCCGGCCAGGGTCAGCCGCCACCACGTCAGATAGCCGAGCGGCGGCTCGCCGACGAGAGCGGTGAAGCGTTTCGCGAAGGCCGCCCGGGACAGGCCCGCCACCGCGCCCAGTTCCTCCACGGTCCAGAGGTGGGCCGGATCGTGGTGGATCGCGCTCAGCGCCCGTCCGATCGACGGGTCGCGCAAGGCCACCGCCCAGCCGTTCGTGGCCTTGGCGTGTTCCTCGTACCAGGCCCGCAGGATGTACAGCAGGGCGGTGTCGAGCAGGTTGCAGACGGCGGCCTCCGCCCCGGGCCGGGGGTGGGCCGTCTCGGTGCGGAGCAGGTCCAGTACCGCGCCCAGCGGCCGGCCGTGGGTGGGCAGCCGGACCACGCCGGGCAGACACGTCAACAGCGGGTGGGGACGGGAGCGGTTCAGGCGGTAGGCACCGCAGAGCGTCAGCGTGCGGGGCGTCCCGTCGTCGGGCGTGTCCGGGCCGGACGGCCACGAGCCGTCCGGGTTCTGGCGGACCTCGATCAGCGGGGTTTCCGGGTCGTCGGCCAGGCCGTGCCCGACTCCGTGGACGAACGCGAGGTCACCGGCGGTGAGCCGGAGCGGCGGGCTGCCGTCCTCGGGCAGCATCCAGCAGGAGCCCTCCAGCACGGCGTGGAAACCGACGCCGGTCGTGGCCGGGAAGCGCACGCCCCACGATCCGTGCCGCTGCTTGCGGGAGGCGTGCGGCCGCCCGGTGCGCATCGCGGTGATCGCGTCGCTGAGTACGTCCATGCCGGTGAGCGTACCGAGGAGACGCCTGCACATGATCGCGAGACGTTGTGGCATGGGCCGGCGAACGTGCTCTCCGTACGGTGAATCCACGCCCCCTCGACGGAGGCGAAATCCCCTCCTTCCCAGGTCATTTACGCATGCCCCATGACAGACGTATGACGGAAACGGATTCACGATGATGATGGCCCAGCAAGTGGTGTTCGACGAGCTCGGTGGCCCGGAAGTGCTGCGGATCGAGGACGTGGAACTCGGTGCGCCCGGCCCGGGCGAGGTGTTGCTCCGCGTGGACGCACTCGGCCTCAACCGGGCGGAGGCCCTGTTCCGTGTCGGCGGCTACTACTACCGGCCCACCCTGCCGGGGTCCCGGATCGGCTACGAGGCGGCCGGGGAGGTGCTGGCAGTCGGAGCAGGCGTGACCGGCTTCTCGGTGGGCGACCCGGTGCTGACGGCGGGCGCGGGTGACATGAGCACCAACGGCGTGTATGGCGACCACCTGCGCCTGCCGGCCGACAGCGTGCTCCGTCGCCCCGGCGGCACGGACGCGGCGACGGGGGCCGCCCTCTGGCTGTCGTACAGCACCGCTTACGGCGCGCTGGTGGAGAAGGGCGGGCTGCGGCCGGGCGACACCGTGCTGATCACCGCCGCCTCCAGCAGCGTGGGGGTGGCGGCGATCCAGATAGCCCGTCACCTCGGCGCGATCCCGGTGGCCGTCACCCGCAGCGCGGCGAAGCGGGAGCGTCTGGCGCAGCTCGGCGCGGCGCATGTGATCGCGCTCGACGAGGGCGGGCTGCTCGACCAGGTCGCCGAGGTCACCGGCGGGCGCGGGGCCGAGATCGTCTTCGACCCGGTGTCCGGCCCCGGACTGGCGGAGGTCGCCCGGGCGGTCGCACCGGGCGGGCTGCTGATCGTCTACGGCTGGCTCGACCCGAGGCCGGCGCCCCTGCCGCTCAACTGGACCCTGCGCATCCTCGGTTACGGCAACCTCCAGGTCACCGGCGACCCGGAGGTGCGGCGCCGGGTCTGGCACTTCCTGGACGCCGGCCTACGGGCGGGCACCCTGGATCCGGTCATCGACCGCACCTTCGACTTCGAGGAGATCGTCGAGGCGCACCGCCATCTGGAGTCCAACAGCCAGATCGGCAAGATCGTGGTGACGGTGCGCCGCTAGGTTCTGTCGTCAAATGTCACGCCCACATCAGCAGGGCTGCGAGGGTGACTGCTGCTTGGTAGGACTCGGTGGTCTTGTCGTACCGGGTGGCGATGCCGCGCCACTGCTTCAGCTTGTTGAAGCATCGTTCCACCACGTTGCGCCGCTTGTAGGCGTCGCGGTCGAAGGCGGGGGGCCGTCCACCACGGCCGCCGCGGTTCAACCGGTTGCGGACCTGGTCGGCTCGCTCGGGAATGGTGTGGCTGATCCCGCGCCGACGTAGCCAGCTGCGGATCGCCCTGGAGCTGTAGCCCTTGTCGCCCAGGACGTGCGAGGGCCGCACCCGGGGCCGCCCCGGCCCCATCCTGGGCACCCGGATCGCCTCCATCACGGCGATGAACTGCGTGCAGTCGTTGGTGTTGCCGCCTGTGACGGTGAAGGCGAGCGGGCGGCCGGCGCCGTCGCAGGCCAGGTGAATCTTGCTGGTCAGGCCGCCTCGGGAGCGTCCGAGCGCCGGGTTGCGGAGCCCCCTTTTCGGGCGCCGGCGGCATGCTGGTGGGCGCGGACGATCGTGGAGTCGACCGACACCAGCCAGTCGATGTCCCCGGCGGCGTCGGCCCGGGACTGGGCGGCGCGGAGCATCCGCTCGAACGTGCCGTCCGCCGCCCACCGGCGAAAACGGGTGTGCAGCGTGGCCCACGGCCCATACCGCTCGGGCACGTCCCGCCAGGCCGTGCCTGTACGGAACTTCCACACGATCCCGTTGAGGACCCTGCGGTCGTCCAGCCGCTTGCGCCCACGCAACGACACGGGCAGCAACGGCCGGACGAACTCCCATTCGGCATCGGACAGTTCATGGCGACGTATCACCCGACCATGATCCACCAGTCAAGATCTTTTGACGACAGACCCTAGCGGTCCCCGAGCCCGCGGACGGGGGAATGGACGGGGTGACAGGTGATGTTCCATTGATCATGACAAACGATCCGCGCACGATCACCAACCCGGCCGCTCTCCACGACCCGACGCCGTTCGGCTACAGCCACGCCGCCTCGGCGCCCGGCGAAATCATCTTCGTCGCCGGCCAGTACGCGTCCGACGCCACCGGCTCGCCGGTGCCCGGTGACTTCGCCGCCCAGGTGGAACTCGCCTTCGACCGGCTCGGGTTGGCGCTCGAAGGCGTCGGGCTCGGCTTCGACCACGTCGTCCGGCTCGGGACGTACGTCGTGGACCACGACACCGACAAACTGGAGGTCCTCGGCAAGGCGCTGCACGCGCGCTTCGGTGAGCGGCTGCCGGCCCAGACGCTGAGCGGTGTCGCAGCTCTCGCGCTGCCCGGCATGCTGTTCGAGGTCGATGCGATCGCCGTACGGCCGACCCCGCCGGCCGCCACCTGACGGCCCGGCACGGCGGCGGGGCACGGTGCCGCCGTACGGCCCGCCGCTCCGCCCCGCCGCCCCCGGACACGCGAGGAGCAACGTACGTCCCTCAGTTCACCCCTCGCTCGACCCCCGGCCAATACGGCTGCCGGAGCTTGAACTTCTGGATCTTGCCGGTGGCCGTACGGGGAATGGACTCGCGGAACTCCACGGAGGTCGGGGCCTTGTAGCCGGCCAGGTGCTGCTTGCAGTGGGCGATGATGTCGGACTCGTCGGCCGTCGCGCCCTCGGCGAGGACCACCAGGGCCTTGATCGTCTCGCCCCACTTCTCGTGCGGCACACCGATGACGGCGACCTCGGCGACCGCCGGGTGGCTGAAGATCGTGTCCTCCACCTCGATCGACGACACGTTCTCACCGCCGGTGATGATCACGTCCTTCTTCCGGTCGGAGATGGTGAGGTGGCCGTCGCCGGGCTCGAGGGTGCCGCCGTCGCCGGTGTGGAACCAGCCGCCCTCCAGGGCCTCCGCCGTCTCCTCCGGCTTGTCCCAGTACCCGTCGAGCACCGTGTTGGAGCGGGCCAGGACCTCACCGGACTCCGAGACCTTCAGCTGCACCCCCAGCGCGGGCAGCCCCGCACGGGACAGCTTGCGCGCCCGTTCCTCGGCGGGGAGGGCGGCATCGGCCGGCCGGGTGCGGTTGAAGGTGAGCAGCGGTGAGGTCTCGGTCAGGCCGTAGAGCTGGGTGAACTCCCAGCCCAGTTCCTCCTCCACGCGCTGGATGGTCCTGGTCGGCGGCGGTGCCCCCGCGCAGACGATCCGCACGCGGTCGCGGCCCGGGATCTCGCCCTCCCAGGTCGCCGCCGCGTCGAGCACCATGTTCCAGACCGCCGGGGCACCGCACATGAGGGTGACCCCGTGCTCGTCGACGCGCCGCAGGATCTCGGCGCCGTCGACCTTGCGCAGCACCACCTGCTTGACGCCGAGACCCGCCATCACGTACGGCATGCCCCAGCCGTTGCAGTGGAACATCGGCAGGGTATGCAGGTATACGTCGCCTTCCCACACCCGGGTGTGCAGCCCGAAGGTCATGCCGTTGACCCAGATGTTGCGGTGGGTCAGCTGCACACCCTTGGGGCGGGCCGTGGTACCCGACGTGTAGTTGATCGTCGCGGTGGCGTCCTCGTCCGGCTGCGACCACGGGCGCGGCTCGACCCCGAACCGCATCAGCCCGGTCTCCGTCTGCTCGCCGAGGACGAAGCGGTGAGGCGCCTTGACCTCGGACAATCCGTCGTCGAGCTCCGGGTCGACGAGCAGGACCGAGGCCCCGCTCTGCGCCACCACGTAGTCAACCTCTTCCGGCTTGAGGCGGAAGTTGACCGGGACGCAGATGCGGCCGCTCATCGGCACCGCGAACAACAGCTCCAGCAGGCGCGCGGAGTTGTGGCTCACCACGGCTACCCGCTCGCCCTCACCGACCCCGAGGGCGTCCAGTCCCGCCTGCCAGGCACGGACCCGTTCGGCGAACCGCCCGTAGCTCGCCACGGGCACCGGCGGGGCGGGCTGCCGCGGCTCGTCGACCACGCCGGGGCTGCCCCGGAAGCCCAGCTCCGCACGGTCGAGGAAGTCCGCGATCGTCATCGGTGTCCGCATGTGCGCTCTCCTGTGTATTCGGATGGACCGGGTACCCACATCTGCCAGCTGAGAGCCTGCCACGTACGTCTGTGCTGCGCGCCCACGTGGCTGTCTGTCCCGCCGCGGGGCTCGCTCGCCGTTGCGCTTTGCGGTGCCCCGTACGTACCTGTCTGCGGCGCCGCGGGGCGTCTCGCCGTTGCGCCTGCGGCGGGCTGGGTTTGTTGTGGGTGCGGTGACGGACCTCCGGGGCCGATTGTGTGGACTGCTGACGCTTTACGTCCACACAACCGGCCCCTCCGGCCCGTCCCCTCCCGGTTGAGGGAGTGTGTAGGTGAGTGGGGGCGCGCGTTGTGCCCCGTACACCTGCCCTCGCTGGTCAGCGGGAATACCTCCCCCGCGTGTCCGGTTGTGGCCCCGCAGGGGGCCCTCGCGACCCTTACGGGATCTGTTCGACCCACCCCTACGGGACCTCCCCCACGCCCACCCCCACCCACCCTCCCCTTTTCCCCTTACGGGAGGGGAC
>NZ_JOIX01000122.1 GCF_000720175.1 Streptomyces sp. NRRL S-337
GATCTACACTATCCTCTTCGTCGGCAGCGTCAGATGTGTATAAGAGACAGCCCCCCGCGCCCCCGCCCGCGCCCCTTCACTCCCCGGAGAGCCGACCGCCCTTCATTCCTCCGGAGGGAACACCGCCGCCCCGCTGTCCGCCACGGTGAGCGTGATCGCCTCCACGGGGCACCCCTCGGCCGCCGCCAGTACGCGATCGCCGGGCTCCGTCTCCGTCGCCACCGGATGGGACTGCCGCGCGGTGTCCAGCCGGAACCCGTCGGGGGCCGCGCCGACACACATCCCCGACCCGATGCACACGCCCCGGTCGACCTCCACCCGCCACCGTGCCGCCGTCCGCCCCTCCGCGTCCGCCATCACGCACCCGCCGGCAGGTGGATCATCTTGTGCTCCAGATACTCACCGAACCCCTCGGGCCCGAACTCCCGCCCGATCCCGGAGTTCTTGTAGCCGCCGAACGGCCCGAGCATGTCGATGCTGAACGTGTTCACCGAGTACGTCCCGGTCCGCACCCGCCGCGCCACGTCGATGCCGTGCTCGACATCACCGGTCCACACCGAACCGGACAGCCCGTAGTCGGAGTCGTCGGCGATCCGTACCGCCTCGGCCTCGTCCTCGTACGGCAGCAGGCAGATCACCGGTCCGAAGATCTCCTCCCGGGCGATCCGCATGCCGTTGTCGACCTCGCCGAAGAGCGTCGGCTCGACGTACCAGCCGGTGGCCTGCCCCTTCGGACGGGCGCCGCCGGTCAGGACCTTGGCGCCTTCCTTCTGACCGAGCGCGATGTAGTCCAACGAGCGCTGCTGCTGCCGGCGGGCGACCAGCGGGCCGACCTCGGTGGCCGGATCCAGCGGGTCGCCCACGGTGAGCGCGGACGCCGCCGCGGTGAAGCGCTCGGCGATCTCGTCGTAGTGACTGCGCGGCGCGAGGATCCGGGTCTGCGCCACGCACGCCTGCCCGTTGATCATCCACGCGAACGGCACGATGCCGGCCACCGCCGCGCCCAGATCGGCGTCCGGCAGGATCACCGCCGCCGACTTGCCGCCCAGCTCCAGCGTGACGCGGCTGAGGTTCCGGGCCGCGACCTCCATGACCCGCTTGCCCGCCGCCACCGACCCGGTGAACGACACCTTGTCCACGCCGGGATGCCCGACGAGGTACTCGCTCACCTCACGGTCCGCCGGCAGGATCGAGAGCACCCCCTCCGGCAGCCCGGCCGCGGTGGCGATCTCCGCGAGGAGGTACGCGTCCAGCGGGGTCTCCGGCGACACCTTCAGCACCACCGAACACCCGGCCAGCAGCGCCGGCGCGAGCTTGGCGGCGGCGGTGAACTGCGGCACGTTCCACGGCACCACGGCCGCCACCACCCCGACCGGCTCCCGCCGCACCAGGATCGGCCCCAGCACCCCGGCCCGCCGCTCCTCGAACGGGAAGTCCCGGGCCACCGTGAGCGCCGCGTCCCAGGCCAGCACCGCGGCCAGCGACTGCACCATGACGCCCGAGGTGTACGGGGTGCCGTTCTCCGAGCTGATGACCCTGGCGATCTCCTCGCTGCGCGCGGCGAAGGCGTCCTTGATGCGGGTCACCACCTCGATCCGGTCCGCGAGCGGGGCGTTCGCCCACACCCCGGACGCGAAGGACGTGCGGGCCGCGGCCACCGCACGGTCGACATCGGCCCGCGAGGCGTGCGGGACCCGGCCGATGACCTGCTCGGTGTGCGGCGAGACGACCTCGATCGTGTCCCGGCCGTCCGGATCCGCCCACTCACCGCCTATGTAGAGCTTTCCGTGCTCGACGAGGTCGCTCATGGCTGCCGCCTCCCGACGATGGCAATGACCTGCTGTTGACGATGGCGTTACCGCGCACCCTTGCTCCGCGTCCCTGCCTACTGCGCACTTTACTGACGGGTCGTCAGACACTTTGCCGCATCAGGAACTGTTACCAGTTCCAGTGGGAGGAGTCCACGGCGCGGGCCGAATCCGATCCCGGTCAACTCCCCCGATATGGTGGGCACTTACCCCATCACTTGAAACCCGTTCTAGTTATAGTGAGGGCGGTTTCGACGAGAGGGGACCACGATGGGCGCGCAGGTGATCGACCACCAGGGCGGGGTGTGGAGCATCGCCGTTCCCATCCCGGACAATCCGCTCGGCCACACCCTCGTCCACCTCCTGGAGACCGAACGCGGGCCGGTGCTGATCGACACCGGATGGGACGACCCGGACTCCTGGGACACCTTGGCGGCCGGCGTCACCGCCTGCGGCTTCGCCCTCGCCGATCTCCACGGCGTACTGATCACCCACCACCACCCCGACCACCACGGGCTCTCCGCCAAGGTGCGGGAGGCGTCCGGCGCGTGGATCGCGATGCACGCCGCGGACACCGCCGTCGTACGCCGCACCCGCGCGGCCGTACCGGGGCAGTGGCTGGACTACCTGATCGCCAAGCTCGTCACCGCGGGCGCACCGGACGAGCATCTGTCCCGACTGCGGGAGGCACGCGCCAAGAGGAGGAGCGGTCGCCAACCTCCGGGCCGACAGGCGGCGCTACCGGACCGCGACATCGCCCCGGGCGAGCTGCTCGACCTCCCGGGGCGCCGGCTGCGCGCCGTCTGGACGCCGGGCCATACACCGGGCCATGTGTGCCTGCACCTGGAGGAGGAACATCCGGGGGCCGGCACCAATGCCGATGCCGGTGGCGGTGCCGGCACCCGGCAGGGCGGGCACGGTCAAGGGCGCGGCTTCGGGCGGCTGTTCTCCGGTGACCACCTCCTCCCCGGCATCACCCCGCACATCGGCCTGTACGAGGATCCGGACGAGGCCACGGCCACCGACCCCCTGGGCGACTACCTCGACTCCCTCGAACGCGTCGCCCGTCTCGCACCCGCCGAGGTCCTCCCCGCACATCAGCACGCCTTCGCCGATGCCGGTGGACGCGTACGCGAGCTCATCGCTCACCATGAAGAGCGGCTCTCCGGACTGAGGGCACTGCTCCGCGAACCCCTCACCCCTTGGGAACTCGCCGTGCGCATGGAGTGGAACCGCCCGTGGGAACAGATCCCTTACGCGTCGCGGAACATCGCGGTCTCGGAGGCCGAGGCCCATCTGCGCCGCCTGGTGAAGCTGGGGCAGGTGGAGCAGGTGGAGCGAGCGGCGGACGGGGGTCCGGCGCGGTACCAGGCGGTGTAGCCATCCCGGCGGAATTCGGTAGCCCAAGGCAATCATATTCGCTAACCTGGCCACCACCCTGCTCACCGTTCCGCTTCCGCTTCCTCACCTTCGAAAGGCCCCTCATGGGCGAGTTGCGCGGCGTCGCCGCCACCGCACTCGGTGTGGCCCGGATCCGTGCGGCCGAAAGCACCCGCCGGGACCGGCTCTTCGACGACCCCTACGCCGCGGCCTTCGTGGCCGCCGCCCCGCCCCCGCCCGCCGCGGCCACACGGGCGGACGACACGGAGGTGCCCGCCACCCACCGGGAGGCGTTCTACCGCGGGCTGTTCCGGCACATCGTGCTGCGCACCCGTTTCTTCGACGACTACCTGACCGCGGCGGCCGGCGAACACGCCCTCCGCCAGGTGGTGGTGCTCGCCGCCGGCCTCGACTCCCGCGCCTACCGGTTGCCGTGGCCCGACGGCGTACGCCTCTACGAGGTCGACCTGCCGGAGGTGCTGGCCTTCAAGGAGCGGGTGCTGGCCGAGCGGGGCGCCCGGCCGCGGTGTGCGTGTACCGCCGTCGTTGCCGACCTGCGCACGGACTGGACCGCACCGCTGCGGGCCGCCGGTTTCGCGCCGGACGAGCCGACCGCCTGGCTCGTGGAGGGCCTGCTGGTCTATCTGTCGGCGGCGGAGGCCGCCCGGCTGCTGACCACTCTCGGCGAGCAGTCCGCCCCGGGCAGCCGGCTCGCCTTCCCCGGCTCCGGCGACTTCCGCAACAGCCCGATGATGGACGGCGGCCGTGCCCTGCCGTCGATGCGTGAGGTCAGCGCCCTGTGGAAGGGCGGCCTCGACGAGCCGGCCGACGACTGGCTGGGCCGGCACGGCTGGCGGCCGCGCACGTACGCCCGCGAGACGGTCGCGGCGTCGTACGGGCGGGCCTTGGGCGGGCGGGCTGGTAAGGCCGGCGGCGGGGCGGACGGCCGTGGCGCCTTCGTCGTCGCCGTACGCGGCGACCGCGAGACCCCGGCCTCTTAGCACGCCCCGGGGCGCGTCCCGATCGGCCGCGGGGTCCCGGTCGGCGGCGCGTCCGCGGGGCGCACCCCGCCGGGCGGGGCCCCGCCCCGCGCCGGTGTCCCCCGGCCGGGGGCCGGTTAAGGTGTGCGGGACAACGTCATCCGTACCCGATCGGGGGAAGCCGGTGGAAATCCGGCGCTGCCCCTCCCCCAGGCTCTCGGCTTCGCTCGAACCCGGGGGCACCCCCATCCGTGAGGACGGCCGATCGCGCCGCGCGCGGCGATCCGGCCGGCCGAGCCGGAGCACCCGATAGGGCACGGCCAAGGCTCGCGCCACCGGTACCGCCACCTGCGGACGGCCGGTGCGCGGCACCGTCGAGGTATACGGAGCCGAGCCCGGTGCCACCGCGCCCGATCACAGGATCGCTGCGCGGGGGTGGGCCGAGCGCGGCTGCGTGCACCGCCGCGACCCGACCCGAGAGGCACCGACCCGATGGCCCCCATGGTTTCCATGGCTCACCAGGCCCCTACGACGCACCCCGTCGCCTTCCTGGCGCGCCGCGCCGCCACGGCGCTGGCGGCCGCGGTGGTGCTGGGCGCGGCCGCTGCCCCCGCGTTCGCCGACCCGGCGCCCGCCGCCGCCCCGTCCCCGTCCACGCAGAAGCTGCCCGCCGGGCTGTACGGCACCAAGGACCCGCAGTACGACGGCGTCTGGCGGCAGTCGTTGGCGCTGCTGGCGCAACACACGGTGGGCGTGCGGCCCGCGGCCTCGGCGGTGGACTGGCTGGTCGGGCAGCAGTGCGCGGACGGTTCGTACACCGGTTTCCGGGCCGACCCGGCCAAGGCGTGTGACGCCAAGACGATGCGGGACACCAACCAGACGGGCGCCGCGGTGCAGGCGCTGGCCGCGCTCGGCGGGCACGGCAAGACCGTGACGAAGGCCGTGGAGTGGCTGAAGTCGGTGCAGAACGACGACGGTGGCTGGCCGTCGATGCCCGGTTCGCCCAGCGACGCCAACTCCACCTCGGTGGTGATCGGCGCGCTGGCGGCGGCCGGTGAGAAGCCGGAGTCGGTCACGTCGAAGAAGGGCGGCAAGACCCCGTACGACGGGCTGCTCACCTTCCGGCTGGGCTGCGACGCCAAGGAGGAGGGCCGCGGCGCGTTCACCTTCCAGCTCAAGGGCGCGGCACCGAACGCCGATGCCACCGCGGCCGCCGCGACCGGCGCGCTCGGCAAGGGCTTTGTCGTCGCCCCTGCGGACGGTGCCGCCGACGCTCCCGTCAAGCCGCTGACCTGCAAGGGCGGTAAGGAGGACGGCGCCGGTAAGGGCCAGCGGGCGGGGGCCGCGGCGGACCGGGCGCGGGCCGCGGACGGCGGCGCCGCCTACCTCGTCGCTCAGCTCGACAAGAACGGGCAGCATCTGATGTCGGCGATGCCGGGTGCGGAGAAGCAGCCGGATGTCGGCAACACCGCCGACGCCGTGGTGGCACTGGCGGCCGGTGGCCACCGCTCCGCCGCGCAGCGGCCGCTCGCGTGGCTGGAGAAGAACGCCGCCGGCTGGGCCCGGCAGAACGGCCCGGCCGCGTACGCGCAGCTGGTGCTCGCCGCGCACGCCACCGGCACGGACCCGCGCGCGTTCGGCGGCACCGACCTGGTGTCCGCCCTCAACGCCACCGGTCCCAAGCCGGCCGCGGTGTCCGGGAAGTCCACGAAGTCCGGGAAGGACGCGAAGAGCGACGAGGGCAAGGGCGGGGGCATCGGCGTCGTATGGGTCGTCGCCGTCGGCCTGGCCATCGGTGCCGGCATCGGCTTCCTGCTGAGCGGCCGCAAGAACCGCGGCAAGAACGGCCTCTGATGCGCCGGGCACTGACGGCGGTGCTGGTGGCCGGCGCCCTCACCGGTCCGGCCGCCGCCCCCGCCCAGGCGCAGGAGTACCGCTACTGGTCGTTCTGGAACGGCGGCGGCACGGACGGCTCCTGGGCGTACGCCACCCAGGGGCCGGCCACCCTGCGGCCGGCCGACGGCGCGGTCGAGGGCTTCCGCTTCACCGTCGGCGCGGACTCCGCCGCGGCCGGAAAGCCGCGTGCGGCCGCCGACTTCGACGCCGTGTGCGGTGCGACGCCCGCCAAGGAGGGCCGCAAGCGGATCGGCGTCGTCCTCGACTTCGGCACCGCCGCGGACGCCCCGGGCGGCGAGCGGCCGCCCAAGGCGCGCACCGCCTGCGCCCAGGTGCCCGAGGACGCCTCGGCCGGCGAGGCCCTGGCCGCGGTCGCCCGGCCGCTGCGCTACGACTCCAACGCGCTGCTGTGCGGGATCGCCGGCTACCCGGCATCGGGCTGCGCGGACCAGGTGCAGGACAGCGATCGCGGCTCCGGTTCCGGTTCCGGTTCCCGCTCCCCTTCTGCCGACTCCGGTGACGGGAACACCCACGAGGCCGACGACGCTGACGACGCCGGCGGCCCGTCCGCAGGTCTGCTCGGCGGCGGTGCGGCCGTCCTCGTCCTCGGTGCGGCGGCCGTGTGGCAGGCGCGCCGCCGGCGCGGATGAGCGCCCCGCAGGCGACCCGCACCACCGCGCTGCACGCGGGCGCGTGGTGGCTGTGGGCGCTCGGACTGGCCACCGCGGCCTCCCGGACCACCAATCCGCTGCTGCTCGGGCTGCTGGTGGGAGTGGCCGGATATGTCGTCGCGGTGCGGCGTACGGACGCGCCGTGGGCCCGCTCGTACGGCGCGTTCGTGAAGCTGGGGCTGGTGGTGATCGGCATCCGGCTGGTCTTCGCGTTCGTCCTCGGCTCGCCGATCCCGGGTACCCACACGCTCGTCACGCTTCCCGAAGTGCCGCTGCCGGACTGGGCCAAGGGCGTCCGGATCGGTGGCCGGGTCACCGCGGAGGGCATGGTCTTCGCCCTCTACGACGGGCTGAAGCTGGCCACCCTCCTGACGTGCGTCGGCGCCGCCAACGCGCTGGCCAACCCGTCCCGGTTGCTGAAGTCGCTGCCCGGCGCGCTGTACGAGGCGGGCGTCGCCGTGGTCGTGGCGATGACCTTCGCCCCGAACCTGGTCGCCGATGTCCAGCGGCTCCGGGCCGCCCGCCGGCTGCGCGGCCGTCCCGACCGGGGCTTCACGGCGCTGCTCCAGGTCGGACTGCCGGTGCTGGAGGGCGCGTTGGAGCGTTCGGTGGCGCTGGCGGCGGCCATGGACGCCCGCGGTTACGGCCGTAGCGCCCATGTCCCGCGTGCGGTACGGCACACCACCTCCGCCCTCACCCTCGGTGGTCTGCTCGGCGTCTGCGCGGGCACGTACGGCCTGCTCGGTGACACCGGGGCCGGCTACGGGCTGCCCCTCCTCCTGGCCGGGCTGGCGGCGGCGCTGGCCGGTCTGTGGCTGGGCGGCCGCCGCTCCGTGCGCACCCGCTATCGCCCCGAACGGTGGGGCCCGCGCGCCTGCTTGGTGGCGGCCTCCGGCATCGCCGTCGCCGGGCTGACGATCTGGGCCGGCGGCTACGCCCCCGTCGCCCTCCACCCGCCCGCCTACCCGCTCACCGCCCCGGTCCTGCCGCTCTGGCCCGCCGCCGCCCTCCTCGTCGGCCTCCTCCCCGCCGTCGTGGCCCCGGCCCCGGCCACCGCCACGGGCCCCGCCTCAGCCCCGGCCACCACCAGGGCCGCCAGAACCGCCCAGACCGCCCAGAAGGAGCCCAGCCAGTGATCCGGTTCGAGCAGGTATCGGTCACCTACGGGGACGCCGCCACGCCTGCCGTCCAGGGCGTGGACCTGACCGTCCCGGAGGGCGAGCTGTGCCTCCTGGTCGGTCCGTCCGGTGTCGGCAAGTCGACGGTGCTGAACGCCGTCTGCGGGCTGGTCCCGCATTTCACCGGGGGGACGCTGCACGGGCGGGTCACCGTCGACGGCCGGGACACCCGCACCCACAAGCCGCGCGAACTGGCCGATGTGGTCGGGACGGTGGGCCAGGACCCGCTGGCGCATTTCGTCACCGACACCGTCGAGGACGAGCTCGCCTACGGGATGGAGTCGCTGGGCCTCGCTCCGGACGTGATGCGCCGCCGGGTCGAGGAGACCCTCGACCTGCTGGGCCTGGCCGAGCTGCGGGACCGGGCCCCGGCCACCCTCTCGGGCGGTCAGATGCAGCGGGTGGCGATCGGTTCGGTGCTCACCACCCACCCCCAGGTCCTGGTCCTGGACGAGCCGACCTCGGCCCTGGACCCGGCCGCCGCCGAAGAGGTGCTCTCCGTCCTCCAGCGTCTGGTGCACGATCTGGGGACCACGGTCCTGCTGGCCGAACACCGGCTGGAGCGCGTGATCCAGTACGCCGACCAGGTCATTCTCCTTCCCGCTCCCGGTGCACCGCCGGTCATGGGCGCACCGGCCGACGTCATGGCGGTCTCCCCGGTCCATCCCCCGGTGGTGGCCCTGGGCAAGCTCGCCGGCTGGTCCCCGCTCCCGCTGTCCGTACGGGACGCCCGCCGCAAGGCCGCCCCACTGCGGGCGCGGCTGGAAACCGTCACACCACCACGGCCGGTCGACGCCGCGGCAGACCCGGGGGCCGCGCCGGTCGCGGAGGTCACGGGACTCGGCGTGCGCCGGGGGCGGATCGAGGCGCTGCACCGGGTGGAGCTGTCCGTGCGGCGCGGCGAGACCGTCGCCCTGATGGGGCGGAACGGCGCGGGGAAGTCCACGCTGCTCGGCACCCTCGTCGGGATGCACCAGCCGTCGTCCGGCGCCGTGCGCGTGGGTGGGGTGGTGCCGCACCGGACCGGTCCGCGGGAGCTGCTGCGGCAGGTCGGCCTGGTGCCGCAGGAACCCCGTGACCTCCTCTACGCGGACACCGTCGCCGCCGAGTGCGCCGCGGCCGACCGGGACGCGGCCGCGCCCGCCGGCAGCTGCCGGGCGCTGGTGGCACGGTTGCTGCCCGGTGTGCCGGACTCGGTGCACCCGCGGGACCTGTCGGAGGGCCAGCGGCTCGCGCTCGCCCTCGCGGTCGTGCTGACCGCCCGGCCTCCCCTGCTCCTGCTCGACGAGCCCACCCGCGGCCTGGACTACGCCGCCAAGGCCCGCCTGGTCGAGGTGCTGCGGGGTCTCGCGGCCGAGGGCCACGCCATCGTCCTGGCCACCCATGACGTGGAGCTGGCCGCCGAGTTGGCGCACCGGGTGGTGATCCTCGCGGACGGTGAGGTGGTCGCCGACGGCCCCACCGACGAGGTGGTCGTCTCGTCGCCGTCGTTCGCCCCGCAGGTCGCCAAGGTGCTCGCACCGCTGCCGTGGCTGACCGTTCCGCAGGTGGCCGGTGCGCTGGAGGGCGCCGTATGACGGCCGGCCGTCAGGCCCGTGCGGTACGGCTCGGGCCCCGCTCCGTCGCCGCGCTGGTCCTGGTGTCGGCGATCGGCGTAATGGCGTTCGGCTGGCCGCTGCTGGCCGACTCGGCGTCCGGGCTCGCCCATTCCAAGGACGCGCCGTGGCTGTTCGCCGCGCTGCTGCCGATGCTGCTCGCCGTGGTGATGGCGACCATCGCAGACAGCGGGCTCGACGCGAAGGCGATCGCCATGCTGGGTGTGCTGGCGGCGGCCGGGGCCGCGCTGCGTCCGCTGGGCGCGGGGACCGCCGGAGTCGAGCCGATGTTCTTCCTGATGGTGCTGGCGGGCCGGGTGCTCGGGCCCGGTTTCGGCTTCGTGCTGGGAGCCGTGGCGATGTTCGCCTCGGCGCTGCTGACCGGCGGCGTCGGCCCCTGGATGCCCTTTCAGATGCTGACGATGGGCTGGGTGTCGATGGGTGCCGGTCTGCTGCCGGGGGCCGACCGGCTGCGCGGACGCCGTGAGCTGGCACTGCTCGCCGCCTACGGTGCCGTCTCCGCGGTCCTCTACGGTCTGATCATGAACCTCCAGGGCTGGCCGTACCTCGCGGGCATGGCCTCGGGCGTCTCCTTCGTGCCGGGCGACCCGCTGGACCAGAACCTCGCCCGCTACGTCGCGTACTGCCTGGCCACCTCCCTGGGCTGGGACCTTCCCCGCGCCCTGGTCACCGTGGTCCTCACGGGCACGCTGGGCGGGCCCGTCCTGAAGGCCCTGCGCCGGGCCACCCGCCGCGCCGCCTTCGACGCCCCGGTGTCCTTCGAGGAGTCCCGCCCGCCTACAGCCGCTGGATGATCGTCGCCGTCGCCAGCGCTCCGCCCGCGCACATGGTGATCAGCGCGAACTCCTTGTCCGCGCGTTCCAGTTCGTGCAGCGCGGTGGTGATGAGCCGGGCGCCGGTGGCGCCGACGGGGTGCCCGAGGGCGATGGCGCCGCCGTTCACATTGACCTTCGCCAGGTCCTGGTCGAAGACCTGGGCCCAGGAGAGCACGACGGAGGCGAAGGCCTCGTTGATCTCGACGAGGTCGATGTCCTTGAGGGACATCCCGGCCTTGCCGAGCACCGCCCGGGTGGCGTCGATCGGGCCGTCGAGGTGGAAGTGCGGGTCGGAGCCGACCAGGGCCTGGGCGACGATGCGGGCGCGCGGCCGGAGCTTGAGGGCGCGGGCCATCCGCTTGGAGGCCCACATGATGGCGGCGGCCCCGTCGGAGATCTGTGAGGAGTTGCCGGCCGTGTGGACGGCGGTCGGCATGACGGGCTTGAGGCGGGCCAGCGCCTCCATGCTGGTGTCGCGCAGGCCCTCGTCGTGGTCGACCAGCCGCCACATGCCCTGCCCTGCGGCCTGCTCGTCCTCGGTGGTGGGGACCTGGACGGCGAACGTCTCGCGTTTGAAGCGTTCCTCGGCCCAGGCGGTGGCCGCGCGTTCCTGGGAGATCAGTCCGAGGGAGTCGACGTTCTCACGGGTGAGTCCCCGGTTGCGGGCGATGCGTTCGGCCGCCTCGAACTGGTTGGGCAGATCGACGTTCCACTCGTCGGGCCAGGGCTTGCCGGGACCGTGCTTGGAGCCGCTGCCGAGCGGTACCCGGGACATCGCCTCGACGCCGCAGCCGATGCCGACGTCGATCACTCCGCCGGCGATCATGTTGGCGACCATGTGGTTGGCCTGCTGGGACGAGCCGCACTGGCAGTCCACGGTGGTCGCGGCGGTCTCGTAGGGCAGGCCCATGGTCAGCCAGGCGTTGCGGGCCGGGTTCATCGACTGTTCGCCGGCGTGGGTGACGGTGCCGCCGACGATCTGTTCGACGCAGTCGGGCTGGATGCCCGTACGGGCGAGCAGTTCGCGGTAGGTCTCCCCCAGGAGATAGGCGGGGTGGAGGTTGGCGAGCGCACCCTGGCGCTTGCCGATCGGGGTGCGTACTGCTTCGACGATGACGGGTTCCGCGGCCATGACTGACTCGTCCTCTCCTCGCGTCCGCGGGCGTCCGGGCACCCACGGAACAGAACTAGTACGCGTTCTAGTTCTGCGAACAGTCTCGTGAGCCGCCACCCGGGGCGCAAGGGGCATGCAACCCCCTTGTCCGGAACGGGAATCGCCGAGACCCTTGCCACTTGGAGGACTCGTCACTACCTTCACCGCGACCCCGCACCTGACGTCCCGTCAGATACTCGATGGCCCACGGATCAGGAGTCGCCGATGCCATGCCCAGCGCTGCCCGAGGGGTTCGACTTCACGGATCCCGACGTCTACCGGTCCCGCGTCCCGCTCCCCGAGTTCGCGCTGCTGCGGCGGACCGCGCCCGTGTGGTGGAACGCCCAGCCGCACGGCATCGCCGGCTTCGACGACGACGGCTACTGGGTCGTCACCCGCCATCAGGACGTCAAGGAGGTCTCCACCAAACCGGAGGTCTTCTCCGCGAACCTCAACACCTCGATCATCCGGTTCAACGCCGCGATGACCCGGGAGCAGATCGACGTCCAGAAACTGATCATGCTGAACATGGACCCGCCCGAGCACACCAGGGTCCGCCAGATAGTGCAGCGCGGATTCACCCCGCGCTCCATACGGGCGCTGGAGGACGCGCTGCGCCAGCGGGCCGGCCACATCGTCACCCAGGCCCGGGCGAACGGCTCGGGGGACTTCGTCACCGACGTCGCCTGCGAGCTGCCCCTCCAGGCCATCGCCGAACTCATCGGCATCCCCCAGGACGACCGGGCCCGCATCTTCGACTGGTCCAACAAGATGGTGGCCTACGACGATCCCGAACTGGCCATCACCGAAGAGGTCGGCAGCAATGCGGCGATGGAGCTCATCTCGTACGCGATGAACCTCGCCGCGGCCCGCAAGGAATGCCCGGCCAAGGACATCGTCAGCCAGCTGGTGGCGGCGGAGGACGAGGGGAACCTCGGCTCCGACGAGTTCGGCTTCTTCGTGCTGCTGCTGGCGGTGGCCGGCAACGAGACCACCCGTAACGCCATCACGCACGGCATGCACGCCTTCCTCACCCACCCCGGCCAGTGGGAGCTCTACAAGCGCGAGCGCCCCGCGACCGCGGCCGAGGAGATCGTGCGCTGGGCCACCCCGGTGGTGTCCTTCCAGCGCACCGCCACCCAGGACACCGAACTGGGCGGCGCACACATCAAGAAGGGCCAGCGGGTCGGGATCTTCTACTCGTCCGCCAACAACGACCCCGAGGTCTTCGACCACCCCGAGGTCTTCGACATCACCCGCGACCCCAACCCCCACCTGGGCTTCGGGGGCGGCGGACCGCACTTCTGCCTCGGCAAGTCGCTGGCCGTACTGGAGATCAACCTGATCTTCCAGGCCATCGCGGACGCCATGCCGGACATCTCGCTGGCGGGCGATCCGCGGCGGCTGCGCTCGGCCTGGCTCAACGGCGTGAAGGAACTCCAGGTGCACTACGGCTGAGTCGACGCATCGACGCGGCGCCCGGTGGTCGGCAGGGACCACCGGGCGCCGCCATATGTCCGAAAACGGTTTGCCGCTCAACCTTGCCAGCCGTCAGGTGCAGACTTACATTCGAACTCGCCAGTAAGTAACCGCGGGTAACCCGGACTTCCCCCTCACGAGCCGCGCCCGGTTCCCCTGCGCACCTCCACGCAACGCTCCCCCCACATGTCACGACAGCGCGCTCCACCGCTCTGACGAAGGGGACCCACACCATGCAGGACGCACACGGCAGACCTGGCACGGGACGCACCAGCTGGCGCAAGTTCGCCGTGCTGGCCGTCCCGGCCCTCGCCGGCACCGCGGCCCTGGGCATCGCCCTGGCCAACGGGGCGCTGGCCGCATCGTTCGCCGTATCGGGACAGCAGTTCAAGGTGTCCGCCGACAGCCTCAAGGGCGACGGATTCGCCCAGTACGGCAGTGTGGACGCGAACGCCAGGGGAGATCTCCTGCCGGTCGCGGTCACCGCCATCAAGACGGCCCAGCTCCACCACCTCTGCCAGTCGGTGGTCACCCACCTGCCCGTGATCGGTGACATCTCGCTCAACCTCAGTGCCGGTACGGGCAGTACCCCCGTCGAGGCCAGCAATCTGTTCGTGGACGCCACTCAGCTCTCCGGCAACGCGTCCTTCCACGCCATCGAGATCGGCCGGGACGCCTCCACGCTGGACAAGGGGCCGGACAGCGCGCAGGGCATGCAGGACCTGTTCGCCCAGCAGGCCGATGACGTCAGCATCACCCAGCTCCGGCAGACCGCCTGGGCGACCAATGCCGGCACCTTCAAGCTGACCGGCCTGCACATGAAGATCTCCAAGGGCACCAAGGAATGCTTCTGACCTGGCGGCGCTGGCGGACGGGACGGCCCTTCTGGGGCGGTCTGGCGGCCGTCGTCGCCGGCGCCGAGATCTGCGCCATCCCTCTGGCGCCCCTGGAGATCATGCTGCACCAGGGCATCGCCGGTATCCCGTCCGTCCTGATGGGGCTGGTGATGATCCTGATGGGCCTCTCGGCGTGGTTCGCACCGCACTACCGGGGGCTCGCGGGGGTGCTCACCGTCCTGTGTGCGGCGGCCGCACTGGTGATGTCCAACCTGGGCGGCTTCCTGATCGGCACGGTCGTCGGGATCCTCGGCGGCTCGATGATCTTCGCCTGGCAGCCGACCGAGGCGACGGAACCACCGTCTCCGTGATCAACTCCCGACTCCCGTGCGGCACCCCCCTGTGCACCCCCTGGCACCCCTCCGGAACTCCTCTGGAACCCCCTCTGGAAGGAACCCCACCATGACGCATGCTCAGGACCCCATGTCCGCCCGGCCCCGGGCCCGTGCCTCCCGTACCTTCCGTACGTCCCGTAGGCGGGCGCTGGTCGTCGCCGGTGCCGGGATCGCTGCGGCGGTCGGACTGGCGGCGGGGGTGACCGGTCCGGCGATGGCGCAGCCGGCCGGAACCGCCGCCGCCACGACCGTGACGCCCGCCGGCCACGCCTTCACGGCCACCCTCAGCGGCAAGGCCACCTTCACCGCTGGATCGGTGACCGTGACCTGCACGACCTCGACGTCCAGCGGCCAGGTCCCGGCCGCGCCCGGCAACCACAACGACGCCGGGCCGGTGAGCAGTTCGACCACCCCCGCGACGTACGGCTCCTGTACGACGAGCATGCCCGGGGTGAGCGCGACCGTCACCACCACCGGCGCCTGGGGCGTGGCCATGCAGAACGGGACACCGGTGACCGCCGGGCTGACCATCCCCTCGGGTGGGTTCGTGCTCAGGACCAGCGGTCTGGCGTCCTGCACGGTGACCGCGGCGCCCACCACCGCGGCCACCGTCAACGGCACCTGGACCAACGGGGCGCCGTCCACCCTGGCCTTCAGCAACGCGTCGGTGCCGGTGAAGGTGGTGGGCGGGTTCGGCTGCCCGACCAGTGCGACCAGTTCGACGTTCAACGCCACCTATCAGGTGCGCGACACCACCGATCCGGCGTCCCAGATCACCGTCACCGGGTGAGGCCGGCGGCCGCCACCGTCACCAGGGCCACCAGCACCGTCGTGGCGCTCACGCACGCGGTGACCAGCCGTCGCCTGAGGACCCGGTAGACGCCCTCGTATTCGGTCCGCAGACTCGCGCTGCGGACCGCAATACGGTGCAGATAGGCCCGCGAGGTCTCGTACTGGTCCTGGCAGTAGCGGGCCGCCACTTCCTGCCGCTGGGTGTCGGTGAGCCAGGGAAGGGCCGCGCAGAAGGCCTCCGCACGGGTGCGGGCGCGGTCCTTCTCCGCCTCCTGGAGCAGAAAGCCCTCGATTTCGTTGACGGCCCGGTCCAGGTCCCGTTCGCCGTTCCAGGTCCTTTCCTCACCGGTGCGGATGCGCTCGCTCATGCCCGGGCCTCGATTCCGCTACCGGACCGGTCCTCGGTATCCGTCGCGGCGGTGAGTTCCCGGGCGATCTCCGGGTGGTGCAGATCGAATGCCGGGGATTCGGAGCGGATGCGGGGCAGCGACCGGAAGTTGTGGCGCGGCGGCGGGCAGGACGTGGCCCATTCCAGCGAACGGCCGTAGCCCCACGGGTCGTCGGCCTCGACCTTCTCGCCGTATTTCGCGGTCTTCCAGACGTTGTAGAGGAACGGCAGGATCGACAGACCGAGGAGGAAGGAGAAGATGCTGGAGACGGTGTTGAGGGTGGTGAATCCGTCGGCCGCGAGATAGTCCGGAATACGGCGCAGCATGCCTTCCGCGCCGAGCCAGTGCTGGACGAGGAACGTGCCGTGGAAGCCGATGAACAGCGTCCAGAACGTGATCTTGCCCAGGCGCTCGTCCAGCATCTTGCCGGTGAACTTCGGCCACCAGAAGTGGAAGCCGGAGAACATCGCGAAGACGACCGTTCCGAAGACCACGTAGTGGAAGTGCGCCACGACGAAGTACGAGTCGGAGATGTGGAAGTCCATCGGCGGCGAGGCCAGGATGACACCGGTCAGACCACCGAAGGCGAAGGTGATCAGGAAGCCGACCGCCCAGAGCATCGGCGTCTCGAAGGACAGCGAGCCCTTCCACATCGTGCCGATCCAGTTGAAGAACTTCACACCGGT
>NZ_JOIX01000123.1 GCF_000720175.1 Streptomyces sp. NRRL S-337
GGGTGCGGTGACGGGCCTGCGGGGCCGGTGTTTGGGACTGCTGTCGCTTTACGTCCCAAACACCGGCCCCTCCGGCCCGTCCCCTCCCGTTGGGGGAGTAGGAAGAGGTGGGTGGGGGTGGGCGTTGGGGGTATCAGGGGCCCTTGGAACCCGTAGGGGACGGTCGAACAGATCCCGTAAGGGTCGCGAGGGCCCCCTGCGGGGCCACAACCGGACACGCGGGCGGAGCTATTCCCGCTGACCAGCGACGTCAGGTGTACGCGTACGCGGCGCCGCAAAGCGCAACGGCGAGACGCCCCGCGGCGGAACAGACAAGTACGTGCGGGGCGACGCAAAGCGCAACGGCGAGCAACAACCGCGGCGGGACGGACAAGTACGTGGGGGGCCACCCTCACCCGCAGGGGCCCGTGCTCTCGCGGGCCTCCAGGTGGGGTAGTTCGCCCTGGACGGTGCGCGGCGGGCCGCCGTCGAGGACGGTGAGGAGCTCCTGGGCGGCGAGCCGGCCGAAGCCGGGGGTGTCGCGGACCAGCGCGGTCAGGCGGGGGTGGGTGACCCGGCAGAGCGCCGAGTCGTCCCAGGCCACGATCGACAGCGCGGCAGGGACGGGGATGCCGCGCTCGGCGGCCACCGAGGCGCCGGCCACCGCCATCACGTCGTTGTCGTAGATGATCGCGGTGGGTGGCCGGGCGTCGTCCAGGATGCGGCGGGTGGCCTCGGCCCCCTCCGCGTCGGAGTAGTCGGTGGTCACCGAGCGGACCTGCCGCTCGGTGAGGCCGCGGAGCGCCGCCTCGGTGCGCAGCGAGCGGATCCGGCGGGCGGTGTGGGCGAGGCCGGGCAGGCCCGCGACGTGCACGATCCGGCGGTGGCCGAGGCCGTGAAGGTGGTCCAGGACGCGGGCCATGGCCCTGGCGTCGTCGGCCCAGACCGTGGGAAGCAGCGGTGGCCGCGCGGCGTCCGGCTCCTGGTCCGACGGTGCGGGGCCGGCCGGGCCGCCGATGGCGACGGCGGGCAGGCCGAGCGTGGCGAGGAGTTCCGGGCGGGGGTCCTCGGTGCGGGGGTCGACGACGAGGACGCCGTCCACCCGGCGCTCGGCCCACCAGCGGCGGTAGAGCGCGCACTCGGTGTCGAGGTCCTCAACGACCTGGAAGAGCAGGGCGACCTTCCGGGCCGAGAGCACTTCCTGGATGCCGGAGACGAGCTGCAGGAAGAAGGATTCGACGCCCAGGGTGCGGGCGTGGCGGGCGAGAACGAGCCCGAGGGCGCCGGCGCGTTCGCCGGAGAGGGCGCGGGCGGCGCTGTTGGCCTGCCAGCCGAGTTCCTCGGCGACCCGGCGGACCCGGGCGCGGGTGTCGTCGGAGACGCCCGGCCGGTCGTTGAGCGCGAAGGAGACGGCGCTCTCCGAGACCCCGGCCCGGCGGGCGATGTCCTTGATCGTGGGCCGGCGCGCCGGCCTGCGGCGGGCGGCCTCACCGGGCGCTGTCATGGCGGGCTCTCCTCGTGCTGAACCGCATTAGTGCGGCTCAGTCTGATCAGCTGGGGACGGCGTGTCAAACGTGTACCGAACCCCTCGGCACGCCTTTCGAAGTCCCGTCCGCGGCACGGGTGTTGACACTCACTAAAGCGCATTAGTAGCGTCTGCCGCGTTGTCGCCCGAGGTCCTGCGGAATACCCGCCGAAACGGCCTGGAACGCTCTCTCCCGGGGCCGGTGCGCGGCATTTCCCGCGGTCTGGTCCGAGCAGAGGAGCCGCCAGCCATGCGCAGAGTTACCGTTCCCCGCCGAGCCGGTGCCGCGGCCGTGGCGCTGGCCGTATCGGCGCTCACGCTGACCGCCTGTGGATCCGGCGGCGGAGCCGGGGACGACGTCTCGGGGAAGGTCGAGGGCCAGGTCACCTTCCAGACCTGGAACCTCAAGGCGAATTTCAAGGATTACTTCGAGGGGCTCATCAAGGACTTCGAGAGGAAGTATCCGGATGCCCGGGTGAAGTGGATCGACCAGCCGGCCGAGGGTTATCCGGAGAAGCTCAGTGCGGACGCGGCCGGCGGCACCCTGCCCGACGTGGTGAACGTATCGCCGGATCTCGCGTATCCGCTGGCGAAGGCCGGGCTCGCCCTCGATCTGGAAAAGGCCGCCGGGAAATACCGCGGCGAATATCTCGACGGGGCCTGGAAGAGCCATGAGATGCCGGGCCTGCCGGGCGTCTACGCCTTCCCCTGGTATCTGAACACCGGGCCGATGTTCTACAACAAGGAGCTCTTCAGGAAGGCCGGACTGGACCCGGACAAACCGCCGACCACCTACGACCAGCTCTTCACGGACGCGGTGGCGATGGCGAAGAAGAGCGGCCGGAAGATAGCGATGCTCGCCGGCACCCCGTCGATCGAGGACTTCGGCCGGTACGGCGTACGACTGATGAACGCCCGGGGCACCGAGTTCACCTTCAACGAGCCCAAGGGCGTCGAACTGCTCCGGCACTACAAGGAGTTGTACGCGGCCGGGGCGCTGGACTCCCAGGCGCTGACCGCACAGGCCGAGTCGGCGGGGCGGAAGTTCGAGCAGCAGTCCGTCGCCATGAACCCGGGCAGCGCGCTCGATCTGCAGAACTTCAAGAAGGACGCGCCGAGCCTGTACCGGCACATCGGCATCACCGACGCGGTCAACAACACCGGTAAGGCCAATATGTACGTCCAGGGCGTGATGGTGAACGCGCGGAGCGAGGTGAAGCCGGCGGCGGTGGCCTTCGCGCACTTCGTCACCGACAAGAAGAACCAGATGGCGTTCGCCAAGGAAGTCACGATCTTCCCGAGCACCAAGGGCTCGCTGGACGATCCGTACTTCACCAAGGAGGACGGCACCGATGCGACCCGGGTGCGGGTGGCCTCGGCCAAGTCACTGAAGACCGCGGTGAATTACACCCCGGTACTGCTGAGCGACCAGATGAAGACCGTGCTGCGCAATGCGGTCGCCCGGGCCGTGCAGGGCAAGCAGTCGCCCAAGGAGGCGCTGGACGGTGCGGCCGCCGAGTGCAATCGCCTGCTCAAGACCGGCTGAGCCCGAGGCCGCCGTGAAAAGGCACCATTGTGCGAGTCCCTGGCTGTTCCTCGCCCCCGGACTGCTGATCGCCCTCGCCTTCGGCCTGTATCCGTTCCTCAGCACGGTGGCGCATTCCTTCACCGATGCCCGCACGCTCACCGCCGGGCAGTTCGTCGGGGGCGCGAATTACCGCGAGCTGATCCACGACGCGATGTTCTGGACCGGGCTGCGCAACAGCGTGCTGTACGTCCTCGGGGTCGTACCGCTGCTGGTGATCCTGCCGCTGCTGCTGGCGATGCTGGTGCAGCGGCGGATTCCCGGGATCGCCTTCTTCCGGGCCGCGTTCTACACCCCGGTGGTCGCCTCGGTCGTGGTGGTGTCGCTGATCTGGGTGTGGCTGCTGGACGACCGAGGGCTGATCAACGCGCTGCTGGAGGGTCTGGGCTTCGGGACCGTCGGGTTCCTCAGCGATCCGTGGCTGCTGCTGCTCAGCGCCATGGCGGTCACCGTCTGGAAGGGCCTCGGCTACTACATGATCATTTATCTGGCGGCGCTGGCCAACGTCCCCGGGGAGCTGCACGAGGCCTGTGCGGTCGACGGGGCCGGTGCGGTGCGCCGCTTCCTGACCGTGACGGTGCCGGCGCTGCGTTCCACGATGGTGCTGGTGGCGGCGCTCTCGTCGGTCAGCGCGTTCAAGGTGTTCTCCGAGGTCTATCTGATGGCCGGCCCGACCGGCGGGCCCGGCGGCGAGGACACCACGCTGGTGATGCTCGTCCAGCAGGCCGGCACCGGCCTGTCCGGCCGGGTCGGCTATGCCTCGGCGCTGTCCGTCGTGGTCTTCGTGATCACCCTGGGCCTGATGCTGCTGGTGCTGCGCGCGAACCGCAAGGAGGAGGCATGAGCGCGACCGCGCCGCGGTACGGGCGCGCCGGGCGGCGGCCGTCGCGGTGGCAGCTGGCGCTGCGCTACGCCCTGCTGCTCGCCGTACTGGCGCTGACCGTCGGGCCGTTCCTCTGGCAGCTGTCCACCTCCCTCAAGGGCCCCGGTGAGGACATCTACCGCTATCCGCCGAGCCTGGTCCCGCATCAGGTGACGCTGGCGAACTACGCGGGTGTGGCCCGGATCATCCCGGTCTGGGACTTCGCCCTGAACTCCCTGAAGGTCGCCACCACCAATGTGCTCACCAACTGCGCGGGCGCGGCGCTCGCCGGCTATGCCCTCGCCCGGCTGCGTTTCCGGGGCCGCCGGATGGCGCTGGTGGTCTTCCTGATGGCGATGCTGGTCCCGGTCGAGAGCATCATGATCGCCCAGTTCTTGACGATGCGGATGCTGCAGCTCAACAACACCCTGCTCGGGGTGGTGCTGCCGGGCTGCGTCGGCGCGATGAACGTGCTGCTGATGCGTAATGCCTTCGCGGCGCTGCCGTACGAGGTGGAGGAGGCGGCGTTCGTCGACGGCGCCAACGCCTGGCAGCGGTTCGTGCGGATCGCGCTGCCGTCGGTGCGGGGCACCCTCGCGGTGGTGGCGATCTTCGCCTTCATGGGGGCCTGGGACGACTTCCTGTGGCCGCTGATCGTGCTGAGCGACCAGTCGAAGTTCACCCTGACCATCGGCCTGAACTTCCTGCACGGCACCTTCGCCGACAACCAGCGGCTGGTGGCGGCCGGCACCGTCATCGCCGTGCTCCCGCTGATCGTGCTCTTCGCCTGCCTCCAGCGCTCCTTCTTCCGCGGTGTCGGCGAGGGCGCCGTCAAGGGCTGAGCCCGGAAACGGCCAGCCGTACCCCGCCGCCTCGACCCCACAGGAGTCCCATGCGATTCGGCGTCAACTACACACCCACCCAGGGCTGGTTCCACCACTGGCTGGACTTCGACCTCGACGCGGTGCGCGCGGACCTCGACTCCGTCGCCGCGCTCGGCCTGGACCACGTCCGGGTCTTCCCGCTCTGGCCGCTGTTCCAGCCGAACCGGACGCTGATCCGGCCGCGCGCCGTGGAGCAGCTGGTGCGGCTCGCGGACGCGGCGGCCGAGCGGGGGCTCGATGTCGCCGTCGACGGGCTGCAGGGGCATCTGTCGAGCTTCGACTTCCTGCCCGCCTGGACGCGGACCTGGCACCGCCGCAACCTCTTCACCGACCCGGAGGTACTGGCGGGCCAGGAGGAGTACCTGCGCACGCTGGCGGCCGCGCTCGCCGACCGCCCCCACTTCCTCGGGATGACCCTGGGCAACGAGATCAACCAGTTCTCCGACGGCCCGCACCCGGACCCGGACCGCCTCACCGGCACGGAGGCCGCGGCCTGGCTGGAGCGGATGCTGGCGGCCTGCGAGCGCGGCGCGCCGGGCCGGATGCATCTGCACGCCGCGTACGACGCCGCCTGGTACCGCGACGGCCATCCGTTCACCCCGGCGCAGGCGGCCCGGCTGGGTGCCGTGACGGCCGTGCACTCCTGGGTGTTCAACGGCACCGCGCAGCGCCACGGGCCGGGGGGCACCGCCACCGAGCAGCACGCCGCCTATCTCGTCGAGCTCTCCAAGGCGTGGGCGAGCGACCCGCACCGCCCGGTGTGGCTCCAGGAGGTCGGCGCGCCGGCACCGCACATCCCCGCGGAGCGGGCGGCGCACTTCACCGCGGCGACCGTCGCGGCCGTCCTGGACTGCCCGGACCTGTGGGGCGTCACCTGGTGGTGTTCGCACGACGTGTCCCGGTCGCTGGCGGACTTCCCGGAGCTGGAGTACGGGCTCGGGCTGCTGGGCACCGACCGTACGGTCAAGCCGGCCGGGCGGGCGCTGGCGGCGCTGGCCGCCGAGTGGCGCGGACGGGAGCACCGGCCGCCGGTGCGGAGCTGCGCGCTGGTCGTGGACGTGGGCGGGGCCGACACGGCGCCGCACCGGTCGGTCTGTGCGCCCGGCGGACCGGTCTTCGAGGCCTGGGCGGAGCTGGCCGCCCAGGGCGCCCGCCCGGCTCTCGTACTGGCCGAACTCGCCGAGGACCGGGAGCATTTGGCGTCCCGCGGCATCACCGAGGTCGTGTCGCCCGGCGAGGTGCGCGCAGCCGGCGGCCCGGCCCGCGCCGCGCGTCGCCGGCCGCCGTCCGTTCCCTACCGGAGGAGCACCTCATGACCCACCGCCCGCGGCCCGTCCCCCGCCGTCGTGTGCTGCTGGCCGGGGCGGGCGCCGCGGCCGCCCTGTTCGGCCCGCCCGTCACGGGCGGTGCGGCGGCCGCCGGCCGGCACCGCACCGCGGACCCGCTCCAGCCGTACGCGTCGTACTGGTTCCCCGACTCGACTCCGGAGGGCACGCCCGGGGACGGCGTGGTGTGGCGCAGCCTCGCGGCGTGGACGCCCGGGTCCGACCGGGACCTGCCGTTCAACACGGCGACGGTGCCGCTCGCCGAGCGGTTCACGCCGGTGCCGGCGAACACCTCGGCCCGTGCCGGACAGGCCCGGATCAGCGCCCTGGTGGCCTTCGGCCCCACCGCGGGCAATCCCTCGCAGGGCTCGGCGAGCGCGGACACGTACGCGCCGACGCACTGGGCGTACCTCGACGAGCTGGTCTTCTGGGGCGGTTCGTCCGGCGAGGGCCTGATCCTCGCGCCGAACGCCCCGGTCGTGGACGCCGCGCACCGCAACGGCGTGCCCGTCCTGGGCACCGTCTTCCTGCCGCCGGCCGCCTACGGCGGGCAGCTGCGCTGGACCCGCGACCTGGTGCGCAAGGACGCCGCCGGCCGCTTCCCGCTCGCCGCGAAGCTGGCGCGGGTGGCCGCGGCGTACGGCTTCGACGGCTGGTTCGTCAACGCGGAGACCGGCGGCGGGGATGCCGCGCTCGCCGCCGACATGCGGGGATTCCTGCGGGCGCTGCGCGCGGCGGGCGCCCGGCACGGGCTGCGCGTCACGTGGTACGACGCGATGAACCGGACCGGGCAGGTCGGCTGGCAGGGTGCGCTGAACGACCTCAACCGGCCGTTCTTCCAGGATGCCGCCGGGCCGGTCGCCGACTCGATGTTCGTCGACTTCCGCTGGACCGCCCGGTCGCTCGCGGACTCGGGCCGTCTCGCCGGTCAACTGGGCCGCAGCCGTTACGAGTTGTGGGCCGGGATCGATGTCGAGTCGGCCGGCTGGGACACCCGCACGGACTGGGACGCGATCGTCCCGGCCGGGCGCGACCACGTCGTCTCGTACGGCTTCTACCGTCCGGAGTGGACGCTGACGCATCTGCCGGAGGGGCGCACGCCCGGTGAGTTCCATGCCGCGGACGACCGGTTCTGGTCGGGCGAGGCCCTGGATCCGACCGTGCCGGGCGGTGCGGGGGACGGCTGGCGGGCGCCCGCCGCCGTGGTCGCGGACCGGTCGGTGCTGACCGCGCTGCCGTTCGCCACCACCTTCAACACCGGGCACGGGCTGCGCTGGTACGAGGACGGCCGTGTGGTCTCGGACGCGCCCTGGAGCCATCTCGGGTTGCAGGACGTGCTGCCGCCGCGGCGCTGGGCGGTGCGCACCGCGGGCGCCCGCCCGGAGGTCTCGCTGGACTTCGCCGCGGCCTGGCGCGGCGGCAGCAGTCTGCTGGTGCGCGGTGCGGCGGGCGCCCCGGCGACGCTGGACCTGTTCCCCGCGCGGCTGCCGGCCGGTGCCAAGACGGTGGTCGGCCTCGCCCATCGCCTCGATCCGTCGTCGGGGCCGGTGACCGTCGAGGTGGCGGTGGCGCTGCGGGAGGCGCCGGCCCCGGGCGAGCCCGCTCCGTACGCCTTCCTGCCGGTGGGCACGCTGGAGCCGGGCGGCGGCTGGCGCTCCGACACCGTGCGGCTCGGTTCGCTGGTCCCGGGGACGGTCCGTGCGCTGGGGGTGCGGCTGACCGGCCGCGGCGGTGGTGCGGTGGCCTGGCGGCTGGGGGCGCTGGCGGTCCATGACCGCGCCGGGGCGCCGGCCGCGCCCGCCGGGCTGCGGGTCACCGACCGTGCCACCGCGGACGGGTCGGTCGACCTGCGGCTGCGCTGGGAGCGGGCCGCCGGGCCGGTGCGCCACTACGAGCTCCACCGTCAACTCCCGGACGGCACACGGACATTCCTCGGTGGCACCTGTGGTACGGCGTACTACGTCCGCGGGCTGCGGCGGGCCGCGGACGAGCCGGCCGCCCGGCTGGAGGTGCGGGCGGTGCACGAACTGTTCACGGGCTCGGCGCCCGCCCGCACCGACGTCCCCTGGTGACCGTCCGTCTTCCTGCCGAACTTCCTCGACGTCTCGACGCTACGGAGCCCTGCATGCATGACGATCGCGCACTGGTCGAAGCCCGGCTCAAGCGGGTCCTGGACGAGCGCATCCGGCCGGCGCTCTACCCGGAGTCGGTCCCCCTGGAGGTCGCGGCCTGGGTCGCGCCCGGTGAGCCGGTGCCCGTGGCGGAGGGCCTGGCCGCCGAGCACACGCCGATGAGAGTGGGTGATGCCTGGGGCGCGCCGTGGGGTACGACCTGGTTCCGGGTCCGCGGGCAGGTGCCGGCCGAGTGGGCCGGGCGCACCGTGGAGGCGGTGCTGGACCTGGGCTTCGACGAGCGGATGCCGGGGTTCCAGTGTGAGGCGCTGGTCCACCGGCCGGACGGCAGCCCGGTCAAGGCGCTCAACCCGCGGAACCAGTGGGTGCGGGTGGGGGCGCCGGTGCGCGGCGGGGAACGCGTCGAATGGCATCTGGAGGCCGCTTCCAACCCGGTGATCCTGGATGTGCATCCGTTCCTGCCCACGCCGCTGGGCGACCGGGAGACCGCGGGCAGTGCGCCGCAGTACCGGCTGGTGCGGATGGACCTGGCGGTGTTCGACACCGAGGTGTGGGAGCTCGTGCAGGACCTGGAGGTGCTGGACGAGCTGATGGCGGAGCTCCCGGTGGACGGTCCACGGCGCTGGGAGGTGCTGCGGGCGGTCGGCCGGGCGCTGGACGCGGTGGATCTGCAGCAGGTCAACGCGACGGCCGGGGCAGCCCGTTCGGAGCTGCGGGAGGTGCTGGCGGCGCCCGCGGGGGCCTCGGCGCACCGGATCAGCGCGGTGGGGCACGCCCACATCGACTCGGCGTGGCTGTGGCCGCTGCGCGAGACGGTCCGGAAGGTGGCGCGGACCACGTCGAACATGACGGCGCTGCTGGAGGACGAGCCGGAGTTCGTCTACGCCATGTCGCAGGCGCAGCAGTACGCGTGGATCAAGGAGCACCGGCCGGAGGTCTACGCCCGGGTCAAGGAGGCGGTCGCGGAGGGCCGGTTCGTGCCGGCGGGCGGCATGTGGGTGGAGTCGGACACCAACATGCCGGGGTCCGAGGCGATGGCCCGGCAGTTCGTGCACGGCAAGCGGTTCTTCCTGGAGGAGTTCGGCGTCGAGAACGAGGAGGCGTGGCTGCCGGACACCTTCGGGTTCGCCGCCGGCCTGCCCCAGATCATCCGGGCGGCGGGCGCGAAGTGGCTGCTGACCCAGAAGATCTCCTGGAGCCAGGTCAACTCCTTCCCGCACCACACCTTCCGCTGGGAGGGCATCGACGGCACCCGGATCTTCACCCACTTCCCGCCGGTGGACACCTACAACTGCCAGCTCTCGGGTGGTGAACTCGCCCACGCCGTACGGAACTTCAAGGACAAGGGGGTGGCCCGGCACTCGCTGGCGCCGACCGGCTGGGGCGACGGGGGCGGCGGCACCACTCGCGAGATGGTCGCCAAGGCCCGGCGGCTGCGCGATCTGGACGGGTCGCCGACGGTGGTGTGGGAGAAGCCCGCGGACTTCTTCGCGCGGGCGGAGGCGGAGTACCCGCAGGCGCCGGTATGGGTGGGCGAGCTGTACCTGGAGCTGCACCGCGGGACCCTGACCAGCCAGGCGAGGACGAAACGCGGCAACCGGCGCAGCGAGCAGCTGTTGCGGGAGGCGGAGCTCTGGTCGGCGACCGCCGCGGTGAGGTGCGGGCACCCGTATCCGTACGAGGAGTTGGACCGCCTCTGGAAGACGGTGCTGCTCCACCAGTTCCACGACATCCTGCCCGGTTCGTCGATCGCCTGGGTGCATCGGGAGGCGGCGGCGACGTACGCGGCGGTCGCCGCCGAGCTGGAGGGGCTGATCGCGGGCGCACTCGCGGCGCTGGCCGGCCGCGGGGACACCGGCCTGGTGGCGAACTCCGCGCCGCACGCCCGGGGTGGGGTGGCGGCCGGTGCGCTGGCACCGCCGGTGGCCGAGGGCCCGGAGGTGTCCGTCGCACCCCGCGACGACGGCGGTTTCACGCTCACCAACGGTCTGCTGCGGATCGGGATCGACGGCCGCGGGCTGGTGGTCTCCGCGTACGACCTGGTGGCCGGCCGCGAGACGGTGGCTCCCGGGGCGGCGGCGAACCTGCTGCAGATCCATCCCGACTTCCCCAACATGTGGGACGCCTGGGACGTGGACGCGTTCTACCGCGATGTGGTCACCGACCTGACGGACGCGGACGAGGTGGTCCTCGGTGCGGTGGGCCCGGACGCCGCGACGGTGCGGGTGTCCCGTACGTTCGGGGACTCGCGGGTGGCGCAGTCGCTGACGCTGGCGCGCGGGCAGCGGCGGCTGGACGTCGACACCGAGGTCGACTGGCACGAGACGGAGAAGTTCCTCAAGGCCGCGTTCCCGCTGGACGTGCACGCCGAGCGGTACGCCGCGGAGACCCAGTTCGGGCACCTGTACCGGCCCACGCACACCAACACCAGCTGGGAGGCGGCCAAGTTCGAGGCGTGCGCGCACCGGTTCGTGCACGTCGGCGAGCCGGGCTGGGGCGTGGCGCTGGTCAATGACGCGATCTACGGCCATGACGTGACCCGTACCGTCCGGGACGACGGCGACCGCGGCACCACCACGACCGTGCGGCTGTCGCTGCTGCGCGCCCCGCGCTTCCCGGACCCGGAGACCGACCAGGGCCGGCACCGCTTCCGCTACGCACTGGTGCCCGGCGCGGGACCGGCCGACGCGGTGCGCGAGGGCCACCGCATCAATCTGCCGGAACGCCGGATCACCGGGGCGGGCGCGGTGCCGCCGCTGGTCGCCGTCGACAACGACGCGACGGTGGTGACCGCGGTGAAGCTCGCCGACGACGGGAGCGGCGATGTGGTCGTCCGCCTCCACGAGGCCCACGGCGGGCGCGCCACCTCCGTCCTCACCACCGGGTTCGAGCTGGCCGGCGCGGTCGCCACCGATCTGCTGGAGCGCCCGTGGGAGGACGGTCCGGCGCTCGACCGGGAGGGGAACTCCGTGCGGATGCGGCTGCGCCCGTTCCAGATCGTGACGCTGCGACTGCTCCGGGCGGGCGGCGCCCGGTAGCCGTTCGTCGCGGCGGGGAACGGATCAGGGCGTGTCTCCCCGATCCGGCCGCAGCAGGGAGCGGGCGCGGCCGGCCCGGGCCCCGCGGCCGGGGCCGCGGCCGTGGTCCGCCGCCGGCGCGTGCGCGGCGCCACGGCCCGGGTCCTCGGCCGGATCCAGGCCGAGCATGTCCATCAGCAACGACAGCTCCGCCGCGTCCCGCGCCCGGCCGGCCAGCGCCTTGCGGGCGAGCCGGCGTTCCTCGTCACCCGGTGTGGCGCGGGCAGGGTCCTCAGCACTGCGGTGTTCTTCGCTCACCGCTGCATTCTCGGCCGGACCGCGGTGCCGTGCCCGTCGAGCGCTCCCGGGGCGCCTGCTACGCAACCGGCCGGGGCGCGTAGGGCCGTTCGGGTGAACCGGTCCGCGCCGGGGCCCCGCACCGCATCGTCCGGCCGGCCCGGCGCGAGGGAACCCACACCACCCCTTTTCCCTCTATATGAGCACGTGCAAGGGCACGTGCCGTAGATCCACCGCCCCGGAGTCCCCGTTGAAACACCCCTACGCCGTCTCGCTCGCGGCCGCCCTCGTCGCTTCCTGCGCACTGCTCACCGGCTGCTCGGAGACCGGGCAGCCGGTCGACTTCAACGCCGGCGGCAAACCCGACGGGGCCGCGCCCGTCAAGCCCGTGGACGCGGACACCCGTATGCCGACGGGCCCGAAGAGCGACTTCCGGGTCACCCGGACACTGGACGACGGCACGCACATCGCCCGGACCACGCTCAAGGGCCGCAAGTCCGGGGTCACCGGCAGCGTCTGGGTGTGGGCGCCGAAGGAGTACCAGGACCCGAAGTACGCCAAGAGCGGATTCCCGGTGCTGATCGCCCTGCCGGGCGGGCTGGGCAGCCCGCAGGACGCCGACGGGGTCACCAACTACTGGGTCGGCGGCGACATCAAGCTCCAGGAGAACCTCACCCGGTGGACCGCGGAGGGCAAGAGCCTGCCGTTCATCGTGGTGATGCCGATGCTCAACCCGGACACCCGGTACCACGACGCCAGCGACATACCCGGCCAGCAGAAGATGGGCACCTGGCTCACGGAGGACGTGGTGGACCTGGCGAAGGCCAACTTCCGCACCTACCGGTCCCGCGACGGCTGGGCGTTCATGGGCTCGTCCTCGGGCGGCTTCGCCGGGCTGAAGTCCGTGCTGAAGCACCCCGACAAGTTCAAGGCGGCGATCGCCAGCGGACCGGACATCCTGCCGGACTCCCCGCTGTGGGCCGGGCACCCGGCGGAGCAGGACGCCAACAACCCGGAAAAGCTCGCCCGACGGCTGCTCCGGAAGGGCGGCCCGGAGGTGTACCTCGCCTTTCAGGCGGGGACCCGGGAGTCCCCAGCCGTCACCCTGCCCATCCAGAAGTTCCGCAACACCTACGGCACGGGGCCGATCCATACTTCGCTGCAGCTCATACCCGGTGGCCGGCACAACGCCTGGGACTACCAGAAGGGCATGGCCGACGGTTCCCTGAAGTTCATCAGCGACCACCTGAAGGCCCCGGTTCCGAGCCGTTCCTGACTGCGGGCGCGGATGCAGATCACCTGAGTGGGGGAGATCCTGGAGGGGCGGGGGCCGTCCCGAGGAGGTCACACCATGTCCGTGATGGACAAGCTCAAGCAGCTGCTGAAGGGGCACGAGGAGCAGGCCGGCAAGGGCGTCGACAAGGGCGGCGACATGCTCGACGAGAAGACCCAGGGCAAGTACTCCGGGCAGGTCGACACCGCACAGGACAAACTCAAGGAACAGCTCGGCCGGGACCGCGGCCAGGACCAGCCGCCGCAGACCTGATCGAACGGGTTTTCCCGAGGGCGGTGCCCGGCCGCCCTCGCCCGTACGCTGTGCGGATGATCTCCGCGTCGTCCGCCCGGCTGACCCCTGACGTCCTGCTGCGCCCCGCCACGGCCCAGGACGCCGCCGGCCTCGCCCGGGCCTACCGGCGCAGCCGGGACCATCTACGCCGCTGGGAGCCGGACCGGGACGACGCGTTCTTCACCACCGACGGCCAGGCGGCCCGGCTGCGCGGCCTGCTCGCCGAGCGGAGCGCCGGGCAGACCATGCCGTGGGTGCTGGAGCGGCGGCCGGACGACGGTGCCGGAGAGCCCGAGGTCGTCGGTGCGATCACCCTGACCGGGATCGTGCTGGGCCCGTTCCGCAGCGCCAACCTGGGCTACTGGATCGACGCGGGCCAGCTGCGCCGCGGCCTGGCCTCGGCCGCGGTGACCGCGGTCTGTGCCGCGGCCGATGCCGAGCTGGGCCTGCACCGCATACAGGCGGGCACCCTCGTCGACAACCTCGCGTCCCAGCGCACGCTGCTGAAGTGCGGTTTCACCGCGTTCGGCACGGCCGAGAACTATCTGCACATCAACGGCGCCTGGCGCGAGCACCGGCTGTTCCAGAAGATCCTCAACGACCGCCGCCCGTAAAGGCAGCGGACACCTCCGGACACGGAGGGGCGCCCGCCCCCGGACGGGAACGGGCGCGCTTGCCGCGTGCTGCGGACGGGTCAGGCCAGCCGGATCTTCTCCGCCTGCGGGCCCTTGTGGCCCTGGGTGACCTCGAAGGTCACCTTCTGGCCCTCCTGGAGCTCGCGGTAGCCGGTGGCGTCGATGTTGGAGTAGTGCGCGAAGACGTCGGCGCCGCCGCCGTCCTGGGCGATGAAGCCGAAGCCTTTCTCCGAGTTGAACCACTTCACGGTGCCGGAAGCCATATCTGTCTCCTTCGTTCAAGGGGCTCGGATCGGGTTCCGCGACTTGCGGCACCCGGAGGTGATCGCCTTGGGTCCGGAGACGCACCGCACACGCACACGCACAGCAAGAACGCCCGTGAATGCGACACGGGCGCCCGGTACTTCGGAACCACGACAGCTGTTCAGGACGCTACACCGAGCAACGCCCGGCGGGCGGCAGGTCCGTGACGGACGCGTCGCCCTTCACCGGGCCAGGGCTATCCGATGTCCTCCGTATACCTGACCTATCGGATGTGTGTGCGGGACCGGCGGGTTGGTCCGCCCGCCTGACCGCCCGTCAGGGCCCCTCCCGGTCCACAGCCGTTTCCCGCCCCGCCTCCGGGCCCGCTTCCGGACCCACCTTCGGCCACGCCTCCGGACCCGCCTTCGGGTCCTTTCCGTCCGCCGTTTCCGTGGCCGTGCACGGCTTGCGGCGCCGCCACCACAGCCCGGTGCCGAGCCCGGCGGCGGCGATCACCCCGACCGCCACGGCCGACGTCAGCAGCCACCGCCGGCGCCCCGCGCCGTCGGCGTCCCCCTGGGCACCGGCGATGTGCAGGGGCTGCAGCGATGTCGGCCGGTGGGCGACATGCCCGGCCCCGGCGTCCCGCCAGCCCGGGGCGACGCCCGGCAGCATGGCCACCGCGGCGGCCCGGGGAGCCACCTCGAAGCCCCAGTCGAGCAGCGCCCGGGTCTCCTCGTAGACCGCGTTCGAGGCGCCGGACTGCGGGTTCATCGCGGTGACCAGCAGCGTCCGGCCGTCCCGCCGGGCGGCCGCGACCAGGGTGTTGCCGGCGTGCGTCGTGTAGCCGTTCTTCACCCCGATCAGTCCCTCGTACGGGCGTACGCCGTGCGAGCCGACCAGCAGCCGGTTGGTGTTCTGGATGCCGAACGCGTCCGGGCCGCCGCCCTGCGGGAGTTGGGCACGTTTCGTGGCGGCGAACTCCGCGAAGTCGGGGTTGGTCAGCCCGGCCTGCCCGAAGAGCGACAGGTCGTAGGCGGAGGACACCTGCCCCGGGGTGTCGAAGCCGTCCGCGGACTCCACCCGGGTGTCGCGGGCGCCGAGGCGGCGCGCGGTCTCCTGCATGTCGTCGATGGTCTTGTTCCAGCCACCGTTCATGGCGGCCAGGGTGTGCACGGCGTCGCTGCCGGAGCTGAGGAAGACGCCGTGCCACAGGTCGGCGACGTGGTACGGCACCTCCTCCTGGAGCCCGGCCATCGAGCTGCCCGCCTCGATGCCGGCCAGGTCCTCCATGGAGACGGTGTGCACCGTCCCCTGGGAGAATTTCGGGAGCACGGTCAGCGCGAACAGCGTCTTGAGCGTACTGGCGGGCGGCAGCGGCCGATGGGCGTCCTTGGCGGCCAGCACCTTGCGGCTCCCCAGGTCCGTCACCATCCACGACAGCGCGGAGACCTTCGGCGGCTCCGGTACGTCCGGCCGGGCCACGAACTGCACTCCGCGCCGGTCCAGCCGGTTCCCCGCGTCGGCCGCGGGGCGGGCCGCGGCCCGCGGATCGTCGACGCCGTACGGACCATCGGCCCGCACGCTCCGGCACGCGCCGGTGGCCAGGGCCGGAGCGGGCACGGCCAGCAGTCCGGCGGCACAAACGGCCGCGACGGTCACGGCTCTGACGGGGGCCCATCTCGCGCTCGACATGAGGCCACGCTAAGAACGCCGGGGGCGCGGCGCTGGTTGGCCTACGCCATCTGGTGACCTCCCCACGTACCTGGCTGTCCCGCCGTCGGGGTTGCTCGCCGTTGCGCTTTGCGGCGCCACGCACGTACCTGGCTGTCCCGCCGTCGGGGTTGCTCGCCGTTGCGCTTTGCGGCGCCACGCACGTAGCTGGCCGTCCCGCCGTGGGGGTTGCTCGCCGTTGCGCTTTGCGGCGCCGCGTACGTACCTGGCCGTCCCGCCGCGGGGCTTGTTCGTCGTTGCGCCTGCGGCGGGCTGGGTGGGTGTTTGGGTGCGGTGACGGGCCTGCGGGGCCGGTGTTTGGGACTGCTGTCGCTTTACGTCCCAAACACCGGCCCCTCCGGCCCGTCCCCTCCCGTTGGGGGA
>NZ_JOIX01000124.1 GCF_000720175.1 Streptomyces sp. NRRL S-337
CCGTCGGCGACGCCGCCACCAGTACCGCGACCACCACCGCGAGCCCCAGCAGCGGCACCACCACGTGCCGCAGCACGCCCGGCACCCCGGCCCGCTCCCCGGCCCCCGCCCCACCGGCCCGCGACCGCCGCCCGCACCGCACCGCCAGCCACACCAGCCCCACCGCCAGCCAGCAGCCGCCCACCGCCTGCGCCGTCGGCGACGCCGCCACCAGTACCGCGACCACCACCGCGAGCCCCAGCAGCGGCACCACCACGTGCCGCAGCACGCCCGGCACCCCGGCCCGCTCCCTGCAGCAGCCCGAACGCGGTCAGCGCCCCCACGTTCACGATCGACGACAGCTGCTCCAGCCCGTCGTCCCGGCGCGCCGCCCCCACCGCCGCCACCAGCGTCACCCCCGCCGCGCCCAGCAGCGCCCGGCGCGGCACCCCGCGGCGGGCGTCCACCTCGGCCATCGCCCCCGGCAGCCGCCGGTCCCGGGCCATCGCGAACAGCAACCGCCCGGCCGCCGCCTGCCCCGCCAGCGCCGCGAACGCCGCCCCGACCGCCTTGCCGGCCGCCACCAGCTGCCCCAGCCACGGCCCGGCGGCCGCCTGTGCCGTCGCGTAGAAGGCGCTGCCCTGCTCGCCCGGCCTGGCCGCCAGTTCCGCCGCGGACACCGGGGCGAGCAGCGCCGCGAGATCCCGGCCCGCGGCGCGACCCGCACCATCTGGGCGTACGAGTACGCCGTGGACGCCATCGCGGCCGTCGCCACCACGTAGACCACGGTGATGGCGCCGTGCGACGTGGCCAGCAGGGTGCCGAAGATCCCGACCGGCGCCATCGGGGCGATGAACAGCAGCCCGTAGACGAGCAGGTCCCGGAATGTCAGCGTCCGCCGCAGGGCCGCCGGGCCCGTCCCCTCCGCCGCGCCGGCCCGCCGCCCCGACCGCATCGACGCCTCCTCGGTAGTTCCGGCCTCCCAGTCTGGGCCAACGGCCGATCTTCGGGCGCCGGGCACGGCCCTTACGATGGGACACATGTCTGCACTTCCCGGCCAGTCCGCCGGCCGCAAGGTCCTGCTCGCCGCCCCCCGTGGCTACTGCGCGGGCGTGGACCGCGCCGTGATCGCCGTCGAGAAAGCGCTGGAGCAGTACGGCGCGCCCGTCTACGTACGCCACGAGATCGTGCACAACAAGTACGTCGTGAAGACCCTGGAGAAGAAGGGCGCGATCTTCGTCGAGCGCACGGAGGAGGTCCCGCCGGGCAACATCGTGATGTTCTCGGCACACGGCGTGGCCCCCGTCGTCCACGAGGAGGCCAAGCGCGGCCGCCTCGCCACCATCGACGCGACCTGCCCCCTGGTGACCAAGGTCCACAAGGAAGCCGTCCGCTACGCCCAGGAGGACTACGACATCCTCCTGATCGGCCACGAGGGCCACGAGGAGGTCATCGGCACCTCCGGCGAGGCCCCCGACCACATCCAGCTCGTCGACGGCCCCGAGGACGTCGACAAGGTCGAGGTCCGCGACCCCTCGAAGATCGTCTGGCTGTCGCAGACCACCCTCTCCGTGGACGAGACCATGGAGACCGTCGACGCCCTGAAGACGAAGTTCCCCGGTCTCGTCTCCCCGCCCAGCGACGACATCTGCTACGCCACCCAGAACCGGCAGCTCGCCGTGAAGCAGATGGGCGCCGAGGCGGAGCTGGTCATCGTGGTCGGCTCCCGCAACTCCTCCAACTCCAAGCGGCTCGTCGAGGTCGCCAAGCTCGCCGGCGCCCGCGAGGCCTACCTCGTGGACTTCGCCGACGAGATCGACGAGGCCTGGCTGGAGGGCGTGACCACGGTCGGCGTCACCTCCGGCGCCTCCGTCCCGGAGGTCCTGGTCGAGCAGGTCCTGGAGTGGCTCGCCGAGCGCGGCTACGGCGACGTCGAGATCGTCAAGGCGGCCGAGGAGTCCATCACCTTCTCGCTGCCCAAGGAACTCCGCCGCGACCTGCGCGCCGAGGCCAAGGCCGCGACCGAGGACACCGACGCCTGACGCCCGGCCCGACGACGAGCGCGGCCCCGGCGGACGAAAGCGCCGCCGGATCCGCGTTCCCTGGGCGGCCGGGCCCGTCCGCGCCTAGCCTTTTCCCCATGAGGGTCTTCGGTGTGGACATCGGCGGATCGGGCATCAAGGGCGCCCCGGTGGATCTCGAACGCGGCGACCTCGTCGACGAGCGCCACAAGGTGCTGACCCCGCACCCGGCCACCCCGGAAGCCGTCGCGGACGGCGTCCGCGAGGTGGTCGCGCACTTCGGATGGACCGGCCCGGTCGGCGTGACCTTCCCCGGAGTGGTCACCGGCGGCATCACCCGCACTGCCGCCAACGTCGACAAACGATGGATCGGCACCGACGCCGCCGCCCTGCTCACCGACCGGCTCGGCGGCTGCCCGGTCATCCTCCTCAACGACGCGGACGCGGCCGGCCTGGCCGAGATGCGCTTCGGCGCCGGCCGCGGCCGGACCGGCACCGTCATCGTCCTCACCCTCGGCACCGGCATCGGCAGCGCCGTCTTCACCGACGGCCGACTCCTCGCGAACACCGAGCTCGGCCACCTCGAACTGAACGGCCACGACGCCGAGAAACGCGCCTCCACCAAGGTCAAGGAGGACGAGGACCTCAGCTGGCAGCGCTGGGCGCGCCGGGTCCAGAAGTACCTCGCCCATGTGGAGATGCTGTTCTCGCCCGAGCTGTTCGTGATCGGCGGCGGGGTGAGCCGCAAGGCCGAGAAGTTCCTGCCGCTGATCGAGGGCATCAGGGCCGAGATCGTGCCGGCTCAGCTTCAGAACAACGCGGGGATCGTGGGGGCTGCGATGGCCGCGTACGCCGCTCGGGCTGGCGCGCCACCTGCCGCGGCCGTGGCCCCGGCCGGGCCCGGTCAGCCTTCCGCGCCGCCGCCCGGTCCGCCGGCCCGGGCTCCCCGCTCCGCGGTCGCGTCACCGGTCGGCTGGCCCGACGCCGCGCGCTGACCGCCGCCCACCGGACGACCGCGATCAGCGCGCAGACCAGCGTGCCCGCGTAGAGCCAGCCGGCGTTCAGCGCCAGGACGGTGAAGACGCCCATCAGCAGCCCGCCGAAACCGTCCCCGCCGCGGTGGATCGGCACCGTGCCGAGCGCGAAGGCGATCGGCAGCGTGACCGGCGCGCAGATCAGGTCGTACGGCCGCACCCACACCGCCGCGCCGACTCCCACCAGCAGGAAGAACACGCCGTACGGGGTCTGTGCGCCGCCGAGCAGCAGCTGGTCCAGGCAGGCGAAGGCGAGCAGCGCGAGGGTCGCCAGCAGCCAGCAGCCCAGGCCGGTGAGCTTGGCCGCGGGCATCCGGCGCCGCAGGCCGTCCGACGCCGTGGGAAGCGGACGTTGCGGACGCGCCCGGTAGACGGCCGAGGATTCCGGGCCCACCGGGGGCGGCACGGCCGCCCGCTCACCCACGGGTCCCGCCACGGCCGCCGCGGTGGGCCCCCGCGCGGCCCACGCCTGCGCCGGGCCGCGAGCCGCGGCCCGTACGGGCGCGGGCGCGGCGATCGGGACGGATGCGAAGCCGGAGGCCCGCATCGCGGAGAGGAAGTCGTCGTCGGGGTCGGGGGCCACGGCCTCCGCCGGGCGCGGGAGCCGGGCGTCCTGGTCCGCGGCCGGGCGTCCGGACCACGGCGGGCCGTGCTGGGGGGTAAGCGCTTCGTGTTGCTCCACGGGCCAACGGTAGGTCGCTAAGTGGTATTAACCGGTTACGGGACACGCCCTTTGGCCGAGCTTGGGGCTGCGTTCGACACGAGCGGGTGCGGGCCGGGCCGGGAGGCGGCCGGAGGACGGGACGCGGCGGCGGGGCACCGGCCCGGGCTGGGGCGGCCGGGCGCCGCCGCCCGCCCCGTAGACTGGTGGATCGGCCCCTCACGAGGCCGTTGCCCACCCCACCACTCTCCCTTCGGAAGTCGAGTCGCCACCGTGTCGCTCACGATCGGAATCGTCGGTCTGCCGAATGTCGGCAAGTCGACCCTGTTCAACGCCCTGACCAAGAACGACGTGCTGGCGGCCAACTACCCGTTCGCCACCATCGAGCCGAACGTCGGTGTCGTCGGCGTCCCCGACCCCCGCCTGGCCAAGCTCGCGGAGATCTTCGCCTCCCAGAAGATCCTCCCGGCCACCGTCGACTTCGTCGACATCGCCGGCATCGTCCGCGGCGCCTCCGAGGGCGAGGGCCTGGGCAACAAGTTCCTCGCGAACATCCGCGAGTCCGACGCGATCTGCCAGGTCATCCGCGCCTTCAAGGACGAGAACGTCGTCCACGTCGACGGCAAGGTCTCGCCCAAGGACGACATCGAGACGATCAACACCGAGCTGATCCTCGCCGACCTCCAGACCATCGAGAAGGTCCTGCCGCGCCTGGTGAAGGAGTCGCGGATCAAGAAGGACGTGGCCCCCAAGGTCAAGGCCGTCGAAGAGGCCAAGGCCATCCTGGAGAAGGGCGACACCCTCTTCGCCCACGGGATCGTCCAGGGCAGCGAGCGCAACGAGCTCCTCCACGACCTCCACCTCCTCACCACCAAGCCGTTCCTCTACGTCTTCAACGTCGACGAGGACGAGCTGACCGACGAGGACTTCAAGAACGAGCAGCGCGAGCTGGTCGCCCCCGCCGAGGCGATCTTCCTCAACGCCAAGCTGGAGGCCGACCTCGCCGAACTGGACGAGGACGAGGCCCTCGAACTCCTCCAGTCCGTCGGCCAGGAGGAGCCCGGCCTCGCCACCCTCGCCCACGTCGGCTTCCGCACCCTCGGCCTGCAGACCTACCTGACGGCCGGCCCCAAGGAAACCCGCGCGTGGACCATCAAGCAGGGCGCCACCGCCCCCGAGGCCGCGGGCGTCATCCACACCGACTTCCAGAAGGGCTTCATCAAGGCCGAGGTCATCTCCTTCGCCGACCTGGTGGAGACCGGCTCGGTAGCCGACGCCCGCTCCGCGGGCAAGGCCCGCATGGAGGGCAAGGAGTATGTGATGCAGGACGGGGATGTGGTGGAGTTCCGGTTCAACGTGTGACGCCGGTCATAGCGTTGATGTAGCGATCTGGCAAATGCGCAGGTCAGGTGGGGTCGGTTCCATTCGGGGCCGGCCCCGCTGGCGTTCCCGTTGCTGGATCCGTGCTGGATTTGCTGACGTCTCGTCACCTGTCGTCGTCCCTGGTTATGCGTACCGTTGCTGGATCGGGGCTGGATGTGGCTGACGGTGCGTTAGCTGGATGGGCTGCATTCTGGCTGCGGATTTCGTCGTGGGCGGTTCTTGGGGCGCTGGGCGGTCGCTGCGGGGCGGCCGCTGTGGGGCGGGGGTGGGGTGGCGCCCGTCGCTCATGGACGCGGCATGCGGCCTGCGTGAGGTGTCCATGGCGCCGCGTGGGACGCGGTGGGGGAACCGCGTCATGTGCATGGTCGTGGGTTCGGGTCCCGGCAGGGGCTACAAAACATGTCTGGTCGTTCGGGCGGCGGCAAGCTGCGGATTCGGGTCACGTGCAGGATGGGGGGGGTGGGATCGTTTGGCCCCAATCAGGCCCCGTCGGGGGATGAGGGTTGGATTTCGCCGGGGTCTGTCCGACGAAACTTGTTGCGCGGCTGTGCGGGAGCGCGGGAGCCGGTGTGCTGGTCGGGAGGGACAGCTGGGAGACTGGTTGCCTGCAACCCATTCTGATCTTGCTCTCCGTATCCATGCCACCTCTCATCTGACCGGCCAGTTCACGCTCCGATCGGGACGTACTGCCACGGAGTACTTCGACAAATACCGGTTCGAGGCGGATCCCGCTCTGCTGGATGAGATCGCCGGGCGGATGGCTCCGCTGATGCCGCAGGGCACGCAGGTGCTTGCTGGTTTGGAGATGGGCGGCATTCCGGTGGTGACCGCGATCGGTCGGCACACGGGGCTTCCCTGTGCGTTCGTTCGTAAGCAGGCCAAGCCGTATGGCACTTGCCGTCTGATCGAGGGTGCGGAGGTGGCGGATCGCAAGGTGCTGGCGGGCAGGGCTCGGAAGCTGCGCAAGCAGCGAGCCCGGTCGCATGGAGGTCGACCGGGCCCGGTAACTGCGAGAACCGCAGGAGGCTCGGATCGGTCTTGCCCACCGACCGGGCCTCTTTGCGTGCTCTGACCTGACGGTCTGCACGCGGTGACTCTTAAGCTCCGCTGACCCCAGCCGGGGCGTGCAAGTCTTAAGAGTCTTCCGTGATGCACGATACCCCACGATGACACGTAAAACTTGACCGCATTAGGCCTCTCGACCCTCTGACCTGCGGTGATGCCGTGTGTAAAGTTAGCCATGTCGAACGCTCGCGGAGACGGTCCACGGGCCTGCGGTGTCCGCCGTCCCCCTGCCGGGGCCCTACAGCACACCGATCATGGCGTTCTCCTCCCAGCCGTCGGCGTCCTCGAAGTAACCCTCCATGACCCCGCTGTTGGGGACCCATCCGCCCTGCTTGGCGATGACCTTGCGGTCGTTGCCGGCGCGGCGGGAATCCTCGGCGGCGCCGCGGCGGGCGGAGTGTCCGGTGCGGCGGACGAGGAGCTCGGCCCGCTCGCCGAGTCGGGTGGCGACGTCGCCGACGGCCTCCGGGGACAGTCCCCGGTCGGTGACGGTGTGTCAGCGCGGGCAGGGCTCGGAAGGCGTAGCCGTCGGGGTCGGTGAGGCCGGGGGACTCCACCCAGAACCGCCAGGCGCAGACCGGAGAGGTGGACGGGCGGGAGCCGAACGGCACCTTCACCTTCCGCGGGCTGATCTTCGAGACGCGGACATCGACCTCCAGGCCGTGCTCGGTCTCGGTGAGGTCGCGCAGCCTCAGGTAGGTCACGTCGCGCTCGCGGCCGGCGATGCGAACTGTCCATCGGCGCGTCAGCGAGGCTCCTCATGAGGCCGTTGTGGGCCGGGAGTGGGGAGCGCAGGGCTCCTTCATCGTCGGGTCCACCGAGCACCTCCAGACGTCGTTGTAAGCCGTCATCCCGCCCAATCAGGCCTGTGAGCTGCGAACTTACAGGGGACATCAAACCGAGCATGAGGGCGAATTACCTCTACCCCATACGGCTGGCGTCACATCGGCTCTACCGGGCTCCGATAGGATTCGCAGTGCTTCACCTGAAACTCCACTGAACTGCGGTGCGGGGGTGCCCAGTTCACATGCCTCCGGGCCTGATAGGCAGGCTCCGGCCGGAGAGAAAGGTGAGGTGGTGCTATGAGCGTCCCCCTGGGCAAGCGCAGCAAGGACAGGTGGCCCGAGCCAGACAAGTGGCAGGTCATCTTGACGGCGGCGAGCTTATTGGTGGCGATCATCGCGCTGGTGGGACAGCTCGCTCAGTGAGTGCCCACCCTGGGTCCGGGAGAGATCGCGGCCGCTGGACATGCAGCGAGCCCGGTCGCTTGGTATTCGACCGGGCTCGGTAGCTAACTGCAGGAGGCTCGTGGTCTCTGGATGCCGCCGGAGATCCGGGCCTCTTTGCATGCTCTGACCTGGGCGGTCTGCATGCGGCGACTCTTAAGTTCCAGCGGCCCCACCCGGGGCGTGCCAGCTTTAAGAGTCGAGAAAACAATAACGCACTTACGCACTTTGACGCGTAAAACTTGGCCCCCCACTTCGCCCGGGCCCCCGCTGACCTGCGATGATCTGGACCGGCCATGCACGCTGGTGCCCGCTATTTTCGGGGCGTATAACCCATTTGGGTGAGTCGCTGCGAAACTCGGCACCCACTTCACAGCACCCCGATCATGGCGTTCTCCTCCCAGCCGTCGGCGTCCTCGAAGTAGCCCTCCATCGCCCCGCTGTTGGGTACCCATCCGCCCTGCATGGCGATGGTCTTGCGGTCGTTGCCGGCGCGCCGGGACTCCTCGGCGGCGCCGCGGCGGGGGGAGTGGCCGGTGTGCCGGACCGGCAGGTCGGCCCGGGCGGTGAGCCGGGTGGTGACGTCGCCGACGGCTTCGGGGGAGAGGCCGACGTCCATGACGGTGTGCCAGCGCGGGTGCAGGGCACGGAAGGGTAGCCGTCGGGGTCGCCCAGGCCGGCGGCCTCGGTCCAGGCGCGCCAGGCGCGGACGGGGGCAGGTGGAGGGGCGGGGAATCGCTGGCATCCCGCAGCCGCTCAGCGCATCGATGCCGCATTAGCTGTCACGTCATCGGAGTCGAATATCACGGCGGTATCAACGTCTACGTCCACAACATCATGTACCGCGGGCGCTTCGACAGCGTCGTACACATCGTCAACGTCAACGACGACCGGACGGGAGGAAAGCCCGGGCTGCTCCGTGAACCATTCGCCCACCAGGTCCATGACGTCGTGCAGAGCCGCCAGCGGAAAGTACTCAATCCCTCGGGTGGACAGCCATCCTTCCGTGTCGAGTCCGTCCAGGACGAACCTCTCCAGCGCTCTCGCCATACCGATGGGCAACCCTGTGATCCGTAGATGCTGCGCGGTCAGTCCGTCCTCGGCGTGCTGCCGGAGCCTGTTATAGCCGCCCCCGGAGCTGATGCCGGGCTTCACTGTGTCCTCGCCAGTCGCGGTGTCCAATCCGCTCACGACGTAGTACACGTCGTGGGGTGGGACAGCGCCGCCGTACATCCCCGGGGGACATTGGGGGCAACCACGCTTCATCTTGTTCGGGATCAGGCCGAACTCGTGCCCGGCGAAACAGACCGCCCGGTGGGGGCGTGACGCTGCTATCCGCTGCGACTCGAGCACGGTGATGCCGAGGTCTTTGGCTCTCTCGGAGAGCTCCTCGAACTTGGCCAGCTTGTTGCAGGTGCCGCAGAAGTCTGGGCGGATGGCCTGACGCCCATCCCGGCTGTCCACGTAGAACGAGTGCGAGTGGCCGCGACGGCATCTGACGTCGACGGCGTTGCGGTACTCCTTCACCACGGTGGATCGAGTCTCACGGACGACCGCCTCGACTTTGGCGAACCCTTCCGCGTACGCAGCAGCTTTCCGACAGTCTGGGCATAGGGTGTCGACGGGCTCACCCCGGCAGGTCCTCGCGTCGGCCCCGGTCGTCTTGAAGTGGTGTCCCTTCGAGCACTTCGCCGCGAACACGACATGGCCGTCCCCGGACTCGTCTTGCTCGTCCGTGGCGGTCAGTTCTATACCCTCGGTCTTAGCCACCGCCTTCAAAACGGCCAAACACTCCGCAACCCAGCCGACGTTGCGGCACTTCTTACACCACGGCTCGTTCGGGTCCATCCCGAAGGGCTTGCGGGTGGACAAGACGTCCCACGCGCGGACTGCGAATTCGTGACCGGCACTGCACGTAACGTCCGTCCAGCCGACCAGGCCGCGCTCCTCGTCCAGCGTCCACGCCTGTCGTCGGCATGCCTGACGGAACAGGTCCATCAGTGCGTTGATGTGGACGGCGGCTTCCGTGCTCACGTCCGAGGGCTCCGGCTGGTTGCTCGTCATGCGGGTTTCTCTCTCGTTGTCGGCCATCACTCGCGCTCCAGGTAGCGATAGATGGTCGGTTCCCGAACACCGGCAATGGACCGTCCTCCGCTGCGGGTTTCTGCTACGAGGTGCGCTGGCGCGGGTACAGGGTCGGCGGCTTGTCGGTCGGGTTGGCAAGCATTCGGCGGACGGTTTCCGGGTGCCATCGGTCTCCGCGCTTCGGCCGGATGCCTTCAGCCTCTAGCACCGCGGCGATCTCACGGAAGGACAGCTCGTCCTCGTCGCGGAGTTGGCGGGCGCGGGCGCGGCCGGCCTGCTCCGCTTCCTCCTCGGCCAGCTCCTTCTGGTGGGCCCGCCATCCGTACGGCGGGGCACCGTAGGCGTATCCGCCCTGTTCAGCCTTCTCGCGCCGTCCGTGACGGAGTCGGGCGGCGATCATCGACCGCTCCAACTGGGCGAAGACGCCCATCATCTGGTGCATGGCGGTGCGCATGGGGTCATCCGGGTCGTCTGGGTGGACTTCCCCGGAGTCTGAGGTGAACGCGCGTCCGCCGTGCTTCCAGATCTGGGCCAGGATGGCCTCCTGGACGACGAGGGTGCGGGCGAACCTGTCGAGGTTCGGCGCGATGATGCCGTCCGCGGTGCCGTCCTCGATCTCGGTCAGTGCGTCGGCAAGCCCGGGCCGTCGGCGCTCTCCAGCGTTCCGGAGCGTCCTTCATCGCGGTACATGGTGCGGCCAAGCCGGTGGCCAGCCTCGCGGCACCACTGGCGCACGTGCTTCTCCTGAACGTCGAGTCCGTACCCGTCGAGTTGGCGCCCGGTGCTGACGCGGATGTACCCCACAAGCCTCATGGGCACATGATGGCGGGCTGTGCTGACAATCGGCGTGACCTGTGGTGCCACAGAAGGTACATAACTGTGACACTGACCGGTCGCGGGTATGCCGACGGTTCCCGCCGCTACACCGAACTCGCCCTGAAGGAGACCGGGAAGCTGTAGCTGCGCCCACAGCAATGCACGCCCGAGGGGGCCGGACGGATTGTCCGGCCCCCTCGTCGTATGCGGGGAAGGAGGGCCGGAGGTGCTGGTCGTCGCGGGTTGCCCGGCTTGCCCCCGGGTGGTGTAGGGCGCGCGAGAAGCACTCGCACGGCCGGGTAGCAGCCCTTTGGCGGGACTCCCGCGGGACTCCAGCCAAAGGGTTACGGCCAGGGGCCGGTAGCGGCCAAGCTGTGGTGGTTCGTAGAGCCGCCGCGTAGCAGCACGGCCGCGCCGATTCAAGAGTTGGCGAATGTGGTGACCCGTTAGCGGAGCCCGCCGCCACATTCAATAGATGCACGAAGACAAGGAGGGAGAAACTTCCCAGCTCAGAGGCTCTTGCAGAGGACCGAGCGTGACGCGCCACCAGTATTGAAATTCAGGGCCGGCATCTATCGAATACGGCGCGGATAGACGGCACTCTCCTCCTCGTCCCGAGGTATCACCGCCCCCACCACCGGACTTGCGGGGCTAATCCCTCGCCGGTCCACAGTCGGGGACACCTATCCATCCGCACGCGAAATGAAGGTTCTCGATGTCCACCACCACGCACCGCCCGGCCGCTCCGCAGCCCCGGCGGTGCCGACGCCCCGCAACCAGCGGCTCGGGGCCTGGGCCCGCCGGGCCTCGTGGCCTGCCTGCACCATCGCCGGCCTAACCATCGGCGAGCCGGCCCACCGATCCGAGCGACAGCGCTCGATCAGCCCAGGTCCGACGCGCGTAGCAGCGCGACGCCCGCCCATTCAAGCGTCCGCGAAACGCGGCAGTTTCCAGCTCAGGAGCCGTTCCAACACCACGAACCTGATGTGACGTCAGGTTTGAAGGTCAATTTCGCGAGATCTTGCATACGGCTCGGTTCGTCGACAGTCTCCTCCTCGTCCGGGGGCGCCACCGGACTCCACCAGGGGACTTGCGGGACTAACCCCCCGCTGGTCGACCGTCCATCCACCCATTCACCGCGTGCTGCCGCATGCACCAGAAACGAAGGATTGCCATGTCCACCACAAATAGCCACCCGGGCGACCCTCAGTCGCACGGAAGGCCGCCGGCCGAGCCGCACACACCCGACCAGCCCTACGAAGCACGTCCGCACACGGACGCCCTGGGCTGGGCAACACTGGGGCTGACCGCCGCATTCGGCACCACCGGCGTGGTGCTCACCCTGACCGGGCATGAAGGGGCCGGCATCGCCCTCATGGGCTTATGCTCGCTGGGGCGAGACGTCAGCACCCGGAAGTAGGGCAACCGTGGGCCTCTGCCGGGCGGGGTCATCCCACCCGGCGGCGGGGCCAGCAGTTGGGCCAGGAAGGCCCCTACCAGATGAGCCGCCAGCCGGACGCCACCCGGACGTGGTCCGGATGGTGCCCGGCATCGGGTACTCGTAGACCTCGCCCTGCGAGGCCCCTGGGTTCCGGAAGCCATAGGCATCATCGTTCCGCTTCGCTAAACGGAGTTGACGAAGCGTCAAATGTGTATGCCGTTCAGCGATGGCCACTGCCTACCGTTATCCTGCGGAGGTTCTCCGCCGATGAGGCTGAGAAAAACCCTCACAGCACGACGAACGAAAGCTGAACGGATGATCAAGACTCGCATTGCCACCGCAGCGGCCGCCGCTGCCTTAGTCGCCGCCTCGATCGGCCTGGCCGCTCCGGCCGGTGCCGCGCCTGTCAAGGCCAGCGGCGGATGCTGGAACACCACGGCCAAGGCCAAGGAGACCCTCAAGATACGGACGTCTCGCAAGATCTCCGGCACCGCCGTCGGGCTCATTCCCAAGGGGGCAACGGGCTGCTACGAGTACGGCCAGGAAGGCCAAAGGTACAGCTACTGCGGGAAGTCCGACAACATGTGGGACTACATCACCTACAGGGGGATGAAGGGCTACGTCCCGCACTCGTGCATCATCTGAGCGAGGGCCGGAGGCGCTAGCAAGGGCCGTGCCGCTTGACGCAGACACCTGGCGGTCCACAGGGGCAGCAGTCTCGTCGCCCCTGGGCCGCCGGGCACCCGCGCCCGGCGTTTCCACTCAGTCCTCCCGCTCAGGGGCAGCACAGTGCGGATTCGTCGCGATGTAGAGCGGGTGGCTGACCTCGCGTCACGCCATCCATTCCCGCTCACGATCTCCAGCACTCACAGCGAGCGTCATCCTCAGAGTTCGCTTGACACGCTTGTGGCCTGCAGCGGGGGCATTTCTGGATGTCGTCTTGCTCGATGTGCCAGCCCGCGAAAGCTACCCGGGCAAGGCAATCAGACATGATTCGGCGCATGTTCTGCTCGGACATCATGGGGCCCGAAATCATGGTTGTGCCCATGGGGGGAACGTCGACTTCCCCGTTATGTCTCTCGCCGCATCCGTCGCAGTTCAACATCGCGGCCGAAGCCAGCCCTGACCGGTGGGAGTACCTGCATACCGGGATGGTCTGGCTGACACTGCCCGGAGCCTGTAGACCCCACCGCCATACGACCACGCACGACGAGGGAGCCGGACGGATCGTCCGGCTCCCTCGTCTCATGCGGCGGAATCGCCAAGCAGCGCGGTGAGCCCCGCTCTCCAAGGTGCTTGGCAGCTACCTCGAAGTGGTTGACCAGTGGGGGAAAACGCTCTGTTCGGCATGCAGTAGGAGCAACGTAGCTCCGGCGATCTGCGGAGTGGGGCCGGGGTGCGTCCCGCAGAGAGCGATGTGCCCTGCGGGACGCGTGTACGGGCAGGAGGCCCGCTAGCCGAAGGTTCAGCGGTACAGCTTCTTGGAGGAGGTGTAGATCATGCTTCCGACACCGGTCATGTTGCCGACGTGGGACCAGCGCTCCTGGCAGTTGGACCACCGCTGGTAGCGCTTGATGGCCCAGGTCTGCTTCCAGATACCGCGCTTGGCGATGAACATGCTCCTGGCGGGGACGGTGTACTCGATGGTCTCGCCGTCGCTGATGTCGGCGGACAGCTCCAGCTCGAAGCCCAACATGGCGGTGCCCTGCTGCTTGTTCTTCTTGTTGATCTTCGCCCTCGCCTTGCGCTGAATGCTGGGCAGGGAGGGCAGGCGGCCGGTGAGCATGCCGCGGCCAGAGTAGGTGTGGGTGAAGGTGAACTGGTGCTTCTGCTCGGTGGAGGCGCCGTTACGCCAGGTGATCTTCTCGGGACGGCTGTCCCAGCCCTCGCGGATCAGGATGGGCGTCACGCGGTCGACGGGCTGGCAGGTGTCGCCGCCTTGCTGCACCTTGGCACCGGCGAGGGCAACCTGACGCGAGGTGCCGCCCTGGCCCGGGTCGGTGGTGAATACGTCGGTGACCGAAGTGCCGGCGACAACGCCCGCGACCAGACCGCTGGCGAGCACAGCGATGATCAGCGGTCGGGTCTTGCGGTTTGTGACAGCAGACATGCGGATCTCCTTCGAGGAAACGAGTCGGTGAGTGGCCAGCCCTGCGCGGACGCTGGGGGTGGGCCGTGTGGACGACTGCTCGCCCCGTCGTCGGTACCGGCAGATGGCGAGAGTGGATGCGGCGGACCCGGGTGCGCCGTCGACGTCTGGCGCGGTCCGGGTGGGCCGGTCGATGGCAAGAGCGTGCCGGGCAGGGTCAGCGCGGGGCAACACGTCATGACGGACGGGACAGTCCAGCATTGTCTGTGCAGGTCAGCGGCACCGTCCGCGCTTACGTGGGCCACCGTTGTCAGGGGGCTTCCAGCACTGGACGGACCGGGACTGTCCCGGACGGGCGAAGATCTAGCGGGACACCTTTGAGACGAAACAACCTCCTTGCCGGGCCGCGAACTACGCGGTCTTTCGAGGAGGTCGTTATGGGACAGCACACGCTCCTGCCCCGGCGGCAGGTGCTGAAGAAGCAGACCGCGGGGACGGGGCGCCGGTCGGCGCCGGTGTCGCACCGCAGGCCGCGCACCCCCGGCGTGGGCGCGAAGAAGGTCCGCAACGGCATGGCCGCGGTTGCGGGATTGGCTGTGGGGTTCGTGCTCTCGGTGCTGGCGGGCGTGCTGCTGGCCGTGCACGGCCCGTCGGACTCCTCCGCGGCCGGCAGACCGTCGCTCACGCTGCGGCCGGAAGCACCGGCGGTGCCCAAGCCCGCCAAGGCGCACCCGGCCAAGCCCGCCGAGCCGGACTCGGCCAAGGCCAAGCCCGCGAAGGTCAAAAAGATCGTGCTGCTGCCCGGTGCCACGCTGTGGGAGCTGGCGCACACACAGCACGACCGTGAAGCAGTTGCAGCGGCTCAACGATCTGGGGTCGTCGACCCTAATCTACGCCGGGCAGCCGCTGCGCACACTGCCAGTCGACCACTCCGGGCCAAAGCTTCCACCCGGAGCGCATACGGCTTCTGGGCGCCAGGACCGTGCGCGCCCACCCAGTACGGCCGTGCGTACAGCAGTGGGTCGACGTCCGTCTCGTCGACTGGCTGGCTGGCAGTTGAGGGTGTCACAGTTATGCCCGGTCACTACGCGGCAGCCGTTGCCCTCCGTCACTCCCCGAGCGCGGTGCTCGATTGCGTTCTGCGGCAGCATCTGGGCGGGTGGCGGTATAAGTAATTCCGGTATTTGAAAAATGAATCACCCTTGCCTTTTTTATCGGCAATGGAATCTTCCGATCCGCTTCCTTTTCCACCAACTCGTCAAGCAGGCTCATCTTCCTGGCGTGTTGGCCACGAGGCAGAGATTGCGCCAAGGGTCGGAAATACTATCGACCTCACCATGCGGGACTGCTACAAATGACCATGCAAGCATCCACGAAGAATGGGGAATTCAAGGTTTGAACCAACTGTGACGCAGTCAACTCTCCCGGGGCGCGAGGAGACAGACCAATGGGTTGGATCCATGAGTTACCTGCAAACACAACAGAAACCCTGTCTGCTCGGCGCGATATACGCCCGTGACGATCTCTCCAGGCTTGTTGAGTCGCCAGATGGCAGAAACGGAAACTAGCCGATTCTGACCGCCGGAGCGGCTGATTCCGGCCTAGACGAGGCTCTCTATGCAGGGCCTCTACTTTCAAGTCCATTACGAGGAAGGAAGCAGTAGTCGTGAAGAAGCGTGTCTTGGCAGCGGTGGTCTCTGCCGCTGTCGTCGTGGGTGGAGTCACCTCCGCAGCAGCAGCCTCTCCGGCTCCCACTCCAATCCAA
>NZ_JOIX01000125.1 GCF_000720175.1 Streptomyces sp. NRRL S-337
GGGGTGGGCGTCGGACGCTTCGGGTGGGGTGGGTGGCGGGAGTGCCGGCCAGAGGGAGGAGATGCGGGCGACGAGCGCAGGCGGGAGTGGCCGGGATCACATGCGCGAGGTGCGTGAGCTGGGCTGTCCGGGGTACGGAGCACCGCCCGAGGTCGTGTAGAGTTCTTCACGTCAGCAGGCGCCGCTAGCTCAGTTGGTTAGAGCAGCTGACTCTTAATCAGCGGGTCCGGGGTTCGAGTCCCTGGCGGCGCACTGTAGGACTGAGGCCCCTCGCCAATGGCGGGGGGCCTCAGTCCTGTCCTCGGTGGTACGCGGGTGTGGGCTGTGAGCCGTGGGCTGGGGGCCGGACTGGGCTGTGGGCCGGACTATCGGGCGCGTGGTCGGGGTGATCTTCGTTCCCGGTCCCTTCCCTGGGATGCGCGGCTCGTCCCGTTGGGCCTGCTCCGATGGTGGGGGAACGCGTCCGGTGGTCATCCATCCGGTGGTCATCCAGAGGACGAGCGGGGCGAAGGCGCCCGCCAACGCGGTCCAGTGCCGCCGGCCACCGTCCGCCGGGAGGAGCAGTGCTCCGACGACGGCCCCGAGAGGATCATGCCGAGCAGTACACCGACCGGCACCGTGTCCGGCCGGTGCCTGCCGAGCTCCAGCAGACGCGGCCGCTGGGCGGCGTCGAGCGGGGAGGGCGGGTGTGGTCGGGTGCGGGCGGGCCGCGGCGATCCAGTGGGCCTCGACCTTGGGACTGCGTCCGGGAAGCTGCCAGGCCTCGTCGGCCACGAAGTCCTCAATTTCGCTCTGGCTCCGGCCGCCGGGCTCTTTCCCTTCCCATGGCCGCCTGCCTGACCCCGCACTCTGCGGCGGTCCCGTCGCACTCCGTCTCGAAGCCTCACACCGCCCCTCCCCGCGATGCGCCACTGCTTATGGGCACCGAGGGCTGGCTGCTCCGGAAGCCGGCCGGGAGGGTGACCCAGCTCTCGTCCACCCGGTAGGTCCGGCGCGGCGGCCCGGTGATCAGCGTGCCGGTACCGCCAGTACCGACCACGGCCGCGGCGGCGATCATCCGGCAGAACGGCGATCGCCCGCAGGACGCCGAGGGTCAGGGTGCTGCCGGCGGACAAGGTGCAGCCGGCGAGCTGGACCTCGACGTCGGAACGGCGCACGGCGCCGACCTCGCCTCACTCGGGCCGCTCTGGCGCGTAGGCGACGAGCGAGGGCGCGGCATCCCGGAGCCGGGACGCCCCCCGGGGGACCCCTGCACGGAAGGTGGCGGGGGACGCCCCGGCCGCCCTCGGGTGCGGGGAGGCAGACGGTGTAGTCGGCCGACGGCGTGGTCGGCTGACGGTGTGGTCAGCTTCGGGCGCGGAGCGGATGACGCTGCCCACGCGTGCGACGTCGTGTACGGCGACGACGGGCCGCTCCTTGCTGACATGGCGGGTGCGGGAGATCCGGGCGGCGGTGGGGCTGCGAGCCGCGAAGCGTCTTGGGTACGGCGACGGGAGCCGAGGCTCGGCCCGGTGTGACCGTTGCGTCCGGCGTGCCGCTGTCGTCCTTTTGCGCACCGCACTCGTCCCTTCGTACGCCACCGCCCTCCGGCCGTGCGCCACCGTCGCCCGGTCGCGCGCCGCCGTTCTCCCTTCGTGCGCCGGCTCGGGCCGATGCCTCCGCATGTGAGGTGCGCGCCCCGTCGAGTGCCAGCTCGTACGCACGCCGTGCGGTGATCCGGCCGGGCCGGGCATGGTGGGTCGGCCGGGTACGTTCGCCGCTCGCCAGCAGCGGTGTATCGGCCACCTCGTCAAAAGAGCGCGCCGAGTGAGCATCTTCGGGCAGTTACGGGCTCGGGTGATGTGCGCTCCGCCATACACCGTCCCGCATGGCACAGCCTTGCCCGTATCCCCCTTGGACCGTCTTGCGATCAAGGGATCCGGTTCGGGAACCTGACCTGGTAACTCGGCCGAAAAGTGGCTGGGTTCAAGGGAGTTGGGGACTAAGGGATACGTCGGCTGGCGTGATGTGGACGCCGGGGAACCCGTGGCTCGAAAGAGCGGCCGGGGGCGCCCGTCACACCGCCGGAAACGGCCGCCGCCGCCCGCCGGCGCGGCGGCCCGACACCAACGAGCCCGAGTCGGTCGAGGGGGACCGGGGAATCGGGCCATCAGGAGATACGGCACGCAGCAGGGGCTGCGTGCGGGGGGATGGACTCATGACGTCGCCGTCTGACGACGTCCGGCCGCAGCATTCGCGCGGTCCGGACCCGGACAATCCGCTTCCACACGATGACGAGCCACCGGCCCACGATCCGCCGCCGTACGACTCGCCTCCACACGGTGCGCCTTCACCCGGTGCGCCTTCACACCACACACCTTCACACCACACACCTCTACGCGCCTCACTTCCGCGCGACGCGCCTCCACAGGGCGTTGCGCCACAGGGCGTTCCACCACAGGACGCCCCTCCACAGGGCGCTCCTCCACACCACGCGCCTCCCCACACCACACCTCCGCACCACGCGCGCACAGACACTCACCCCCACCACTCACCCCCCATCCCCCCACCGCCACCCACGGCAGCCCGGCCTCGCCTGCGCCGGCAGCGATCGCCGCAGGGGCAGCACACGCAGCCGGAGCAGCAGCACGAGCGGCAGCCAGAGCGGCAGCAACAGCGGCGCCAGTGGCAGCAACGGCGCAGCTCACAGGAGGGGCTGCCGCGTTATGACTACGAGCACCACAGCCGGCTGGCCGGGCCGCTGACGCAGCCCGAGCCGGGGCGCCCGTACCAGGTGCGTTATCGGTCGCTGCTCGCCGGGGAACCGCACCGGGTGCGTGCGGCGTTGTTGCTGGGGGCCGCGCCGTTGCTCTCACTGGGGTTGCTGACGTGGCTGCTGCAGCCCGGGCACTGGACGCATCGCGACTATCCGGCGCATGCCTTCCTGCCGGCGCTGGACTCCGTGATGCTGGTTTCGATCGGGCTGATCGAGTTCTTCCGCTGCATGAATGTGCTCTCCAACGCCCACGCCACGCTCGTCGCCCGCGACCCCGTGCCGGTCGTCCCCGAGAGCGGCACCCGGGTCGCGTTCCTCACCTCCTTCGTGCCCGGCAAGGAACCGCTTGCCATGGTGACGAGGACGCTGGAGGCGGCGGTCCGGGTGCGGCATCGCGGGCCGGTGCACGTCTGGCTGCTGGACGAGGGGGACGGCCCCGAGGTCAAGGAGGTCTGCCGGCGGCTGGGGGTGCGCCACTTCACCCGTAAGGGCATCCCGGAGTGGAATCAGGCCAAGGGACCGCATCGCGCCAGAACCAAGCACGGCAACTACAACGCCTGGCTGCAGGCACACGGCGACGACTACGACTTCTTCGCGTCCGTCGACACCGACCACGTGCCGCTGCCCAACTACCTGGAGCGGATGCTGGGCTTCTTCCGCGACCCGGACGTCGGGTTCGTCATCGGCCCGCAGGTGTACGGGAACTACGACAGCTTCGTCACCAAGGCCGCCGAATCACAGCAGTTCCTCTTCCACGCGCTGATCCAGCGGGCCGGTAACCGTTACGGCGCGCCGATGTTCGTCGGCACCTCCAACGCCGTACGCATCAGTGCGTTGCGGCAGATCGGCGGGCTGTACGACTCGATCACCGAGGACATGGCCACCGGCTTCGAGATGCACCGCACCAAGAACCCGGCGACGGGGCGGAAGTGGAAGTCCGTCTACACCCCGGACGTGCTCGCCGTCGGCGAGGGACCCACCGCCTGGACGGACTTCTTCACCCAGCAGCTGCGCTGGTCACGCGGGACGTACGAGACGATCCTCAAGCAGTTCTGGAAGGCGCCGTTCACGCTGTCCCCGGGGCGGCTCTTCAACTACACCCTGATGGTCATCTTCTATCCGATGTCGGCGCTGAACTGGCTACTGGCGGCGCTGAGTTGTTCGCTGTTCCTGGGGCTGGGGGCCTCGGGCGTCAACATCGATCCGACCGTCTGGCTGATGTTGTACGGCAACGCGTCGGCGCTGCAGATCGGGCTGTACGTGTGGAACCGGCGGCACAACGTCTCGCCGCACGAGCCGGAGGGGTCGGGCGGGGTGGCCGGGATGGTGATGTCGGCCCTTTCGGCGCCGATCTACGCGCGGGCGCTGTGCGATGCGGTGCTGCGCCGCGGGAGCCGGTTCGTGGTGACGCCGAAGGGTGATGCGTCGAGCCCGGACACGCTGCTGGGGACGTTCCGGGTGCATCTGTTCTTCCTGGTCGTCTTCGGGGGTTCGCTGGTGGCCTCGTTCGTCCTGGGGCACAGCCATCCGGCGATGATCGTCTGGGCCGTGCTGGCGATGCTGATCGCGATCACGCCGATCGTCGCCTGGCGGCTGTCCGTACGCGGGGAGAAGAGGCAGCGGCGGCAGTCCGAGGCAGCCGGCGGGCGCGCGTCGCACGCCCTCCCCGGCCATGCGGCCGGCTCCTCCACCGACTCCTCCGCCGTCGCGCCGCAGACCGACCCACACGACGGACACGACGTATACGACGAGCACGGCGAACGCACCGAGCACACCGACACCACCGACCGCACTGACCGCACCGACCGCACCGACCGCACCGACCGCACCGACCGCACCGACCGCACCGACCCCACTCACCATGCCGACCACTCCGACGGCACCCACCACGCCGAGCAGATCCAGCACACCGCTCACTCCGGTGAGACCCTGCGGACCGCTCTTGGGGGACGTCACTCATGAAGTACCGTCCGAGCCGTCGCCTGCGTCGACTGACGATCGCGACCGCGGTGGTGCTCGCGCTGGCCGGGGTGAACGGGCCGGTTCTCTACGGCTTCGCCTCGGAGGAGTACCACCAGTACAAGATCAACCAGCCCGGGTACAAGGCGGCGAACGGCCACTGGGAGGTCGTCGACGTCCCCGCCTCGTACCGCATCAACACCATCCACGCGGCCCTGCTGCACACCGGCAAGGTGCTGCTGGTCGCCGGCTCCGGCAACAACGCCGCGAACTTCCGCGCCAAGTCGTTCCGTACGGTGCTGTGGGACCCCGTGAAAAACACCTTCACCAACATCCCCACGCCCAAGGACCTCTTCTGCTCCGGGCACACCCAGCTGCCGGACGGAAAGCTGCTGGTGGCGGGCGGCACCCAGCGCTACGAGAAGCTGAAGGGGGACGTGAAGAAGGCCGGCGGGCTCATGATCGTCTACAACGAGGATCCGGACGGGCCCCGGACGTTCCCGGCCGGCACGCTCTTCACCGGCCGGGAGAACGGCAAGACCTTCGCGTCCAAGGACCCGGTGGTGGTGCCGCGGGCGAAGAAGACCAAGGACCCGGTGACCGGCCGGGTGACCGTGACCCACAGCGAGGCACGGATCTACGTCGAGGCCCTCAAGAACGGCCGGAAGTACGCGACCGGCGCCCAGGACAACTACCGCATCCACGGCCTGACCGGCGTCGATGCCCGCAACTTCTACGGCATCGCACAGAAGCTCTCCTTCGACAAGAAGGACTTCCAGGGCATCAAGGACGCCTTCGAGTTCGACCCGGTGGCCGAGCGCTACCTCCGCGTCGACCCGATGAACGAGGCCCGCTGGTACCCGACGCTGACCACACTGCAGGACGGCACGGTGCTGTCCGTCTCCGGGCTGGACGAGATCGGGCAGGTCGTGCCGGGCAAGCAGGAGATCTACGACCCGGCGACGAAGAAGTGGCACTACCTGCCGCAGCCGCGCTTCTTCCCGACCTATCCGGCGCTCTTCCTCACCGACCGCGGCCGGATCTTCTACACGGGCTCCAACGCGGGTTACGGCCCCGACAACGTCGGCCGTACGCCCGGGATCTGGGACCTGCCGTCGAACTCCTTCCGGCCGGTGCCCGGGATGAGCGATCCGGACCTCCTGGAGACGTCGATGTCGGTGCTGCTGCCGCCCGCCCAGGACCAGCGGTACATGGTGCTGGGCGGCGGCGGGGTCGGCGAGGACCCGCGGTCCACGGACCGGACCCGGATCGTCGACCTGCACGACCCCGCACCGCGCTTCCGGGACGGGCCGCGGCTGTACGCCAAGGCCCGCTACCCGAGCAGCGTGATCCTTCCGGACGACACCGTGCTCACCACCAACGGCTCGGGTGACTACCGGGGGCGCAGCGACTCCAACGTCCTCAAGGCGGAGCTGTACGACCCGGCCGCCGGCACCGCCCGGCCGGTGGCCGACCCGTTGGTGGGCCGTAACTACCACTCCGGTGCGCTGCTGCTGCCGGACGGCCGGGTGATGACCTTCGGCTCCGACTCCCTCTACGGCGACAAGGACAACACCCGGCCGGGCGTCTTCCAGCAGCAGATCGACCTCTACACACCGCCGTACCTCTTCCGGTCCTCGCGCCCCCGGCTGGTGGACACCGGTCCCGCACCCCGGACGGTCCGGCTCGGCGGTACGGCCACCTACCGCGCCCCGCACGCCTCGGCGATCAGGAAGATGCGGCTGATCCGTCCCGGGGCGTTCACCCACGTCACCAACGTCGAACAGCGGTCGGTCGCGCTGGACTTCCGCGTGACCAAGGGGGGCGACGGGGTGACGGTGACGCTGCCGTCGGACCCGTCGCTGGTGCCGCCCGGCTGGTACATGCTGAACGCGGTCGACCAGGCGGGCACCCCGTCGAAGGCGGTGTGGGTGAAGGTCCCTACGGCGGGAGGGAGTTGACCCGGCCCGGAGCCGCCCCGGGCCGGATCGAAGGGATCCCGGGCCAGATCGGAGGGGCCCCGGGCCAGGTCGGAGGGGCCCCGGGCCGGGTCGGAGGGATCCGGGCCGGGTCGAGGGGGCTGAGCGGGTAGGAGGGAAGTGAGTTGAGGTGCCGGTCCGCGGGGCCCGTTCACACGGCCCCCGGGCCAGGCCGGGCCGGGCCGCCGGCGATCGTGTCAGCGGGCGTTGCGGGCCGTGCGGGCGTTGCGGGCGAGTTCGAGGGCGTAGGTCGGCCACCAGTCGCCCGCCTTCGGACCGCCCTTGCAGGTGCCGTCGGATTCCCCGGGGCGCTTGATCCAGAGGTAGCCGGATATCAGGGGGTCGCCGGTCCGGGTGGTGGGCGGGGTGCCCAGGGCGCGGCCGGGTGGGTTGCACCAGCTCTCCCGGTCGTCGCCGCCCGGGGCCGGGCCGTTGCCGTTGCGGCTGGTGTCGATGACGAAGTGCTTGCCGCCGACGAGGGCGGAGAGGCGTTTGCCGTAGGCGCTGTTCTCCTTGGTGGTCTGGTAGTTGGAAATGTTCAGTGCGAAGCCGTCGGCGCGGTCGATACCGGCCCGTTTGAGGGGCTCGGCCATCCGGCCCGGGTCCTTGATCCAGTGCGGATTGCCGGCGTCCAGATAGACCGTGGTGTGCGGCAGCGCCTTGAGCTTGCCGACCGCCTCCGTCAGCAGGGCGTAGCGCTCCTCCTGGAACTGCGCCGGGGTGCATCCGTCCGCGAGGTGCGGCAGCGCGTCCGGCTCCAGGACGACCGTCGCGGCGCGGTCGCCGATGCCCTTGACGACGCCGTCCAGCCAGGCGCGGTACGCGTTGCCGTCGGCGGCGCCGCCGCGGGAGTAACGGCCGCAGTCGCGGTGCGGGATGTTGTAGAGGACCAGCAGCGCCTCACGGCCGGCCCGGTCGGCCGCCTCGGTGAAGCCGCGGGCCTGGCCCTGCGGGTTGTCGACGCCTATCCATTCGGCGACCGGCTGCCTGGCGATCCGGTCGACCAGCCGGGCGTTGCCGGCCTTGCCTTCCTTGCCGTAGGCGGACACCTGGCGGGCGGCCGTACTGTCCGGGTTGACCCAGTACGGCGTCACGGACCGAGGGCGCTGGCCGGGCCGGCCGGGCACGGAGGCGTCGCCGCCGCCACTGCCGGACGACGAGCAGCCCGTGAGCAGCAGCATCACCGCCGTGAGCGGCGCCACCCCTTTCGCGGCGGACCGCCGCAGTTTGCCGTACATCCTCTCCCCCTCGGAGCACGAAACGAATGGAACAGACAGAACAGATAGAGCAGATGGGTCAGACAGGTCAGATAGAGCAGATGCAACGCATAGAGCGGATAGAACGAATAGAGCGGACAGATCGAAGAACACGGAACGGACGGAAGGCGTCGGCGGGCGACCGGCACAAGACCGGCAAATGTCCGCCGGCCGAAGCCATCGTGGCACACCGCAACCCCGTCGAAGTCGGCCTGTGGACAACCTGTCCACAGGCCCTCCCGCGGCGGGGCGTAGGCACGGCGTAGGCAGTGGCGTAGCGCGTCAGCGGTGGGGTGCGCCAGCGGGTTGATAGCCCGTCAGGTAGGCCGAGATGACCACCACGCCCCTGCCGTCGGGGGCCTCGCCGGTCAGCCGGAGTTCGGCGCGGCCGGGGTCGTGGGCGGCGTAGGCCGTACGGGCGTCGAAGCGGGCCCGGTCGTAGCGCTGGACGTCCTCGACGGCGAACCGGACCGTACTCCCGTCGGAGCGCAGGACGTCGACCCGCTCCCCGGGTGCGAGGCCACCGAGCGACGGGCGGCGGCTCCCGCTCGTGCCGTCCCGGCCGCCGGTCACGCCATCCCGGCCACCGGCTGCCTCCGCGCCACCGCTCCCGCCCCGCAGGCTGAGCAGCGCCGCGCCCGCCTCCCCGGGCTGCGGCCCCCGGGCGTACCACCGGATCGCCACGTCGGACATCCCCCGTGCGGCAATGCGGAGCCGGCTCGGCCGTACGGTGGCGGGGGCCCGGACCGGGGCGTGGGCGTGCGGGGGCTCCTGGCGGCCCAACGGGCGGCCGACGGCGGCGACATCACCGGTCGTGGTGAGCGGGGCGGCCGCGCCGCCGGACAGGTCGCGGCCCCACAGCCACAGCCCCAGCAGCAGGACCGCCCAGACCACTCCGGCCAGCAGCTGTCCGGGGCGACCGTGCCCGGTGGTCCCGGCCGGCTCCTCGTCCGCCGGGGGTGTCTCGTGCGCGCGGGGGCCTTTGTCCGCGCGGGCGCCTCTGTCCGCGCCGGTGCGTTTCTCCGCCCGTGGCCCCTCGGCCATCCGTGGCACCTCGGCCGCCCGGCGCTTCTCCTCAGCCCTCATCCGCCTCGCCCTGCCGTTCGCGGCGTAGCCGCAGCCGGAGCCGCAGCAGCTGGCCCGCGATGACCAGAACGGCACCGCCGGCCAGCACCAGGCCGACGGCCGAGGTGCTGCTCAGCTCGCGGCGCGGGGCGGCGTACGGGGTCGGGCGGAGCGCTGCCGGCCGGGACGCGGCGGCCGCTGGCCGGGCAGGCGCGAGCCAGGCGGGCGCGGGGTGCGCGCCGCCGTGGGTGGCCGGTGGGCGGGTGACGGAGACCGTGTCGGTCCGGGCGCCGTACGGATCCGCCGCGTACGCGGGCGCCATCGTCACCGCGGCGGCCGCGACCGCGGCGCAGAGAGCGAGTTGCGGTGAGCCCATGGTGAACCTCCGATGCCTTTGAAGGTCCGCCCCTACGAGCCCGCCCGCATCCGGTGCGGCCCGAAGCTGCGCCGTTCGGGTGGCGGGTCGCCTCCCGGAAGCGGGATGCGCTCCTCGGCGGCATCCCCTCCGACTCCGCCCTCGTGCAGAACTCGCGAGGCCTCACCTGCACCAGCAGGTCACGTGCGGATCGGATGGTCGGATACGTTCACCGGAATATCCCCCGCCCCTGCCGCGTTGTGGCCCCCGAGGGGGCACTTGCGACCCTTACGGGATCTGTTCGACCGCCCCCTAGCTAGGGGTAGCCGAAGGCCCCAACCACCCCAGGCACCGCCGGACACCCCGGCACCGCCAGGCACCCCCGGCACTTCGCCAGGCACCGCCGGACACCCCCGGCCCCCCAGGCACCGCCGGAACCCCCAGGCACCCCCAGCGCGAGACCGAGATCCCGGCACCCCAGGGCGACCCAGAGACCCCGCCCCGGCGGCCCATCAGGCCTCCTCGCGGCCTCCCATCAGTCATCTCCCCGTGATGGCGCACCGGCCGGAGCTGCTCGTACGGTAGGACCATGACCGAGCGTAAGCCCATCGAATCCTGGCTCACCGACATGGACGGCGTCCTGATGCACGAGGGCGTTCCCGTGCCGGGGGCCGATCGCTTCATCACGAAGCTGCGCGATTCCGGCCGGCCCTTCCTGGTGCTCACCAACAATTCCATCTACACCGCCCGCGATCTGCACGCCCGGCTGAACCGGATCGGGCTGGAAGTGCCGGCCGAGAACATCTGGACTTCCGCTCTGGCGACCGCCACGTTCCTGAACAACCAGCATCCGGGCGGTACGGCGTACGTCATCGGCGAGGCGGGGCTGACCACCGCGCTGCACGACGCCGGTTATGTCATGACGGACCTGAACCCGGATTTCGTGATTCTGGGCGAAACGCGGACGTATTCCTTCGAGGCGCTGACCAAGGCGATCCGGCTGATCAATGACGGCGCCCGTTTCATCGCCACGAATCCCGACAACACCGGCCCGTCCCCCGCGGGTGCCCTGCCGGCGACCGGATCGGTGGCGGCGCTGATCACCAAGGCGACGGGCAAGGAGCCGTACTTCGTCGGGAAGCCCAACCCGCTGATGATGCGCAGCGCGTTGAACGCCATCGGTGCCCACTCCGAGTCCTCAGCGATGATCGGCGACCGTATGGACACCGATGTGCTGGCGGGGCTGGAGGCCGGGATGGAGACCTTCCTGGTGCTGACGGGGCTGACGAGCCGTACCGATATTGATAACTACCCGTACCGCCCGACCAACGTGGTGGACTCCATCGCGGACATCGTCGACCTGGTCTGAGCCCGCAGCGCCGTCACGCGGGGTGGCCCCCCGCGTCACGGCGACGGGTCCGACCGGCGGCGGGCCCGCCCTCCGTGCCCTCGACCCCGTCCCCAGCCCGCCCCACCCCAGGTCAGCTTCCGCTTGGTCAGTTCCCTATTGATCAGCTTCCGGTTGCCGTCTTCCAGGCGTTCATACGAGTCCAGGTTCGCCGGCCCGTCATCCTCCACCGGCCAGCTCGTCCCCAAGACGAACAAGGGCCAACTCCTGGTCGTCAACGGGGACATCCGGATCAACAACGCCCACATGAAGTCGATGCCGGACCAGGAGCTTGGGCCCGGCGACGACCGTGCCGCGCCCCGCCCGCCAGCACCTCGCCCTCCTCCAACTCCGCGAGCAGCGCGGCGATATCGACCTTGGCCGCGTAGTACTCGGGGATGGGACCGTGTTCGAGGACGCCGGACCGGACGGGCGTGCCAGGATCCTGGCCGTCCATGAACTCCGTGAACTCCACGCGGTGATCCCTACGCCCGGGGGCGGGCCGGCGGCGGGGACCGGGCCGCGGAAATCCAGGAGACAACCGGCCCCTCCCCCGGCACGCTGGGCGCATGCTCGATCACATAGCGGTCCAGGTGACGGACGTGGCGGCCAGTGCCGCCTTCTACGACCAGGTGCTCGCCCCGCTCGGCGGCGTACGGACGAAGGAGTTCGGGGAGTTCCTCTGCTTCGGCACGACGGGCCACACCCTCTGGCTCGTCCCGGCCACGGACGAGGGCCCGGGCCGCGAACTCCACCTGGCGTTCAGCGCGCCGGACCGGGCGGCGGTCGATGCGTTCCACGCCGCGGCGGTGGCGGCCGGCGCGGAGTCGCTGCACGCGCCGCGGGTGTGGCCGGAGTACCACGACGCGTACTACGGGGCGTTCGTCCGTGATCCCGGCGGCCACAACATCGAGGCGGTCTGCCACACGCCGTAGGGGCCCGGGGGGATACGGCGTCTTCCCCGCCGGCTTCTCCCCGTCAGTCCCCCTGACCGGTCTGCCGTACGGGCCGGTGGCCGCCGAAGAGCGGGGCGAGGACCAGCTCCGCCGCGCCGTCGGCGACCGTACGGGCGCCACCCGGGGCGAGCGCCACGGACACCGCGGTACGGGCGCCGGGGCCGGCGCTGCCGCGGGTGCGGGCCTGGGCAGCGAGCGCCCGGGACACCCCGCCCAGGAACTCCTCGGGGTGGTCGAGCACGGTGCGCCCGCCGAGCAGGACCCGGTCGATGTCGAGGAGTTCGACGAGATTGGCCGCACCCACGCCCAGCGCCCGCGCCGCGCCCGGGAGATCACCACGGGCGACCGCCGCCAGGCACAGCGCCTCTATGCAGCCCTGCTGCCCGCAACTACAGCGCGGGCCGTCCAACTGCACGATTTGGTGGCCGAATTCGCCGGCACCGGTGCGCGGGCCACGGTAGAGGCTGCCGTCCAGCACGAGCCCGGCGCCGAGGCCGGTGCCCAGATGCAGATAGCCGAAGGAGCCCGTGCCCGCGGACATGCCCTGCGCCAGGCCGAGTGCCGCGGCGTTGGTGTCCTTGTCGAGCACGGCGGGCAGGCCGAATCGCGCGGCGAGGACGTCCCGCAGCGGGAAGCCGTCCCACTCAGGAGCGCCGGTGACGCGGTGCAGCACTCCTGCCGTGTGGTCCAGCGGGCCCGGGCAGGCCACCCCCACACCCAGGACCGGCGGGCCCGCGTCCTCGGCGAGCAGCGCCGCGACCTCCCGTTCGACCGTACCGAGCACCTGCTCCGCGCCTGCGGCGAAGGCGAGCGGGGCGTGCCGGACAGCGACCGCGCGGCCGGCGAGGTCGACGCGGACGGCGGTGAGCTCGTCGCGGTCCAGGTGCAGGCCGAGGGCATGGCGGGCGCCGGGGACCAGCCGCAGGACGGTGGCGGGTTTGCCGCCGGTCGAGGCGCGGCGGCCCGCCTCGGCGGCCAGGCCCTCGGTGCGCAGCCGCGCGGTGATCTTGCTGACGGCCTGTGGGGTCAGCCCGGTCCGCGCGGCGAGCTCCAGCCGGCTGACCCCCGCTTCCCCGGCCGCCCGCAGCAGGCCCAGCACCAGCGCGGTGTTGTGCCCGCGCAGCGCGGGGAGGTTGGCGCCCACAGACCCGGCGACGCCGCCGAGAGACGGGAAATCGTTGCTGGTCACACACCCCATTGTCCGACAACGCTTGCACTTAAGCAACAGCGTTGCTTAAGTAGTGGGTATGAGTGAGACGAGCGAGAAGAGCCCCATCGGCGCACCACAGCGGAACGGCGACTCCCCCGGCGCACCCCTGCGGGTCGGCCTGCTCGGCTACGGCCTGGCCGGCTCCGTCTTCCACGCCCCGCTGATCGCGGCCACCGACGGTCTGCTGCTCGACACCGTCTCCACCAGCAGTCCGGAGCGGCAGGCGCAGGCCCGCGCCGAGCATCCGCAGGTGCGCGCGGTCCCCACCGCCGAGGCGGTCCTCGACCGCGCCGCCGAACTGGACCTGATCGTGGTGGCGTCGCCCAACAAGACCCATGTGCCGCTCGCCACCGCGGCGTTGGAGGCCGGGCTGCCGGTGGTCGTCGACAAGCCACTGGCCGCCACGGCCGCCGAGGCCGACAAGCTCGCCGCGCTCGCCGCCGACCGCGGCCTGCTGCTCTCCGTCTTCCAGAACCGCCGCTGGGACAACGACTTCCGCACCGTCCGCAAACTCGTCGAGGAGGGCGCCCTCGGCGACGTCCAGCGCTTCGAGTCCCGCTTCGAGCGCTGGCGCCCGACCCCCAAGGGCGGCTGGCGCGAATCCGGCGACCCCACCGAGATCGGCGGACTCCTCTACGACCTCGGCAGCCACCTCGTCGACCAGGCGCTGACCCTCTTCGGCCCGGTCGTCTCCGTCTACGCCGAGACCGACGTCCGCCGCCCGGGCGCCGAGGCCGACGACGACACGTTCATCGCCCTCACCCACGCGGGTGGCGTCCGCTCACATCTCTGGATGAGCGCCACCGCCGCCCTGCTGGGCCCCCGCTTCCGGGTACTGGGCAGCAAGGCGGGCTACACCAAGCACGGCCTCGACCCCCAGGAAGCCGCCCTCCGCGAGGGCCGGCGCCCGGGCGACGACGGCATCGAGTGGGGCGTGGAACCGAAGGCCTGCTGGGGCCGGCTCGGCACCGGAGCCTCCCCCCGAATGGGCGGCGGCGACCCCGTACCGACCCTGCCGGGCGACTACCCCGCGTACTACGCCGCGATCGCCCGCGCCCTGCGTGGTGGCGGTGACCCCCCGGTCACCGCCACGGAGGCCGCAGCCACCCTCCGCGTCCTGGAGGCCGCGAAACGATCGGCGGCGGAGGGGGCGGTTGCCCACTGCTAGTCCCGTACGGAGCCGTCTGTCCCGCCGTGGGAGTTGCTCGCCGTTGCGCTTTGCGGCGCCCCGCACGTACCTGTCTGCTGCGCCGCGGGGCGTCTCGCCGTTGCGCTTTGCGGCGCCGCGTACGTACTTGGCCGTCCCGCCGCGGTTGTTGTTCGCCGTGGCGCCTGCGGCGGGCTGGGTGGGTGTCGGGTGCGGTGACGGGCCTGCGGGGCCGGTGTTTGGGACTGCTGTCGCTTTACGTCCCAAACACCGGCCCCTCGGACCCGTAGGGGTGAGTCGAACAGATCCCGTAAGGGTCGCGAGGGCCCCCTGCGGGGCCACAACCGGACACGCGGGCGGAGCTATTCCCGCTGACCAGCGACGTCAGGTGTACG
>NZ_JOIX01000126.1 GCF_000720175.1 Streptomyces sp. NRRL S-337
GTGCAGGCGGGGGCGCGGACCAAGGCGTCGCGGGTGCTGCACGGCGTGTGGCTGCTGGTGTTCGCGGCGGCGTTCCCGGCCGCGCTGGGCATCGTCCCGGTGGCGGCACTGGCGGGTGTGCTGATCCACGCGGGCTGGAAGCTGCTGCCGTGGAAGTCGTGGCGGCCGCTGTGGCGCCAGCACCGCGGGGAGGCCGTGGTGCTGCTGGTCACCGCGCTGGCCATCGTCACGGTCAACATGTTCGAGGGGGTGCTGATCGGTCTGCTGCTGGCGATCGCGAAGACGGCCTGGGAGACCTCGCACGTCCACCTGGACGTGCACACCCCGGACGACGCCGGGCAGCCGGTGCTGGTACGGGCCGTCGGCAACGCCACGTTCCTGCGGCTGCCCAAGATCCTGGACCAGCTCGAAGCGCTGCCCGCCCACCGGGACGTCGAGCTGGACCTGAGCGGACTGCGCCATCTCGACCACGCCTGTGAGGCGGCGCTGACCAACTGGGCCGAGCAGCACCGCCGGAGTCTGCGGGCGGTGGAGCTGGTGTCCTGACGCCCCGCTGCCCGACGGGGGCCCGGCCTCGCGCACCGCACGGTGTGCGAGGCCGGGCCCCGGTCGTCAGGTCCCCGCGGCGGTCCCGCGGCGGGACACGACGGGGCGGCCGGGATGATTGCGTCCGCCGCGGTTGTTGAGCGAAGGTCAGGGCGGCCGGGGCCCAGGTGCGCCGCGGCCGGTGCCATGACCGCCGTACAGGGAGAGAGGACGGGCGGATGCCTCTTCAGGGTGAGTACGAACCGAGCCCGACGCCGTGGGTGCGGGAGCAGGTCGAGGAGTACGAGAGCTCCGGCGGGACGCGGGGCACGACGATCCGTGGGCTGCCGGTCGTGGTCCTGACCACCCGGGGCGCCCGGAGCGGCAGGATCCGCAAGTCCCCGGTGATGCGGGTGGAGCACGAGGGGACGTACGCCGTGGTGGCGTCCCTGGGCGGCGCGCCCAAGAACCCCCTCTGGTACCACAACGTGGTCGCCGATCCCCGGGTGGAGCTCCAGGACGGCCCGGTCCGCCGGGACATGACGGCCCGTGAGGTCACCGGCGAGGAGAAGGCCGTGTGGTGGGGACGGGCGGTCGAGGCATTCCCCGATTACGACGCCTACCAGAAGAAGACGACCCGCGAGATCCCGGTGTTCGTGCTGGAGCCGGCGGCCACGGAACACCACTGAGGCCGCGGGATTTCCGTCGTCCGCTAGAGCGTCACGAGCGAGACCTCGGTGGCCTTGATGCCGGTCCACACCGGCACCCCGTCGGCCAGGCCGAGTTCGAGGGCGGCGGCCGGGGTGATCTCGGCGACGAGGTCGGGGGCGTGCGGCGAGGTGATCAGGATCCGCAGCCGGCTGCCCGCCGAGGTGATCTCCCGTACGGTGCCGGGCCAGACGTTGCGCGGGCTGCCGGCGGGCTTGTCGAGGTGGACGGAGACCGCCTCGGGGGCGATCACCGCCAGCGCCCGGGCGCCCTCGGGGAGGCGGTCGGCGACGACGAGGTGCCCGCCGCCGGCGAGCGCGAGGCCGTCGCCGGTGGCGGTGCCGGGCCAGGCGTTGCGGCCCAGCATCCGGGCGACCCAGGGCGAGCGGGGATGCCGGGTGACCTCGGCGGGCGGGGCGTCCTGGAGGGCGCGCCCGTCGTCGAGGACGAGGACCCGGTCGGCGAGCGAGACCGCCTCGACGGGGTCGTGGGTGACGATCAGGCAGACCCCGTCGAAGCCGGCGAGATGGCCGCGCAGCGCGTGCCGGACGTGGGCGCGGGTGGTCTGGTCGAGGGCCGCCAGCGGTTCGTCGAGCAGCAGCAGGCGGGGGCGGGCGGCCAGTGCCCTGGCCAGCGCGACGCGCTGGGCCTGGCCGCCGGAGAGCTGGGCGGGCCGGCGGTGGGCGAGGTGCCCGACGCCGAGCCGGTCGAGCCACTCCTGGGCGGCGCGGCGGGCCCCGGCGCGCGGGACGCCGTGCGCCCGCAGTCCGTAGGCGGTGTTGCTCAGGGCGTTCAGGTGCGGGAAGAGCGCGCCGTCCTGGGGGACCCAGGCGACGCCGCGGCGGTGCGGGGGCAGGGCGGTGACGTCGGTGCCGCCGAGGCGCAGGGTGGCGTGGGCGCGCGGGGTGAGGCCGAGCAGGGCGCGCAGCAGGGTGGTCTTGCCGGCGCCGTTGGGGCCGACGACCGCGATGGTGGTGCCGGGCCCGGCGTCCAGGGTCAGTTCGGTGCAGCCGGTGACCTCGGCGTGCAGCGGCCAGCGGTCCCCCTGCGGTGCGGCGGCGGGTTCCTGACGGGCCGTCACATCGTGTCGGCCGTCACTGTCGGTCCCGGACGGCTCGGGCTCGTCCGCGGCCGGCGCGGTGCGCGGGGCGCGGCCGGCGGGCAGCGCGCCGGTCCAGCGGCCGCGCAGGCAGATCAGCACGGCCATGGCGATGACGAGGAGCAGCAGGGAGACCGAGGTGGCGGCTTCCGGGGAGTCCTGGAGCAGCAGGTAGACCTGGAGCGGGAGGGTCTGGGTGGTGCCGGGCAGATTGCCGGCGAAGGTGATCGTGGCGCCGAATTCACCGAGCGCGCGGGCCCAGGTGAGCGCGGCGCCGGCGGCCAGGCCGGGGGCGACCATGGGGAGGGTGACCGTGGCGAAGACCCGGACCGGGGACGCGCCGAGGGAGGCCGCGGTCTCCTCGTAACTGGGGCGCAGGCCGGCGAGCGTGCCCTCCAGGCTGATGACGAGGAACGGCATGGCGACGAAGGTGGCGGCGACCACCGCGCCCGAGGTGTGGAACGGCAGGACGATGCCGAAGGTGTCCTCCAGCCAGGGGCCGAGCAGTCCGCGGCGGCCGAAGCCGAGCAGCAGGGCGACACCGCCGACGGTCGGCGGCAGCACCATCGGCAGCAGCACCAGCGAGCGGACCACTGCCTTGCCGGGGAAGGTGACCCGGGCCAGCAGCCAGGCCAGCGGTACACCGAGCAGCAGTGACAGGCCCAGCGCCCAGAAGGAGACCAGCAGCGAGAGGCCGAGCGCCTCGGTGACACCGGGGCTGGTCAGATGCGTGCCGAGGTCGCTCCAGGTGGTGCGGGCGAGGATGCCGAGCAGCGGCATCAGCAGGAACGCGACGGCGACCAGCGCGGGCACCGCGAGCGCGGCGGGGGTACGGGCGCCGGGCGTGCGGCGCCGGGCGGCCGCGGGCCGGGCCGGGGTGCGGGAGCGTCTCATCGTCGGTCCTGGGGTCGGGGGCGGGTCGGGCCGGCCGGTGCCGGCGGGCCGGGGCAGGCCGCCCCGGTGGCGCGCACGGGGCTGTCCGCTCCCCCGAGCCGGGCAGTCCCGTGCGCGCTTCAGCCCCGTTACGGCTTCTGGAAGCCCGCGTCCTGCAGGATCTTCTGTGCCTCGGGGGTGCTCAGCCACTTCACGAAGGCGGCCGCGGCGGCGGCGTGCTTCGAGGTCTTCAGGGTCGCGGCCGGGTAGGCGGCGACGGCGTTCTGCTTGTCGGGGATGTCGATCGCGTCGACCTTCTTCGGCGCGGTGGCGGCGTCCGTCTTGTACACCAGGCCGGCGTCCGCCTCGCCCAGTTCGACCTTGCTGAGGACGGCGCGGACGTTGGGCTCCTGCGAGACCGGCGCGACCTTGAGCTTCTGGGCGTCCAGGACCTGCTTGCCGTAGCGGCCGACCGGCACCTCGGGGGCGGCGAGCACGACCTTCAGCTTGCTGTCGGTGAGGTCCTTGAGGGTGTGGACCTTCTTCGGGTTGCCCTCGCCGGTGACGATGACCAGGCGGTTGTGGGCGATGACGGTCGGGGTACCGGCGTCCGCCTTCAGCCCGTCCATGGTCCTTGAGTCGGCGGTGACCAGCGCGTCGGCGGGGGCGCCCTGCTTGACCTGCGCGGCGAGTTCCTGGGAGCCGGCGAAGGAAAAGGTCACCTTCGTGCCCGGGTGGTCCTTCTCGTACGCCGCGCCGGCCTTCTTGAAGACGTCGGTGAGCGAGGAGGCGGCGAGCACGGTCAGCGGCGCGGTGGAGGTCTTCCCGCCGGACTTCTCGGCGCTCTTGCCGGTCTTGGCGTCGTCCTTGCCGCAGGCGGCGAGCGGGACGAGGAGGGCGGCGGTCACGACCGCGGCGGTGGCGCGGCGTCCGGTGAGGAACGGGGGCATGGGCGGGACTCCTTGTGACGCGGGACGAGGGGGTCGTCCGAGCGGATGGGAAAGCCGCGCCGGTTGGGGCCTCCCCTGCTCGAGGACGTTCGAGAGCTGGGGGAAGGGCGACGCCGCTGGGGTGAGCAGCCGGCCGGTGGGGACGGGGGCGCGGTCCGGCTGTGGTGCTGCCGCGGTGGACGGTGGGGAGCCGGCCCGGTGGTGCGGGCGGACGCCACCGCGGGGGTTCGGGGAGCGGTGGGATGGCCTTCAGGAGCGGTCGATGTGCACGCTGGTGGATTTCACGCGGGCGGTGGCCCGCATGCCGACCTCCAGTCCCAGTTCCTCCACCGCTTCCCGGGTCAGCAGGGAGACCAGCCGGTGCGGACCGGCCTGGATCTCGACCTGGGCGGCGACATCGCCGAGTTTCACGGCGGTGACGATGCCCGGGAAGGCGTTGCGGGCGGAGGTGTACGAGGCGTCGTCCTCACCGGCGCCGGTCTGCGCCACCTCGATGGAGAAGGCGGCCAGATCCCGGCCGTCGATGAGGCGGCGGCCGCTGTCGTCGCGATGGGTCGCGACCTTGCCGGCGTCCGCCCACCGGCGGGCGGTGTCCGGGCTGACGCCCAGCAGCCGCGCCGCCTGGCCGATCGTGTAGGACTGCATGTGCGACAAGATAGGCAGCCGAGCCTGGCAGGTGCAATCCGCAGGGAAGATCTCCGTAGCAAATGCCATCCGGCTTGGAGGAAGGGACGAAGTTCCTCGCGATGCGCGGCCGGGCGGCAGCGCGCAGGGTGTGGGCATGAGTCTGAGCATCCGTAACCAGTTGTCCGGGACCGTCCGCTCCGTCTCTCCCGGCGAGGTCATGGCCCTGGTCAGGGTCCGGCTGGACGGCGGGCAGGAGATCACCGCCGCGGTCACCCGCGAGGCGGTCGGGCAGCTGGACCTGGCGGAGGGCACGGCGGTGCGTGCGCTGATCAAGTCCACCGAGGTCGCCCTGGCCACCGGCGGGGTCGAGGGGCTGAGCATCCGCAACCGGCTGCCCGGTACGGTCACCGACGTCGCGGCCGGCGGCGCGATGGCCGGGGTGAAGGTCGCCGTCGCGGGCGGCGAACTGACCGCGGCGATCACCAGGGACGCGGCCGAGGACCTGAGCCTGGCGGCCGGCTCCGAGGTGACCGCGCTGATCAAGTCCACCGAGATCGCGCTCGCCGCGGTCTGACCGCACCGGCCGAGGCGTCACAGCGACAACTCGGCCGCGCGGCCACGTGGCTCCGGCCGGTGATCGCGCTGATGTGACGTGCACGCCTCGGCCTTCGTGACGACGTGCCGGCACACGAGGGCATCAACTCCCTGCGCTTCCGGCGGGGGTTGCCGGACCTGGTGCAGCACCACCGGCGGACGAGAACGCTGTTGTCCGGCTCGTACGTCGCCGGACCGGTCGGCGTGCCCCGCTGTTGGTCGTCAGGCAGTACACCGAAGAGCGGAACCGCCCGGGACCACTGGTGTGCAACACGGAGAACCACCCTCACCGCGAGCCCGTACCGGATGATCACCCAAGAGGGCTTTTGGCTGGATGATCTTGCATTTACGATGCGGGTACCCACATTCACCTCGTGAATGTGAGATGCCGGGTCCGCCGCCGGCAGCCACTCGAGGAGCCAGCACATGCACGTCCACGATCTCCTGCAGGTCGACTCGCTCGACCTGACCCTGCTGTGGGGCGAGGGCCCCCTGCTCGACCGGGAAGTCCGCGGGGTCACCGCCACCGACATGGAGGACCCGGCGCGGTTCCTGCGGCCGGGCGACCTGGTGCTCAGCGGACTGGTGTGGTGGACGCCCGGTGACGACCGCGCCAAGGCCGACCGGTTCGTCTCCGCGCTGGAGGCCGCCGGGGCGACCGCGCTGCTGGCGGGCGAGGAGACCCACGGCAAGGTCCCCGATGTGCTCGTCGACTCCTGCCGCGAGCACGGCATCGTGCTGGTCGCGGTCCCCGCGCACACCACCTTCCGGGCCATCACCGAGGCGGTGTACCTGCGGCAGTGGGGAGAGCTGAGCCGGCGCCCCACGGACCACTGCGCACTGCCGGAGGACGTCCGCGACGAACCGGCCGCGCTGCCGGCCGCGGACGCCGACCCGGGCGTGCTGCTGGACCGGGCCTTCGCCCCCCTGGACGGGCCGCCCTGCTACCTGCTGTCCGCGACCGGCCGGGTGATCGCCCGGACCCCGGCCGCCCCGCGGCTGACGGCGCGGCAGGCCGTCACGGCCATCGAGGCGGCCGGGACGGGCCCGACGGTGCGGATCGACGGGGACGCCGGGCCGTACGACACCTGGTACCTGCACGTGGGCGGCCGGGCGGACGTCCCGCCGCGGCTGGTGCACGAGATCGCCGAGGTCGTGGCCGGGTACCGCCGGCGGGCCGCGCCGCGGCAGGCGGCCGGGCGGCGGGCCGCGGACGTGCTGGTCGCCCTGCTCGCGGCGGCCGATGCCGGGGCGGCGGACGGCGCGGCGCTGGAGGCGGCACTGCAGGCGTGCGGTCTGCCGGCCGGCGGTCCGTACCGGGTGGTGCTGGCCGCGCTGGGCGGGGAGGAGAGCGACCTGGTGGTGAGCGCGCTGGCGGAGGCGCTACGGCACTCCCCCGGCGAACGGTTCGCGGCCGGGCGACTGCCGGGCGGCGAGGCGGTCGCCGTGGTCCACGCGGCCCCGGACGCCGAGGACTCCACCCCGCTCGCCGAGGTCTGGCCGGCGCTCACCGCCTGCCGTCCGCAGGCGCCGCTGCACGCCGGGGTCAGCGCTTCCGTAGCGGCCCCCGGCGGCCTCAACTCCGCCTTCCAGCAGGCCCGTTACGCATTGGCATCGGCCCGTGCCGCGGCTCCGGACGGTGCCCGGGTGGCCGGTGTCGAGGACCTCGGCACGCTGGCCGAGCTGCTGGCCGGGGTCCCCGCGGAGGTCCGTGCGGCCTTCAGCAGCCAGGTGCTGGGCCCGCTGGGGCGGGCCGGCTCGACGTCCCACCGGATGCTGCTGGAGACGCTGGAGGTCTTCCTGGCCCAGCACGGCTCCTGGGCGCGGACGGCCGAGGCGCTGCACCTCCACGTGAACACGGTGCACTACCGCATCCAGCGCATCGAGATCCTCACCGGCCGCGACCTGTCCCGTCTGGACCACAAGCTCGACCTGCGCGCGGCCCTGCTGTGCCGCTGAGGGAGCCGCACCGGCCGGGCCGCCGAGGGGACGCGCCACCCCCTGCTCAGTCCCGCCCGCCCGGCCGGTCGACGTGCACATGGGTCGACTTCACCCGGGCGGTGGCGGTCACCCCGACCTCGATCCCGAGCTCCTCGACCGCCTCCCGGCTGACCACCGACACCAGCCGGTGCGGCCCGGACTGGATCTCGACCTGGGCGATCACGTCGTCCATCGTCACCTTGGTGACGATCCCCGCGAAGGAGTTCCGCACGGACGTGAGCACCTCACCGGGCACCGGATGCAGCCCGGTGGCGCGCTCCTTGGCGAACGCGGCCAGGCCGACCCCGTCGATGACGCGGTTCCCCCCGCCGTCCCGCTCCATCCGCAGCTGACCGCCGTCGGCCCACCGCCGGACGGTCTCCGAACTCACACCCAGCAGCTCCGCTGCCTGACCAATGCTGTACGTCGGCACGGTCGCACTCTAGGGCAGCCCGGCCCCCGCGCCGCCGGCGGCCGCCGGGCCGTCCCCCGGGGCCCGACGCCATCCGAACGGAGCAGCCACATCCGCCATCGGCGCGAGGGGGCCACCCCTGGCACACCCGGGGCGCCCCGCCGCCGGAGGACGCCACGGGACGGCCCAACTCGCCTTCCATCTCACCACGTTGACGGGCGGAACGCCCTCTGAGCCGACGTCAAGGAGGCGACGGTTCTTGCGATTAGTGCACTTTCTCCCGTTGCGTCCCAAAAACCCCGATGTGAATCTGGTATCCCATTCGTCAAAGGAGTTGATCGCATGGTTACGGATCGCACAGCGCCGGTCGAGACGGCCATCCTGGCCGCCGAGGTCGAGGGACTGCTTGAACCCGCCGAGGCCGACGGCGTCTTCCGCGACACCCGCGAGTGTGGAGGTGCGCTGCTGCTGGCCGCGCTGCTCCTGATCTCGCCGCCCACCCCCCGGCCCAAGACTGACGTCCGCTGAGGGGAAAGCGTTGGCTGAACAGACGCAAGGAGCAGTCCCGCTCAGCGCTGTGATCGCCGATGCCGCAACCGGGGTCGCCCTCGCCCTGCGGGGTGAGGGCGACCCTTATGCGTTGTCCGGCATGCTGCGGCACGAGGATGCGCTGACCCCGGCCGCGGTACGGGTGCTCGGCGCCGATGCGCTGGCGCCGTACGCCGTGGAACACCGGGCGGCACCGGCCGGCGTGGACGACGAAGCGGTGGTGCGGCAGGCGCTGATGGCCTATCCACCGGGTGACGGCGCCTCGGAGGTGTCGCTGTGGAGTTACCGCGGCCTGGTCGAGGCCGCGCACGCGTTCCTGCCCGGGGACGGCCGTCCGTGGCCACCCGCACCGGAGGCCGGCACCGCGTGGGTCGGTGACTCCCCCTGGCCGAAGCTGTCGCACCGGGTGTCCCAGCTGGCCGCGCTGGCCCTGCCGGGGCTGGCGTCCGGCCTCGCCGAGCAGCTCGCCGCCCGTACGGACGACCTGTCCCGGGGCTTCGTCCGGGCGGTCCGCCGCCGGGACTGGCTGCAGGCGGCCGGTGTGGGCCGCTGGCTGGCCCGGCTGCCCGACGTGCCGGGGACCCTCGGGCTGGACAGCGGGCTGGCGTTCGTCCATCAGATGGGCGGCGCCGATCCGCGGGTCGCGCTGCACGTCGCGGCCGCCCGGCGGTTCTACGGGCGGGGCGGGTGACCGGCGGGCACGGCGACCCGGGGCTGCTGGACCACATGGTCGAGGCGAGCCTCGGGTGGCTGGACGGGGCGCGCGGGTCCTTCCGCCTGCCGCCCGACGTGACGACCGACGCCGACCCCAATCTGACCCTCAAGCCGCTCGGCGAGCTGGCGGAACTCAGCCAGCTGATCGGGGCGGTGCACCCCCGGGAGGAGATCCGCCGGACGGCCCGCGGGCTGTTCGCGTTCGCCTGGAACGAGACCCGGGACGGGGAACTCTTCGCCGAACTGATCCGCGGCGAGCCGTTCGCCACCTACCCGGTGGAGCTGTACGGGGTGTTCGCCCGGGCCGGGCTGCGCCATGCCGAGGCCGATGAGCTGGTGCGGACCACCACGCGGCTGCGCGGCTGGCGGGTGGCGCGCGAGGACCACACCCGTACGCTCGGGGTGCTGAACGCCGAGCGGCGGATCGGGCTGCGGCAGCACGCCGACTTCGCCTCGGTGCTGGCGCTGACCGGGCTGGGCCGGCTGCCGGAGCCCTGGGCGCTGGACCGCAAGGCGGCCTACGGCATCACCCACGACGTGTTCCACCTGACCGACTGGGGGCGCGACCGGCAGCGGCTGTCCCCCGAACTCGCCGGCTATCTGCGGCTGTGGCTGCCCTCCTGGCTGGAGAACTGGCTGGAGGAGCAGCTGTGGGACCTGGTCGGCGAGCTGCTGGCGGTGACCGCGTGCCTGCCCAAGGCCCCGTACGATCCGGTGGCCTGGCAGCGGCTGGCCGGTGCGCAGGCGGCCGACGGCAGCGTGCCGGAAATGGGCGCGGCGCCCGGCTCCGGCGACCCGGACGAGATGTTCACCGCCTGCTACCACTCCACCCTGGTGACCGCGTTCGCCGCCACCCTGGCCCGGATCGCCGCCGACGAGGCCGAGGCCGGCCCGCGCGGCGGAGACCCGGTGCTGGTGGGCGGCCGGACGCCCGGCGAAAGCGAGAGTGCCCCGTGACCGTGACGGCCGCGTCCCCCGCCCTGCTGCACGGTGTCGGCGACCGGGCCCTGACCTGGCTCGACGACCACCGCGAGCACTTCCGGCTGACCCCCGAGGACTTCCGCTCGGGCGGTGCGGTGGTCGAACGGCTCAAGCCCATCGGGGAGCTGGCGCTCAACATGCAGGTGCTGTTCCGGGAGGGCGTGGCCGGTTCCCGGCAGAAGGCCCGGGCCGGGCAGCTGCTGGACTTCGCCTGGCGCGAGCTGCTGGACGGCGGCAACGTGCTGGCCCGGCTCCAGCACGACGAGCCGCTGTCCCCCGTACCGCTGGAGGTCTATGCGACCTTCCACGAGCTGGGGCACCGGCACCCGGGGCTGGAGGCGGCGGTGGAGGTGTGCCGGCGCACCGCCACCTGGAACGCGCTGGAGATGATGCCCAACCGGCGCCTGGGGGTGCTGAACGCCGAGCGCAAGCTGGGTCTCGCCCCCAGCAGCGACTTCGCGGAGGCGGTGGCGCGCACCTGGCTGGGGCAGCTGGCCGAGCCGTGGACGGTGCAGCTGCACATCGCCTACGACCTCACCCACACCGTCTTCCACCTCACCAACTGGGGCGAGGCACCCGAGCGGATCCCGCCGGACATCGCGGACTACCTCATGCGGTACCTGCCGGCCTGGACGGAGGACTGGGCGGACCTCGAACACTGGGACCTGCTGGGCGAGTTGCTGGTCGTCGACGCCTGTCTGCCGCGGCCCACGCTGGACGCGGAGCTGTGGGAGCGGTACGCCGCGGCGCAGTCGGACAGCGGCGCGATGCCGATCCAGGGCCGGATGCCCGAGGGCGATCCGGCGCGGGTCTTCGACCTGGTGCACCACCCCACCCTGGTCGCCGCGTTCGCCTCGGCGATGGCCACCTCCCGGGCCATGTCCGCGGTCTGATGGGCGGGCTCTGATGGGCGCGAAAGGCCCCACCTCGCCGGCCGACCGCCTCGCCGACGCGGTCACCCGGATCGACGCGCCGGACGTGGTGCTGGCGGTGACCCGGCGGGGCGTGCGGACCGTGGTCACCGGCGGCACCGCGCTGGCCCCGCCCACCCCGCGGCAGGCCCTGCGCTACGAACTCGGCTCACTGTCCAAGACGTTCACCGTGCTGCTGCTGGCCGACCTGGCCCGGTCCGGGGTGCTGTCGCTGGACGATCCGCTGGTCGGTCATCTGCCCGACCTGCCGCTGCGGTATCCGCACTCCCGCCGGATCACCCTGTGGCACCTGGCCACCCACACCTCGGGGCTGCCGCGGATCCCCGCGGACCTGATCATCGGTGCGCTGCTGCATCCGTACGCCAACGGCTACGCCCGCTACGACACCGAGCGGCTGCTGCGGACCTTCGCCCGCACCCGGCCCCGGAACCGGCCGGGCACCCGCTGGCGGTACTCGAACTTCGGGCTGGCGCTGCTCGGTCCGGCGATGTCCCGCGCCGCGGGCGAGGACTATCCGGCACTGCTCCGCGGCCGGGTGCTGGGACCGCTGGGGCTGTCCGGGACGACACTGGCGCCCGGCGCCACCGGCACCGACGCGGTCGGGCACCGGACGAACGGGGTGACGCCGGTGGCCAGCGCCGACATGGGCGCGTTCGTGGCCGCCGGGTCGGTCCGGGCCACGCCCGGCGACCTGCTCCGGTATCTGGAGGCGCACCTGTCGCCGGAGGACACCCCGCTGGCCGGGCCGCTGCGCGACGTCCAGGTGCCACTGCTGCGGCGCGGCTGGCGGCGCCGCAACACCCACACCCTGACGTGGTACCAGCACCCGGCGCCGCGCGGGCCGTTGCTGTTCCACGTCGGGGCGACCTTCGGGCAGCAGGCGTTCCTCGGGTTCCACCCGGCCACGCACACCGGTCTGGTCGCGCTGGCCACCCGGCGCGGCCGCACCTGCCGGATGATCACCACCGCCTACGAAACGCTGTACGCGCTGGCCGGTGAGCCGCCGGCGTGACCGCGCGGCCCGGCGGTCACAGCTCGCCGGCCAGGATCCGGGGCAGGGAGGTGCCCGGGCGTTCCTCGCTGGCCTGCCGGAAGACCTCCGTGTAGGCCCGGTCGCCGATCGCCGCGCGGGCCCGCTGCTCGCACTCCTCGCGGACCGCGCGCAGTTCCGGGGTGCCGCGCTGGGGGTGCCCGACGGTGCGCCAGAGTGCCTGGCCGCTGCCGTAGACCCGGGCGGCCGCGGCGCCGGCGCCCTGTGCGGCCAGCGCGGCGGCGAGCAGGTCCAGGCCGAGGGCGATGCCGAACTTGTCGCCGATGCCCTGCTTGGCGGCGAGCATCGCCCGGGCGTGGCCGGCCGATTCCTCGGGCCGGCCCTGGAACAGCGAGATCAGGGAGAGCTGGTAGTCGGTGTAGGAGCGGGTCCAGTACTCGCCACGTTCGACGCAGCCGCGGCGCAGTGCGGTGGCCTCGGCGCGGGCCTCGGTGAGCTTGCCGATGCCGGTGAGCGCGAAGATCCGTACCAGGTGGCAGCGCAGCCGCCCCGGCGAGTCGAAGGGGGCGTCCGGCGGCGGGCCGAGGACCTGGCCGGTGACGGCGTGGGCGGACATCGGGCGGCCGGCCATCAGGTGGGTGAGGCCGAGGAGGTAGCCGGCCTCCAGCACCGCCTCGGCGTCGCGGGAGGTCTGCGCGGCCCGCGCGCACTCCAGCCCGAGGGCGTCGGCCTGCGGGAGATCGCCCTGGAGGAGCACGGCGACGCCGAGCGCCCACAGGGCCCGGGTGCGGGCGCGGCTGGGCCTGTCGTCGGCGGCGAGGGCGCGGGAGAGGTAGTCGCGGGCCTCGTGCAGATGGCCGCAGCAGCTCCAGAAGAAGCCGACCGCGGCGCTGAGTTCCTGGGCCCGTTCGGGGGCGGTGACCAGCAGGTGGTCCAGGGCGGTGCACAGGTCGACGTGCGCGTCGGCGATCCTGCGGTACCAGCCGACCTGCCCGGGGCCCAGCCAGCCCTGTTCGGCGCGGCGGGCGTGGCCGACGAAGTGTGCGGCGTGCCGGTCGGCGAGGGCGGACGCCTCACCGAGCTCGCCGAGCCACATCCGGCCGTATTCGCGCAGGGTGTCGAGCATGCGGAAGCGGCCGCCCTCGCGGGAGAGCACGGACTTGGCGGCCAGTCCGGCCAGGGCGGTGTGCACCTCCGCCTCGGTGAGCGGCCCGCCGGTGCACACCGCGCCGGCCGACTCCGTGTCGAAGGTGCCGCGGAAGACCGAGAGCCGGGCCCACAGCAGCCGCTCCAGGGGGGTGCACAGTTCGTGGCTCCAGCCGATGGTGCAGCGCAGGGTGCGGTGGCGGGGCGGCAGCGGCAGCCCTTCGCCGGTGTCGAGGGTGTCGAAGCGGGTGGCCAGCCGCTCCGCGATCCGCTCGACGGAGCTGGTGGCCATCTGCGCGCCGGCCAGCTCCAGGGCGAGCGGAATGCCTTCGAGCTGCCGGCAGATGCCGTCGGCGGTGGCCGCGTGGGCGGGGTCGGTGAGGACGAGGCCGGGGGCGGCGGTGCCGGCCCGGTCGGTGAGCAGGGTCAGGGCGTCGTTGTCGCCGGTGCAGGGCAGCGGGCCGATCTCGGTGACGCGTTCGCCGTCGAGGCCGAGCGGCTGCCGGCTGGTGACGAGTACGGTCACGCCGGGCGCGGCCGTCAGCAGGTCGCCGAGCAGGTCGCGGCAGGCGGGCACGAGGTGTTCGCAGGAATCCAGCACCAGCAGCAGGCGTTTGTCGGTGAGCCAGGAGCACAGCGCGGCGGCCGGGGTGCGCGCGGTGTGGTCGGCGAGCCCGACGGCGTCGCAGACCGTGGCCAGCAGCCGCCCCTCGCCCTGTAACGGCCACAGATCGGCCCAGCCGACCCCGTCGGGGAACCGCGGTACCGCCGCCCGGGCCGCCCGGACGGCGATCCGGGTCTTGCCCACGCCACCCGGCCCGGTCAGGGTGACCAGCCGGTGTGCCGCCAACTCCTGGCCGATCCGCTCCAGTTCGCTCCGTCGTCCGACGAAGCTGGTCGACTCCTCGGGAATGCTGCTCGCCACGGGGCCAGTGTGCCCCAGCTTGGGCCCGGGTGGCGTGGGGTGGCGTGGTGGTCCGGGGGGCGCGGGGTTGACGCCGGGGCGGAAGCGAGTGAGCAGGGTCAGGGCGTGACCACCGGGAACGTCGGGTCCGGGCCGGTGGCGAGGGCCAGGAGGGTGCGGAGGCTGTCTCTTATACACATCTGACGCTGCCGACGAA
>NZ_JOIX01000127.1 GCF_000720175.1 Streptomyces sp. NRRL S-337
ATACGAGATAGGAGTCCGTCTCGTGGGCTCGGAGATGTGTATAAGAGACAGCCCCCTCCAAGGAGTCGATGTCATGTCCTCCGTACTGCCACAGGAACCCGAGAACCGCGTGGGCATGCGCCGCGCGCTGGGGGTGAAGGACGGGGTGGCGATCGCCGCGTCCAGTACCGCGGCCACCACCAGCATCGGTATCGGGATGGGCTCGTTGGCCGCGTACGCGGGGCGGCAGACGCCCGCGCTGTTGCTGCTGGCGTGTCTGCCCATCCTCGGCATCGCGCTCTCGTACGCCCGGCTCAACCGCACCGAGCCGAACTGCGGCAGCGGCTACACCTGGGTCGGCCGGACGATCGGCCCCTGGCCCGGGTTCCTCACCGGGTGGGTGGTGCTGGTCGGCAATGTGGTCTTCATGGCGTACACGGGCGCGGTGACCGGGTCCGTGGTGCTGCAGTTCCTCAACAAGGCGGGCCTGCACAGCGTGTGGGGACTGCGGCTGGATCCGGGCTCGACCGGCATCAGTACCGCCGTGGGACTCGTCGCGCTGGTCGCCGTCACCATGACCGCCATCACGGGCGTACGTGCCGCGACCCGGCTGCAGTGGTGGCTGCTGGTCTTCGAGTACGCGGTGCTGCTGGTCTTCTGCGGCTATGCCCTGGTCGTCGGGGACCAGCCGTTCTCGCTGTCCTGGCTGAACCCGTTCGACATCGGCTCACCCCAGGCGCTGGCGCAGGGGATGGTGCTCGCGGTGTTCATCTACTGGGGCTGGGACGCGGCGTTCAGCGTCAATGAGGAGACCCGCAGCGCCTCGGACGCGGCCCGTGGCGGGCTGATCGCCCTGGTGGTGATGGCGGGCCTGTTCCTCATTGGCGCAGTCGCCTTCCAACGGGTGATGAGCACCGGCGAACTCGTCCGCAACGGGCCGCAGGCGCTCACCTTCCTCGGCGCCAAACTGGCCCCGGAGCCCTGGGCCTCGCTGCCGTTGGCGGCGCTGATGTGTTCCGCCTTCGCCTCCCTGCAGTCGAGCGTCATCCCCACCGCCCGCGGTGCGCTGGCGATGGCGCGCGACCGGACGCTCGGCCCGGTGTGGCAGCGGGTGCACCCCCGCTACGGCTCGCCCGCCGTCGGCACGCTCCTCGTCATGGCGATCGCCGCGCTGATCGCCGTCCTCGCCGTCGGCATCCCCCAGCTCAACGACATGATCCTCACCGCCGTGAACTCGATCGGTCTCACGGTGGCCCTCTACTACGGGCTCACCGCCCTCGCCTGCGCGGTGCGCTTCCGCGACAGCCTGCGCCAGGGTGTGGTCCGCGCGCTGCGGGACGTGGTCGTGCCCGCGGCGAGCGCGCTGGTGCTGTTCGGGCTCGGCGGCTACCTCGTCTGGGACTACGCGACGATGAGCGACCACTTCGCGATGAGCCCGGACAACGGCTGGTTCATGCTGACCCTGCCGGCCCTCTTCATCCTGCTGGGACTGGCGGCCGCGGCCTGGGCCAAGTGGGTACGGCACGCACCGTACTTCCGTACCGGGCGGGGGACGGACGCGGATGCGCTCACGTTGCCGATGGACGGGGACGGAGGCGGGGCCATCGCCCTGGCCTCGTCGCCTTCCTCCTTGCCCTCACCCTCACCTTCGGACGGCTGACGACCGAGGCGACAACAATGATCAGCAACCCACCACCAGAAGCCGGCAAGCGTAGGCCATAAGCCGTAAGCCGCCACCAGCAACCAGCACCGCCAACACCGCCAACACCAAAGCCACAACCCACACCCACCCACACCAACACCCCTGGAGCACCCGCAAGATGGCTGCGCGCACCCCTGCCCCCAACCCCGCCACCACCACCGCTCCCACCTCCACCACCGCTCCCACCTCTACTTCCCCCTCCCCCTCCCCCGCCGACCTCGTCTTCCTCTCCGGTCCCGTGCACACCGTTGACGCCGCGCGCAGCCGGGCCGGGGCGGTGGCCGTGCGCGGGGAGCGGATCGTCGCCGTCGGGCACGACGCGGACGTACGGGAGTTGATCGGGCCGGGAACGGAGGTCGTCGACCTCCACGGCAAGCTGCTGATCCCCGGCTTCCAGGACGCGCACGTGCATCCGGTGGGCGGCGGCATGGAGTTGGCGCAGTGCGATCTGAGCGCTGCGGAGACCGCGGACGCGTACCGGGAGCTGATCGGCTCGTACGCGGCCGCGCACCCTCAGGCGCCGTGGATCACCGGTGGTGGCTGGTCCCTGGAGGCCTTTCCCGGCGGGATGCCCACCCGCCAGTTCCTGGACGCCCTCGTACCGGACCGGCCGGTGTTCCTCGTCAACCGCGATCACCACGGTGGCTGGGCCAACTCCCGTGCCCTGGAACGCGCCGGGGTCACCGCCGGTACGCCGGATCCGTCCGACGGGCGGATCGAGCGGGAGGCCGACGGCCAGCCGTCCGGCATGCTGCAGGAGGGGGCGATGCGGCTGGTGGCGGACCTGATCCCGGAGCCGACGGTCGCCGAGCGGACCGCCGGACTGCTGAGGGCGCAGCGTCTGCTGCACAGTTACGGCGTGACCGCCTGGCAGGACGCGATGCTGGGCCGCGCTCCGGGCATCGCCGACGCCGTCCCCGCGTATGTGGCCGCCCAGAGCGAGGGCCGGCTGACCGCGCGGGTGACCGGGGCGCTGTGGTGGGACCGGGCTCGGGGCGCGGAGCAGATTCCCGAACTCATCGCCCAGCGCGAGGAGTTGACGGGCGGCCGGTTGCGGACGACGAGCGTGAAGATCATGCAGGACGGGATCGCGGAGAACCACACGGCGGCCATGCTCGGCCCCTACCTCACCGCGTGCGGCTGTGCCTCCGACAACAGCGGGATCTCGTTCATCGACCCGGAGGAGCTGCGGACGTACGTCACGCTGCTGGACGCGGAAGGGTTCCAGGTGCACTTCCATGCCCTGGGCGACCGGGCCGTGCGGGAGGCGCTCGATGCGGTCGAGGCGGCCCGGCAGACGAACGGGTGGCGCGACACCCGGCCGCATCTCGCGCATCTCCAGGTCGTCCACCCCGATGACGTGCCGCGTTTCCGCCGGCTCGGGGCGACGGCGAACATCCAGGCGCTGTGGGCGGCGCACGAGCCGCAGATGGACGAGCTGACGATTCCGTTCCTGGGGGCACAACGGGCGTCCTGGCAGTACCCGTTCGGTGATCTGCTGCGGTCAGGGGCCACGCTCGCGGCGGGCAGCGACTGGCCGGTCAGCTCGCCCGATCCGCTCGCCGCGCTGCACGTCGCGGTCAACCGCCGCATCCCGGAGGCGTCGCCCTCGGTGCCGGTCTTCCTGCCCGAGCAGCGGCTCGACCTGGGGTCGGCGCTGGCCGCCTACACGGCCGGCAGTGCCTACGCCAACCACCTCGACGAGACCGGCAGCATCCAGCCGGGCAAGCTGGCCGACCTGGTCGTCCTGGACCGGGACCCGTTCGACGGACCGCCGGAGGAGATCGCCGCGACCCGGGTTCTGCAGACGTTCGTCGGGGGGCAGCGGGTGTACGCGGCGGCTGACGCCTGAGGCCACGGGGGTCTTCTCTCCTCCCCCGCCTCCCCGTTGGGCGTTCCTCCACACCCGCGCCGCTTTCCCGGGCGTGGTTTCGGAGGACGTGCGGATAGTTCCGGATGGTCGGCCTCCGGTCTACTGAGGGAGGTCTGCGGACGGGGGAGAGATGGGCAGGGGTGCGGGGCCGGCAGGGTCGGACGTGGCGCGGGCGGGGACGGCGTGAAGGCGACGCGCTCCCGGTCGGCGTGGGCCGGGGTGCGGGCGGTGGTGGGGATCGCCGGGGTGGGCTTGCCGGTGCTCTCGTTCCTGGCGCGGCTGCCTGCCGCGCTGTGTCCGATCGGCACGCTGTTGCTGCTCACCGAGGTGGACGGGATCGGCCGGGCCGGCGTCGTGGCGGGGATGCTGTGGCTCGGGCAGGCGGTGGGCGGGGCGCCGGTCGGGCGGCTGGCCGACCGGCGGGGGCACCGGCCGGTGATCCTGGTGGCCTCGCTCGTCAACGCGGGCGTGATCGTGGCGCTGGTGGGGGCCGTGCTCGCCGGTCTGCCGGCGGCGGTGCAGGCCGTGCTGGCGGGACTGACCGGGGCGACGATGCCGCAGGTGGGGCCGCTGTCCCGGACGCGGTGGAGCGTGCTGACCGCGTCCCGTGCGGAGGGTCCCGGGCGGCGGGAGCCCGCCTCGGCCCCCAAGGAGCTCGCCGCGGCCCCGGCGGAAGGCCCCGACGGCCGGGAGCTCGCCTCGGCCCCTGCGGAGGGCCTTGAGGGACAGGACGTCGCCGCGGCCCGTCCGGCAGGCCCCGACGGGAAGGAGTTGACCGGGCGTGCGCTGTCCCTGGATACGACGATCGACGAGATCAGCTTCATGGTGGGGCCGGCGCTGGCGGCCACCGTCGTGGTCCTGTTCCACCCCGCGGCCGGCCTCCTGCTGGCAGCCGTGCTCGATGCCGTGTGCGGGGTGCTGTTCGCGGTGCATCCGACGGCTCCGGGACCGGTGCGGACCGGACGGGTGGCGGCCGCCGGGGTGCCGCTGGTGTCGTCCGGGCTGATCGTGTTGTGGGTGATGGCGCTGGGGCAGGGGGTGATCTGGGGCGGCGCGAACGCCGGTGTCAGCGCGCTGAGCAAGGAGCTGGGCGAGGCGGGCACGGCCGGGTTCGTGTGGGGCGGGATGGCGGTGACCAGCGCGCTGGCCGGGCTGGTGACGACGGCGTTGCCGGTGAAGCGGGATCTGACGGTACGGCTGCGGTGGGCGATCGTGGCGCAGACGCTGCTGGTGTTGCCGCTGCTGGCGGTGGACGGGTTCGTGGGGGCGTCGCTGGTGATCGCGGGGATCGGGGTGGCGGTGGCGCCGCATCTGATCGCGGTGTTCGGGCTCGGGGAGCGCATCGCGCCGGCCGCGCGGATGGGCGAGGCCATGGCCCTGCTGGGGTCCGGGCTGATCATCGGGCAGTGCGTGGCGGCGGTGATGGCCGGTCCGCTGGCCGGGGCGTACGGGTACCGGGCCGCGTTCTGGCTGAGCTGCGGGGCGGGGCCGGTGGCGTGTGCGGTGGCCCTGCTGTTCGTACGGGGACGGCGGTTCGGTCCGTTGCCCGGCGGGGCCGTGGGCGTTCCGCCGGCTCCGGTGGAGGCGGCGTGGGAGCCCACCGGCCGGTCCTCGTAGTGCCTGCCGCGCGGCGCCCGCCCTCAACTCGCCCCCGGCGACAGCACATTGGCGGCGGCCCGCCCATCCTCCCCCGTCGTGTGCTCCCTTGACGCCTCCGCCTCTCAGGCTTTAACTCACACCGGAAGTTAAGCCTTGAGGCCGTTCAGTAACTGAACATGGCCGGCCCTCGGCCTCCTCAGAGAGAGGCGTATCCGTCATGCGCATACTCCGAGCCGCGACCGTCTCCGCCCTCGTCACCGCGCTCGCCGCGGCGGCCTCGGGCTGCGGTGGCGGGACGAGCCCAGGGCGCGGGGGCAGTAACGATTCCCCGACGACGTTGACGTATTGGGCGTCCAATCAGGGGCCGAACGTCGAGGCGGACAAGAAGATCCTGGGCCCTGAGATGAAGAAGTTCGAGCGGCAGACGGGGATCAAGGTGAAGCTGGAGGTCATTCCCTGGCCCGATCTGCTGAACCGGATCCTGGCGGCCACCACGTCGGGTCAGGGCCCGGACGTGCTCAACATCGGCAACACCTGGTCGGCGTCGTTGCAGGCCACCGGCGCGCTGCTGCCGTGGGACAAGGAGAACTTCGCGGCGATCGGCGGGCGGGACCGGTTCGCGGCGCCGGCGCTGGCCGCGACGGGGGCGGCGGGCAAGGACCCGGCCGCGGTGCCGCTGTATTCGCTGACGTACGCGCTCTACTACAACAAGCGGATGTTCAAGGATGCCGGGATCGGCAAACCCCCGGCGACCTGGGGCGAGTTGGTCGCGGCGGGCAAGAAGGTGTCGAAGGACGGCAGGTGGGGGCTGGGGGCCGAGGGCGGGCAGCTGGCCAACAACGTCCACCAGGCGTTCGTGCTCGGCAAGCAGCGCGGTGCGGACTTCTTCGACGCGGCCGGCAAGCCGGCGTTCACCTCGGACGGTGCGGTCGCGGCGGTCGAGCAGTACGTCGATTTCATGGCCAAGGACAAGATCATCGCGCCGGGGAACGCCGAGTACGGCCAGAACCAGTCGTTGCGGGACTTCGCGACCGGCCGGACCGCGATGGTGCTGTGGCAGGCCGCGGCGACGACGTTCGCGGCGGACGGGATGAAGCGGTCGGACTGGGGCGTCGTACCGGTGCCGGTGCCGTCCGGCCGCCCGGGAGCCGGCCGGCGGACTAACTCGATGCTCGCCGGCATCAACGTCGCGGTCTTCAAGAACACCGACAACCTCGACGGCGCCCGGAAGTTCGTGAAGTTCCTGACGGGCGACGCCGAGCAGCGGCTGCTGAACAAGGCGTACGGTTCGATACCGCCGGTCAAGGCCGCCCAGCGGGACCCGGCGTTCGACCGGCAGGACACCAGGGTGCTGCGGGAGACGCTCACCAGGAGCGCCGCGCCGCTGCCGCAGATCCCCGATGAGGCGCAGTTCGAGACGTCGGTGGGCACTGCGATCAAGGACCTGTTCGCCGATGCGGCGGCCGGGCATCCGGTGACCACGGCGTCGGTGCGGGCCCGGCTGGCCGAGGCCGAGCAGCAGATGGCGAAGTGAGCGGGTCCGCTGTGGTGCGTTTCGCCCGGCTGCGCCGGGCCGGCCTGCCGTATGTGCTGTTGCTGCCCGCGCTGGTCGTGGAGGTGCTGGTCCATCTCGTGCCGATGGCGATCGGCGTCGTGATGAGTTTCCGGGAGCTGACCCAGTTCTTCCTCGGCAACTGGGGTGCGGCGCCCTGGAAGGGGCTGGGCAACTACCGGGTGGTCGTGGACGTGGACGCTCCGGTGGGTGCCGCGTTGCTGCACTCGTTCTGGGTGACCTGTGTGTTCAGTGTTGTGGCGGTCGGGCTGTGCTGGCTGCTCGGTACCGCGGCGGCGGTCTTCCTGCAGGAGGGTTTCCGCGGCCGGGGTCTGCTGCGGGCGGTGTTCCTCGTCCCGTACGCGCTGCCGGTCTACGCCGCGGTGATCACCTGGGCGTTCATGTTCCAGCGGGACGGCGGGCTGGTCAATCATGTGCTGCACGACCAGTTGCACCTCACCGGCGGCCGGCCGTTCTGGCTGCTGGGCGACAACAGCTTCGTGGCGCTGCTGGTGGTGGCCGTGTGGAAGACCTGGCCGTTCGCGTTCCTGGTGGTGATGGCCGCGTTGCAGGGCATTCCGAAGGAGCTGTACGAGGCGGCGGCGCTGGACGGGGCGGGGATGCTGCGGCAGCTGTGGCGGATCACGCTGCCGTCGCTGCGGCCGGTCAACCAGGTGCTGGTGCTGGTGCTGTTCCTGTGGACGTTCAACGACTTCAACACGCCGTACGTGCTGTTCGGGAAGGCCGCGCCGGAGTCCGCCGATCTGCTGTCGGTCCACATCTACCAGTCGTCGTTCGCCACCTGGAACTTCGGCACCGGTTCGGCGATGTCGGTGCTGTTGCTGCTGTTCCTGCTGGTGGTGACGGCCGGCTACCTGCTGGTGACGTCCCGCGGAAGGAAGCACGCCGATGGCTGACACCGCTGCCCGCGCGCCCCGCCCGGCCGTCCGTGCGCCGCGCCCGCCGGAACGCGGACGCCCCCGGGCCCGGCGCGGGGCCTCGCCCACCGCGCCGCCCCGGTCGTTCCGCTGGGCGCGCCGGATCTTCCTGACCGCGCTGACCGGCTTCGTGCTGCTGCCGGTGTACGTCATGCTGAGCAGTTCGCTGAAGCCGCTGCGGGACGTCTCGGGCGGGTTCCGGTGGCTGCCGAGCGGGCTGACCGTCCGGCCGTACCTCGACATCTGGCGGACCGTGCCGCTGGCGCACTACTTCGTCAATTCGCTGATCGTGGCGGGGTCGGCGACGGCCTGTTCGGTGGTGATCGCGGTGTTCGCGGCGTACGCGGTCAGCCGGTACCGGTTCCGCGGCCGGCGGGTGTTCACGGTGACGGTGCTGTCCACGCAGATGTTTCCGGGCATCCTCTTCCTGCTGCCGTTGTTCCTGCTCTACGTCAACCTCGGGAACGCCACCGGTGTGGCGCTCTACGGTTCCCGGGGCGGTCTGGTCCTGACGTATCTGACGTTCTCGCTGCCGTTCTCGATCTGGATGCTGGCCGGGTACTTCGCGTCGGTGCCGCGGGAGCTGGACGAGGCGGCGTACGTGGACGGCTGCGGGGCGCTGGGGGCGCTGCTGCGGGTGGTGGTGCCGGCCGCGCTGCCGGGGATCGTGGCGGTCGCGGTGTACGCGTTCATGACGGCGTGGGGCGAGGTGCTGTTCGCCTCGGTGATGACGAATGACACCACCCGCACGCTGTCGGTCGGGCTGCAGGGTTACGCCACGCAGAACGACGTGTACTGGAACCAGGTCATGGCCGCGTCGCTGGTGGTCAGCGTGCCGGTGGTGGCCGGGTTCCTGCTGTTGCAGCGCTTTCTGGTCGCCGGGCTGACCGCCGGGGCCGTCAAATGACCCGTGCCGAGAGGCCCTCCGTCGAGAGGAACGCCGTGACCGAACGGATCGATTTCGCCGCCCTGCCGGACGACTTCGTCTGGGGCGTGGCCACGTCGGCCTATCAGATCGAGGGGGCGGTCGACGAGGACGGCCGGGCGCCGTCCATCTGGGACACGTTCGCGCACACGCCGGGCCGGATCGACAACGGCGACACCGGGGAGGTGGCCTGCGACCACTATCACCGCTGGCGCGAGGACATCGCCCTGATGGGCCAACTCGGCGTCGGCGCCTACCGGTTCTCACTGTCGTGGCCGCGGATCGTGCCGCGGGGAGACGGCCGGGTCAATGCCGCGGGCCTGGACTTCTACGACCGGCTGGTGGACGGCCTGCTGGCGGCGGGCATCACGCCGTCCGCCACCTTGTACCACTGGGATCTTCCGCAGGCCCTGCAGGACCGCGGTGGCTGGCCGGTGCGGGAGACCGCCGAGCGGCTGGCGGAGTACGCGGCGGTGGTGGCCGGCCGGCTGGGCGACCGGGTGCGCCACTGGGCCACCCTCAACGAGCCGCTGTGCTCAGCGTGGATCGGGCATCTCGAAGGACGGATGGCGCCCGGGGTGACGGACCTCACGGCGGCGGTGCGGGCCTCGTACCATCTGCTGCTCGGTCACGGGCTGGCCGTGCAGGCGGTCCGCGCCCAGGCGCCGGACGCCGAGGTGGGCATCGTGAACAACCTCAGCACCGTGGAGCCCGCCACCGGTTCGGCGGCGGACGCGGCGGCGGCGCGGCGGATGGACGGGCACACCAACCGGTGGTGGCTGGATCCGGTGCACGGCCGCGGCTTCCCGGCGGACATGCGGGAGGTCTACGGCGTCGACCTGCCGGAGCGGGCCGGCGATCCGGAGGTCATCGCACAGCCGCTGGACTGGCTGGGGCTGAACTACTACTTCCCGGCCGTGGTGGCCGCCGACCCGGCCGGCCCGCCTCCGTACGCCCGCCCGGTGCACCGGCCGCAGGTGCCGCGCACGGGGATGGGCTGGGAGATCGACGCCGGCGGGATCGAGGCCCTGCTCATGCGGCTGACCAGGGAGTACGCGGCGCCGAGGATCTATGTCACCGAGAACGGCGCCGCGTATCCGGACGTGGTCCGGCCGGACGGGACGGTGCGGGATCCGGAGCGCACCGCTTACTTGCACGGGCATGTGGCGGCCTGCGCCCGGGCGGCCCGGCGGGGTGCGCCGCTCGCCGGGTACTTCGCCTGGACCCTGATGGACAACTTCGAGTGGGCCTACGGCTACGACAAGCGGTTCGGCCTGTTCCACGTCGACCACGCGACCCAGACCCGCACCCTGAAGGACAGCGGACGGCACTACGCGGGGCTGATCCGCCGGCACCGTCCTACTCGATGACCAGCTCGACCGGGATGTTGCCGCGGGTGGCCTTGGAGTAGGGGCAGAACTCGTGGGTGGCCTCGACCAGCCGGCGTCCGGTCTCGCCCGCCAGGGTGTCCGGCAGCTCCACCCGCATGACGACGCCGAGGCCGAAGCCCTCGCCGTCCTTGCCGAGGGAGACCTCGGCGGTGACCGACACGTCCTTGGTGTCGAGCTTCATGCGGCGGGCGACGTTGCTCATCGCGCTGGCGAAGCAGGCCGCGTAGCCGGCCGCGAAGAGCTGCTCCGGGTTGGTGCCGGCGCCGTTGCCGCCGAGCTCGGGCGGCAGGGCCAGGGCGAGGTCGATCGTGCCGTCGGAGCTGACGGCCCGGCCCTCGCGGCCGTTGGCGGTGGCGGCGGCGGTGTACAGCGCGTCCATCATGTGTCCCTTCACCTGCGGGGCGGCCGCTTCCCGGCCGTCCGACGGGTCCCACTGTCGCAGAGTTTTGCATTGTCCGCAACTAGATTGCGCACAACTTAAACGCCTGCCCGGCTAACCTGGACCCATGACCACGCTTCCGCCGGACGCCGAACTGCTCCGCCTCGACCACCAGGTCTGCTTCTCCCTGCACGCCGCTTCCCGGGCATTCGGCGGCGTCTACCGCGACGCCCTGAAGGACCTGGGCCTCACCTACCCCCAGTACCTCGTCATGCTGGTCCTGTGGGAGCACGGCGCACAGCCGGTCAAGGCCATCGGCGAGCGGCTCCGGCTCGACTCCGGCACCCTCTCCCCGCTGCTCAAGCGACTGGAGGCGGCCGGCCTGGTGCGCCGCGAGCGCAGCACCGAGGACGAGCGGTCGGTCACCGTCCACCTGACCCCGGCGGGCGACGAGCTGCGCGCGGCGGCCCTGCCGGTCCCCCGCCGGATACTGGCCGCCACCGGCCTGACCCTTGAGGAACTGCGCACGCTGCGGGGCCTGTTGGGGCGGGTGACCGGCGCACTCGACGCGTCCTGAGGCCCCGGGCGCCGCGGCCGGCCGGCCGGCGTGCCCGGCCCTGCCGACGCCCCCATCACCCCATTGAGTTACCACGGTTGGGGGCTCAACAGGACGAAGGCGTATAAAGAGTGGCCAAACCGCCGGGCCACCGGCGAGACCCGTCCATGACGCGGTGGGCGGCACGCCAACAAGCGGAGGAACGCCACGTGAATGCGGCAGAAGTTGTCCACGCCCGGCCGGTCCGGGGATGCCCCGTCCAGCGATTTCCGGTCACGGCGTGACGGCCCGCCGGCAGCCGTTCTCCGCGGCGGTGACGGGACTGGGCATGGTGACCGCGGCGGGCGCCACCGCCAAGGCCACCTGGCACTCGGTCACCCAGGACACCCGGCCCGGCGGGGTGCATCCGCACCCCGAACTCGCCGATCTGCCCTGTGACTTCATGTACACCTCCGACCTGGACACCACCGAGCAGCTCGGCGTGGCGGCCCAGCGGCTGATGGACCGCTTCTCGCAGCTCGCGGTGATCGCGGCCCGCGAGGCGATCGCGGACGCCCGCCTGGACCCGGAGACCTGGGACGGCTCCCGGGTCGCGGTGGTCATCGGCTCCGCACACGGCGGCCTGCCCTTCTACGACCAGCAGAGCGCGGCGATGGCCGAACGCGGCGCCCGCCGGGTCTCCCCCAAGCTCGCCCCGCTGACCGTCGTCAACGGCGCCGCCAGCAGCGTCTGCATGGACCTCGGGGTGCGCGGCCCCAGCCTGGGCGTGGCGACCGCCTGCTCCTCCGGGACCGTCGCCCTCGGCACCGCCCACCAGCTCCTGCGCACCGGGGCCTGCGACATCGCCATCGCCGGCGGTGCCGAGTCGCCGATCTCCCGGCTGCTGATCGCCAGCGCCTGCCGGATGAAGGCGGTCTCCACCCGGCGGGAGGACCCGGCCGCGGCCTGCCGGCCGTTCGACGCGGACCGGGACGGTTTCGTGGTCGGCGAGGGCGCCGGTCTGCTCGTACTGGAGCGGCCCGAGCACGCGGCGGCCCGCCGGGCGCCGGTCCGGGCGCACGTCAGCGGTTACGGGGCGTCCAGCGACGCCTATGCCGCGGTCGCCCCGGATCCCGACGGCAACGGCATCGAGCAGGCGCTGCGCACCGCGATGGCCGACGCGGGGGTGCGGCCCGGCGACGTCGGACACGTCAATGCGCACGGCACGTCGACGGTGGTCAACGACCTGATCGAGGCCACCATGCTGCGGCGGGTGATCGGCGAGCACCCGCTGGTCACGTCCACGAAGGCGATGACCGGCCACACGCTGGGCGCGGCCGGCGGCATCGAGACCGCGCTCACCGTGCTGGCACTGGAGGAGCAGCTGGTGCCGCCGACCGCGAACCTCGACGTGCCCGATCCGCAGTTGCCGCTGGAGATCGTGCGGCAGCAGCCGCGGCGGGCGTCCTTCGACTGTGCGGTCAAGACGTCGCTCGGCTTCGGCGGGCACAACGCGGCCCTCGTACTGACGCGCTAGGCGGCGGCGACGCAGGACGAGACGGTCCGGTCACTGTCGGTGCACGAAGTGGGCTTCGCCTACCGGCGGCTGCGTGCCGCGGCACCGGTCACCGAGCCGGTCGTGGTGCTGGGCGGGGCGCTGCAGGGGATGTTCGGCCGGCCGCAGAGGGAGGAGCGGCTGGGCCCGGTGGCGGACGTGGTGACCGCCGATCCGCCCGGGATGGGAACCGCCGATCCGCTGCCGCCGGGCCCGGCCCACGGTCTGCTGTGCGCCGCCCTGGAGCGGATCATCGACGACCTGGACGTGCCGGCCGGGGTGCGTGGCACGCTGGTCTTCGGCGGTGAGCACGACACGGTGACGTCCGCGGACCGGCAGCGGGCCTTCGCCGCGCGGATTCCCGGCAGCCGTTTCCTGACCGTCCCGACACCGATCACTGGGTGGTGCTCGAACGGGCCGAGGACGTCGCGGAGTTGGCGGCCCGGTTCTTCACCGACGGACCGCTGGAGTGCGCCCCCGCGCTCGCCCCGGTGCCCCGCCCGGCGCCGCCACCGGTCCGTTGCCCCGCCTCCCCGGAGCTCCTTTCCGTTGCGGTGGGACAGCCCCGGGTGACCGAGGCCCGAGATGCACCCCGGGTTTGTCCCCGGCGATAGGGGAAAGCGCCCCCTGCGGACTTCGCAGGGGGCGCTTTTTCGTTTTCGCGGGGGTCTGCGGGCCGGGCCGCGGGGTGTGAGCCGGGTAACTCCGGCGGGGGTCCCGAGCGGGGCGCGGGGGCGGTTCCGGGTGATGCCGGGCACGCGACGTACGTCACGTACGGCCATTCCTAGTCGAGTGCCGCAGGGAAGTGACGCCTGCAATTCGGGGGGAATCGGGAATTTATATCGGACATCTCTCCTCAAGTCACGAAGAGAGGTAGTACAACACCTCTTTGCCACCCTCCAGGGCGGGCGCTAACCATGTTCCGGGTAGCACCGAGAACGTCTGCGAACTCCGCCGGAGCGGCGAGCGCGGCAACGACCCTCGGTCCTCACGCGCCAACCGAAGGCCGCCTCCCCCGCCACCAAGCTCTGGAAGAGGTCACATCCGCATGTCCCGCTTCGCCCTGCCCCGCGCCGCCCGCAACGTCCGCATCACCCGCGCCCACAAGGCTTCCGCGGCGCTGGTGGCCACCGCGAGCTGCGCCGCCGCGCTGGCGTTCACCGCCGCGCCGAGCGATGCCGCGACCCCGTCCGCGCACGCACCGGCCGCGGTCAAGCCGGTCAGCGCCGACGGCATGCCGCTGACCGCCAAGGACCGTGCCGACGACGGCAAGAAGGACCGGGTCGTGGCGTCGTCCGTCGCCGACGGCCTGAAGGTCACCGCCGTCGAGAAGCAGGGGCGCACGGCCAAGAACGCCGCCAGCCGATCCGTCGAGCGCAAGACGATGGCCCAGGCGCCGAAGGCCACCCCCAAGGCCAAGCCGAAGGCCGCCCCCAAGCGCTACGCGAACAACCTCGACGGCTGGATCCGCCAGTCCCTCGACATCATGCACGCCAAGGGCATACCGGGCTCCTACGAGGGCCTGCACCGCAACATCATGCGCGAGTCCAGCGGCAACCCCAACGCCGTCAACGACTGGGACATCAACGCCATCAACGGCATCGTGGGGCCACTGCCGTTTCCCGGCCTCGGGGCCGGCCGTCAGTAGCGGCCGTGCCGGGCCGGGCCACCGCCGAAGAGCACGTCGAGCACGTCGCCGGCGAAGCGAAGTCCCGCCTCTTCCCTGGGAGAGAGGTGGTGGTGGTCGTCGACGGGCGCCGCGGCCGCGGACCCCGCGGCGAGGGCGCCGGTCACGAGAAGACCGGTGACAACAACGGCGATACGACGGAACATGAGCACTTCCCTACGGTGAGTGACGACTGCGTGGGTGTCACTGTCAGGGAGCCGGGGCCGCGCCGTCATGCGACAGTCCGGGGCGCTGCTGCGAACGGACCAGCAGCACCGCCGTATTGCCGTAGCGGGGGCGTCCCCAACGGCCGAGCCGGTACCGTGCCGCGGGGCGCACCGGCCGGAAATGCCCAGCGGTCTGCCGCACGTGAATTGGCGCACAAATGCCGCTCTTTTGGGCTCAGCAACAGTGCCCCGCACCACATTTATCGAATCCCGCTGGCCCACAACGGGCAGCCGGGCGGATGAATCGGCCGCGGCCGGTGCATGAAACGGCGTGGCCTGGCGGTAATTGCGGTGTGAGCCAGGCAACTTAAGCACCTCTATAACGCGGGCTTTCCGGCCGCTTCCAGGTGACCCGCGGCACGCGATGTACGTCACTTACGACCACGCCTAGTCGATGGAAGCCGCCGCTTTTCCAGGTCAACGCGGTGGGAATCGCTCATTACTTCAGAGAGCCGGGTTTCTCACGAAGATGGGTAGTACAGAGCACCATTGCCTCGATTCCGGACCGTCGCTAAACATGGATTCCGACGCGCCGAGAGCGAGTCGCGGTGAACGCCCCAACGGCGAACGCGGCAAAGACCTCCGGTACGCAACGCGCCGCCAAACAAGGCCGCTCCCCGATCCCGCACCTGGAAGAGGTCACTCTGCATGCCCAGCTTCACCCTGCCCCGCGCTGTCCGTATGACCCGCATCACCCGCACCCACAAGGTCGCCGTGGCCGTTCTGGCCGCCGCGGGTGCCACCTCGGGTCTGGCGCTCACCTCCGCCCCGGACACCGCACAGGCTGCGTCTGAGCACGCTCCGGCCGCGGTCAAGCCCGTCAGCGCCAACGGCCTGCCGGCCAAGAAGGCAGACGACGCCAAGACCGGCCGCCCGGTGACCGCCTCGGTCGCCGACCACATCAAGGTGACCGCGGTCGCCAAGCAGCACACCGCCCAGCAGGCCGCCAACCGCTCCGCCGGGCGCAAGGCCGTGAAGAGCTACCCGAACAACCTCGACGGCTGGATCCGCCAGGCGCTCGACATCATGCACGCCAAGGGCATCCCGGGCTCCTACGAGGGCCTGCACCGCAACATCATGCGCGAGTCCAGCGGCAACCCCAACGCCGTCAACGACTGGGACATCAACGCCATCAACGGCATCGCCATGAGGAGCAGCTTGCGAAGCGGCGGAATGGCGCGTTCGCCGCTGCGCGCGGAGCGGGCCCCGGCACAGCCGGGGCCCGCTCTGTTCCGTCCGGGGGCCGGCCCGGACGGCCCGGGTGACCGTCCCTGCCCGCCGGACGGGTGAGATGCGGGGCCGGTCGGCGGACTGACGGCCTGTTGGGCCATAGAGTCAGGCAGCTCTGCGTATAAGTCTCTTATCGGCAGAATTCTGCTCAAATCCTGCCGTACCTGACTCAACCGAAGGCCTCGGAGGCATGCGATGCCCTTGCGCAGATCCGGTCCGGCCCGCCGTAAAGTCGCCACGGCCGGAACGCTCGTTTCTCTCCTCTCCGTGCTCGCTCTGCCCCTCGCACTGCCCGGTTCGGCCACGGCGACCGATGCCGCGAAGAGACCCGCCCACCCCGACGCGGACTGGATGGGCTCCACCATCGCGCTCCACGAGGGCGTCGACCGGGCCGGCGGCATCGAGCCGCGGGCGTCGTACGGCAGGAGGGGGGTGGCCGGGGTCGACGTCTCCAGCCACAACCACAAGGTCGGCTGGTGGTCACTGCGCAGGTCGGGGGTGCGCTTCGCGTACGTCAAGGCCACCGAGGGGACCAACTACACCAACCCGTACTTCACCCAGCAGTACCGGGGCTCGTACAACTCCGGAATGATCCACGGCGCCTACCACTTCGCGCTGCCCGACCACTCCAGCGGTGCCACCCAGGCGCGCTTCTTCGCCAACCACGGCGGCGACTGGTCCCGGGACGGCAGGACACTGCCCGGCGCGCTCGACATGGAGTACAACCCCTACGGCGCGACCTGCTACGGCAAGAGCCACAAGGGGATGATCAACTGGATCCACGACTTCGTGCGCACCTACCGGGAGGAGGCCGGGCGCGACCCGGTCATCTACACGTCCACGAACTGGTGGAAGCGGTGCACCGGCAACTCCGGGAAGTTCGGCCGGAGCAATCCGCTGTGGATCCCGCGCTACGGCTCGTCCGTCGGCGCGCTGCCGGGCGGCTGGCGGTACCACAGCATCTGGCAGCACACCTCCTCCGGCCACCCGGTCGGCGACCGCAACCGCTTCAACGGCAGCTACAGCCGGCTGAAGGTCCTCGCGTACGGCGAGGACGACGACGACTGACCGGCGACCCCTCCACCGCTCTGCTTCCGGCCGGTCCCCGGCGCCCCGTGATCGGGCGCCGGGGACCGGCCGCTCGCCGTCCGGCGCCCCACCGGGCGTGCACCAGCACACCGCCGCACCGGCACCCGGCACCCGGTATCGACCACTCGATTCGAACAACGGGCAATTCCCGCGGCGCTACAACCTTTCCGTACCGATCCGGGTCCAACACTGCGAAATGACCACGCGACGCACCCATCCAACGGGGGTATTCCCATGAAGCGTTCACGTGCCATCGCAGGATCCGCCGTACTCGCCGTGGCAGGACTCGCCACGATGGCCACGGCGACCACCGCAACCGCCGCACCGACCGCCGCCGCGTACAACGGGGCCTGTGGCAGCGGCTACCGTGTGGTGAATTCCGTACCGGTCACCGGAAAGGGGACCGTGTACCTGACGTACAGCGCGAAGACCGGAAAGAACTGTGTCGTGACCGTGCGGAACAAGCCCGGAAAGCCGGTGTACGTCTACACGTATCTCACGGCCACCGACGGCAGTTCCGAGTGGGTTTACGACAGCGGGCAGTACACCTCCTACGCCGGTCCGGTGTATCTCCCGGCAAAGGGCCGGTGCGTGGACTGGGGTGGCGCGATCGAAACGGTGAGCGTCAGCGTTTCGGGCTCCAACTGCGGCCGGATGGCGCGCGGCGTGGTCACCCACCGCTGACCGCGCGGCGGCCGACGGCGGTCCCCGGCAGCCCGCCGGGGTCCGCCGTCAGCGCATGCCCAGCGCCCGCAGTGCCGAGCGCGCCGCGTTGTGACCGCACATCCCGTGGGCACCGGCGCCCGGCGGGGTCGCCGCCGAGCAGAGGTACACGCCGGGCACACCCGTCGCGTACGGGTCGAGCGCGATCCGCGGACGCATCGTCAGGTTCAGCGGGGTGTTGGCGCCGCCGATGATGTCGCCGCCCACGAAGTTGGCGTTGCCTCGCTCCAGGTCGGCGGTCGAGGTGGCGGTGAGACCGACGATCCGCTCGCGGGTGCCGGGGGCGAACCGCTCGAACTGCGCCAGCATCGCGGCCGTGGCGTCACCCCGGTAGCCGTGCGGCACATGGGCATACGCGGAGACCGGGTGGACGTCGCCGGCGGAACGGCCGGGGTCGGCGAGGTACTGCTGGGAGACCAGGAGGAACGGGCGCTCGGGCATCCGCCCGCGGTGGATCTGCCGTTCGGCGTCCGCGATCTGCGCGAAGCTGCCGCCGAGGTGGACGGTGCCGGCCCGCCGGCAGGCGTCGGCGCGCCAGGGCACCCCGCCCTCGACCGCCAGGTCGAGCTTGAAGGCGCCGGGGCCGTGCCGGTAGCGGGTGTAGGCGCGGCGTACCCGGGGCGGCAGCCGGTCGCCGACCACGGAGGCCGCGGCGGCCGGTGCCAGATCGAGCAACACCGTTGCGGCGGGCGGAAGTTGATCGAGGGAGCGAATGCTCACGCCGGTCTCGATCCGGCCACCGGCGGCGGTGAGGAGTCCGGCCAGTGCGCGGGCGATGGCGGCGGAGCCGCCCTTCGCGACCGGCCAGCCGAACCGGTGGCCGGCCGCGATGATCATGAGTCCGACGGATGCGGCGGCGGGCCCGTTCAGCGGTCCGAAGAGATGCGCCGCCACCCCGCCGTAGAGGCCGCGCGCCTCCTCCGTACGGAAGCGGCCGGCGAGCGCGGTGGCGGGCTGCAGGGCCCGCAGCCCGAAGCGGGCGAGCCGGACCGGATGCCGGGGCACCCGCAGGAGGGGCTTCATGACGGCGTCGGTGAGCACCTCGGCGTCGGCGGCCGGCGGACCGAACAGCCGCCGCCACACCGGACCGTCGGCGCCGAGCCCGTCCGCGGTCCGCGCCAGGGACCGGTACAGCGCCCCCGCGCCGCCGGAGTCGACCGGATGGGCGAGGTCGATCTCCGGCCAGCACCACTCCAGCCCGTGCGCCGCGACGTCCAGCGTGCGCAGGTAAGGCGAGCCGGCGCCCATCACATGCGTCGAGGAGCAGTGGTCGAACAGCAGGCCGGGGGCGAACAGCTCACCGCTGCGAACACCGCCGCCGATCTCGTCGGCAGCCTCGAAGAGCGTCACCTTCAGGCCGGCCTGTGCCAGCGTGACCGCCGCGGCCAGCCCGTTCGGTCCGGCGCCCACCACGACCGCCGCGTCACGTTCCCGTCCCACCCGTTTCGTCATGCCGTCAGCATGCCAAGGCGTACCCGGAACCGCCGTGCGGGGGTACGGAGTTCACGCCGGACGGGTGCCGGCCGCGGCCTCGGCGGCGGCCGCGATGTTGCGGGCCATGCCGCCGAACACCACGGCGTGGAAGGGCGTGACGCACCACCAGTACGCATGGCCGGTCAGGCCGTGCGGATGGAACAGCGCCCGCTGGGCGTAACGCGTGCGGCCCTCGGCGTCGCGGCCGACCGTCATCTCCAGCCAGGCCAGGCCGGGCAGCCGCATCTCGGCGCGCAGTCGCAGCAGCCGCCCGGGCTCGGCCGCCTCGACGCGCCAGAAGTCGAGCGAGTCGCCGACCCGGAGGCGGCGGGCGTCCCGTCTGCCGCGGCGCAGTCCCACCCCGCCGGCCAGCCGGTCCAGCCAGCCGCGCACCGCCCAGGCGAGCGGGGAGGAGTACCAGCCGTGTTCCCCGCCGATGCCCTCCACGACCTGCCAGAGCGTCTCCGGCGGGGCGTTGACGGTGACCTCCCGCCGGTCGGTGTAGAGGCTGCCGCCGGCCCAGTCGGGGTCGGTGGGCAGCGGGTCGCTGGGCGCGCCCGGTACGGCGGCGCCGGACCAGCGGGTGGCGACCTGGGCGTCCCGCACCCGGCGCAGTGCCAGGTCCAACGCGTCGTCGAAGGGCAGCGGGTGGCCCGGCGGGTCCGGGTCGGGAACGTAGCGGGCGATGTCGTGTTCGTGACAGACGACCTCGTGGCGCAGCGACTCGGCCAGCGGCCGGGCGATGCCCGGCGGGACGGGGGTGACCAGGCCGATCCAGAGGCTCGACAGGCCGGGGGTGAGCACCGGAACGGGCAGGATGAGCCGTTCCGGCAGTCCGGCGGCCCGCGCGTAACGCTGCATCATGTCGCGGTAGGTGAGGACGTCCGGCCCGCCGATGTCGAAGGTCCGGCTGACGTCGGCGGGGAGCCGGGCACACCCGACCAGATACCTCAGCACGTCACGGACGGCGATGGGCTGGATGCGGGTACGCACCCAGCTCGGCGTGATCATGAGCGGCAGCCGTTCGGTGAGGTAGCGCAGCATCTCGAAGGAGGCGGAACCGGAGCCGATGATGACGGCGGCGCGCAGCACGGCGGTGGGCACGCCGGAGGCCAGCAGGATGTCGGCGACCTCGGCCCGGGAGCGCAGGTGGGGCGAGAGGTCCCGCTCGGGGATGCCGCGCGGGGTGAGTCCGCCGAGGTAGACGATGCGGCCCACGCCGGCGGCGCGGGCCTCCTCGGCGAAGATCCGGGCGGCTCGCCGATCGGTCTCCTCGAACCGCCGGCCGGTGCCGAGGGCATGCACGAGGTAGTACGCGACGTCGACGCCGGCCAGCGCACGGCGCATCGAGGCGGCGTCGGTGACGTCGCCGCGGACGATCTCCACCTCGCCGGCCCAAGGGTGGTCGCGCAGCTTCTCGGGTGTCCTGGCCAGCGCCCGGACGGCGTATCCGGCGGCGAGCAGCTCGGGCACCAGGCGGCCGCCGAGATAGCCGGTGGCGCCGGTGACCAGGGCGTCGCCCATGGCTGGCCTCCCCACGTACTCGGCTGTCCCGCCGTGGTGGTTTCTCGGCGTTGCGCGCTTTGCGGCGCCCCGTACGTACCTGTCTTTCCCGCCGCGGGGCTTGCTCGCGGTTGTGCTTTGCGGCGCCCCCGCACGTACCAGTCTGTCCCACCACGGGGCATCCCGCCGTTTCGCGCTTTGCGGCGCCTCCGTACGTAGCTGTCTGCGGCGCCGCGGGGCTCGCTCGCCGTTGCGCTTTGCGGCGCCTCCCACGTACCTGTCTTTCCCGCCGCGGGGCTTGATCGCCGTTGCGCTTTGCGGCGCCTCCCACGTACCTGTCTTTCCCGTCGCGGGGCTTGTTCGCCGTTGCGCCTGCGGCGGGCTGGGTTGTTGTGGGTGCGGTGACGGGCCTGCGGGGCCGGTGTTTGGGACTGCTGTCGCTTTACGTCCCAAACACCG
>NZ_JOIX01000128.1 GCF_000720175.1 Streptomyces sp. NRRL S-337
CACCCCACCCACCCCCACCCACGACAAAGGCCCCCCACCCCACGGAATGGGGCGGAAGGCCTCGTCTTGGAAAGTTGGGCTCGGTCGGCGGCAGAGGCCGCCGGTGAGCCGGGTGCGCCGCACCCGCGTGGCGAACGCAGGCCGCGTGCGGCGCGGTGGTGCACCGGTCAGGGAGCGGTGAGAGGGGCCGCTGGATCCCTGTCGGCAGGGTCATGCAGTGTGCAGTAGTGCAAGTGCAGAGGCAGCGGAGCTGCGTACTGCGGGGTGCGGGTGAAGATCCCCGCGAAGGTCGGGTCAGCCCTTGAGGGTCGCGACCTTCTTCGCCAGCGCCGACTTCTTGTTGGCGGCGGCGTTCTTGTGGATGACACCCTTGCTGACGGCCTTGTCGAGCTTCTTGGCCGCCTCGGCCTGGGCAACGGTGGCCTTCTGCAGGTCGCCGGCCTCGATGGCCTCACGGGTGCGGCGGATCGAGGTCTTCAGAGCGGACTTGACAGCCTTGTTGCGCTGACGAGCCTTCTCGTTGGTCTTGATCCGCTTCATCTGGGACTTGATGTTCGCCACGAAAGAGCCTTTTCAGGTTCGTTGGAGTTTCGAGTTGCGCCGCGCACGAGAGAGGGCACGAAGCGCAGTGGACCAGGCTACCAGCAGGGGCTACGGCCTCCCAAACCGGCCCGGAGCCCCCGCCCAGATGCCCTGCCTGGAGCTCCGTCCCACACGGGGCACACCCGCCCGAACCGGACCGTGGCCGTCGCTCATGGGACCATGGGGGGAGACGTCACATACCCGAGTCCTGCCTACCCGCGTTCACTGAATGGACCCTGCGTGCCCGCGACCCCTACGAACGTGCCGGAGCCGAGCCGTACCGATCCGGCCCTCCTCCGTAACTTCTGCATCATCGCGCACATCGACCACGGCAAGTCGACGCTCGCCGACCGGATGCTCCAGCTCACCGGTGTTGTCGACCAGCGGCAGATGCGCGCGCAGTACCTCGACCGCATGGACATCGAGCGCGAGCGCGGCATCACGATCAAGTCCCAGGCGGTCCGCCTGCCCTGGGCCCCTTCCGAGGGCGAAGAGGGAAGTGGCACGACCCACATCCTCAACATGATCGACACCCCGGGCCACGTCGACTTCACGTACGAGGTGTCGCGCTCCCTCGCCGCGTGCGAGGGGTGCATCCTCCTGGTCGACGCTGCCCAGGGCATCGAGGCGCAGACCCTCGCCAACCTCTACCTGGCGATGGAGCACGACCTCACGATCATCCCGGTCCTCAACAAGATCGACCTGCCGGCCGCGCAGCCCGAGAAGTTCGCCGCCGAGCTGGCCAATCTGGTCGGCTGCGAGCCCGAGGACGTGCTGAAGGTCTCCGCCAAGACCGGCGTCGGCGTGCCGGAGCTGCTGAACAAGGTCGTCCGCGAGGTGCCGGCCCCGGTCGGCGTCAAGGACGCCCCCGCCCGCGCGATGATCTTCGACTCCGTCTATGACGCCTACCGGGGCGTGGTGACGTACGTGAAGGTCGTCGACGGCACGCTCAGCAAGCGCGAGCGCATCAAGATGATGTCCACCGGCGCCGCGCACGAGCTGCTGGAGATCGGGACGAACTCGCCGGAGATGACGCCGGCCGACGGCCTCTCGGTCGGTGAGGTGGGCTACCTCATCACCGGTGTGAAGGACGTCCGGCAGTCCAAGGTGGGTGACACGATCACCCAGCTCAGCAAGGGGGCCCAGGAGCCGCTCGGCGGTTACAAGGACCCCAAGCCGATGGTGTTCTCGGGGCTGTACCCGCTCGACGGTTCGGACTACCCCGAGCTGCGCGAGGCCCTCGACAAGCTCCAGCTCAACGACGCGGCGCTGGTCTACGAGCCGGAGACCTCCGCGGCGCTCGGCTTCGGTTTCCGCGTCGGCTTCCTCGGCCTGCTGCACCTGGAGGTGATCCGGGAGCGGCTGGAGCGCGAGTTCGGGCTGGACCTGATCGCCACCGCGCCCAACGTGGTCTACCGCGTGGACATGGAGGACGGCACCGAGCAGATCGTCACCAACCCGAGCGAGTTCCCGACCGGCAAGATCGACACGGTGCACGAGCCGGTCGTCCGGGCCACGATCCTCGCGCCGAGCGAGTTCATCGGCGCGATCATGGAGCTGTGCCAGACCCGCCGCGGTGCGCTGCTGGGCATGGACTACCTCTCCGAGGACCGCGTCGAGATCCGCTACACGCTGCCGCTCGCCGAGGTCGTCTTCGACTTCTTCGACCAGCTCAAGTCCAAGACGCGCGGTTACGCCTCGCTGGACTACGAGCCGACCGGTGAGCAGACCTCCGACCTGGTCAAGGTCGACATCCTGCTGCACGGTGACAAGGTCGACGCGTTCTCCGCGATCACCCACAAGGACAAGGCCTACGCCTACGGTGTGCGGCTGGTCGCCAAGCTGCGGGAGCTGATCCCGCGGCAGAACTTCGAGGTGCCGATCCAGGCGGCCATCGGCAGCCGGGTCATCGCCCGTGAGACGGTCCGCGCCATCCGCAAGGACGTCCTCGCCAAGTGCTACGGCGGTGACATCTCCCGTAAGCGGAAGCTGCTGGAGAAGCAGAAGGAAGGCAAGAAGCGGATGAAGATGGTCGGCAGCGTGGAGGTCCCGCAGGAGGCCTTCATCGCGGTGCTGTCCTCGGACTCCGACGGCGACTCCAAGGCGAAGAAGTGACCGCCGGGCAGTAGCCGTGGCCGGCGAGCCATGGCCGGCGGAAGAGCAAGAAGACGAAGCGGCGAGGGGCGCCGGGGCCGGTACGGGACCCGGCGCCCCTCGCCGTCTTCCCGGCCGCGGGCCCCTTCACCAGTCGGGGGCCCTCTTCGGGATGAATGCGGAGCGTGGCGTTCCGCGAGGGTGCCGGCCGGGGGTGCCGGGTGTGGTCTGGTGGGGCTGATCGGCGCGGCTCGCTATCGGTCGATGCGCGTGCTACGTACACCTATCGCACTGGTCACATCGCGAACCAGTCGGTCGTAGCCCCTTACGCGTCGGCGCAACGCGCTCTAGTCTGATCTCTGCTCAAAGGTTACTCGCGAGTCACCAGCAATGAAGCGGGCCCCGGAGGACGCCGTGACGGACACCCACACGCTGATCGAAAACCGGCCGCCTTCGGTGGCTCACCTCTTCCTGGAGCGGGTCGCGGCCACTCCCGACATCGAGGCCTATCGCCATCCCGTCCCCCCTGCCTCGGGCCAGGGCCCGGACGAATGGAAGGCGATCAGCTGGGCCGAGGCCGCCGACCGCGTCTACGCCGTGGCCGCCGGGCTGATCGCGCTGGGCGTACGGCCCGAGGAGCGGGTCGCGCTGGCCGCCAGCACCCGCGTGGAGTGGATCCTCGCCGACCTCGGTGTGCTGTGCTCCGGCGCCGCCACCACCACGGTCTACCCCAGCACCAACGCCGAGGAGACCGCGTACATCCTCGCCGACTCCGGCAGCCGGGTGCTGATCGCCGAGGACGCCGGCCAGCTCGCCAAGGCCCGGGAGCGCCGCGCCGACCTGCCCGACCTGGCGCATGTCGTCGTCATCGACGCGGCCGCCGCCGAGGCGTCCCCCGATGACCCCGAGGGGTGGGTGCTCAGCCTCGCCGACCTGGAGAAGCGCGGTCACACCTATCTGGAGAAGCACCCGGAGTGCGTCAAGGAGCGGGTCGCCGGGCTGCGCGCCGACCAGCTGGCGACGCTGATCTACACCTCCGGCACCACCGGCCGGCCCAAGGGCGTACGGCTGCCGCACGACTGCTGGGCGTACATGGCCCTCGCGATCCAGGCCACCGGAATGGTCGCCGAGGAGGACGTGCAGTACCTCTGGCTGCCGCTGGCGCACGTCTTCGGGAAGGTGCTGACCGCCGGGCAGATCTCGGTCGGGCATGTGATCGCGGTGGACGGCCGGGTCGACAAGATCATCGAGAATCTGCCGGTCGTCCGGCCCACCTACATGGCCGCCGTGCCGCGGATCTTCGAGAAGGTCTACAACGGTGTCGCGGCCAAGGCGCGCGAAGGCGGCGGCGCCAAGTACAAGATCTTCCAGTGGGCGGTCGGGGTGGCCCGCGAGTACGCCAAGACCTCGCAGGACAACTTCCGGCGCACCGGCAACGCCTCCGTGCCGTTCGCGCTGGGCGCCAAGCACAAGATCGCCGACGCCCTCGTCTACGCCAAGCTGCGCGACGCGTTCGGCGGCCGGCTGCGGGCCGCGGTCTCCGGCTCCGCCGCGCTCTCCCCGGAGATCGGCTACTTCTTCTCCGGCGCCGGCATCCACATCCTGGAGGGCTACGGCCTGACGGAGTCCAGCGCGGCCAGCTTCGTCAACCCCGGCGAGGCGTACCGCACCGGCACGGTCGGCAAGCCGCTGCCCGGCACCGAGGTCCGGATCGCCGAGGACGGCGAGATCCTGCTGCGCGGCCCCGGCATCATGCAGGGCTACCACGGCCTGCCGGAGAAGACCGCCGAGGTCCTGGAGGAGGACGGCTGGTTCCACACCGGCGACATCGGCGAGCTCTCCCCGGACGGCTATCTGCGGATCACCGACCGCAAGAAGGACCTGATCAAGACCTCGGGCGGCAAGTACATCGCACCGGCCGAGGTGGAGGGCCAGTTCAAGGCGGTCTGCCCGTTCGTCTCCAACGTCCTGGTGCACGGTGCCAACCGGAACTTCTGCACCGCACTGATCGCCCTCGACGAGCCGACGATCATGGGCTGGGCCGCGGAACACGGTCTGGCCGGCAAGACGTACGCCGAGGTCGTCGCGACCGACCAGGCCCGCGAGCTGATCGACGGCTATGTCGAGCGGGTCAACGAGGGGCTGCAGCGCTGGCAGCAGATCCGCAAGTTCCGGCTGCTGCCGCGCGACCTGGACATCGAGCACGGTGAGGTGACCCCGAGCCTCAAGATCAAGCGGCCGGTGGTGGAGCGGGCGTTCAAGGACCTGCTGGACGAGATGTACGCGGGGACCCGGGAGTCCTAACCGCCCGCCGCACCGTCCTCCGGTGAGCGTGCGGGGCGGGCCGCCGGGCCTGCCCCGCACCGCCACTGCCGCGCGCCGCGGGCGCCCCGTCGCCCGTTCGGCCAACTCCTCCGGCGCGTCAGCCGAATTGGCCGCTCCGACCGCCGACTTCCGTGACTCACTGCTTATGGCTGCGCTCTTTCTGTCACTCTGTCGGTGGCGCATCCGGCGCTGCAGCGGAGCTGTTCGGGAGTTGCTCAATGAGGACGACAACTTCGTCTCCACGGGACGTCACGGCGACGCGCGCGACGACGGCCGGCCCCGGGCTCCCCGCCGCCCGCACCCGGCGGGCCGGTCTGCCCGGGGACCCGCAGGCCGCGGCCGCCGCTCGGCGGTTCGTCCGGTCCGCCTTCGCCGAGTGGGCGGACCGGCGGCTGCCCGGCACCGAGCGGTTCACCGACCGGCTCACTGACGAAGCGGTTCTGCTGGTGAGCGAGTTGGTGACGAACGCGGTGGTGCACGCGGGCACCACCATCGAGCTGTGCTGCCGGCTGGACCCCGCCGCGGAACCGGAACCGGGCGCCGGGCCGGACCCGGACGACGCCCCCGCGCCCGCCGTCGTCGTCGAGGTCTCCGACCGCCACCCCACCCAGCCGATCCGCGCCCGTGACGAGACCGCCCGGAACGAGAGCGGCGGCCACGGCCTCCAGCTGATCAGCGCGGTCGCCGAATCCTGGGGCATCACCTACCGCCGCGACCTGAAGACCGTGTGGTTCCGGCTCCCGCTGCCGGCCCCGGAGGCCACCGCCCGCCCGCTGCCGGAGACCTCGTACGACCAGGCGCCGTACGAAGGGGCGCGGTACGAGGGGGCCCGCCATGAGGAGGCGCGGCTTGAGGGGGCGGTCCATGAGGGGGCGCCGTACGGCCCTCCGGACGCGCACGCCTCCGACGATCCCGCGGGCCCGTACGACGCCGCCGACCCGGCCGCTTACGACGACGCCGCGGCCGCGTACGCCGACGAGGTGCTCCAGTGCGGGCTGCGGGCCGCCGAACTCCTCGCCCCGGCGCCCCGCCGCGCCGACCGCCCGGAACTCGACGCCGACCGGGTCGACAACGGCGCGCTGTCCTTCCTCGCCGAGGCCTCCGACCTGCTCTCCGGCCAGCTCGACGCCGATCAGGTCGCCGCGCTCGCCGCCCAGCTGATCGTGCCGCGGCTCGCCGACTGGTGCGCGGTGTGGCTCCACGACGGCGACGGCGGCGCCCCCGGCCGGGGCATCGCGACCGGCGGCGACGAACAGCGGCTGGCCCGCGTCTGGCACAGCTCCGAGAGCCGCATCGACACCCTGCGCGCCGCTCTGGAGAAGCAGGCGCCGGACTTCTGGGGCGACGTCCCGCCGGGCGCCGCACCCGCCGCCGTCCCCTGGCCCTGGCCGCACGACCCGGACGGCGAGGACCAGGACCACGACCACCCGGATGGCGACCACCTGGACCACGACCACCTCGACGCCGGGCACCCGGGCGGCGATCCGCTGGGCGGGCACGGCCTGCCGGAGCTGCCGGGTCAGGCTCCGCCGAACGTGCCGGGGCACGTCCTGCCGGCCTCCGCACTCCCGGGCGGTGACCGCCCCGACGGCGACGAGCCGGGCGGTGCCGCGCTCGCCTGCCCCCTGGTCGCCGGCGGCCGCCGGCTCGGCACGCTGCTGCTCGGCCGCGGCGGTCTGCCGCGCTTCCCCGACGAGGTCGTCGGGCTGATCGAGGACCTGGGCCGCCGGGTCGCCCGCGCGGTGGCCACCGCCCGCGCGTACAGCCGCCAGGAGCGCATCAGCCAGGTCCTGCAGCGCCGGCTGCTGCCCCGGGGCCGGGCGCAGGTGCCCGGCGTGGCGTCCGCGGTGGTCTACGAGCCGCGCGAGGGCGCCTGGGCGGGCGGCGACTTCTGGGACCTCTTCGACGCCGGCGACGGCCGCTGGTGCTTCGCGCTCGGCGACGTCTGCGGCAGCGGCCCGGAGGCGGCCGCGGTGACCGGCCTGGCCCGGCCGGTGCTGCGGCTGCTGGCCCGGGACGGCTTCGGCGTCGCCGAGGTCCTCGACCGGCTCAACAAGACCATGGCCCGGGAGGCCGCGGACTCGGTCGCGGCGGTCGCCGCGGCGGTCGCGGCGGCCGGCGCCGGGGCCGAGGCCCCCGTGGAGATCCGCGAGGAGGGCGAACAGGCCCGCTTCCTCTCCCTGCTCTACGGCGAGATCGTCCCGTACCCGGGCGGGGCCGGCGGCGCCCGGTGCACCCTCGCCAGCGCCGGTCACCCGCTGCCGCTGGTGCTGGGCACGGACGGCGCGGTCCGCACGGTCGCGGCACCGCAGATGCTGCTGGGGGTGGTCGAGGACGCGGCGTACGTGAGCGAATCGTTCGACCTGCGTCCGGGGGAGACGCTGCTGTGCGTCACCGACGGGGTCACCGAGCGGCGCTCGGGCCGCCGGCTGTTCGACGACGAGGACGGCCTGGCCACCGCCCTCGCCGCCGGTGCCGGACTGGGCGCCACCGCCCTCGCCGAGCACATCCGCACCACCGTGCACGCCTTCGCCCCGAACCCGCCCGACGACGACCTGGCCCTGCTCGTCCTCCAGGCGGCGGGCGGCCCGGCTTGAGGCACCACCGGGCCGCACGGGCTTCCCGCCGTCCGCGCGAACCGGGTTGTCGGTGCGATGACGGACAATGGTTCCCATGCCTTCCGCACTGCCTGATGGTGAGCCGATGCCCGACGACGGGGCGCTGCCCGGTCATGCGCTGGCGGCGGCGGCCGGCCGGCCCCTCGGCTTCTATCTGCACGTGCCGTACTGCGCCACCCGCTGCGGCTACTGCGACTTCAACACCTACACCGCGAGCGAGCTGCGCGGCTCCGGCGGGGCACTGGCCTCCCGTGACAACTACGCCGACACCGTCGTGGAGGAGATCCGGCTGGCCCGCAAGGTGCTGGGCGACGACCCCCGCCCGGTCGAGACGGTCTTCGTCGGCGGCGGCACCCCGACCCTCCTCCCGGCCGCCGACCTGGGCCGGATGCTCGCCGCCGTCCGGGAGGAATTCGGCCTGGCACCCGGCGCAGAGATCACCACCGAGGCCAACCCCGACTCCGTCGACCCGCGCTACCTCTCCGAGCTGCGCGCGGCCGGCTACAACCGCGTCTCCTTCGGCATGCAGAGCGCCCGGCAGCACGTCCTGAAGATCCTCGACCGTACGCACACCCCCGGCCGCCCCGAGGCCTGCGTCGGCGAGGCCCGCGCCGCCGGTTTCGAGCACGTCAACCTCGACCTGATCTACGGCACCCCCGGCGAGTCCGACGACGACTGGCGGGCCTCCCTGGACGCCGCGCTCGGCGCCGGCCCCGACCACATCTCCGCCTACGCCCTGATCGTCGAGGAGGGCACCCAGCTGGCCCGCCGGATCCGCCGCGGCGAGGTCCCGATGACCGACGACGACGTGCACGCCGACCGCTACCTCATCGCCGAGGAGCGGCTCACCGCGGCCGGCTTCTCCTGGTACGAGGTCTCCAACTGGGCCACCACCGAAGCCGCCCGCTGCCGCCACAACGAGCTGTACTGGACCGGCGCCGACTGGTGGGGCGCCGGCCCCGGGGCGCACAGCCACGTCGGCGGCGTCCGCTGGTGGAACGTGAAGCACCCCGGCGCGTACGCCCAGGCCCTGGGCGAGGGCCGCTCCCCGGGCGCGGGCCGCGAGATCCTCGCCGCCGAGGACCGCCGGGTGGAACGCATCCTGCTGGAACTCCGCCTCGCGGACGGCTGCCCCCTGGACCTCCTCGCCCCGGCGGGCACCCGGGCGGCCGAGCGGGCACTGGCCGACGGGCTGCTGGAGTCCGGCCCGTACGAGGACGGGCGGGCCGTCCTGACACTCCGGGGGCGGCTGCTGGCTGACGCGGTGGTGCGGGATCTGGTGGACTGAATCTCGAACGAGTGAACCGATGTGAAGGGCCTGCGGGCGACGGATACGGAGGCCACGGAGATGACCGCTGTGGATGAACGCCGGATGACGGAGTTCTTCGAGAACCTTGAGGTTCCCGAGGGCATCAAGGTCGAGCTCCTCCGGGGGGAAATCGTGATGATGGCGGGGCCGGATCTGGTCCACAACCTGATCGTCGAGGACATCTTCGACCAGATTCCGCGCCAGAAGTGGCACAGGCTCCAGACACAAGACATCGACGTTCTGAGCGAGATCAGTGAGCCTCAGCCCGATCTTGTGGTCCTGGAGCGCGATAGCGCCCCGGAGTCCGGGCGGCTCATGCCGTCCGGAGTGGTCACCATGCTTGTCGAGGTCGTCTCCAGGACCAGCGTCGACCGCGACTATGGAATCAAGCGCTCCATCTACGCCGCGGGCAAGGTCCCGGCTTACCTGATCATCGATCCCATCGTGGCCCACTGCGTCCTGCTCACTCAGCCTGTCGGCGTGGGGGATGAGGCGGACTACCGGACCCAGCAGATCACGAAGTTCGGTGAGCCCCTTCCGCTGCCTCTGCTCGGCCTGGAGCTGGACACCAACGAGTTCGGGACACTCAAGGGCGTCAGGCCGCACCGCCGACCGTAACAAAATCGATCAACTCCTCCACCCGCCCCAGGAGTTGCGGCTCCAGGTCCTTGTACGACCGCACGCACGACAGGATCCGCTGCCACGCCGCGCCGGTGTTCTCCGGCCAGCCCAGCGCCCGGCACACGCCCTTCTTCCAGTCCTGGCCGTGCGGGACGGACGGCCACCCCGCGATCCCCACGGACGCCGGCTTCACCGCCTCCCACACGTCGATGTACGGATGGCCGACCACGAGCACGTGCTCGCCCGTCACCCCGGCCGCGATCCGGGACTCCTTCGAACCCGGTACGAGGTGGTCCACCAGCACCCCCAGCCGGGCGTCCGGCCCGGGTGCGAAGCCGCGGACGATCGCCGGGAGGTCGTCGATGCCCTCCAGGTACTCCACGACGACGCCCTCGATGCGCAGATCGTCGCCCCAGACCCGCTCGACGAGTTCGGCGTCGTGCCGGCCTTCCACGTAAATGCGCCCGGCGCGCGCGACCCGGGCGCGGGCGCCGGGGACGGCGAGTGAACCCGATGCCGTACGGGCCGGGCCGCTCGCGGCGGGCCGGTTCTGCGGACGGACGAGCGTGACGACCTTGCCCTCCAGGAGGAAGCCGCGCGGGACCATCGGGAAGACCCGGTGCTTGCCGAAGCGGTCCTCCAGGGTGACCGTCGGACCCTCGGCGGTCTTCTCACAGCGGATCACCGCACCGCAGAAGCCCGTGGCGACCTCCTCGACGACGAGATCGGGCTCGGCCGGGACCTCCGGCGCGGGCTGCTGCTTCTTCCAGGGCGGGGTGAGATCGGGGCGGTAGCGCTTGCTCTGCATGGGCTCTTTCTACCGGTCGGCGCCCCGGCAGCGTCGTCCCCGGCCGGTCAGGACGACGGCGGAACGCCGTAGCGGGCGGCCAGGGCGTCCCGCTGGGCGCGGACGAAGGCGGCGTCCACCACGGCGCCGTGGCCGGGCACGTACCGCGCGTCGTCGCCGCCGAGCGCCAGCAGCCGGTCCAGCGCGGCGGGCCACTGCCGGGGCAGCGCGTCGGGGCCGGCGCTCGGCTCGCCGGACTCCTCGACCAGGTCGCCGCAGAAGACGATCTCCGCCTCGCCGTGCCGGCCCGGCACCAGGACGGCCAGGTCGTGGGCGGTGTGGCCGGGCCCGACGTTGGCGAGCAGCACCTGCCGGTCGCCGAGCTCGACGGTCAGCTGGCCGTGGACGTGGTGGTGCGGCACGACCAGCAGGTCGGCGGCCTCCGCGGCCGCGTCCCGGTCGACACCGTGCCGGACGGCGTCGTGCCGCAGCGCGTCCTTGTCACGGCGGAACAACTCGGCGAGACCGGCCGCGCCGAACACCGCCACCCCCGCGAAGGCGGCGGTGCCCAGCACATGATCGAAGTGCGGATGGGTGAGCGCGACATGCGTCACTTCCCGGCCCAGCACCCCGCGGATCGACCGGCGCAGGTCCGCACCGTCGCGCAGGGTCGCGCCGGTGTCGACGATCATGACGCCGGCCGACCCGGCGATCACCCCCACGGTCTCGTCCCAGCCCGGCATACGGCGCCTGGCGACACCGTCACCGAGCCGTTCCCACCCGGCCTCTTCCCAAGCTGTGCGCATACCGAGACGCTAGCTCCATCGCGATAGCGTTGCCCGGCAGATCGGCCGAAGACGGTCATCGGGTGTGTGCTCCGCGCGGCCGCCCTTGCCGTGGTCGTGCTACCCGGCCGTACACTGGCTCAGGGTCTGGCACTCGGCCCGGGTGAGTGCCAGGAGAGAGACGAGACGGCGACGGCCGGCTGGAGGTGCGCGGGATGCTCAGTGAACGCAGGCTCGAAGTGCTGCGCGCCATCGTCCAGGACTACGTCGGGACGGAGGAGCCGGTCGGCTCCAAGGCACTCACGGAGCGCCATCAGCTCGGGGTCTCCCCGGCGACCGTCCGCAACGACATGGCGGCCCTGGAGGAAGAGGGCTTCATCGCCCAGCCGCACACCAGCGCCGGGCGGATCCCGACGGACAAGGGCTACCGCCTCTTCGTCGACAAGCTGGCCGGCGTGAAGCCGCTGTCCAGCCCCGAGCGGCGGGCGATCCAGAACTTCCTCGACGGCGCGGTCGACCTCGACGACGTCGTGGGGCGCACGGTCCGGCTGCTGGCGCAGCTGACCCGGCAGGTCGCGGTCGTGCAGTACCCGTCCCTGACGCGGTCCACGGTCCGGCACGTCGAACTGCTGGCGCTGGCCCCGGCCCGGCTGATGCTGGTCCTGATCACCGACACCGGACGGGTCGAGCAGCGGCTCATCGACTGCCAGACGCCGTTCTCCGAGACCTCGCTGGCGGACCTGCGGGCGCGGCTGAACAGCCGGGTCGTGGGTCGCCGTTTCACGGATGTGCCCCAGTTGGTGCAGGATCTCCCGGAGTCCTTCGAGCAGGACGACCGCGGCACGGTCTCGACAGTGCTGTCGGTGTTGCTGGAAACTCTGGTGGAAGAGACCGAAGAGCGGCTGATGATCGGCGGCACCGCCAATCTCACGCGCTTCGGGCACGACTTCCCCCTGACCATCCGTCCGGTGCTGGAGGCGCTTGAGGAGCACGTGGTGCTGCTCAAGCTCCTCGGCGAAGCCAAGGACTCGGGCATGACCGTACGTATCGGGCATGAGAATGCCCATGAAGGCCTGACGTCCACATCGGTCGTCACGGTCGGCTACGGTTCGGGCGACGAGGCAGTCGCCAAACTCGGCGTGGTCGGACCGACCCGCATGGACTACCCCGGAACGATGGGAGCGGTACGCGCAGTGGCACGTTACGTCGGACAAATCCTCGCGGAGTCGTAAGTGGCCACGGATTACTACTCGGTCCTCGGCATCAGCCGTGACGCCTCGCAGGACCAGATCAAGAAGGCCTTCCGTCGGCTGGCACGCGAGCTGCACCCGGACGTGAACCCGGACCCGAAGACCCAGGAGCGGTTCAAGGAGATCAACGCCGCTTACGAGGTCCTGTCGGATCCGCAGAAGAAGCAGGTCTACGACCTGGGCGGCGACCCGCTCTCGCAGGCCGGCGGCGGTGGCGCGGGCGGCTTCGGGGCCGGCTTCGGCAACTTCTCCGACATCATGGACGCGTTCTTCGGCACGGCTTCGCAGCGCGGTCCGCGCTCGCGCACCCGCCGCGGCCAGGACGCCATGATCCGGCTCGACATCGAGCTGAACGAGGCGGCCTTCGGCACGACCAAGGACATCCAGGTCGACACCGCCGTGGTCTGCACGACCTGCAGCGGCGAGGGCGCCGCCCCCGGCACCTCGGCGCAGACCTGTGACATGTGCCGCGGCCGCGGTGAGGTCTCGCAGGTCACCCGGTCCTTCCTGGGCCAGGTCATGACGTCCCGCCCGTGCCCGCAGTGCCAGGGCTTCGGCACAGTCGTGCCGACGCCGTGCCCGGAGTGCGCGGGCGACGGCCGGATCCGCTCCCGCCGTACGCTGACCGTCAAGATCCCGGCCGGTGTCGACAACGGCACCCGGATCCAGCTCGCCGGCGAGGGCGAGGTCGGCCCCGGCGGCGGCCCGGCCGGCGACCTCTACGTCGAGATCCACGAGCTGCCGCACCCGGTCTTCCAGCGGCGCGGTGACGATCTGCACTGCACGGTCACCATCCCGATGACAGCGGCGGCGCTGGGCACGAAGTGCCCGCTGGAGACGCTGGACGGGGTGGAGGAGATCGACGTCCGGCCCGGTACGCAGTCCGGCCAGTCGATCCCGCTGCACCAGCGTGGTGTGACCCATCTGCGCGGCAACGGCCGGGGCGACCTGATCGTCCACGTCGAGGTCCAGACGCCGTCCAAGCTCGACCCGGAGCAGGAGGAGCTGCTGCGGCGGCTCGCCAAGCTGCGCGGCGAGGAACGCCCCACGGGCCAGTTCCAGCCGGGTCAGCAGGGGCTGTTCTCGCGCCTGAAGGACGCGTTCAACGGGCGGTAGGCGGTCGGCGGCAGACCGCGCGTGAGCGGGCGGCAGCCCGTACGCGAGCAGGAACGCGCCAGCGTGTGAGGTGCCGGGCGGGACACGGAATTCCCGCCCGGCACCTCGGCGTTGTGGCCCCGCAGGGGGCCCTCGCATCCCTTAGGGGATCTGTTCGGCCACCCCCTAATACTGCAACCGCATGTGGGGGTTGTGGCCTCGGCGTTGGTAGTGGCAGTGGCGGGCTCGGGCTTGGCTGCGTCTGCGGAAGTGTGACCAGT
>NZ_JOIX01000129.1 GCF_000720175.1 Streptomyces sp. NRRL S-337
CCAAGATCTACACTATCCTCTTCGTCGGCAGCGTCAGATGTGTATAAGAGACAGGTGGCGAGTGGGGGCGGGGAGTGGGGGCGTGGGAGCGTGCCAGAGGCTGTGTGGCTCGCGGGGGCCGGGTCGCCCGGGGTGCGTGAGCCGGGTGCTTGTGGGGCAGGCGGCGCTCTGCGGAAGGCGGGTGCTCTGCGGGACCGGGCGTTGTCAGTGGGGGGTCGTACGCTGGCGAGGTGTGGTGGCGATGTACGGGGCCGCGCTGGTCGGGCGGTGGTTCGGGGGTACGGCCGGGAGTAGGGCCAGGGCCAGGAGCGGGGCCCGGGCCGGGAGCGGGGGCGGGGTCCGGGCTCGGGCCGGTGACTGGTGCGCTGACGGCTTCTGGTGCGCTGAAGGGGGATGGCGGGCTGGGGGAGCCTGGCGGGCTGAGGGGGCTTGATGGGCTGACGAGGGCCGGTTCGGCGCCTCCGGCGGGGTCTGGGGCGGAGGGGGCGTCGGCGCGGTTCCAGCAGCGGCTGGGTTGGTATTGCGCCGAGCGGGACGAGGAGCGGGAGAGTCCGCTCCCCGCGGGGAAGAGGCTGGCCTTCGCGGCGCAGGGTGAGCGCCGCTGTCTGGGCGTACGGCGGGCCGGCCGCTGGCTGGTGTGCCCGTATGCGGCGGTGCTGGACGGGGAGAGCGCCAAGGACCAGTGCCCGCGGTGTGCCCAGCTGGACCGGTCACGGTCGGTGGCCGCGGACACCATGGCCGACGACCCGCGTCCGTACGCCGTCTACCTCGCGTACTTCGGGCCCGGTCTGCTCAAGGTGGGGATCACGGCCGCCGAGCGGGGGCCGGCGCGGTTGGTGGAGCAGGGGGCGGTGGCGTACGCATGGCTGGGCCGCGGTCCGCTGATGGCGGCGCGACGGGCGGAGGCGCTGCTGGGGAGTGCCCTGGCGATCCCGGACCGCTTCACGAAGGCGGCGAAGCGGGCGGCGCGGGGGGCGCTGCCGGCGGTACCGGAGCGGTGCGCCGAGTTGGCTCAACTGCACGCCAAGGCACGAGGGTTGGGTGGATGGCCGGAGACGCTTGAGCCGGTGGAGTTCGCGTGTACGGACCATACGGAGCTGTTCGGGCTCGACCGGGTACCGGCCGGTGCGGCGGTGTTGGGCGGGCTGACGGCGGGGGCGGAGATCGTGGGGGAGGTGCTGGCGGGGGTCGGGTCGGATGTGTATCTCCGGCTGGCGGGAGGAGATGAGGGGGCAGCGGAGTCAGTCGGGTCAGTGGGCTCAGTGGGACCAGTGCGTTCAGTGGGCTCGGTGGGCTCGGTGGTGTCAGTGGGCCCGGTGGGTGGGGCTGAGGGGCGGCGCTCTGGTGCGGGACAGGGCGCGGGTCAGGGTGCGGGGGCCGGTGGGCCGTGGCCGGTTGCGGTGATGGATGCGCGGTTGCTGTCGGGGTGGGTGCTGGGGGCGGCTACGGGGCGGGTGACGACCGCGCCGGTGCTGCCGGCCCGTACGGCGGGGCCGGGTGCGCCGGAGCGGGGAGGGGAACAGGAAGGTCTGTTCTGACCGCGCGGGTCTGTTCTGACCGGGCGGTCTGTTCTGACCGCGCGACGGGCGCTGCGCTTCTGCGAGGGCGGGTTCTTCGGGGTTCTCCTGGATTCTTTTGAGTTCTTCTGCGGTGCGGAATTGCCTCTGAGGTGCGGAGTTCTTCTGAGGAGTGCTTCTTAGGAGTCCTTCTGAGGTGTGGGGCTCCTGTGGGGTTCCTCTGAGGTGTGGGGTTCTGCTGGGAGGGAGGGCTCGGCTGCGGCGCAGGGTTCTGCGGGGTCGGGCGCGCCTGCGAGGCTGGAGGCGGCCGGTGCCCGACGGGTGGCGGCCCTCTGTGCGGCGGATGGAACGAGGAGGGGCCGGGGTGGCGGACGGGGACGAGCGGGTGGAGGCGTTCTGGCGGGGGCTGGGCCTGCCGGGGCTGATCGACGTCCATACGCACTTCATGCCGGAGCGCGTGATGGCGAAGGTCTGGGCGTATTTCGACGCGGCCGGGCCGCTGGTGGGCCGGGAGTGGCCGATCACGTACCGCTTCGAGGAGGACCAGCGGCTGGCGGTGCTGCGCGGCTTCGGCGTACGCGCTTTCACCTCGATGATCTATCCGCACAAGCCGGGAATGGCGCAGTGGCTGAACGGCTGGGCGGCCGACTTCGCGGCCCGTACGCCCGATTGTCTGCGGACCGCGACGTTCTTCCCCGAGGACGGCGCGGAGGCGTACGTACGGGACGAACTCGCCGGCGGAGTACGCGTCTTCAAGGCGCATGTGCAGGTGGGGGCGTACGACCCGGCCGATGCCCGGCTCGATGCGGTGTGGGGGGCCGTCGCGGAGGCGGGGGTACCGGTGGTCGTGCACTGCGGGTCGGGGCCCGCACCGGGCAAGCACACCGGTCCGGCGCCGATCGCGCGGGTGCTGGCCCGGCATCCCCGGCTCCGGCTGATCATCGCGCACCTGGGGATGCCGGAGTACGCCGACTTCCTGGAGCTGGCCGAACGGTATCCCGGTGTGCATCTCGATACGACGATGGCCTTCACGGACTTCGCGGAACGGACGGCGCCGTTCCCGCGGGCCGAGCGCGCCCGGCTGGCGGAGCTCGGTGAACGGGTGCTGTTCGGCAGCGACTTCCCCAACATCCCCTACGGGTACGCCCATGCGCTGGAGGCGCTGGTTCGGTTGGGGATGGGGGAGGAGTGGCTGCGCGGCGTCTGTTACGGGAACGCGGCGCGGTGGCGACCGGACGGCGGACCGTGGTGGAAACCGGGCGGGGCAGTGTTGGAGGCCGGAGTAGAGGCTGTGCGGGAGACCGTGATGAGACCGTGGTGGAGCGGTCTGCTGACGGTATGTCAGGTGGTGCGGGGCGCTAGCGGGCTGCCGGTGTTCCCGTTGCGGCGGTGGCCAGGTGGGCCAGGGCCGCGGCCAGGTCGGTGAGGGTGGCTTCGTCCGAGACGCGTTCCGTCGCGGCGTCGATCTTCGGGCCGATCGCGGGGATTTCGCGGCAGGCAGCCGTGATGACCTCGCCGGTCATCATGCGCAGGGTCTCCCGGAGCTGGGCGTTGGCGTGATCGCCGCCGGTGGGGAAGGGGGACGCGGTGATCACCGCGACCGGCTTGTGGACGACCTCGCCGCTGCTGACCAGCCAGTCGAGTGCGTTCTTGAGGACGCCGGGGACTCCGTGCGCGTACTCCGGGCTGACGATGAGCAGGGCGTCGGCGGTAGCCACGGCGGTGCGCAGGGCGGCGACGGCGGCGGGAGGAGTGGCGTCCTCGCCGTCCAGGTCGGGGTTGAAGTGGGGGAGTGCGCCGATGTCCGCGGTGGTGGCTGGGCCGTTCCACAGGGTGAGGGCGGAGTTCAGCACCGCGCCGTTGGAGGAGCGGGCGCGCAGGCTGCCCGAGAGGGCGACGAGGCTCAGCGAGTCGCCCGGCAGGGAGGCGTGCGTCGGAGGGGCCAGCGTCAGAGGATCGTGTGCCAAAGGGCCGTGTGTCAGAGGGACGTGTGCCATGGGGGGACGGTACGCCTGGTGGTCCTGGGTGGGCGGGTGAGGTACCCGTCGAGAGGCAAGAGTGCTGGTCAGGGCGATTGTCAGTGGGGGGTGCCATGCTTGGGCAGTGGTGATCGGCCTGGACCGCGCGGGGGGCGGCCCAGGCCGGTCACGGACCCGATCACGGACTTGGTCGCGTACTTGACCACGGGCCCGGTCGTGGACCCCGTCGTGGACTCGACCATGGACCCGGTCGCGGGCGGCGTCCGGGATTCTCAGGAGATTCACAGGAAGGAGCAAGGGAGCTCTCACGAGCGGGCATCAGGCTCACCGGCATGACCGTGACTTCGTCGTCCTCAGCGGCTCTTCATGCTTCGTCAGTTCCGGTTTCGTCCATTCCGGTTTCATCGGTGCCGGTCAGGTCGGTTCCGGTGGGTTCGGTTCCGGCGGGCTCTGTGTCCGGAAGAGCACCCGGGAAGCAGCCGGAGTTGCTGCGGCCGGACGGCAGCCCGGTGCGGGTGCTGGTGGTCGACGACGAGTCCTCGCTCGCCGATCTGCTGTCGCTCGCGCTGCGGTACGAAGGCTGGGACATCCGCTCCGAAGGGGATGGCGCGGGGGCGCTGCGCTCGGCCCGTAGCTGGCGGCCGGATGCGGTGCTGCTGGACGTCATGCTGCCGGACATGGACGGGCTGACGCTGCTCGGACGGCTGCGGCGCGAACTGCCGGACGTGCCGGTGCTGTTCCTGACGGCCAAGGATGCGGTCGAGGACCGGATCGCCGGGCTTACGGCCGGCGGGGACGACTACGTCACCAAGCCGTTCAGCCTGGAGGAGGTGGTGGCCAGGCTGCGGGGCCTGCTGCGCCGGGCCGGGGCGGCGGCTGCCCGGAGCGATTCGCGGCTGACGGTGGGCGATCTGGTGCTGGACGAGGACAGTCATGAGGTGTGGCGGGACGGGCAGGAAATCCATCTGACGGCCACGGAGTTCGAGCTGCTGCGGTATCTGATGCGCAATCCGCGGCGGGTGCTGAGCAAGACCCAGATCCTCGACCGGGTCTGGAGCTATGACTTCGGTGGCCAGGCCAATGTCGTGGAGCTGTACATCTCGTACCTGCGGCGGAAGATCGATGCGGGGCGGGCACCGATGATCCATACGCGGCGGGGTGCGGGCTATCTGATCAAGCCGGGTGACTAGCGGAGCGGTGGCCGATCCTGTGCTTTCGCCCCTGCCCGAACCCGCTCCGGGTGCCGCTCGCGATCCTGCTCCCGATCCCGATTCTCTTCCCGCTCCGGATGCCGCTCTCGATCCCGCTGCCGCTCTCGATGCCGCTCCCGATCCGGATGCCGCGGCGGCATCTCTTCCGGGGCCCGCGGCGGCGCCTCTTCCAGGGCCTGCGACGGCGCCTCTTCCGAAGCCCGCGGCGGCGCCCGTTTCGGGGCCCGGGGCGACGCTCGTTTCGGGTGCCGGGTTCGCGCCTGCGCCCGTAACCGGAGGCGCGCCCGAAGACGGAGGTGCGTCTGGGCTCTCGCCTGCCTCCCGAGCCGTGCAGTCGCCCGTTCCGCCACGCGAGCGGCCGGACGTTTCCGGGCGGGCGTCCGCGCGGGCGGTCGGGGGTGGGCGTACGTCCGGTGTCGGGCGGTGGCCGGCGGGGCGGCGGTGGACGTTGCGGACGCGGCTGGTGGTGTCGGCGGTGGCCCTGATTGCCGTTGTGGGGGCGGTGATCGGGGTCGTCACCACCATTGCGTTGCACTCTTACCTCCAGGGGCAGTTGGACCAGCGGCTGAATGAGAGCGTCGGGCGGGCGATGATGCCGCGGCCGCATGATCCGATGCGGAGCGAGACCCTCGACTTCGTCGCGATGGGGGGCCAGCCCGTGGGCACGGTGGGGGCGCGGGTCGGGCCGGACGGTGCGCTCGACGTGGGGGCGCGGCTGAACAATTCGACCAGCCGGGAGCCCTCGGAGCGGCTGGCATGGCTGACCGGAGAGCAGGTCGCGGCGCTGGACCGCGTACCGCGGGACGGGCGCCCGCACACCGCCGAGCTGCCCGGGCTCGGCGACTACCGCGTGCAGTCCGCGAAGGACGGCTCACTGGTGGCAGGGCTGCCGCTCGGCGAGGACCAGGACACGGTCGGCCAGCTGGTGCTGATCGAGACGTGTGTGACGGTCGCCGGCCTGGTCGCGGCGGGGATCGCCGGGGCGAGCATGGTGGGGATCGCGCTGCGGCCGTTGCGGCGGATCGCCGCCACCGCCACCCGGGTGTCCGAACTCCCGTTGCATCAGGGCGAGGTGGCGCTGCACGTCCGCGTACCGGCGGCGGAGGCGGATGCCCGGACCGAGGTGGGGCAGGTCGGGGCGGCGCTCAACCGGATGCTGGGACACGTCGGCTCGGCGCTGTCGGTGCGTCAGGAGAGCGAGATGCGGGTGCGGCGGTTCGTCGCCGACGCCAGTCATGAGCTGCGGACGCCGCTGGCGTCGATCCGGGGGTACGCCGAGCTGACCCGGCGCGGGGACGAGCGGCCCGGGCCGGTGACCCGGCACGCCCTGGGGCGGATCGAGTCCGAGGCGGAGCGGATGACGGGGCTGGTGGAGGACCTGTTGCTGCTCGCACGTCTCGATTCGGGGCGCCCGCTCTCGTACGAGAGCACTGATCTCTCGCCGTTGGTGGTGGACGCGGTGAGCGATGCACGGGCGGCCGGGCCCGGCCACCGGTGGCGGCTGGAGCTGCCGGACGCGCCGGCGTGGGTCCACGGGGACGGCGAACGGCTGCACCAGGTCCTGGTGAACCTGCTGGCCAACGCCCGGACGCACACACCGGAGGGGACGACGGTGACGGCCCGGGTGGTCCCGGCGGTCGGAGTGCCTGTGCCGCAGGGGCAGGCCTCGGCGGGCCAGGCTTCACCAGGTCCGGCCTCACCGGTTCAGGCCCCACAGGGGCGCGGCCGACACGGCCGGGCCCCACAGCCCGCCGTCCGACTCCAGGTGGAGGACGACGGGCCCGGCATCCCGGCCGACCTCCTGCCGCGGGTGTTCGAGCGGTTCACGCGCGGGGACGCCTCGCGCTCGCGGGCGGCCGGCAGCACCGGGCTCGGGCTCGCGATCGTGCAGGCTGTGGTTGCCGCGCACGGCGGTACGGTCGGCGTCGAGAGCGCACCGGGGCGGACGGTCTTCACGGTGGCGCTGCCGTCATCGGGGTGACGCTGCCCCCGTCTTCGTGGTGGCGCTGCCGCCTTCGTGGTGGCGCTGCCGCCTTCGCGGTGGCGCTGCTCCGCCTCCGTGGTGGCGCTGGTCCATAGCCCTTCCGGCCACCCCAGCCCAGCCGCTCATCTCCCCACCACTCACAGCCGGCCCACAGGCTCACCACACGGCCGTGACAGGGCGGTTGGCGAGGGTCGGGGCATGACGACGACACCGCCGCCCGACACACCACTGGGCTCCCTGCCGCCTCGCGAGCATCTGTGCCTCGGCCAGACCGTGACCGTGCTGGATGTGGTCATCCCCGTCTACAACGAGGAGGCTGATCTCGAACGCTGCGTCCGGCGGCTGCACGAGCACCTCGCGCGGACCTTCCCGTACGGGTTCCGGATCACCATCGCGGACAACGCGAGCACCGACCGTACGCCCGAGGTCGCCGCACGGCTCGATGACGCGATCGACGAGGTCACGGCCGTACGGCTGGAGCAGAAGGGGCGCGGGCGGGCGCTGCGCACCGTGTGGTCGCTCTCCGAGGCGCCGGTGCTGGCCTATATGGACGTCGATCTGTCGACGGACCTCAATGCCCTGTTGCCGTTGGTGGCGCCGTTGATCTCCGGGCACTCGGATCTGGCGATCGGTTCGCGGCTCAGCCGGAGCGCGCGGGTCGTTCGCGGACCGAAGCGGGAGTTCATCTCGCGAACGTACAACCTCATCCTGCGGGGTTCGCTCGCCGCCCGCTTCTCCGACGCGCAGTGCGGGTTCAAGGCCATACGGGGCGATGTCGCGAAGCGGCTGCTTCCGATGGTCGAGGACACCGGGTGGTTCTTCGACACCGAGATGCTGGTACTCGCGGAGCGGGCCGGGCTGCGGATCCACGAGGTGCCGGTGGACTGGGTCGACGACCCGAACAGCACCGTGCACCTCGTGCGCACGGCCACCGACGACCTGAAGGGCGTCTGGCGGGTGGGACGGGCGCTGGCGACCGGGGCGCTGCCGCTGGACCGGCTGGCCCGGCCGTTCGGGGACGATCCGCGGGACCGGGAGCTGCCCGGGGTTCCGGGCGGGCTGGCCCGTCAGCTCGTCGGCTTCTGCGTCGTCGGCGGGCTCAGCACCCTGCTGTACCTCGGGCTCTACTCCCTCTTCCGGCTCGGTACGGGCGCCCAACTGGCCAACGCCGCCGCACTGTTGTTGTCCGCGATGGCCAATACGGCGGCCAACCGGCGGCTCACCTTCGGGGTACGAGGGCGGGACCGGGCGGTCCGCCATCAGGCCCAGGGCCTGGTGGTCTTCGCCATCGGCCTGGTGCTGACCAGCGGGTCCCTGGCCGCGCTGGACGCGGCCAGCGGGCCGTCCTCGCACGGCACCGAACTGGCGGTGCTGGTGGCCGCCAACCTTGCGGCGACGGTGCTGCGGTTCCTGCTCTTCCGCGCCTGGGTGTTCCCGGACCGCGAGCGCCGGGACGCCGCTGAGGACGCCCACGTGGGCGCATATGGGGACGCCCGTGTGGGCGCCCACGGGGGCGCTCACACGGGCGCCCCACTGCACGACCAGAACCACGACTTCACCAGGAGCACCCGATGAACCCGATGAACCCGCGTCCGCATCCTGACCCCGATCCTGCCCCCCATGCGGACGCCTATCCGGACGCCAATCCGGGCCCCAATCCGGACCCGTACCCCCCTGTTCCCCCTCTCCTCCCTGTCCCCGCTGTCCCCCCTGGCACCACGTCCCAGGAGCGCTGGGCGCAGCCCGCGCTCGTTGCGTTGTTGCTGGTCACGGCCGTGCTCTACCTCTGGAGCCTGTCCGCCTCCGGCTACGCCAACCAGTTCTACTCGGCCGCCGCACAGGCCGGCAGCGAGAGCTGGAAGGCGTTCTTCTTCGGCTCGTCCGACGCCGCGAACTCGATCACCGTCGACAAACCACCGGCCGCGCTCTGGCCGATGGCGCTGTCCGTACGCCTCTTCGGCCTCAGCTCCTGGGCGATCCTGGTGCCCGAGGCGCTGATGGGCGTGGCGACCGTCGGTGTGCTGTACGCGGCCGTACGGCGGCGGTTCGGGGCGGGCGCGGGACTGCTCGCAGGCGGGGCGCTGGCGGTGACGCCGGTGGCGGCGCTGATGTTCCGGTTCAACAACCCCGATGCGCTGCTGTGCCTGTTGATGGTGTGCGCGATCGCGGCGGTACTGCGTGCGCTTGCGGACGGCCGGACGAAGTGGCTGGTGCTGGCCGGGCTCTGCTTCGGCGCCGGGTTCCTCACCAAGACGCTGCAGGCGTGGCTGATCCTGCCGGCGCTCGCCGTGGTCTACGCCTGCTGCGCGCCGGTGGGCCTGCGCAAGCGGTTCGGGCAACTGCTGCTCGCCGGGCTGGCGATCGTGCTGTCCGGCGGCTGGTGGGTGGCGATCGTCGAGCTCTGGCCGGCGTCCTCGCGGCCGTACATCGGTGGCTCGCAGACCAACAGCTTCCTGGAGCTGACCTTCGGCTACAACGGCTTCGGGCGGATCAGCGGCAACGAGACCGGCAGCGTCGGCGGGGGCGGACGCGGCCCGGGCGGGGGCGGCGGCTGGGGCGAGACCGGCCTCACCCGGCTCTTCTCGTCCGACATGGGCGGGCAGATCTCCTGGCTGCTGCCCGCCGCGCTGATCCTGCTGGTGGTGGCGGTGGGGCTGCTGTGGCGGGCCCGTCGTACGGACGCCGGCGCCGTGCCTGCCGCGCCCGCCGCGCCCGCCGTGCCCGAACGAGCCGGGGCCGATCCGGCAGGCACCGCCGGCTCCCCGGCTGGCACCGCGACCTCCCCGGCCGGCCTCGCACCCTCCCCGGCCGGCCTCGCCGCCGAACAGGCCGGTCAGCGGGCCGAGTTCCTGGTGTGGGGTGGCGCGCTGCTGATGACCTTCACGACGTTCAGCTTCATGTCCGGGATCTTCCACCAGTACTACAACATCGCACTGGCCCCGTACATCGCGGCGCTGGTCGGTATGGGCGCGACCCTGCTGTGGCGGCGCGGAGGGCGGCTGGCGTCGGTCGTGCTGGCGCTGACGGTCGCGGTGACCGCGGGCTGGTCGTACGTTCTGCTGAACCGCTCGCCCGAGTGGCTGCCGTGGCTGCGCTGGACGGTACTGGCGCTCGGGGCGCTGGCGGCGGTGGGGCTTCTCCTGGGCGTACGGAAGACGGCAACGGCGGACCGGCAGGTGGCGGCGGATCAGCTGGAGGCCGCGGACGGTCAGGCGGCGGGCCGGCAGGAGGCGGCAGCCGGGGGCCCTGTCCTCCGGCGGTTCGGCGTCGTCGCCGCGGGGCTCGGGGTGGTTGCGGCGCTGGCCGGGCCGGTCGCGTACACGCTCGACACCATCAATACGCCCAAGGGCGGGTCGATCATCACGGCTGGGCCATCGGTGCGTGGCGGTATGGGCGGCCCGGGCGGTGGCTTCCCCGGGGGCGGGCACCGCATGTGGCGCGGCAACAACGGCGCGATGCCGGGCGGCGGCGCGCAGGCGGGAGCCGCCGGAGCACAGCCGGGAGCCGCCGGAGCACATGCCGGAGCCGCCGGAGCGCCCGGAGGCCCCGGAATCGCCGCCGGTCGCCTACCAGGCATGCGCGGCCTGCGGGGCACGCGTGGTGGCACGGGCAGCGGCATGGGCGGCCTGCTCAACGGCAGCAAGGTGAGTGCCCGGGCCAAGGCCCTGCTGGAGAAGAACGCCGGCGACTACACCTGGGCCGCCGCGGCCATCGGCTCGCAGAACGCCGCCGGCTACCAGCTGGCCACCCAGAAGCCGGTGATGCCGATCGGTGGCTTCAACGGCAGCGACCCGTCGCCGACCCTCGCCCAGTTCAAGAAGTACGTCGCGGAAGGGAAGATCCACTACTTCATCGCGGGCGGCCGGGACGGCTTCGGCGCCGGTGGCCCGGGTGGTCCTGGTGGCCCCGGTGCCCGGGAGTGGACAGGCGGATTCGGCGGACGTGGTGGCCGCGGTGGTCCGGGCGGCGGACAGGGCCACTCGTCCCAGATCAGCTCCTGGGTCGAGAAGACCTTCAAGAAGGTCACGGTCGGCAGCGCCACCTTTTACGACCTGACGAAGAGGGTCTGACCAGGGCCGCAAAGAGCCTGACCGGTACGGACGCCCGGATTCGGCCGGACGCCCGGATTCGGCCGGACGCCCACTCGGCCGAAAACCAAATGTACGGCGTATAACCCTCCCTGTACGGTGTATGGCACCCGCTCGCACCGTACAGGGAGCCCGTATGCCGTCCCCCGTGGCGTCCGACGCCGCAACCACCACGCTCCATCCGCCGGGCCGGCATGCCGCCCGCTGGCTGATCCTGGCCGTCATCTGCGTCGCCCAGCTCACGGTCGTCCTCGACAACACCGTCCTGAACGTCGCCATCCCCTCCCTCACCGAGGAGATGGGCGCGACCACCGCCGACGTCCAGTGGATGATCAACGCCTATTCGCTGGTCCAGTCGGGTCTGCTGCTCACCGCCGGCAATTCCGCCGACCGGTACGGCCGCAAGAAGATGCTCGCCGTCGGCCTGGTGCTGTTCGGCCTGGCCTCGCTCGGGGCCGCGCTCGCCCAGTCGCCCGGCCAGCTGATCGCGGCCCGGGCCGGGATGGGCGTCGGCGGTGCGCTGCTGGTCACCACCACGCTCGCGGTCGTCATGCAGATCTTCGACGACGAGGAGCGCCCCAAGGCGATCGGCATCTGGAGCTCGGTCAACTCCCTCGGCTTCGCCGCCGGCCCGCTGATCGGCGGTTCGCTGCTCGACCACTTCTGGTGGGGTTCGCTGTTCCTGGTCAACCTCCCCGTCGCCGTCATGGCGGTGGCGGCCGTCGTCACGCTCGTGCCCGAGTCCAAGAGCCGCGGCGGCGAGCTCCCCCACCCTCGAACGGGCTCGGGCGGGGGGACCCCCATGGACCTCCTCGGCGCCCTGCTCTCCATGATCGGTATGGGCGGAGTGGTCTTCGCGATCATCTCCGGCCCACACGCCGGCTGGCTCTCCGGTCAGGTGCTGATCTCCGCCGCCATCGGGATCGCCGGCCTCGCCCTCTTCGCGGGATGGGAACTGCACACCCCCCACCCCATGCTGGACATGCACTTCTTCCGCAACCGCCGGTTCATCGGCGCGGTCTCCGGCGGCATCCTGGTCGCCTTCGGCATGGGCGGCTCGATGTTCCTGCTCACCCAGCACCTCCAACTGGTGCTCGGATACGGCCCGTTGGACGCCGGCCTGCGGATGGCGCCGCTCGCCGTCACCGTCATCCTGATCAACTTCACCGGCCTGGGTGCCCGTCTGATGCCGAAGTTCGGCACCCCCGGCATGATCATCACCGGGATGTCGCTGCTCGCCGCGGGACTCGCCGCCATATCGGTGCTCGGCGGACACAGCTACGGCGGCATGCTCACCGGTCTCATCGTGATGGGCGTCGGCGTCGCGCTCGCCATGCCGACGATGGCCAACGCGATCATGTCCGCCATCCCGCCGGCCAAGGCCGGAGTCGGCGCCGGGGTCAACGGCACGCTGATGGAATTCGGCCAGGGCCTGGGCGTCGCCGTCCTCGGCGCGGTCCTCAACTCCCGCTTCACGGCCCTGCTCCCGCTGGCGGCCGCGGGCGCCGGCTCGCTCTCCGCGGCCCTCGCCCGTACGCACTCCGCCGCCGGACGCACCGCGGTCCAGGACGCGTTCGCCTCCGGCATCGGCACCAGTCAGCTGGTCGGCGCGGCGGCGGTGTTCCTCGGCGGACTGCTCGCCGCCGTACTCCTGCGCCGGGCGGAACGCGCCGGCCATGAGCAGCGGACACCGGAGGCACCCGAGGCCCGAGAGGCACAGGGGGCACAGAGGGCGCAGGTGGGGTGAGGGGCGACGTCGGCGGCAGCGGCGGCACCAGCGGCAGCGGCGGCACCGCAAGCGGCCGCCGCTGTCGCGGAATAGCATCGACGGTGCAGAAGATCGTGGACCGCCGACGTGCCGAACGTGAAGGCCAGCGCCGAACGTGAAGGCCAGCGTGCCGACGTGCCGACCGTGCACGCCGACGCGCCGAACCTGAATGCCGTGCAGCACGTGAAAACGTGAAGAAGAAGAGGACGGACGCCATGACCGCCACCAACGGCCGTTCCGGTAAGCGGCCGCACAGCGTCTGGCTGACCGAGCGCCCCCCGCTCAAGCGCAAGGCGGAGCAGCCGGCCGGACTCGACCTCGACAAGATCGTCGGGGCGACCGTCCGGCTGCTGGACGACGAGGGGCTGGCGAGGTTCTCGATGCGCCGGCTCGCCGCCGAGCTCGGCGTCACCGCGATGTCCGTCTACTGGTACGTCGACACCAAGGACGATCTGCTGGAGCTGGCCGTCGACGCGGTGGCCGGCGAACTGCCCCTGCCCGACGATGCGGAGCCCGGCGCCGACTGGCGCGAACAGCTCCGGGTCCTCGCCACCGGCTACCGCGACATGCTGCTGCGCCATCCCTGGGCGGCGCGGCTGCTGGGCGAGTTCATCAACATCGGCCCGCACTCGACGGCGTTCTCCAACGCCACGCTGCGGGTGATGGGGCGCAGCGGCCTGGACGCCGAGCGCACGTCCGGCGCGCTGGCGTCGCTGTTCCACTTCGTCTACGGCTTCGCGACGATCCGGGCGACGCACGAGGCGCGTTGCCGGGCCGCAGGCATCAGCCTGGACGACTACTTCGAGCAGGTCGTCTCGGCCATCTCGGGCCGCCCGGAGTTCGCCGAGACGATGGAGCTGTCCCTCCGTGCCGACCGCGTCCGTACGGGCCGGTCGGCCGTGGCCATGCTGGACCGCGACTTCGCCTTCGCACTCGACCTACAGATCGCGGGAATCGAGGCGATGCGGGGCGGGGGCGAGGACGGGAGCGGGGGCGGGCCTGGTGGAGAAGAGGGCGTGGAGGCGGGCCCCTAATACTGCAACCGCATGTGGTGTGACCGTGTGGGCTGGGGCTCGTTGGTGTGACTGTGTGAGAAGTCGCTGACGGTTGAGCAGATCGAGTCGTG
>NZ_JOIX01000130.1 GCF_000720175.1 Streptomyces sp. NRRL S-337
ACCCACCACAAACCCAGCCCGCCGCAGGCGCAACGGCGAGCGAGCCCCGCGGCGGGAGAGACGGCTACGTGCGGGGCGCCGCAAAGCGCAACGGCGAGCGTGCCCCGCGGCGGGAAAGACAGCTACGTACGCGGCGCCGCAATGCGTAACCCCGATGGCGGGACAGCCAGCTACGTACGCGGCGCCGCAAAGCGCAACGGCGAGCGTGCCCCGCGGCGGGAAAGACAGGTACGTGGGAGGCCGGCCAAGCGCAGCGGAATGCGGTGGGGACGTAGAAACGCCAGACTCGGGTACAGGGGCACATGTGGCGTATGCCGCATACGTGGAACAAAAAACCTCTCATTGGAGGCCCGCCGTGCAGCGGCAACCGCATCCGCGCCCTGAGCGCACGCTCGACCGCGATCCGGAGCCCACGCGGCCGCCGGACCCGGGAGGCCCGCCGCCGAATCCCACCCCCGACCCGCTTCCTGGACCGCCGACCCCGCCCGGGCCACCGGAGCCCATCCCTCCGGAACCGTCGCCGATACCCCGTCCGCCCGGCCCCGACCCGGTCCCGGACCCGTCCCCCGCTCCCTCACCGCTTTCCTAGGAGGTGCTGACCATGGCCATCGCCACGGTGAACCCGGCCACCGGCGAGACCCTGAAGACCTTCGACGCGCTCAACGCGGGCGAGATCGAGGACCGCCTGGTCAGGGCGGAGCAGGCGTTCCAGCTCCACCGCACCACCAGCTTCGCCCGTCGCACGGAACTGCTGCTCAAGGCCGCCGACCTGCTGGAGGCCGATCAGGACGGCATCGCCCGCACGATGACCACCGAGATGGGAAAACCGCTGGCCCAGGCCCGTGCGGAGGCCGCGAAGTGCGTGAAGACCATGCGCTGGTACGCCCGCAATGCCGAGGGGCTGCTGGCCGACGAGCACCCCGACCCGGCGGACGTCGGTGATTCCGGGGCGATGCGTGCCGTGGTCCGCTACCGGCCGCTCGGCCCGGTCCTGGCGGTGATGCCGTGGAACTTCCCGCTCTGGCAGGTCGTACGGTTCGCCGCCCCGGCGCTGATGGCCGGCAACACCGGACTGCTCAAACACGCCTCGAACGTCCCGCAGACCGCCCTGTACATCGAGGAGCTGTTCCGCCGAGCCGGCTACCCCGAGGGCTGTTTCGAGACCCTGCTGATCGGCTCCGGCGCCGTCGAGGAGATCCTGCGGGACCCGCGGGTGGCCGCCGCGACGCTGACCGGCAGCGAACCGGCCGGGCGCTCGGTGGCGTCCATCGCCGGTGACGAGGTCAAGAAGACCGTGCTGGAGCTCGGCGGCAGTGACCCGTTCGTGGTGCTGCCCTCCGCCGATCTCGACAAGGCGGCCAAGGTCGCGGTGACCGCGCGGGTGCAGAACAACGGGCAGTCCTGCATCGCGGCGAAGCGCTTCATCGTGCACAACGACGTCTACGACGCCTTCGCCGAGCGGTTCACCGAGCGGATGGCGGCGCTGACCGTCGGCGACCCGATGGACGAGAACACCGACGTCGGACCGCTCTCCAGCGAGCAGGGCCGCTCCGACCTGGAGGAACTCGTCGACGACGCGGTCCACCAGGGTGCGACCGCACTGTGCGGCGGCCGGCGGCCGCCCGAGCACCGGGCCGGCTGGTTCTACGAGCCCACGGTCCTGGCGGGCATCACCCCGACCATGCGCATCCACCACGAGGAGGCGTTCGGGCCGGTCGCCACGCTCTACCGGGTCGCCGATCTCGACGAGGCGATCGAGCTCGCCAACGACACGCCGTTCGGGCTGAGTTCCAACGCCTGGACCCGCGACCCCGACGAACAGGCCCGGCTGGCCCGGGACATCCAGGCCGGCGGTCTCTACTTCAACGGCATGACCGCCTCCCACCCCGGCCTCCCCTTCGGCGGCGCCAAGCGGTCCGGCTACGGGCGGGAACTGTCCGGCCACGGCATCAAGGAGTTCTGCAACATGACGACGCTCTGGTACGGCCCCGAGGAGTGACCGGACCGGCGGAGCGTTCCCCGGCCGGGGAACGCGTCACCGCCCCGGAGCCGCCGGCACCAGGAACTCGCACCACAGCGCCTTGCCGTTGCCCCGCGGCTCCGCGCCCCAGCGCTCCGCCAGCGCCCCGACCAGCATCAGGCCCCGGCCCGAGGTGGCGGTCTCGCCGGGGCTGCGGCGGCGCGGCCACTGGCTGGAGCGGTCCTCGACCTCCAGCCGGATCCGGCGCGGGACGCCGGGCAGGAGTTCCACGGTGACCAGGGCGCCGCTCTCGGTGTGGGTCAGGCGTTGGCGATCAGCTCCGAGGACGCCACCTCGACGTCGTGCAGGACGGCGCCCGCCCGCCACTGGTCCAGCGTGCGGCGCAGCGCCGAACGGACCTCGGCGGCGCCCGCAGGATCGGCTTGGTGGACGTGCAGCCGCAGCCGCGGCGTGGTCACGGCCCCCGGGCCCGGGGTGCAGCAGCAGGAGGGCCATGTCGTCCTCCGAGCCGGGGTCGGCCCACAGCTGGGCCGAGAGGTGATCGGCCAGCTCCTCCAGGTCCGCGGGCCGGTGCGGACCGCCTCGGACAGCGCCGCGATCCCGGTCCCGGCCGACGCTCGCCGGGTGGTAGCGGACGGTGACCGCGCCGCCCGCGAGGGGCGGCAGCCGGCGCGGCAGCATCGTCGCCTGCAGCCCGGTCGCGAGCTCCCGCTCCTGGTCGAACAGGGTCGCCCGCTGCACCGACTGCGCCACCACACCGGCCAGCGCCAGCGCCAGGTTCCGGGCCTGCGGCGACCGCACCGCCGGCCCGGCGTGGAACAGCCCCAGTGCCCCGAGCACGGTGTTCTGGGCGACCAGCGGCAGGAAGGCCGCGCCGCCCGCCGGCAGCAGGTCCGCGTACGGACAGCGCCCGGGACAGCGCGGCGGTGGTCTGCTGCACCATCACGGTCTGCCGCTGCCGCTCCTGCTGGAGCGAGCGCAGCAGCGCGGAGTCCGCCAGCTCGCCGGTCGCCTCCCGGACGATGCCGATGACCCGGTACGGCGTGCCCTCCGGGTCGTGCAGGATCCGCCCCTGCGAATGCGTCCAGCGCCGCGTCCCGTCCCGGCACCGGACCCGGAAGTACGCGCCGTACGACGAGTGGCCGTCCTGGAGCGCCTGCGCGAGCGCCTCGTCCAGCCGCAGCCCCTCCTTGGCCGCCACCCGCCCCGCCAGGGACAGCGGTGCGCCGTCGTATTCCCCCGGGCGCAGGTCGAAGACGTCCAGGGCGCCGGGGTCCAGTTCCATGAACCCGCGGTCCAGGTCCCAGTCGAAGGTGCCCATCCGGTTGAGCGAGAGCCGCTCGCGCAGCACGATCGGTTCGTGCCGCGAGACCCCGGGAGCCTCCTCCTCGACCCGGCGCCAGTCCCGGTCGGTGCGGGGGTCGTAGCCCTCGTCGGACGGTCCGGCCGGCGGGGCCGTCATCGGGTGCCCCACCTCGTGGCCCGGGGGCGCGCGCCGTGTGGGCTCACCATGCGAACACCTCAGGCGGGGCTCGCGCACCCCGCATGTCCGGTGCTCCGGGCGGTGCGCGGGGTACCGAGAACGGGTGAGGGAGGGGAAGGGGAGGGGCGCGCCGGGGGGTTGGCGGGCAGGCCCTCCCCGGCCCCTCCCAACTTCCCTGCCGGTACGGTCGCTTGACGCGACCGTTCACCTCCCGAACCATGGATCCGGGCAGCCGTCGGGCGTATGCCTGACTGCCCGCGGCACAGGAAGGCCCCGCCATGAGAGCGCGCGCCGTACGAGCCCGACGCCTCCGGCACGCCCTGGCCACGTCCGCGGCCGGGGTGGCCGGTTTCGCGGTGCTGTGGGTGGCCGCCGGGGCACCGACGTCCCCGGACCGCGTGGGCCCGGCGCCGCACCGGATGCAGGTCTACCTCACCACCACCTCCGATCCCGGCGGCCGGCAGGTCGTCCAGGGCCTGCGGCGGCAGGCACCGCTCACCTTCCGGCCGGGCCGCGGCGGCACCCTCACCGTCGACCCCTCCCGGACCTACCAGCGGTTCGAGGGCGGCGGCGCCTCGTTCACCGACACCGCCGCCTGGCTGGTGAACAGCAGCGGCGCGCTCAGTGACGCGGCCCGCGCGACGGTCCTGCGCAAGCTCTTCGACCCGGACGACGGCATCGGCCTCGGCTTCCTCCGCAACCCGATGGGCGCCTCCGACCTCGCCCGCTCCGGCTACACCTACGACGACCTGCCCGCCGGCCGGACCGACCCGGACCTCCGGCGCTTCTCCGTCGCCCACGACCTCGCCGACGTCCTGCCGCTGACCGCCCGGGCCCGCCGGCTCAACCCGGCGCTGAAGGTGATGGCCACGCCCTGGAGCGCGCCCGCCTGGATGAAGGACAACGGCCGGCTCGACCAGGGCCGGCTGCGGCCGGAGTACTACGGCACCTACGCCCGCTACTTCGTGAAGTACCTCCGCGCCTACCGCGACCACGGCGTGCCGGTCGACTACGTGTCCGTGCAGAACGAGCCCACCTGCTGCGCCGGTTACCCGTCGATGCGGTGGACCGGCGCCTCCCTCGCCGACTTCACGAAGAACGACCTGCTGCCGGCACTGCGCCGGGCCGGACTGCCCACCAAGGTCCTCGCCCTGGACTGGAACTGGGACCGCTACGACGCCTTCGCCCGGCCCACGGTCGACGATCCGGCCGTCCGCCGCCACCCCAACTTCGGCGGGCTGGCCTGGCACGGTTACGGCGGCACGGTCACCCGGCAGACCCGGGTGCACGACCGGTACCCGGGCCTGGCCGTCCACGACACCGAGCACTCCGGCGGCCGGTGGATCGCCAACCAGCAGAAGCAGGACATGCACGACCTCATCGACTACACCCGTAACTGGGGCAGCAGCTGGACGAAGTGGTCGCTCGCCGTGGACCAGAACAACGGTCCGCATCAGGGCGGTTGCTCCGACTGCACCGGGTTGATCACCGTCCACCACGGCGACGACCACAGCGGCCGGGTCGACTACACCGTCGAGTACTACACGATGGGCCACCTCACCAAGTTCGTGAAGCCCGGCGCCCGCCGCATCGCCTCCGCCGGCCCGTCCGCCCTCCCCAACGTCGCCTGGCGCAACCCCGACGGCTCCACCGTCCTGATCGCCTACAACGACACCGCCACCCCCCGGCCCGCCGGCATCAACTGGGGCCACCGGCACACCGGTTACGTCCTCCCGCCCGGCGCCTCGGCCACCTTCACCTGGTAGGAGCCCGCAAGCGGGCGGCACGGCGTGTTCGGCGGGTACTGCCCTGCCGTCCCGTCGGCGCCGGCAGGGCTCGCACACGGCGGATCGACCGTCAGGCGTGCGCCCCGGCCGGCGCGGCGACCGGGCGGGTGTGGCGGGTGCGGTGGGCCAGGGTGGCCTTGCGAGTCGCCACGTCGACGGTGTACGCGTCGATCGTCAGCCGGGCGCCGGCCACCTTCAGCAGCATGAAGCCGTGGTCGGAGAAGTTCTGCCAGGCCGCCGGGTGGGCGAAGTGGGCCTTGCCGTCCTCCGTCTTGGCGGACGCCCCGCACACCACCTGGCGGGTGCCGCCGGTGCGCGCGGTCGGCTCCAGGATCTGCAGGGTGTGGTCGTGCCCGGACAGGATCAGATCGGCCCGGCCGCACACCACCTTCTCGTACATGTCCTTGAGGTGGACGCCGCTGGTGTAGTTCCCGATCTCGAAACCGTCGTACGAACCGGCGCTGCCGTGCTTGCCGTTGTTGAGGTACGGGTGGTGGCCGATCACCACCTTCCAGCGCGCCCGCGAGGTCCGCAGGGCCTCGTCCAGCCAGCTGCGCTGGGCGCGCATGTACGGGCCGTCCCAGCGGTAGTACGGGTCGAGCTGGGCGACGTACGACGACCAGGGAATGGTGTCGAGGGCGAAGAACTCCACCAGCGGGTCGGCGGCGGGCAGCGGTACGCGGTAGTAACGGGCGGGCATGTACCAGCGCTTCGAGCTCCTGGCGTACGAGACCTCGCGGTCCCCGCGCGACGGGTCGCCGCCGCTGCCGGGTATCAGCCCCGAGCAGTCGTGGTTGCCCAGCACCATCAGCCAGGGCACGTCGATGCCGTTGTTCGGCTTCTCGAACTTGTCCTGGAACTCGGAGTCGTGGTCGGACTCCGGTCCGTTCTCGTAGATGTTGTCGCCGAGCCCGACCGCCAGGCCGACCCCCTCGCTGCGGCAGATGTCGCGCGCGGCGGCCGCCACCGCGTACTGCGCCTCGTCCCCGGTCCCGGCGTCACCGGTGACCAGAATGGCGAACTCACCCTTTCCGTTGGGGCGTTCGGGGAACGGAAAGGCTCCCGGCGCACCGAGGCGGGGGGCGGCCGACGCGGGGGACTGGGCCGGCGAGGGCAGTACCGCCAGCGCGGCACCGGCCATCGCGCCGCCCAGCAGCGTCCGCCGGTTCACCCACTGCGGCACCCGGCCCGTCGTCGGCATCGGCGCCGCCCCGCCGCCCGCCGCGTCCGTGCCGGCCCGCAGCCACTCCCGCTCGGTCATGTCCGCCTGCGGCGGGATCAGTTCGTCTTCACACATGCCTGGTTTTTCTCACGGCAGGCAGGGGTGATGGTGACGAAAAGATGAACCGGAGGTGGACGTATGGCGATCGGCGGCACCTTTGCTACGCGTCGGTAACTACCCGTCCCCGTACGGCATCAAGCGGTGAGAAAAGCGGAAGCGGTGACCTCCCGTCAGCCGTTGGCGAGCCGGCGAAGGGTGCGGCCGAGACGGCGGACGTAGGCCCGCTGGAAGACGGGGATGAGTGGACCGGCGAGCCGGGTGAGGGCCTGTGCGGGGCGGCTGAACGCGGTCACCGTGAACCACACCGTGCCGTCGTCGCGCAGCTCGGCCAGGAACGCCTCCTCGCCGCACTCGGGATGCCCCTGTCGGGTCCCGTACGCGAAGCCGATCCGGTCCGCCTCGTCCGCCGTCCACACCACCCGGCAGGGCGCCCGCAGCCGCAGCGGGCCGACCCCCAGGGAGACCTCCACGGCCACACCCGGAGCGGCCCGCGGGGCGTCGGACCGGATGCCGGTGCCCGCCGCCCGGTGCATCCGGAAGGTGGTGATGGCCTCGCCCGCCGCGGCGAGCGCCGCGCGGCCCCGGCCGATCGGCAGCTCCTCGTGGAGGTGGTCGTACCCGGGCGGCAGCGGCGCGCGCCCGGTGGCGCCCACCTCGGGATAGGTCAGGTCGGTCAGGTCGGTCATGAACGGCGACGCTACGCGGGCCGCCGCAAGTGATCAACAACGTTCGCCCGGGCGGCGGGGACCGCGCTGTACGGGCCGGAGGCAGGTCGTGACCGCATCGCCGCCGGGCGCACGGCGGTCCCCCGTGAGCGCGACGACGCGCCCGTCACACCCGGCTGAGGAACGCCTCCACGGTCCGGACGAAGCAGGCCGGGTCGTCGAGCCACGGGTAGTGCCCGGCGCCCGGCTGGACGGTCAGCTCGGCGGTGGGGAGCAACTCGGCGATGGTGGCGGCGATCCGGGGCAGCGGACCGCCGTCCAGCTCGCCGGCGAGGAAGAGCACCGGAGCCCGCAGCGCGGCGAGGGCGGCACGGGTGGCGGCCGGCTCGAAGGCACCGGCCGATGCGTAGCGCTCCGCGGCCTCGTCGTTGGTCTGCGCCACCTCGGCCGCCGCGTGCGCCTGCGCGGCCGTGTCCCACCGCCCGTAGAAGAAGGGCATGGCGGCGTCGAAGTCCTCGTCGGTCGCCGTGCCGTCCCAGATGGCTTCGAAGGCGCCGTGCGCGGACTCGTACCACGGTTCGGCCTTCCGCAGCGCCGCGGCCTCCAGGCGGTGCTCGGTGGTGAAGTCGACGCCGAGCGCACGGCCCCGCGCGTTGCTCAGCACCAGCGCACGGATCCGCTCGGGATACCGCGCCGCGTACCCGAGGGCCAGGTCGCCGGCCGCCGAGTGCGCCAGCAGATCGGCCCGCTCCAGGCCGAGGTGACGGCGCAGCGCCTCGACGTCCTCGGCCTGCCGGTCGCAGCGGTAGCCGGCCGGGTCGGCCGGGACGGCGGAGTCGCCGGTGCCGCGCAGGTCGAGCAGCACCAGCCGGCGGTGCGCCGACAGCCCGCCGAGGTCACCGAGGTAGGCGGAGGCCCGCATCGGGCCGCCCGGCAGGCAGAGCAGAGGTTCTCCCTCACCCAGCACGTGATAGCCGAGCTCGGTCCCGTCGGGCGCGGTGAAGATGGCAGCAGGCATGACGCCATCCTCCGCACCGCTCGGTGATCATGGCAAGGGGGTTACGGACGTCACGGACCGGAGCCGCCGGGCCCCGCGAGGTCTCCCGGCTCCCCGGCCGGTGCGCCGTGCCGTCCCGCGCCCGCGGCGAAGCGCGCCGCGCCCTGGAGCGCCTCGGTCAACACCGCCTGTCCGTAGCGGAGTTCGTCGGCCATCGCGGCCGCCTCGTCCCTGCCCTCCTGGTCCAGCAGGGACGCCCGGTCGCTGCGCAGACACGCCTGCGGGAAGCGGGCGAGCTCCGCGGCCAGCGCCTCCGCCTCCGCGCGGGCCGTGCCGGTCGGCACCACGCGGTTGGCCAGCCCGATCGCCAGCGCCTCCGCGGCCGGCACCGGCCGGCCGGTCAGGACCAGGTCCATGGCCCGGCTCGCCCCGATCAGCCGGGGCAGCCGCACCGTACCGCCGTCGATCAGCGGCACGCCCCACCGCCGGCAGAACACCCCGAAGACCGCGTCCTCCTCGGCCACCCGCAGATCGCACCAGAGCGCCAGCTCCAGCCCGCCGGCCACCGCATGGCCCGCCACCGCCGCGATCACCGGCTTGCTCAGCCGCAGCCGGGTCGGCCCCATCGGCCCGTCGCCGTCCGCCGTCACGCGATTGCCCCGCTCGGTGCCCACCTCCTTCAGGTCGGCGCCCGAGCAGAACGTCCCGCCCGCGCCCCAGAGCACCGCCGCCCGCGCCCCGTCGTCCGCCTCGAACTCCCGAAATGCCGCGGCGAGTTGGCGTGCGGTGGCGCCGTCCACGGCATTGCGGCGGTCCGGCCTCGACAGCACCACCGTCGTCACCGGCCCGGCGCGCTCCACCCGTACGGACATCAGGCCGCGCCCCCGACGGCCGCGACCCCGGCCGCCGCGACCCCGGCCGCCGCGTCCCCGACCGTGGTGCCCCCGGCCGCCGCGTCCGGCGTCCACGGCCGGACCCGTTCGAGGATCGCCGTCAGACCGGCGCCGGCCGGCAACGTGCCGTACGCATGGCCCCACTCCCCGCCGAGCCGCGTCGCACAGAACGCATCGGCCAGCGCCGGATCGCTGTGCCGGACCAGCAGCGAACCCTGCAGCACCAGCGCCATCCGTTCCGCCAGCGAACGCGCCATCAGCTGCGCCCGCTCCGGGCCGGAGAGTTCACCGAGCAGCGTGCGCAGCCCGGCCACCGCCGCGTCCAGCCGCCGGTCGGCGCCCGCCGCCTGCTCCACCTCGGCGAAGAACGCGTCCAGCGCGGCCGGTTCCCGGCCCAGCGCCCGCAGCACGTCGAGCGCGGCCACGTTGCCCGAGCCCTCCCAGATGGACAGCAGCGGCGCCTCCCGGTAGAGGCGCGGCATGCCGGAGTCCTCGACGTAGCCGTTGCCGCCCAGGCACTCCAGCGCCTCCGCGGCGTGCGCACTGCCGCGCTTGCACACCCAGTACTTGCCGGCCGCCAGCGCCAGCCGGCGCAGCGCCGCCTCCTGCGCGTCCCCGGCCTGCGCCCCGTCCACCGCCGCCGCCAGCCGGAGGCCCAGCAGCGTCGCCGCCTCCGACTCGATCGCCAGGTCCGCGAGCACCGAGCGCATCAGCGGCTGCCGGTCCAGCTCCCGCCCGAACGCCCGCCGGTGCGCGGTGTGGTGCAGCGCCTGCCGCAGCCCCGCCCGCATCCCGGCCGCCGAGCCGAGCACACAGTCCAGCCGCGTCATGTTCACCATCTCGACGATGGTCCGCACCCCGCGGCCCGGCTCGCCGACCGGCCAGGCCACCGCCCCCTCGTACTCGATCTCGGACGAGGCGTTGGAGCGGTTGCCCAGCTTGTCCTTCAGGCGCATCAGCCGCATCCCGTTGAGCGTGCCGTCCGGCAGCACCCGCGGGACGAGGAAGCAGCCGAGCCCCTCCTCGGTCTGCGCCAGCGCCAGGAACAGATCGCTCATCGGCGCCGACGTGAACCACTTGTGACCGGTGAGGCGGTACGTACCGTCGCCGGCCGGCACCGCGCGCGTGGTGTTGGCCCGCACGTCGGAGCCGCCCTGCTTCTCGGTCATCGACATGCCCGCGATCAGGCCAGACTTGGTGAGCGGGGCGCGCAGCCCGAAGTCGTAGCGCCGGGCGGCCAGCAGCGGTTCGTACTGCGTGGCGAGCTCCGGCGCGGCGCGCAGCGCGGGCACGGCGGCGTACGTCATCGAGATGGGGCAGCCGTGCCCCGCCTCGGCCTGCGACCACACGTAGAACTTCGCAGCCCGCACCAGATGCGCCCCCGGGCGGTCATCGGTCCACGGCGCGGCGTGCAGGCCCTGCTCCACCGCCACGGTCATCAGCTGGTGCCAGGCCGGATGGAACTCGACCTCGTCGACGCGGTGCCCGAACCGGTCGTGGGTGTGCAGCCGGGGCGGCTGCTGCTCCGCCCAGCGGGCCTGGTCCTGCACCGCCGCCGAACCGGCCAGCTCCCCGAGCGCGGTCACCTCCGGCTCGCCCCACTTTGCGCCGTACCGCAGGAGCGCCTCCAGCAGGGCCGGCTCGTCCGCCGTGCTGAACCCGGTCAGCGGCGGGGCCTGATTCACGACTTCATGGGTGACGGTCATACCCTCGACATTACAGAATCGGAACACCCGAGAGAAGTATGTAATACCGCCGCTGTGCCGGCCACCGGCCACCGGGCCGCCGCCCGACGCCCCGTAAACTCCAGCCACCCATGAACGACGACGGCCCCACCCCCCTCGACCGACCGCGGCCGCTCACCGCCCGCTCGATCGTGCTGAGCACCCTCCTCGGCCACCATCCGCCGCGGCTGCCCGCACGCGCCCTGGTACGGGTCGGCGAGCTCTTCGGCGTCGCCGAGGGCACCGTCCGGGTCGCCCTGTCCCGCATGGTCGCCGCCGGGGACCTGCGGCAGACCGGCGGCACCTACGCCCTCACCAGCCGCCTCCTGGCCCGCCAGGCCCGCCAGGACGAGAGCCGCACCCCGCGCACCCGCCGCTGGCACGGGGACTGGGAGATCGCCGTCGTCACCACGGCCGAACGCCGCCCCGCCGCGGAGCGCACCGCGCTGCGCCAAGCCATGGCGGGCCTCCGGCTGGCCGAACTCCGCGAGGGCAGCTGGCTGCGCCCCGCCAACCTCGACCGGCCCCACCCCGCGGTCGTCACCGAACAGTGCACCTGGTTCACCGGCACCCCGGACGACGACCCGGCCGCACTCGCCGCCCGGCTCTGGGACCTCGATGCCTGGGCGGCCCACGCCCGCGCCCTGATGGCCGCGCTGGACCGCGCCGACACCCTCGCCGACCGGTTCACCATCGCCGCGGCCGCCCTCCGCCACCTCCTCGCCGACCCCCTCCTCCCCGCCGCCCTCCTTCCCCCGGACTGGCCCGGCACCCCGCTCCGCACCCACTACGCCCGCTTCGAAGCAGACCTCCGGGAAGCGCTTCGCCCGTACGTGTCCGAGTAGGGGCAGCGCCGCCTACGAGGCAGGGAGTTCGACGCGTAGGGTCAGGCCGCCACCGTCACGGGGCCCGGTGGTGAGGGTGCCGTCGTGTGCGCGGACCACCGAGCGGACGATGGACAGGCCCAGACCGACGCCCTTGTCGCTGCCGGTGCGCTCGGTGCGCAGCCGGCGGAACGG
>NZ_JOIX01000131.1 GCF_000720175.1 Streptomyces sp. NRRL S-337
TTGTGTGGACGTAAAGCGTCAGCAGTCCACACAACCGGCCCCGGAGGCCCGTCACCGCACCCACCACAAACCCAGCCCGCCGCAGGCGCAACGGCGAGACGACCCGCGGCGGGAAAGACAGCCACGTACGCGGCACCGCAATACGCGGCACCGCAAAGCGTCATTCCACGACCTGGCGCCCCTCCGCCACCGCGCTGCAAGAAGCGCGGAACGCGCAGTGCGTGCAGTGCGTGCCCGTGGCCGGCGTGAAGCGTTCCTCCAGGACGCGGCCGGCGGCGGTGGCGAGGAGGTCGCCCACCCAGTCACCGTCCGGCGGCGGCTGGGCCTGTACGGCGGGCAGCGCGTCGCCGCCCTCCTTCTGGGGGGCGCCGATGCGCAGGTGGACGAGTTCGGCGCCGCCGGGTTCGGGGGTGTGGCCGTCGAAGACGTCGTCGACCGCGCCTTCGCGGACCGCGAGCTGGTAGACGGCGAGCTGGGGGTGGCGGGCGACCTCGGGACCGGTCGGTTTCTGCTTGCCGGTCTTGAAGTCGACGACGTAGGCCCTGCCCTGTTCGTCCTTGGCGACGTGGTCCATGCTGCCGCGGATGCGGACCTCGTAGGTGCCGGCGCGGAGGGTGACGTCGAAGGGGTGCTCGGTGGCGACGGGGTCGCGGCCGAGGGTGTCGCGTTCCATGACGTGCCAGCGCAGGAAGCGTTCGAGGGCGGCGCGGGCGTGGTCCTTTTCCTGGCGGGACTTCCAGGGGGCGTCGAAGGCGAGCGCGTCCCATACGGAGTCCAGGCGTTCCATGAGGACGGTGAGGTCGGCGGGGGTGCGTCCGGAGGCGACCTCGTCGGCGAGGACGTGGACGACGTTGCCGAAGCCCTGGGCGGCGGTGGCGGGGCTGTCCGCCTTGACCTCGCGGCCGAGGAACCACTGGAGGGCGCAGGTGTTGGCGAGCTGGTCGAGGGCGCTGCCGGAGAGGACGACGGGCAGGTCGCGGTCGCGCAGCGGGACCCGGCTGTGGGTGGGGTCGTTCATGCCCCACCAGGTGTCGGGGTGGGCGGCGGGCACCAGGGGGCGGTGGTCGTCGTCGTGCAGGGCGGCGAGCCGGGCGAGGCGCTGGGCGGCGGCGTCGCGCAGGGCGGGGCTCGCCGCGGGGTCGACGGTGGTGGCGCGGAGTTCGGCGACGAGTGCGGCGACGGAGAGGGGGCGGCGGGGGCGGCCGGTGACGTCCTGGGGGGTGATGCCCAGTTCGGTGAGGAACCGGGAGGGCTGGTCGCCGTCGTCGGCGGCGGCCTTGACGGCGGTGACGACGAGGCGGTCGCGGGCGCGGGTGGCGGCCACGTAGAACAGCCGGCGTTCCTCGGCGAGCAGGGCGCCGGGTGTGAGGGGTTCGGCCAGGCCGTCGCGGCCGATCCGGTCGGCTTCGAGGAGGGAGCCGCGGCGGCGCAGGTCGGGCCAGAGTCCTTCCTGGACGCCGGCGACGACGACCAGCCGCCATTCCAGGCCCTTGGCGCGGTGGGCGGTCATCAGCCGGACGGCGTCGGGGCGGACGGTGCGGCGGGTGAGGGTGTCGGCGGCGATGTCCTGGGCGTCGAGTTCCTCCAGGAAGTTCAGGGCGCCGCGGCCGCCGGTGCGTTCCTCGGCGCGGGCGGCGGTCTCGAAGAGGGCGACCACGGCGTCGAGGTCGCGGTCGGCGTTGCGGCCGGCGGCGCCGCCGCGCCGGGCGGCGCGTTCCAGGCGCTGCGGCCAGGGGGTGCCGTCCCACAGTTCCCACAGGGCCTGTTCGGCGGTGCCGCCGCCGGCGAGGAGTTCGCGGGCCTTGCGCAGCAGCAGACCGAGCCGCTGGGCGCCGCGGGCGTAGGCGGGGTCGTGGGCGACCAGGCGCTGGGGTTGGGCGAGGGCGCGGGCGATCAGTGTGTCGGAGGGGGGCGGCAGGGGTGCGCCGGCGGCGCGTTCCTCTTCGCGCAGGGCGCGGCCCAGGCGGCGCAGGTCGGCGGAGTCCATGCCGCCCAGGGGGGAGGCGAGCAGGTCGAGGGCGGTCTCGGCGTCGAGCCAGCCCGGTGTGGTGGCGTCCGGGGCATCCGGTTCGGCCGTGTCCGGTTCGGCCGTGTCCGGTTCGGCCGTGTCCGGTTCCGGGTCGAGGGCGGCGCGGGCCGCGGCGCGGAGGGCGGTGAGCAGGGGGGCGACGGCGGGTTCGTGGCGCAGCGGGAGTTCGTCGCCGTCGATGTCGAGGGGGACGCCGGCCGAGGTGAGGGCGCGGCGGACGGCGGGGATGGAGCGGCCGCCGGCGCGGACGAGGACGGCCATGTCGCGCCAGGGCACGCCGTCCTCCAGGTGGGCGCGGCGCAGGATGTCGGCGACGTTGTCCAGTTCGGCGCCGGGTGTGGGGTAGGTGTACGCCTCGACGCGGCCGCCGTCCCGTACGGGGGTGGGTTCGCGGTGGGCGCGGACCTTGGCGGCCGGAAGGCGGGTGAGCGGCATCCGGTGGGTGAGCTGCCGGGTGGCGGCGAGCAGGCTGGCGCCGGAGCGGCGGGAGGTGCCGAGGACGGCGACGGGGGCGGGGGTGCCGTCGCCGCGGCGGAAGGTTTCGGGGAAGTCGAGGATGCCGTTGACGTCCGAGCCGCGGAAGGCGTAGATCGACTGGTCGGGGTCCCCGAAGGCGACGAGGGTGCGGCCGGGGGTACCGGGGGCGGCGGCCGCGGTGTAGTTGCCGGCGAGCGCGCGCAGCAGTCGTACCTGGGCGGCGTCGGTGTCCTGGTACTCGTCGACGTAGACGGCGTCGTACGTGGTGGCGAGGTCGGCGGCGACGTCGGGGCGTTCGGCCAGGAGCACGGCGCGGTGGACCAGTTCGGCGTAGTCGAGGACGCCCTGGCCGTCGAGGACGTCGAGGTATTCGGCGAGGAAGCCGGCGGCGGCGTGCCAGTCGGGGCGGCCGGTGCGGCGGGCGAAGGCGCCGAGGGCGTCCGGGCCGAGGCCGAGTTCGCGGCTGCGGGCGAGCACGGCGCGGACCTCGTCGGCGAAGCCGCGGGTGGTCAGGCAGGCGCGGAGGTCGTCGGGCCAGCTGATCGCGGCCCGGCCCTCGGCGGCGAGGTCGGCCTGGCCCTGGAGGAGTTCGCGGACGACGAGGTCCTGCTCGGGCCCGGACAGCAGGCGCAGGGGGTCGGCGAAGAGGTCGGCGTCCTGGTGGGCGCGGACCAGGGCGTAGCAGAAGGAGTGGAAGGTGGTGGCCTGCGGGATGCCGGCCGGTACGGGCGGGGTCCCCGGCCCCGCGCCGTGTTTCCCGGGGCGCCGGCGCGGCTTCTCCAGGGCGCGCAGGCGGAGGGCGAGGCGGTCGCGGAGGTCGACGGCGGCCTTGCGGCTGAAGGTGAGGACGAGGATCCGCTCGGGGTCGCCGCCGTCCCGGACCCGGCGGGCGACGGCTTCGACGAGGGTCGTGGTCTTGCCGGTGCCGGGGCCGGCGAGGACCAGCAGCGGGCCGTCTCGGTGGTCAACCACGGCGCGCTGGGCTGCGTCCAAGGTGGGAGGGTCCACCCGTTCCGGCGGGGTGCGGACCAGTCGGTACGCGCCGGAGGCGTCCTGCCGCGCCGCCCGGCGGGGCTGCGTCGGCGGGACGGCCGAGAAGGAGGAGCTCACGTGGATCGCCGGTCCTGAGGAGGGTGCTGGTCGTGGTGCGGATGCGGTGCGGTGCGCGCCGCGGTGCCGGGTGCCGGGGTGGCCGGGGGCCGGGCGGCGGGGCCGTGGTGGCGGCCGGCGCCGGGACGGCAGTGCCCGACGCTACGCCAGTCGGCGCCCGGGCCGGGGACCGGTCCGCGGGCCGCCACAACGGGCCGCAGGCGGCGCCGGTGCCGGTGCCGGGCGGCTCAGTCGTCCCATGCGTCGTCCCGGTCGTCCGGGTCGTCCCGGTCCTCCGGCCGGCCGTCCGGGTCATCCGGGTCGTCCGGCCGGCCGTCCCAGCGGGCGCGCCGCATGTCGAGCCTGGGTATGTGGTCGTCCGCCTCCACCGACGCCGACCGCAGCGGGGTGCCCTCGTCGCGGTAGTGGGCCAGGGCGCGCAGTTCGCTGCCGGGCAGCAGCTTGCCGTCGGCGCGCACCACCCGCCACCAGGGGACCGCGCCGCCGTAGAGCGCCATCACCCGCCCGACCTGCCGCGGCCCGCCCACCCGTCGCCCGCCACCGCCTTCCCCTGGAAGCCCTTCGGGCTGCCCCTCTTCCGCGAGATACTCCGCGACATCGCCGTACGTCATGACCCGGCCGGCCGGGATCAGCTCGGCGACGGAGAGCACCCGCTCGGCATAGGCGGGCAGCTCCCCGGCGTCGGCGCCGGGCGCCGTGTCTCCGGTACCACTCATTCGGTCCATCCTGCCGCACGGCACCGACAATGGGAGCGGACGCATGGTCCACCACCCTTCGGAACACCGGCGGCGGCCGCCACCGGACCCGGCGCGGTGGCGGAGGTTCCGCTTCCCGTCACCCCGAAATGCACCCTGATGCCCCCCTCCACCGGTCGGCCGTGCCACCATCTTCCGGACGGTGACTGGTGATACGAGATCAAGAAGAGACGGCCGAGCAGCAGGGCGCGGCGCCTCCGCGGGAGGCGGGCGCCCCTGAAGCGCTGCCCGTCGAGGGGAAGCACCAACGGAGGCCGGCCACGGCTTCCGCTACCGAAAAGGCGAGCACGATCAAGAAGGCCGAACGACCGGGGGCGTCCCAGAGGCCGGAAGGGCCCAAGGAGCCCGCACCACCCAAGGGACACGAGGAGGAGCCGAGGAGCGACCGGCAACACCGGCAGGTGCCGGACGACGCGCACGTGGAGCACGGCAAGGGCGCCGAGCCGGGCCCGGCCGCCGCCCGCGGCACCTCCCGGACGGGTTCGCACCGCGACGGGGAGGCCGTCGACGCGTGCGGCGAGTTCCACGTCGACCGGGTCTCCGGTGATGAGCCGCTGCTGCCCGCCCGGGTGCACCGGCCCGCCGACCTGCTGCGGCTGCTGCTCGGTATGGCCGGCATCGCCCTGGTCCTCGGTCTGGCCACGTTCGCGCACGGCACCACCGCGGGCCTGGCCCGGGACATCGGCACCGGCGCGCGGGCCACTCCCCCGCTGCTGATCAACCTGGCGGGGCTGAGTGCCAGCGTCGCGGTGCTGATCGTGCCGGTGGCGTTCGCCGTCGAGCGGCTGATCAAGCGGGACGGGCTGCGGATCGCGGACGGCGTGCTCGCCGCCGTCCTGGCGCACGGGGTGTCGCTCGCCACCGACCTGTGGGTGGCGGAGTCGGCCCCGGCCTCCATCAGGGTGGCGCTGACCCAGCCGCTGGCGAACGGCTCGCTCTCCGCGCCGGTGCACAGCTATCTGGCACCGGTGATCGCCTACATGACGGCGGTGGGCATGTCCCGGCGGCCGCGCTGGCGGGTCGCGATGTGGGGCGTGCTGCTGCTCGACGCGTTCGCGGTGCTGGTCGGCCGCTACACCACACCGTTCGCGATCATCACGACGGTGCTGATCGGCTGGACCGTGGCGTTCGGCACCCTCTACGCCGTCGGCTCCCCCAACGTCCGGCCCACCGGGCAGAACCTCCTGGCCGGGCTGCGCCGGGTCGGTTTCCGCCCGGTCAGCGCGCTGCGCGCGGAGGACACCGCCAACTCCGAGCAGACCGCCGGCCCCGAGCAGAACGAGCACGCCGACCGCGGCCGCCGCTACCTCGTCACCCTGGAGGACGGCCCGCCGATCGACGTCACCGTGGTCGACCGCGAGCAGCAGGCCCAGGGCTTCTTCTACCGGGTCTGGCGCCGGCTGTCGCTGCGCGGCGGCATCAACCAGCGCCGCAGCCTGCAGTCGCTGCGCCAGGCCCTGGAGCAGGAGGCGCTGCTGGCGTACGCGGCCATCGCGGCGGGAGCCAACGCCCCCAAGCTGATCGCCACCTCTGAGCTCGGCCCGGACGCGGTGATGCTGGTCTACGAGCACATCGGGGGCCGCACCTTCGACTCGCTGGCCGACGAGGAGATCACCGACGCGCTGATGCACAGCGCCTGGCGGCAGGTCGAGGCGCTGCAGTCGCGGCGGATCGCGCACCGGCGGCTGGTCGGCGACGCGCTGCTGGTGGATCGTTCCGGCAACATCGTGCTGACCGAGCTGCGCGGCGGCGAGATCGCGGCCGGTGACCTCGTGCTGCGGATGGACGTCGCCCAGCTGCTGGTCACGCTGGGCCTGCGGGTCGGCGCCGAACGGGCGGTGGCGGCGGCCGTCGAGGTGCTCGGCCCGGACGCGGTCGCGGACAGCCTGCCGCTGCTCCAGCCGATCGCGCTGAGCCGCACCACCCGGGCCACCCTGCGTCAGCTGGCCCGTGAGCGCGCCAAGCGGGAGCGGGAGGCGGTGCTGGCGGCGTCGCAGGCCGCCAAGGAGGCCCGGGAGGCCCGGGAGGCGGCCCCGAAGGACCGCAGGACGCTGCGGGCCGAGCGGCACGCGGAGAAGAACGCCGAGAAGCGGGCGCTCGACGAGGCGTCGGAAGAGGCCCGCGAGGAGGACCTGCTGGCCCAGATCCGCCGGCAGGTGCTGCTGATCCGGCCCACGGCGGTGATCGAGCCGGCGAAGCTGGAGCGGCTCAGCCCGCGGATCCTCATCAGCTGGATCGCCGGTGCCTTCGCGGTGTACCTGCTGCTGTCCCAGCTCACCAACTTCAACCTCGGTGACGTGGTCAGCGAGGCCCAGTGGGTGTGGGTGCTGGTGGCGATGTTCTTCTCGGCGACGACGTACATCGCGGCGGCGATGAGCCTGTTGGGGTTCGTCACGGAGAAGGTGTCGTTCGTCCGGACCATGATCGCGCAGATCGCGGGCAACTTCGTGAAGCTGGTGGCGCCCGCCGCGATCGGCGGGGTGGCGCTCAACACCCGCTTCCTGCAGCGCGCCGGGGTCCGGCCCGGTCTGGCGGTGGCCAGCGTCGGCGCCTCCCAGCTGTTCGGGCTGGGCAGCCACATCCTCCTGCTGCTGGCCTTCGGCTATCTGACCGGCACCGAGCAGACCCAGGACATCTCGCCGTCCCGTACGGTCATCGCCGGGCTGCTGACCGTGGCCGTGCTGGTCCTGGTCGTCACGGCCGTGCCGGTGCTGCGGAAGTTCGTCTCGACGCGGGTGCGGTCGCTGTTCGCCGGTGTGGTGCCGCGGATGCTGGACATCCTGCAGCGGCCGCGGAAGCTGGTCACCGGCATCGGCGGGATGCTGCTGCTGACGGCGGCGAACGTGATGTGCCTGGACGCGTCGATCCGGGCGTTCGGCGGCGGCGACAAGATCAGTTACGCGAGCATCGCGGTGGCCTTCCTCGCCGGCAACGCGCTGGGTTCGGCCGCCCCGACACCGGGCGGCGTGGGCGCCGTCGAAGGTGCGCTGATCACCGCGCTGACCATCGCCGGGCTCCCCGGCGACACCGCGTTCCCGGCGGTGCTGCTGTTCCGGCTGATGGTCTTCTGGCTGCCGGTCCTGCCGGGCTGGCTGGCCTTCACGTATCTGACGCGCAAGGGCGAGATCTGACCTGCGAGGGCCCCCGGGGCCCGGGGGCCCTCGGTAACGATGAAGGCGCCGGTCCGTAACATCCGGACCGGCGCCTTCGGCGCTGTTCAGGGCGCGGTGATCAGCACACCGCCATCGATCAATAGACCGGCTTCTCCGGCTCGACCGTGTTGACCCAGCCGATGACGCCGCCGCCCACGTGGACGGCGTCGGCGAAGCCCGCGGACTTCAGGACGGCCAGCACCTCGGCCGAGCGGACGCCCGTCTTGCAGTGCAGGACGATCTTCCGGTCCTGGGGGAGGTCCTGGAGGGCGCTGCCCATCAGGAACTCGTTCTTGGGGATCAGCCGGGCGCCGGGGATGGAGACGATCTCGAACTCGTTCGGCTCGCGGACGTCGATGATGTCGATCTTCTCGTCGGCGTCGATCCACTCCTTGAGCTGCTGCGGAGTGATCGTCGAGCCGGCCGCCGCCTGCTGGGCCTCCTCGGAGACGACGCCGCAGAACGCCTCGTAGTCGATGAGCTCGGTGACGGTCGGGTTCTCGCCGCAGACCGCGCAGTCGGGGTCCTTGCGGACCTTGACCTGACGGTACGTCATCTCCAGTGCGTCGTAGATCATCAGGCGGCCGACGAGCGGGTCACCGATGCCGGCGAGCAGCTTGATGGCCTCGTTGACCTGGATGGAGCCGATGGAGGCGCACAGCACACCGAGGACGCCGCCCTCGGCGCAGGAGGGCACCATGCCCGGCGGCGGGGGCTCCGGGTACAAGCAGCGGTAGCAGGGGCCGTGCTCGGACCAGAAGACCGACGCCTGGCCGTCGAAGCGGTAGATGGAGCCCCAGACGTACGGCTTGTTCAGCAGCACGCAGGCGTCGTTGACGAGGTAGCGGGTGGCGAAGTTGTCGGTGCCGTCCACGATCAGGTCGTACTGGGCGAAGAGCTCCATGACGTTCGTGGAGTCGAGGCGCTCTTCGTGGAGGTTGACCGTGACGTACGGGTTGATGCCCAGCACCGTGTCCTTGGCGGACGCGGCCTTGGAGCGGCCGATGTCCGCCTGGCTGTGGATGATCTGGCGCTGCAGGTTCGACTCGTCGACCTCGTCGAACTCCACGATGCCGAGGGTGCCGACGCCGGCCGCGGCCAGGTACATCAGCGCGGGCGAGCCCAGGCCGCCGGCGCCGACACAGAGCACCTTGGCGTTCTTCAGCCGCTTCTGCCCGTCCATTCCGACATCGGGAATGATCAGGTGGCGGGAGTACCTGCGGACCTCGTCGACGGTGAGCTCCGAAGCGGGCTCGACCAGGGGTGGCAGCGACACGGATGACCTCAACAAGGGGGTTGGTCGGTATCTGAGGACTGGTTGTCTTCCCGTAACACTGCCACGCCCTTCTTCATTCCGAGACACCCGGTCCGATGCGCGAGACGAATTCGTCCCAGTAGCCGGGCAGTGATTCCCAGGCCCTTCCGACGGTGTCTGCGGCCCCGGCCCGGCGGTCGGTGAGGTACACGGTGCCCGCCCCCTGCCAGCGGGCGATCCGCAGCGCTTCGTCCAGGTGCGTGCGCGGCACGCTGTGCACGAGGTGGCAGAACCGCTCCGGAGGGTGGTCGGCGGTCCACTCCGCCACCTGTGACCAGCGGTAATCGGCCCACCGGCCGGCAAAGGTGACGAGCTGGTCGGCGGATTCGGCGTAGCCGGGGTGCGGGTGGCTGCCGTGCCCGAAGACGAGGTGGCCGTCCGGGCACAGGCCGCGCAGGGCGGCGGCGATCCGCCGGGTGGCGGGCAGCAGGGGCCGGTCCGTGGGGGTGCGGTCCAGCCAGAAGCCGTCCACGCGGTACCACTCCAGGTAGCGGTGGGCGTCCGCGAGCACCTCGCCGAAGGGGCGGGCGCCCCGGCCGAGGTCGAGGTGTCCCAGTACTCGGACACCCGTCTCACGGAGGCGGGCGGCGGCCGGGACGCAGTGCGGGTCGGGGCGGGCGCCGGGCCCGTTGGACACGTCGAGTACCGCCCAGTGCACCAGGCCCGGCCCGCAGCGGAGCAGTCCGGCCCATTCGGCGGGCGCGAGCAGCGGATGGGCGAAGCCGGGGACGCCCAGGCCGAGCGGGGCGGCGCCGGTCGGGGCGCGGGCGGGTCCCGCGGGGGTGGTCAGATGCGACATGCGGCCTCCATCCAGATGTCGGCGAGGGATTCCTCCAGGCCGATCCGGGGGCGCCAGCCGAGCCGGTCGCGGGCGGTGCGGACGTCGGCCTGCTGCCAGGTGCCGCAGCCGTCGGGGTAGGGGTAGGTGGCGGGCGGCGAACCGACCGGGTGGTCGCCGGCCGGGCCGGGGATGACGAGCCGGGCCGGCGGGGAGTCGAGTTCGTGCAGCGCGCCGCCGAAGCCGGCCACCCGGGCGAGCACCGAGGCGGCCTCGCGCAGCCGTACCGCGCGGCCGGTCCCGATGTTGACGACGCCCTGCGCGGCGGACAGCGAGGCGGCGTGCACGGCGCGGGCGACGTCCCGGACGTCGACGAAGTCCCGCTGCACGCCGAGCCCGCCGAGCTTGAGTTCGTTGTCGCCGGACTGCATGGCGCGGCGCATGGCCTCGGCGAGCCGGCCGAGCGGGGAGCCGGCCGGGGTGCCGGGGCCGACCGGGGAGAAGACCCGGAGCACGACCGCGTCGAGGCCGGAGCCCAGGACGAGTTCGGTGGCGGCCAGTTTGCTGACGCCGTACGGCCCGCCGGGGCGCGGCACCGCGTCCTCGGCGGTCGACGAACCGGGCTGCGAGGGCCCGTACTCGGAGGCGCAGCCGAGGTGGACCAGGCGGGCGCCGCAGCCGCTGCGGCGCAGCGATTCGCAGATGGTGGCGACCGCGACGGTGTTGTGCCGGGTCAGCTCGCGGGCTCCGCCGCGGGTGGCACCGGCGCAGTTGACGACCACGCCGGGGTGGACCGCGTCGAGGAAGCGGGTGAGTGCCCCGGGGCTGCCGGTGGCCAGGTCGAAGCGGACGTCGGCGTCGTCGCCCCGCCCGAGGGCGGTGAGCTGGACGGCGGGGTCGGCGAGCAGGCGGTCGGCGACGTAACGGCCGAGGTAGCCGTTGGCGCCGATGAGCAGCACCCTCATCGTGCGGCCCCCCGGTGCCGTCGGGCTTCGGTCGGCTGGACGTTCATGTGTCGTGCTCCTAAGGCGGATGGTGGGAAGTGCGTGCGCTCCGGCCGGGGGGTCGGCGTCCGTCGTGGGGACGGGTGCCGCGTGGGGGGCGTGGTCCGCGGCGGGCGGGCCACCGCGGCCGGAGGTGCCGGAGAGGCCGTTGCCGGGTGCCTCTGCGGCGGTGGTGCGTGGTGCGGGCGCCCGTAGGGGGCGGCGTGGGGGTGCGGCCCGGTGGCCGTCGGGAGGGTCACGGCCGGGGCGCCTTCGCCGGGCCGGCGGGGGCGGGCGAGTGCGCGCAGGCGCCGGTGAGCGCCCGCAGGCCGTACGCGAGGAGGCCGAGGGCGGCGGCGGTGCAGGCCAGGGCGGGGACCGCGGCCGGCCCGACGGCGGCGGCCAGTGCCCGGACCGGGGCGTCGAGCGGGGGCGCGCCGGGGAGCCGGGCGATCAGGACGAGGGCGGGGGCGAGTGCCTCCAGGGCGGCGGCCGAGGCCAGGCCGACGACGGCGGGCTTGGGGAAGCCGTGGACGGTGAGCAGCCGGGCGAGGAAGAGCACCAGTCCGAGGGCGATGACGGACACGGCGGGGAGGGCGCCGCCGTCGCTCCCGCCGAGGGCCGCCCGGGCACCGAGGAGCAGGGCGGTCAGCGTGGCCAGGAAGAGCAGGGTGGTGCCGAGCAGCAGCGGCCGGATGCGGGCCGCGAACTCGCCCAGCCCGCGGCTGGCGGCCAGGGCCCGGCGGCCGCGTACGGCGAACCAGCGGGCGCAGCCGGCCGCGGGGAGCACGGCGAGGGCGAGCGCGAGGGCGGCGGCGAGGGCGGGGCGGGGGTGGGCGGCCGTCAGGTCGGGGCCGCCGGGCAGCAGCCGGTCACCACCGAGCGCGTGGCCGACGGTCCAGCAGGTCCACAGGGTGGCGGCGCGGGAGCCGGTGCCGGGGTGGCGGGCGCGCAGCGGTCCGGTACGTACGGCCAGCCGGACGGCGAGGGCGGTCAGGACCAGCCCGGTGATGCCAACGGCCGTACGGGCCAGGGGTGTTGCCGCCCCGCCGACGGAGGCGAGGGCCGCGAGGGTGGCGGCGCAGAGGGCGCCGGGGAGGAGGTGCAACGCGGCGCCGCAGCGTCCCCCCCACCCCCGAACCCACCCCCCGCCCCCTCCCCCGAAGGG
>NZ_JOIX01000132.1 GCF_000720175.1 Streptomyces sp. NRRL S-337
GGCATACGAGATAGGAGTCCGTCTCGTGGGCTCGGAGATGTGTATAAGAGACAGGCCCCGGCCCCTCCTCCACCTACCACCCTCTCCACGCACCTCCTCCAGCTCCCGGCTCCTCCCGGCTCCTCCTCCAACTCCCGCCCTCCAAGCTCCCCTCCTGCCTTCTCCCCGCTACGCCGCCCCCTCCCGCGCGCCCCCGCATAGCCTCCCCATACGCCGCATCGAGCCCTTCTCCGCCGCAACGGCGCAGTCCGCCTGCACCCGCAGCGGCACGCCCCGGCTGCGCCCGCACGGCACGATCCCGGTGCCCGCCGCCCCCTCCCCGTTGGTGCCCGTCACGGGATTGACCGTTCGGGCTGTCGGACCCGTCACGGTGATGCGTTCCGTCACCGGATGCCGGTCAGTGGGGTGGTGCGCCCCGCCCCGCCTCGTCTCGCCGACCACCACGGCCCGCCCAGGTCCTGCAGCGTGTCCGCCACATCGACGCACACCAGCCGATCGAGGTAGCGAGGCGCGGGCAGCTGCGCCCGGTCCAGAGCTGACGGGTGGAGACGGTGGTCGGTGGCACGGTCGTAGCTGCCATTGATCGCCATCCGCCGGGCATCGAGGTACCCGATGTTGCGCGCAGGCCGCTCGAAGCGACGGACGCCCTGATTCTCGGCCCGCAATCAGCGCGAGAAACGCCGCCCGGCCTGCATCGTCGTCCCCCGACTCCGGGGACCGGGGCCCGTCGCACGCCCCCACCTTGCACGCCCACACGTCGCACGCCACACATTGCGCGCCCACACGCTGCGCCGGATCCCCGGCGGCGGTACCGTGCGGGGCATGGAGCTGCATGCGCGATCGCTTTGGCTGGTGACCGAGCCCCTGCACGCGGTCTGCTATTTCGACGAGAGGTGCCGTGCCCTGGGCAAGGACCTCGGCCTCAAGGGCTTCTGGATGGGCTATTTCGCCTCCCGTACCGCTCCGCTGGGTGCCGTGGAACCCGCTGCGGCCACGGCCGTACTGGGTGTCTTCGCGCCCGGAATGGTGGCCCGGGCGCTGCCCGCCGCCTGGAGCGTGGCCGGTCCGGCGCACATCCTCGACGAACGCGGCAGCCGCGCCGCCCAGGCCCTGCGCAGGATCGATCCCGAGCTGGAACACCGCACCACCGACCTCCTGCCCCCGCTCCAGACACTCGTCGACGAGGCACCGGCCACCGCGCGCCCCCTCTTCGCCGCCAACCGCGCACTCTGCGACCACGCCGACCCCGTCGAGCGGCTCTGGCAACTGGTCACCGCTCTGCGCGAGTTCCGCGGCGATGCGCATCTCGCCGTGCTCGCCGACGAGGGACTCGACGGCTGCGAAGCCGTCGTCCTGGCCGCAGCCTCCGGCCGCGTCCCCAAGGACACCATCCGGGAGGACCGAGGCTGGAGCGAGGAGGAATGGGCGTCCGCCTCGGACCGCCTTCGTTCCCGAGACCTCGTCGACGCGGACGGCCACGCCACCGAGCACGGCCTCCAAGAACGTGAACGCATCGAGCACGCCACCGACCGGCTGGCCGGCCGCATGCTGCACGCGCTGCCCGAAGCGGAGACCGAAGCGCTGCTGCACGCCCTGGACGCCGTCGCCCGCCGCGTCCTCGCCGCGGACGTGCTGCCCTTCCCCAACCCGATCGGGCTGCCCCACCTCGACGAACCTCTGCCACACGCCGCGGAACGCCCCACCGGCCCGGCCGCCGCCCCTCCGGCTCCCTGAGCCCCCGCAGCGTCTGTTCCACACCCTCCGTGCCGAAGGCAGGCGGCTCCTAAACGGCGACCGGCTGGTTGAACCCGAAGAAGCGTATGGCCACGTCCAGCGGCCCCCGGGCCGCCCGACCACGCTCACGGAACTTCACCAGGCGATCAACGGCCCCGGCCCACGCGTCGAGATGAAGAATGCGCACCCCCAACTGCCCAAACCGCTCCACCACCGCCCGGCGGCGATCGCCTTTGAGCGCACCCGGCCGCATATCCATGGTCAACGCACCCTGCGGCATCTCAACGGCTCGCACAGCCTTCGAGCACGACTTCGAGCACGACTTCGAGCACGTCTTCGAGCACGTCTTCGAGCACCTCAGCGAACAACGACTCCTCATGTGTCCCCCTGAATACGATCACCGCGAACAACGCACTGCATAGAGCAACGCCTTGCGGGGACCAACGCACCATGCGTCCGCGCCGCCCGCGATGAAAATCTCACTGATCACGACACTAGACCAAGCCACTGACAATCCACGCTGCGCGCGAACTCAACCGCGTGGCCAGGCATTACGCCATCCGGTGCTTTTGAGGCCGCTCCGCCCCGGCGGCTGCAGAGTGATTTTCATCTGGTGGTTCGATGGGTGCTTTGGGGTGCTTTGCTACGGCAGGTCGGGACACCTCTGCCCAAGATGCGTTGAACGGGTATGGATCCTAGAGAGTTGTGGGACCGCAACGCCGTGCTGGCAGAGGCGTTTTGCCTGGGAGACGAACGCGTGCGGGAGGCGCAGGCCCGACTTGACGAGGCCCAGGCCGACCGGTCACGAGTTCTGGCGGCATTCGCGGTCACCGTGGGCAGCACCGGCGCCGTGGCCGGACTTTTCGGACTGAACGAGCGGGAAGTGCGCATCGCCCGGCGCACGGTGGGCAAGGACGACGCCCGGGCCGTCGCCGAGGAACTGCTCGCCGCAGCCGTCCACACCGCGCCACCCCGCGAACCGGAAGAGAACCCACCAGCCCCAGACAACTCCGCCGAATACGCCCACCACAACCCCGCCACCGCGCCCCGCACCACCAGCTCCACCCGCGATGGCGGCGCCGGTACCGGCAGCGGGTCGGGGCCATCCGACCAGAATTGGTCCCCGGCCATGGACGCGGTCCTCATCGGCAGCTGGCAGACCGGCGTCGACCTCCGCGAACTCGCCGCCGAATTCGGGCTCGACCTCACCCGCCTGGTTACCCGTGCCCAACAGCTCTCCGCCCAGGGGCGGTTCTATCCGGGCACGACGGAAACCCACGCGGGACGCCACCGCCGAGGCCCCGGCGACGTCCACGAAGGCGAATACACCATCCCCGCCCAGCAAACCGCCGCCTGGAACTCCGCGCCTCACGCGCACCCCATGGCCACCGCCTGGCAAACCGGCACGATGCCATCGACGGAATCCGTTCCCGACGTCACCGCCGCCCTCTCTACCGAATGGGACAACGCCCTCGCCCCCTGGGGCACCCTCGCCCCCACCCACGAGGACCCGGCGCAAGCTCCACAGCCCTGGACCCAATACCACCTGAGTTCCTGACCCGTTACGACCCATTACGACCAGTTATCGTCACCGGCCCATTCCCTACAGGTACCACCACCGGCCACGGCCGGCCCGACTGGTTCCCCGCCCGCCCGATGTTGTTTCCCGTACGACGACCCAAACCCCGCGATACCGCCGGCCCCCGCCGCCCGCCCGGGCCGGCACTTGTCCCACTCCACTCCACAGCCCATTAACAGACCACCGCTGACCGTCACCTCCGAACGAGCACTCCCGAACGAGCACTCCCGAACACGCACTCCCGAACGGGCATTCGCGAACGAGCACTCCCGAACGGAAGACGCCGGGAAACAGCGCCATGGCCTGACAGGCGCCGTACAAAAGTCCGTCCCGGACACCGAGATCGATGAGCGCCTCACACAACGGTGCTGACCCACACACAACCGGTGCTGACCCACAAACAAACGGTGCTCACCCCGCCGCCCTCAGCGCCCGCGCAACGCCTCCCGCTTGCGCCACGCCACCATCAGTGCCCCCAAAGCACTGAGTGCGAGAAAAGCCATCGCCAACAGGAACACAGGCGACGACGGGGTCGCCGCCCGGGCACCGGCCACGGCGTAGGCCGCCGTATTCGGAAGGCTGCCGAGTGCCGTAGCCAGAAGAAAAGGGCACCAGCCCATACGAGAAACCGCAGCACAGTAGTTGGCCGCAGAGAACGGCAGCCCGGGGAACAGCCGGACCGCCACCATCGAGCGGAAGCCGTGCTCACTCAGCTGCCGGTCGGCCGCCGCCAGCCAGCGCGCCCGCAACAACGGCCGCAACGCCTTCTGGCCCAGCAGTCGCCCCAGCCCGAACGCCAGCCCGGCCCCCAGCACCGTCCCGGCGAGCGCCGCAGCCAGCCCCGCCACACTGCCGAAAAGCGCTCCCGCAGCGAGGTTCAGGACCGGACGCGGAACAAAAACCGTGGTGCACAAGCCGTACGCCACCGCGAACACCGCCATCGCGGTCGCCCCGGACAACTGCGCCGCCCAGCCACCCGACAAAAGACGCTGCGGCTCCCAGCGCAGCATCGCCACCGCACCACCGGCCAACAGGACGAACAACAACGCCAGCCGCAACCACGGAGAACACGCCACCCGCGCACAGCGGGCGGCAAAACCATGGCCAGGGGCGACAGGGGCGAACACCCCGGGAGCGTAACCGACCGGCAGCGGATAAATCGTTCGACGTCACGGCAGCCACCCGGCACCATATGACGCATGTCCCGGTATGCCTTCCTGTCGCTCACGTCCGCAGTCGCGGACGAGCTGAAGGCTGCCGCCGACTTCCTCGCCGCAGCCCCCACCCGGGCCACTGCACCGATGCCCACCAAGGCCATCGCCGCAGTAACCGCCCTGGCCACCGCTGCCGCCTTCGACGGCGCACGAAGCTGACCCTCTCCGGATCGTCCGGCGGACCCCGCAGGGGGAGGGTCGGCCCGGCCCAGGGGTCCCCACGGCGACAACTCGCCGTTCTCACCGCATCCTTGCGAGGAAGAAAACCATGCCGAAGACGGCATACGTGCGCACCAAGCCGCACCTGAACATCGGCACCATGGGCCACGTCGACCACGGCAAGACCACCCTCACCGCGGCCATCACCAAGGTCCTCAGCGACCGCGGCACCGGCACCTTCGTGCCGTTCGACCGGATCGACCGCGCCCCGGAAGAGGCCGCCCGCGGCATCACCATCAACATCTCGCACGTCGAGTACGAGACCGGCACCCGCCACTACGCCCACGTCGACATGCCCGGCCACGCCGACTTCATCAAGAACATGGTCACCGGCGCGGCCCAACTCGACGGCGCCATCCTCGTCGTCTCCGCCGTCGACGGGATCATGCCGCAGACCGCCGAGCACGTGCTCCTCGCCAAACAGGTCGGTGTGCGCCACATCGTCGTCGCCCTCAACAAGGCGGACGCCGGCGACCCGGAACTCACCGACCTGGTGGAGCTGGAGGCCCGCGAGCTGCTGAGCGCGCACGGTTACGACGGCGAGCACGTACCCGCCGTACGCGTCTCCGGCCTGCGCGCCCTCGAGGGCGACCCGCGCTGGACGGAGGCCATCGAGGCGCTGCTCGACGCCGTCGACACGTACGTGCCGACGCCCGAACGCTATGTCGACGCGCCGTTCCTGCTGCCGGTGGAGAACGTCCTCACCATCACCGGGCGCGGCACGGTCGTCACGGGAGCCATCGAGCGCGGCAGCGTACGGGTCGGCGACCGGGTCGCCGTGCTCGGCGCGGACACCGAGACCACGGTCACCGGCCTGGAGACCTTCGGCAAGCCGATGGAATCCGCCGAGGCCGGGGACAACGTCGCGCTGCTGCTCCGCGGGACACACCGCGACCAGGTACGCCGCGGCCACGTGGTCGCCGCGCCCGGCAGCGTCACACCGCGGCGCCGTTTCACCGCCGAGGTGTACGTGCTCTCCACCGAGGAAGGCGGCCGCCGTACGCCGATCTCCACCGGCTACCGCCCGCAGTTCTACATCCGCACCGCGGACGTGGTCGGCAACCTCGACCTCGGCGAGCGCGGCATCGCGCGCCCGGGTGAGACGGTGACGGTCACGGTCGAACTCGGCCGCGACGTTCCCCTGGAGCCCGGCCTCGGCTTCGCCATCCGCGAGGGCGGCCGCACCATCGGCGCCGGCACGGTCCGCACCCTCACCCCCTGACCCCGCCATTCCCAAGCCGCGCCCCGTACTCGCGAATCATCCCTCCGAGTACGGGGCGCGGCACCACAACTACGAACACGAGGCACGACCAGCCGGCACAGCACGACCACCCCAGGACGACCCGGGCAACCACGGCCATACTTGGATGAACCGCACCTCTACGACCCGCGGTCCACCAGCCAGTTCGGCGCCGAATACATGGACACCATGAAGCGCATCCGGGAGCGGCTGGGCCGCATCGACTCGTTGGTCAAGGCTCGGATGCGCAACGTCAACGCCACGCTCAAGGACCTGGCGGACCGTACGGTGCTGTGCCCGCACTGCCGGCAGTACGCCGTGGCGATCCCGGAGGAAAAGGACCACGCAGGGGACCAGGTCTTGGAGCCGGAGCTGCGCTGCCTCTTCTGCACCGCTTCAATGGTCCGCCTGCGAGCTGGCGCAGCTGTACGTGCTTGAGGTTATCGGCGCGGACGACGGACAGCTCCAGCCATGCGGGTGCAGCGGGCACGGGCCTTGGGCCGAGCAGCCGTCCGTGGTGCCCGGCGCCTCGACCGCGGCAGAACCGGATGCCTCCATGGGCCTCTGCTTCCGGTGCGGAGCTAAGTATCACCGCACACCGAGCAAGGTGACCGCCTGGTCGGCATCCGAGGATCCGGCGACGACGGGGTGGTGAGAGGTCACTCCACGTCGTCCCAAAGTCTGTACATCACAGTCAAGTGCGACCGCGCGAGATGGCGGGAGGGGTAACCCGGCTGACAGATTTCGCACATCACGACCTCCCGCCCCTCCCGCAGGGCGCGATCCACCTCGTCGGGGGTATGGCACTCGCGCGCGTCGTCCGCCTCGCGTACCGCTGCGTTGTGGCGACGGTACGCCTTCTGGCGGCAGGCGTTGGAGCAGTACTCCCGGGGCCGCCGACCGCCCTTGGCCCGCCTGGCAAAAGGAGCATCGCACTGCCGGCAGCGCGGCGCGAACCGCTCCTCGATCCTCCACTCGCGGATCAGGGCCCGCAGGTCTTCGTCGATGACGAGGGTGTTCCCGCCCTCGGGGAACCAGCTGCCGAGCAGCTCAACATCCAACGACCGGCTGTGCCGGTATGCGTGATACACGGCGCCTGATCGTCCAACAAATGCGCTGGTCCAGCGCTGTCCCAGAGCGTGGGAGAGTTCTTTCGGCGTTGTCCCGTACAGCGCGCAGGCCAAGAGCGTCATTGCCTGTTCACGGTCCATGGATCGCAGAATGGCGCTCCATGACGTGATGCGCTCCACCCGGGGGCGCTGGTTGGCCCTCTCTCTACGTCGGCCAGTCATCGTTCACCCCCTGGGGTGCCTGGTCGCAGCGCTACGTCGTTTCGCATTACCACCAGGGTCTGCGGCGGCACAGTACTCGGCTCAGGGTCCGACACGCCCGGCTTGAGCAGGGCAGGCGGAACCGAGGGCTTGCCCCAGGGCAGGAGGCCGCAGAACGCGGAGATGACGTGGCTGAGCCCGAGCAGGACCTGCGGCAGATCAGCCGGCGCCGCCCGCCGTGCGATCAGCCAGCCCAAGAAGGCCACCAGGCCGGGCACGGCCACCAAGACGAACACGGCCAGCATCACGAGCCAGACGGGTGCCCCCAACAGGGTGGCGGGCAGGGTAGGCAAGGCGTACCTCCGGAGACGAAAAAAGCCCCTGGGGTGTCACCCAGGGGCTGAACGGTCGGGAAAACAGAAGCGGCCCCTCTTCATCGAAGAGGAGCCGTGATGTGTGCGGACACACGTGAGGTGCCGCTCCCAAAGGATGCCAGAGGCCCGCTCTCTCCGTCAACTCAGCCAAAACAGCTGGTAGTTGGCCCGGTTCACCCGTGCAGATACCGTCGCGGAATTTCGTAACGCAGGGCGAGGACGACGCAGCCGATCCGCTCCGTGGGCACATCCGCCCGGCTCACGCCCTTGCGGAGAACTTAAACGATCCCCCGCAGGGCCGTCCGGTCGTCCGGGGGCAGCCGGCCGGGGTACCGGGGACGACCGCACCAGGGCCAAACGGCCCGCCACGAACCACCGGCCCACCAGCCCAGCCACCCACCCGCCAGCCAGCCCCCTCACCCGTCAGGCACATACCACTGGCCCGGCGCACCCGCCAGGCACCAGCCGCCGGCCCGGCACAATAGAGCGGTGGACGAAGCACCCGAGCCGATACCCGTCACCCGATCCGTGGATCACGGAACCGCTAAGTTGCTACCGGACGTGGACCGGCCGCGCGCCTGGCTGCTGACCGTGGACGGCGCCCCGCAATCGTACGTCGACCTGGACGCGCCCACGCACCTGGAATTCGAGTACGTGCGTCGCCTCGCCCACGTCCTGGACGAGCTCGCCGCCCCCGGGCAGCCGCTCGATGTGCTGCACCTCGGAGGCGGGGCCATGACCCTGCCCCGCTACCTGGCCGCCACCCGTCCGCACTCCCGCCAAAACGTGATCGAAGCCGACCGAGGCCTGCTCGCCCTGGTGACCGAAGCCCTACCGCTCCCCGACGACGACGGTATCGGCGGTATCGCCGTACGAGCGCAGGACGCTCGTACGGCGCTGGAGGAAGCGCCTGAAGCGAGCGCCGATGTGATCGTGGCCGATGTCTTCGGCGGCTCGCGGGTGCCGGCGCATCTCACCTCGGTCGAGTACGCACGGGCCGCCGACCGGGTACTGCGGGCAGACGGCTGCTACATCGCGAATCTCGCCGACAGCGCACCCTTCGAATTTCTCCGCAGTCAACTCGCCAACTTCGCCACGGTCTTCGAGCACTTGGCGCTCATCGCTGAGCCCTCAGTGCTCCGAGGCCGCCGGTTCGGCAACGCCGTCCTGGTCGCCTCGCATGCGGAGCTCCCGATTGCGCCGCTGGCCCGGCGCGCAGCCGCGGACGCCTTCCCGGCGCGGGTCGAGCACGGTACAGCCCTTCGGCGTCTGATCGCCGATGCGCTACCCGTACGGGATGCCGAGGCGGTGGCGTCTCCGTGCCCTCCGGCTGGCGCCTTCAGCGTCGGCTAACCGCGGTGAGGGGCCTGGCTGTGGGGACCTGGCGATGAGCCGTGGGAACCTGGCGATGACGTGCAGGGATAGCGGAAACGTTGGTTGACGGACAGTTGACGGAGTTGACCGAGAGTGTGACGACGGCAAGGGGTAGCGGTTAGCAGCGACGGTCGGTCCGTCTTCCCGCTCGTCCTCCCGGGCTGCCGCCCTCGCCATCCCTCCTCTGCCCTGGCCAGCCCCCTACCGCGGCGTGGTCGTGCCAGGGCGTGATCGTCAACTTGGCCCGTGGTGTGGAGCGGGGCATGGCGTGGTTGCGGAGTGGGGCAGCTGTGGCCTCGGTCGGCTCTGGCCTTGGTTCGTGGCCTCAGCGTGTTGTTTCGGTTGGCGTCTCGATCGCACCTCGTTTTTTTGGGGGTTGTTTGCAGGGGCCCGGCTGGGGGCCTTGGGCTGGGTCTGGGTTGGGTCCTGCGTTTGCGTCTGCGTCTACGTCTGCGCCTTGGCCTTGGGGCTGGGCCGTGTGTGCCTCCTCTATCTCCGGCAACGATTACTGAGCGTTGTTAGTTCCCGTGATTTTATCACTTTCGGTGATGGGCGGGCGAGGGGCTGGGGAGGGGGTAGAGGGGGAGGCCGACAGGGGTGGGGTGGTGCGGCGGGTGAGGTGGCGGATGTCGGGGACGCAGAGGACGGCGGCGGTGAGGAGGGCGATCAGGGCTGAGCAGGACCAGAGGGCGGCGGTGCGGCCCATGAGGTTCTGGACAGGGCCGGCGAGGGCGGTGGCCAGGGGGATCATGGAGACCGAGCCCAGCCAGTCGTAGGAAGAGACCCGGGAGAATTTCTCCTCGGGGATCTCCTGATGCAGGGCCATCATCCACGTCACCGAGAAGACCTCGATCGCGATGCCGGTGCCGAACATGAGGGCGGTGAGGCCGGGGGCCGGCAGGGGGATGGCGAGTGCGGCGGACGGGAGGGCGAGCGGGAAGACGCACAGTGCGCCGGTCAGTAGGAGACGGCGCGGTTTGATGCGCGTCATGAGGAGGGCGCCGATCGCCGTGCCCGCGCCGAAGGCGGCCAGTGCCAGGCCCCACGGGCCCGGACCGCCCAGATGCTCTTCGGCGACCAGCGGTCCGTAGACCGCCTCGGCTGCCGACACCACCGCGTTGACGATGGAGAACTGCACCACCACCGCCCACAACCACGGGCGCGAGGCCACCTCGCGCCAACCGTCCCGCAGATCGTGGAGGATGCCGCTGCCCGCGGCCCGTTCGGGGATGCCGCGGACATCGAGGAAGGCGCGTAGCGCCCCGGCCAGGGCGAACGCGGCGGAGTCGACAGCCAGGACCCAGCCGGGGCCCACCGCGGCGACGAGCGCGCCTCCGAGTGCCGCGCCGCCGATGTTCGCGCCGCTCATGCCCATGCGGAACACCGCGAAAGCGCGGCCCGCCTGCTCCCCGGAGACGCTGGCGAGCAGCATGCCCTCGGAGGCCGGGGCGAAGAAGGCCTGCCCGGTGCCGCCGAGCGCGGCCAATACGGCCATCTGCCACAGGCGTGGCTCCCCGGTCAGGACGAGCAACGCGAACAGGCCCTGCGAGATACAGCTGAGGGCGTTCGCGGCGACCATGACGTGATGACGGGGGAGTCGGTCGGCGACCGCGCCGCCGATCAGCAGGAAGAGGACGAGGGGGATCGTGCGGGCGGCGGCGACCAGTCCTACGTCGGTGGCGGAGCCGCCGGCGGCGAGGACCGCGAAGGCGGTGGCGATCAGTGCGCCCGAGCTGCCGAGGTTCGCGATCACGGTGGCTCCGGTGAGGAGCAGGTAGTTACGTCCCGCCCAGCTGGGGCGCGTTCTCGCGTTCTGTAGTTGTCCTGGCCGCATGGGTGTCAACGATATGGGGGGAGGGGATGGGAGCTGTCTCTTATACACATCTGACGCTGCCGACGAA
>NZ_JOIX01000133.1 GCF_000720175.1 Streptomyces sp. NRRL S-337
TCCTCCGCCGTCGCCGCGATGAAAGACACGCTCACGCCCATGACAGGCAACCCCCCTTGCCGTACCGCATGTTCGACTCGTTGACCGAACGACGACGACGAGCTTTCCACACGGCACCGACAAGGGGGCCGGCGTCCCGCGGCACGGTGGCCGATCGGCGGTTACTCAGCCGGAGGGGAATCCCGCAGGGCCTTTGCCGTGGCACGGGGGTCGTAGCCCTCCGGCACGCCCTCGACCAAGATGATGTCGCCTTTGATGTGCCGCGAACGCAGCGGTGCGATCTCCTGGTAGGCGGGCGGGTCCCACTGGGCGCGTGACTCGTCGATCCCCGGGAAACGGATCACCACGACGTGACCGGGCCAGCTGCCCTCCTTCACCTCGTGCTGTTCGGGGGCGGGAGGAGCCAGGGTCAGGACGGACGCGGGATGTAGGCCATGCCGTGGGCGCCGGGTTCGCCGCGTTTGGCGATGTCCAGCCGGGCCAGGTCCGTCAGGGTCTCCAGGTCGACGAGGTGGACGGTGGACGAGGCGGCGCAGGCCACGTAGGCGATGCGGCCGTCGGGCGAGGAGGTGAGGGTCAGCGGGAAGACGCCCACTTCGAGCTCGCCCAGTTGCTGGTGGGTGTCTGCGGAGAACACCTTGAGGCGACCGGGCGCGGGGCGGCCGAGCGGGGACGCCGGGTCGGGTTGCACCCGCAGCTCGCCCACGAGCAGCTTGCCCGTCGATGTCAGGTGCACCGGCATGACGACGTCCTGGGTCGGGAGGGTGTCGACGACGGTGGCCGTCCGGGCGTCGATGACCCGGATGCCGGTGGCCGGCCGTTCGTCGGCGGGGGCGAAGAGCGAACCGGCGTAGGGCGAGGCGACGTAGACGCGTGTGCCATTGGCGGAGACGGCGATTCCCTCGCTGCCCGGCACCTCGACCTGCGCGGTGAGGGTTCCCCGTTCGAGGTCGACGACCGACACGAACGGCGCCTCCTTGTTGGTGGCGTACCCCCTCCTGCCGGCCGGGTCGATGACGAACCAGTGCGGCCCCGGCGCGTCCATGTCGATCCTGCCCAGGGGCTTCCGGGACTCCGTGTCGATCACCACGATGCCGCCGGGCCGGTCCGTCGAGCCTTCCACACTGACGTAGAGACGCTGACGCACCGGGTCCAGCGCCAGCCCGTGCGGCGCGTGTTCCGGGGCGAGGTCGATGACCTCGACGATGCGGCGGGTGTCGGGATCGATGACGGTCACTTCGGTGCGTCGGCCGCTGTTCGCGTGGTAGTAGCCCGAGTGATAGGTCGAGGTGCACCACAGCAGTCGCTGTGTCGGGTCGAAGCACAACTCATGGGGCTCCGCGATGACGTCGACCGTACCGAGATGCCGGTCGGAGGCGGCGTCGAAGAACGAGACCGTCGGACCGCTCTGACTTACCACGGCCAGAACGTCGCCTTCCCGGCCGGTGCGAGGGGAGTGCTGCACAGAGGGCTCCTCAAAGGGTTGGTAGGACTCAAAAAAGGCAGGGTGAAGTCCGCAGGGGGTGGGTGGGAGTCACGCGACTTCCGGCTTCGCGGACACCTCCACTCTCGGTCCGCGAGGTTTCCGCGGCAATGCAAAGATGGGCAGCGACTAGTTGCACCAGCCGTAAAAGTGCAGTTCATGGGCGGTATCAATGGATCTCAACCTGCTGAGAGCACTGGACGCTCTGCTCCAGGAGAACAGCGTGACCCGCGCCGCGGAACGGCTCGGCACGTCGCCCGCGGCGGCCAGCCGCACCCTGGCCCGGCTCCGCCGTGCCGTCGGTGACCCCCTGTTGGTCCGCGCCGGCCAGGGAATGGTCCCGACCCCGCGCGCCGTGGAACTCCGGGAGGAGGTAGGCGCGTTGCTGCGCGGCTTCGACGATGTCCTGCGGCCGGGAGCCGGCTTCGATCCGGTGCATCTTCAGCGCACGTTCACCGTGCAGACCACCGACCTGCTCCTGGTGCGGCTGGCCGGGACCTTGACCGACCGGATCAAGGCGGAGGCCCCGCACGTGGACGTGGTCTTCCTGCCGGAGGCGTTGGAGGGCGGCCCGGCATTGCGGCAGGGCCGGGTGGACGTCGAGTTGGGCGTCCTGGGACACCTGGACCCGGAGATCCGCACCCGACGGCTCACCCAGCTGACGCTGGTCGGCGTCGCCCGCAGCGGTCATCCGCTCTTCGACCGGCGGATCGACGCCCGCCGTTTCGCCGCGGCCGACCACATCGGCATCTCCCGGCTCGGCAAGCGCCTCGGGCCCATCGACCGGGCGCTCGCCGAACTGGGACTGCGGCGCCGGCTGGCGGCCGTGGTGCCCAGTCATACGAGCGCGTTGATGCTGGCCCGGGACAGCGACCTCGTGGCGCTCACCCTGGCCGACTGGCTCCCCGGCACCCTCTCCGCCCTGGGCCTGCGCACCTTCCCCATCCCCCTGGACCTGGCACCCCTCGACCTGGGAATGGCCTGGCACCCCCGCAACGGGGCCGATCCCGGGCACCGCTGGTTCCGTGACCACTTGGCGGCGGCGGTCCTGGCCCCGTCCGGGGCGGGGGACGACAGCTCTCGGGGAGCATGATCGTGCCGCGGCGGGGGCTCGTGCTCCAGGGCCGGGGCCGGCTCTCGGCGCTTAGTACTCCAGCAGCGGTTCGTGTTTTCAGGCGTGCATTGCGCGGACGTGACAGGCACCCGCCGAAGCCCGGCCACCGGCCGGGACCGGCACCGTGTCCTGCCCTCTCCGCGCGCCACCGGTGTGGTGCGCCCACCCTGAAAGACCCCAGCTTCGATGATCACCTCTTCCCGTCTCATTGCGCGCCGCCGCGCGATCGCCGCGACCGGTGCCGCAGCGGCTCTCGCACTGACCCTGGCCGCCTGCGGCTCCTCCAGCGACTCAACCGCGCGGTGATGTCGGTGCGCGCCTTGCACAGCGACGCGGCGAGATGAGCCGCACCCAAAGGTCATCTCGCGTGAGGCAGCTCTTTCGCGCAGATACCGGGACATGGCATCACGCTTCACCCTACGCTTGGGGCTGCCGCGGAGCGCTTGCGCCGCGTAGTGGGCGGGCGTCTGCACTCTGGTTCAGTGCGACGCCGAGAAGACCAGGGGGCCACGGCCAATGGAACTGCGGGTCAGGGTGGCGCACGCCGAAGTTCCGGGCGACCCTGCTAACTGGACAGGGGCGTTCGCGGACTGGCTTGTCGAGGACCGTCGGCTCGGTCGGCACGCCGATATCCGTCGGGGCCGTTCGTCGCCGAGTGACGGGAGGATGTCGGCAGACCTCGTGAGCTGGATCAGTCTGGCTGTCGCCTCTGGCTCGTTAGCCACCGATTTGATCACGGTCTACGGACACTTCCGCGCCTCGCTGCCTCGTCGGGTGGGGTCAGCCGCGCGACTGATCGTGGAGCACGGCGAGAGCCGCATCATCATCGAGGAAGGCACGGCGGAGGATGCCGCCAGGGTCATGCGGGCGTTGAACGCCGCGCAGGCAGAAGACGAGGAGACCTCCCACATTCCGTCAGCGCCACCGGTCGTACCGCCAGCAGCGAACGCGCCCCAGGGAGGGGAAACAGGCGGTGGCGCTGCCTGATCCACGAGCCAGCCGCGCCGTACTTATCGGTGTGCACGACTATCGGCAGCTGGATCCCCTGCCGGGTGTGCAACTCGGGGCCCGCAGGCTGGCGCAGCTGTTACGCGATCCCCGGGTCTGGGGCCTGCCCCGCCGCAACGTCACCCTTCTCCACGCGCAGGCATCCGCCAACGAGTTACTCGAAGCAGTCCGGGACGCTGGCGAGGCCGCGACCGACACCCTCATCGTTTACTTCGCCGGGCACGGACTGCGTGACCGAGGCGCCGAACAGTTGTACCTGGCGTTGGCAGACGCCGACGATGAGCACCTTGAGATCGGGACCCTGGAGTATCCGTCACTGCGCCGCGTGATCACCGGCGCTGGACGCCGTGCCAGCCGCCGCATCACGGTGCTGGACTGCTGCTATAGCGGTCTTGCGATCAGCATGGGGGGCGACGTCTCCGTCGTGGACCGTCCCAGTCTGGCGCGGTTATTGGACGAGCAAGAGGACGAAGACGATGACGTAGGCGATCAGGGCGACTACGGCAGTTGTGTGCTGACCTCCGCGGCCCGAACGGAACCGTCCTTCACGCCGCCCGGCAGGTACCCGGACTTCACGGGCGAGCTGATCCACGTTCTGGAACAGGGCATCCACGGAGCGGGGCCCACGCTCAGCATCGACGACATCTGGCGGCGCGTACGCCTCCGGCTCCATCGGCGCGGCCGGCCCTTGCCCCAACAGTTCGGCCACAACGCGGCGGCCACACGGGCATGGGTCCGCAACCGAGCCCATCACCCGCCGGGCCCTGAACCGACTACGAAGCCCGCTGCCCCACCCGTGGCCACGACTTCGGCTCCGCCAGCGGCCGAGCGCCCCAGCCAGGCCCCGGCCAGGTCTTGGACGCCGGAACCGCGGCACCCGGAGAGCCCCGGCCAGGGGCAGTCGCGGGAAGTCGCCCCAGCCACAGCCGACCGCGGGAACCCGAAACGGCCCGCCTCGACCACCGCTTGGCCACGCCCGGGCCGGCGTTCCGGCAATGCAAGCCCTCGGCCGATCCTCCGACGACGCACCTTCGTTATGGTCGGCGCCGTCATCACCGCCCTGGGCGGCATGTCTGCTGGAATCCTGGCCACCCGGGACGAGTCCAGGGGCGACGACGATCCTACGGACATGAGTGGTCCCGAAACCACCAGCCAGACACCAACCAGCCCTCAACCCACGCCAAGCACCCGCTCCGCCCCCGAAGTCCAAGCCTTCGATGCACTCACCGGCCATCCCGATACAGTCTCGTCAGTGGCGTTCAGCCCGGACGGCAAACTCCTCGCCACCAGCAGCAGGGACACACTACGACTATGGCACGTGGGCACTCGCGAGCAGTTCGGCAAGCCACTCACCGACCCCACCGGCGTAATCAGTTCAGTGGCGTTCAGCCCGGACGGCGAGCTAATTGCCAGTAGCAGCTTCGGGCAAGTAGTGCAGTTGTGGGATGTAAGCACCCGTACACAGGGCAAGCCGCTCATTGGCTATGCGGAAGCCGTCTTATCAGTGGCGTTCAGCCCGGATGGCAAACTCCTCGCCACCAGCAGCGCGAAGGGCGAGGCGAGTGCATCCGCATACGCAGCCTCCATATGGGATGTGGCCACACGCAAGCAACTGGGCAAGCCCCTCACCGGCCACGCCCTCTTCGTCTGGTCGGTGGCTTTCAGCCCGAACGGCAAAGTCCTCGCCACGGGAAGCAACGATAAAACAGTGCTGCTGTGGGACGTGACCACCCACAATCAGCTGGGCAAGCCCCTCACGGGCCACGTCGGCGCCGTCTCGTCGGTGGTATTCAGCCCGGATGGCAAAGTCCTTGCCACCAGCAGCTGGGATGGCACGGCCCGGCTGTGGGATGTGACCACTCATAAACGGTTGGGCAAGCCCCTCACCGGTCACACCGGCTCCGTCTTGTCGGTGGCGTTCAGTCCGGATGGCAAAGTCCTCGCCACGGGAGGCAAGGATAAAACAGTGCTGCTGTGGGATGTGACCACTCATAAACAGTTGGGCAAGCCCCTCACCGGTCACACCGGCTCCGTCTTGTCGGTGGCGTTCAGCCCGGATGGCAAACTCCTCGCCACCAGCAGCGCGGATCGCACGGTGCGGCTGTGGCAGCTGGAATAGCACTCTTCCTCGCCTCACATACGAGTTGGTGCGTGATAGATGGTGAGGCCGTGGCGGGGTGGCGACCAGGGTGGCGCCGATACCGCGGAGCGCGGGCAGGATGTCGATTTCGACGTGGCGCTCCCACAGCGAGTACTCGGTCTGGACGGCGCTGATCGGATGGATGGCGTGGGCCCGGCGGAGGGCGGCGGCCGAGACTTCGGACAGGCCGATGTGGCCCACCTTTCCCTGGGCGACCAGTTCGGCCAGTGCGCCGACGGACTCCTCGACGGGGACGGCTGGGTCGATGCGGGCGAGGTAGTACAGGTCGATGTGATCGGTACGGAGCCGACGCAGGGACGCTTCGCAGGCACGCGGCAGATCGTTGGGCGAGCCGGCGGGGACCGGGCCGTCGGCGGTGCGACGGACGCCGGTCTTGGTGGCCAGCACGGCGCGGTCGCGGTGTGGTGCGAGGGTCTGGCCGAGGAGTTCCTCGTTTGCTCCGTCGCCGTAGAAGTCGCCGGTGTCGAACATGGTGACGCCCGAATCGAGGGCCTCCAGCAGGGTGGCCGCGGCCTCGTGCGGGTCAGTGGGGCCGTACGTGCCGGTCATGCTCATGCAGCCGAGGCCCAGTCGGGAGACTGCTGGGCCGTCGGTCCAAGGGTGGAGTGCATCGTTCCTCCGTCACTTTTCCAGGGCCGCGCGGAGGAACGCGAGGATCTCCGCCTGGGCGGCCTCGGCCTGTGGTTCCACGCCGGGCAGGGTGAGGAACGCGTGTCGCGCTCCCCGGCATTCGGTGAGCCGCACGGAGGTCCCGGCCGCCTGCAGTCGCTCGGCGTAGCGGCGGCCGTAGTCGGCGAGCGCATCCTGGGTGGGCACCACCACGAGCGCCGGGGCGAGCCCGCTCAGGTCGTCCGCGTACAGCGGCGAGACTGCGCCGGCGTCGGCTCCCGGCGGGACGGCGAGCCGCTGGATGAGCTGCAGTTGCGGCAGGGCCCGGGTCGGGTTGTACGCGTACTCGGCGATCGAGGGGTGGTCGAACATCGTCTCGGTCACGTCGACCGCGGGGTTGACCAGCACCTGCGCCTTGAGCTCCAGGCCGGCCTCCCTGGCCCGGATGGCCGTCAGCGCGCTGATCAGCGCGCCGCAGCTCTCACCGAAGACGGCCGCGCGCGCCGGGTCGACGCCTCACTTTCTGGGTGGGGCCTACGCGCGCCACTACGCCAGGTGTTTCCCTGACGAGGTGGCCGGCCTGCTCCTGCTCGACTCCTTCTACGAGGACATGGCGGCCCGCGTTTCCCAGCAGGTACGGGAAAAGCTCGACGAGATGCTGGATCAGAGGGGGAGCCAAGAGTCGGCCGAGCCCTCGCCGGAACAGCTGGAAGGCGCCCCCTCCACGCCGAGCTGGCAGCAGTACCTGCCTGCCGCCACCCTGTGCCTGACTCCGTACGCCACCCTCCGTCACTGTTTTGCGGAACAGCAACCGGCTCCGTGTCGACGTCGACAGCATCAGCCACCAGCTGGTGTGGCGCGAAGACCACGAGCCGCTGTACCGCAACGACAACCGCAATCCCGACGAGATCTTCGACCAGGGATTCCATCCACGCGACCCGTCCAACGCAGACCTTCATGGCTATGTGGAGGGCAACCAGGCGTCGGCCTTTGTGGGCACCACCAAGGATGCCGATGCCAACTGGCTGACCAAATACCGCTACGAGGTGGATGCTCCCGGCGGCATCGACGTCAACCAGACCTTGCCGCACAACAAGTACCGATGAGGAGGAGATCGCCTTCGCCGGGGGAATTGACCGCAAGCACATCAAGGGGGCCTGGGAGATCCTCCCCGACGGAACCAAGGGAGAATGGATGCCGAACCCCCACTACGAGCCTCATATCCCCAAACAGCCCGTCGCTCCCGCCCCTGAATCACCGCCCCCAAGTCAACTGCCCGAAGGATGGACCCGATGAGTGGCTACCTGGTCCCCGACCGTTTCGACGTTCTCGCCTTCAACGGCGACCAGCAGGCCGACGCCGTCCTGCGCTGGGAAGGCGAGAACCACGATTTCACCGTGACCGCCGACGGCCCTTGGGGAAATGTCACCGGCCGGGCAGAGGACTGCTTCGAGGCGCTCATCCGCATCCGCGAGCAGATCGAACCCCAGGGGTGGCTCCTGGGTGTCAACGGCTCGCGTCGCGACACCTGGCCCTCCGGGATGTGCCGCGGGACCGGGGGGTTCCTCGTCTACCGACTCAGGCCCGGGCTTCGCCCCACCAGCGCCGATCGCATCCAGACATTCCAACCCGCACCCCGCGAGACGCTGGCCACCGTCGCCGAGCAGGTCGCCTTCGAAGAGCAGTGGAGCCAGTCGCTGTGACCACCCCGTCCAGCTCTGCCCCCGCCGTTCCCCCGGTCACCGAGGCTCTGCGTGCCCAGGCCGCACAGCAGCGCGGCGGCTACGTGTACGCGATCGACCCGTACTTCAACCCCGAGGGCGCCGTCCCCCCATACGGCATCGTCGGCGGCTGGTCCGTCGACAGCTCCGGCCAGCTCGTTTCGTTCACGCACAACCAGAACTACCGCCCGTCGCCGATGGCGTTGGAGTTTCCGCCCCCTGTCACCGCCCTGGACGAAGCCTTGCAGCGCGCCGTCACCGGTTATGGCAGCGAGCAGGAACTCCTCGCGGCCTTCCGCGACGCCACGCTCATCCTGTTCGCCCAGGAGGGGCAGACCGGCCTCTACACCGTCGTCGAGGACGACGGCAGCCGCTACATCCCGGCCTTCACCCACCCCACCCACGCCCCCGACACCTGGCACCAGTGGCAAGAGACCATCGGCCGTCACCTCGCCGCCACCGGCCTCCCGATCCGCCTCAACCCCGGCCACCGCATCAGCCTGACCATCCCGGGCGATCCGGGGAATCAGGCCGATGGCGAAAACGCCAGCCCCAATTCGCCGTCCTCCACCTCTCCCTCCGGCCTCCCCGAGGCCCTCATGGGTGCCCCGCTGCTCTCCGCCGGCCTGCTCGCGGCGCTCGGCCGCCGAAGCCGCACGGCCCCGTGGCAGTCCGCCATGGGCGCCAAGGGCCGCACCCCGGAGCTTCGCCGGCCGACGGGTGTCGCCGCCGATACCCAAGATGCGCTGCTCGTCGGGGCTGACCTGCAGGCCGTACGCGATCTCGACCATGCCCTGAGGGGACTGGCGTCCGCCTTGACCGTCGAATCGCGCACCCTGCCGACCGTCTACGTTGCCCGGCTCACCGACAGCGAGCTCAACCTCCAGCTCGCCCATCCCGCAGGTAAGCCCCCAGCGCCATGGCAGCGCGGCCAGAACGAGACGTTCTGGCGCATCCAACGGGCCGACATCCCGGTGCACGAAACAGACACCGGCACTGCCGCCCCCTACCCGGGCCTGGTCAGCCTCGGCAGCCTCGAGGGCGCGCGCCTGCTGCTGAACCTCGAAGCCGTCCCCGGACTCGTCTCACTCACCGGCACGCACGCGGACCGGAGTGCCGTCCTCACGTCGGTCGCCGCGGAACTCGCCACCAGCGGCTGGTCGGACCGAATGACAGTCACCCTCGTCGGCTTCGGCACGGAACTCACCACGCTCGACCCCACCCGCGTCAGCCACTTCGACGACGTCGGAGCCCTCCTGGAAACCATGGACGCTGAAACCCGGGAGCGGCGCGGTGACCTCGCCACGGCGGGCCACGACTCCGTACTCACCGGCCGCACCGGCTCCGCACAGCACACCCAATGGGCGCCCCACCTGGTCCTCCTCGCCGCACAGCCGACCGAGGATCAGGCAGCGAAGATCGCCGAGCTCGCTGCCGACTCCGGCCGACTGGGCATCAGCTACCTGGCCGCCACCGAGGAGAACGGCCTGCCAGGCGCGACCTGGAAACTCGAAATCACCCCCGACGGGCGCCTCCTGGCCCCATCCCTCGACCTGGAACTGCAAGCACAGCTCCTGCCCCAGGCCCAGCACGATGCCGTGGTCCAGCTCTTCGCCGGCGCCGCACCCGACGACGACCGCGACCCGGACCCCGGCACCCCGCAGTTCATGGTTGACATCACCTCGAGCGGACGACCCGCGGTGTACGCACGGCTGGTCGGCACCTACGAGATCACCGGCCTCGACGCACCTGACGCCGAGCACAGCTCGCTTCTCCACGAGGCACTGGTCATGCTCCTGCTCCATCGCGAAGGAGTGCATCCGCGCGTTCTGGCCTCCGGACTGTGGCCCCGCGGCGTGACCGAAGAGGTCCGTGACGCCCTCATCGAACGCCTGCGAACCTGGCTGGGGAGCGACCCCGACGGAACCCCGCGGCTCGGCACCGACACCACCGGCCGGCTGGCCCTCGCGCCGTCCGTCGTCTCCGACCTCGACGTGCTCCGCACCCTCCACTACGAGGCCACCGCGGGCAGAGGCGCAAGTAACGCACAGATACGGGAACGCCTGCTCAACGACGCCCTGGCACTGGTCCGCGGCCCCCTGCTCGCCAACCGCCCACAGGGCCGCTACACCTGGCTTTCCCACGAGATCATCGAGGCCCAGCTGTCCCTACTGGTGGCAGACGTCGCACTGGCCCTGTCCACCCACCACTTGAAGGCCGGCAACCCGACACCAGCGCTCAACGCCCTCAATACGGCCTTGACCACCACGCCGACGGACGAACGACTCTGGAACGAACTTCTACGCGCCGCCCACGCCACAGGCGATACGGCCGAGCTCGAATCAACAGCAGCATCGCTCATCGCCCGCAATCACGAGCACAGCGGCGGCGCCCGTAGCCTCCCACCCCGCACCGAGGCCCTCCTCGACGAGCTCTTGCCGTCCTGGCGTGACGCCTAGTAGTGCAATTGCGTTTGTGGTGACGAGGTCACGGCTCTATGGACTGTGGCCTCGTTGTTTGTAGTGGCTTTGGCGGGCTTGGTGTTGTTGGCGGCGTCGCCAGATCGACCAGTGCAGGACGTGCTTGGTGGTGTGGTAGCGGGACGGTCGGATCAGCGCAGTCCGGCGAAGAGATCGTTCTCGGGTACGGCCGTGCCGGTGGCGTCCTTGACGCGTACGAAGGTCTCCATGCTCATCAGCTCGCTGAACCTCTCCTTGCCCATCTTGAGGAAGAAGATGTTCTCGCCCTGACTGGCGTGCGCGGCCAGGGCATCGAACTTCTGACCGCTGAATGCGGTGGTGTCCCCTGGTAGACGGCGTACGAGATCAGACCACTGCAGTCGAAGCCTCCGCCGGGCTTGCGGTAATGGTGCCGCCGCCCCATACATAGGGGACACCGAACTGGGTGAGTGCGGCCTTGACGATCGCATTGGAGGGTCCGTCGACGTTCGCCCCGGGGCCGCTGGGCTGCGCTGTCGCGGAGAGCCTGGCCTGGGCGAGCACTTCTCGCACGTACCAGTCGGCGTGGTTGTAGGAGTAGATCGCCCCATACAGCCCCTGGCTGGTACCGGTCTTGGAGCCGTTGGCGCACAGTATCCGTGCTGACGCATACGCCGCGTCGGTGGCGTCCCAGGGGCTGGGTGGGTTGGCTCCGCCGGGTGGGACCGGGTAGCCCACCCCGCGAACGTGGCCGGACGGAACTGCATCGGCCCACCGCGCCCGCGGGCGAGCGCATAGTGGGGTGGCGGGCGTGGTCGGTCTCGACCTTGCCGATAGCCGCGAGCACCGACCAGTCCAGCCCGCGGCAGGTGGGCCAGCGTCGCTCCCGCAATCACCCCAACAACCGAAACGGCCCGCCGCAGAAACCGACGGACCGTCACGAAAGATCGAGGTTAGTATTTCGAGTTCACCGTGTGACGCACGGGAGTCGAGGGCACCGCGATACATGCCGATTCGATGGGCCACCCTCATGGCGCCATGAGCTTGTATGAGCCAACCGGCACCCGACCGTCCTCTTCCTGACTCTGCCATCTCAAGGAAATCGGGGGATTTCAGTGGCGACACCGTCGCAACCGCAGCCGCAGCCGGACCCGTCCCAAGCTCCTCAGCCCGTCCAGCAGCAGACGCCACAACCCCCCGGCTACGGGCAACACGCTGCGCAGCCTCCCCAGCCCGTGGCCTCGGGGCAGTGGCAGGCACAGGGCTACGAGCAACCGACCGCCTGGGGACAGGTCCCGGCAGGTGGCCCGCATCCGGCCTGTCGGATCTGTGGCGCCATACCTGCTGCGGACGTGACCGTTCGCGGCCACCAGGGCATTCTCATCATGATGCGGTTCCTGAGTCTGAAGGGCCCCTTCTGCCGGAATTGCGGCACAGCCGTGCTGCGCGAGATGACTGGGAAGACACTCTGGCAAGGCTGGTGGAGCCCGTTCTCCTTGGTTGCCTTCACCCCTTTCACACTGATCTCGAATCTCACGGTCAGAGCCAAGCTCAACAAGCTCCCACCACCGGTTCCAGGGCAGCCCGGCCAGCAGCTCGATCCGGGAGTACCGCTGCGCCGACGACCCGCCGCTTTGGGGGCGTTGATCCCCTTGGCCTGGGTGCTGTTCCTGGCCATTCAGTACGCGATTCACCCCGCCGACGCCGCGACCAGCGAAAGCGTCACCAACGGAGCCGGAAGGCCCCGCGCCGCTCTCAAGCTGGGGCAGCCAAGCCCGGAAGCCCAGGAAGTCCGGGACAACGACATGAAGCCCGGCAAGTTCGTCATCACGCCGCAGCGTGTCGTCATGGGCAAACCTTCGGACCTCGATGAGTTGGACGAGCTGGACGAGGAGAAGAAGTACAACGGGGCCACACTGGCGTGGGTATACGTGAACGCGAAGCTGGTCGGTGGCGACACCCCGCTCAGCGGGCCCACGGTGACGACGGACAGGGTCGGGTTGCTCTCCGAGGGCGGCCGCCAGGGGACACCGTTGACCTTCATCGAAGCCCTGAAGAGCAGGCCCGCCGACTGTCAGCCTGAGAAGATCAACACCACCTGGCGGAAGGGCGAGGACCACACCCTGTGCGTACCCTTCGTGGTACCGAAGGACCGGAAAGTCACGACTGTCACGTACTCCCGCAACACCCTCGAATACTCGCCCCGGTTGAAGTGGACCGTCGATTCGTGAAGAGATCGGGTCCGCGCCAGTAGCCAGGTGACTCTCGAACTGCTGTGTAGATTCCGATTTGATCTGTCGCGGTCCGACGTTGTGACCAGCGGACTCAGGCCGGTGTCCAGACGGTTTGTCAGCGGTTCCGTCCGACCGATCTGTCGTTTTCCTCAGAGCGTTGGCTGACCGTCGGGTTCGTGGGGGCAAGGTGTCCGACAACTTGTCGTCGCCTATCGGGTCCTCGCCGTCGGTGGTCTGCACGGTGCCGGTGTCCGGGTCGATGCCGGTAGCGACCTGCCCCAGACCGAGCGAGGGGGAGTCCATGAAGAGCAGCCGGCCGTGGTCGTCGACGTCGTTGCTCAGCTGCTCCCCGGCCGCCAGGATCTCCGCCTGACTGACGGCGCGGTCGTCGATGTGGAACCGCTGACGCGGCGGCTGCTGGTTGCCGCGCTGCTTCTGGGGCTTGAAACGTCCCATCGAGGACCCCCCCTTGGTGTGTGATCAGCCAAGCCTCAGCCAGGCGCGAGCGGCGGCACAAGACCGCCTCACGCCAACACGCGGCCGAACGGCAAGAGGCCCCCTGCACTGCCAGGGGCCCCGCCGGAGACGGTGCCGGTCATGGCAGGAAGTCCTTCTGCCACTGGGGAGGAGCGGGTCATCATCCCGTGCCGGCAAGACGGGCTGTGGAAGGCGCAATTCTCTCGGCACCCCGCTCGATCGCGGAGTTGCGCGGCTAACTCGCGGGTCCTGCATGGTGCTCCCGCCATCCACGAGCAGCACCTCTGAGCCTGCTGTCCAATGCTCGCGAATCTCGACGAAAGCCCGCTCTGACGTGGCAGTTCGGCAAATTCGCGAAATCTGGATCGGCTCGGAGACCGCGGCGAGGGTGGCACCCGCCCGCACCACCAGAGTGCGCCGCCGGTGCACACAGCACCACGATCGAGAGAGAGCCCCATGACAATCACCCCTACGAACCGTCAGACGCCCGCTCAACCCGATCTGATGGCCCCGCCGGTGCCTGTTCCCGTACCGGCGCCGTTCGTTCCTCCTACGCACCTTGAGGCGCCCTCCGATGGCCCGTCGCCGGTGACGGCTTACGCGGTGGCCTACGGGGGTTCAGCGACCGCCTATGCGGTTGCCCCCGGTGCGGCAGCGCTCTCCGAGGTCGGCTCCATGCCGCCGACTGCGGTGCCGCCCGCGGCCGGGCGCCGTTCGCGTGGCCCAGCAGCGGCGGCGGCACTGGCTGTTGCAGCGGTGGGCTGCGGGGCACTGTCGCTGCTCTTTCCGTCGCTGGTGCAGGTCTTTCAGATAGCCGGCAGTGCGGCCAGCGTCGCTGCTGCGGGTGTGGCGTTGAGCGGGCTCGTTGGCCGGCGGGATGGTGATCGGTAGTTGTGGTGGTGGCTCGAGCCCGCGTTGGGCTGGAGCCGCTCTTTTTCTGCCTGTGCACTGACGTGATGAACCAGTTCGGACGGTAGCCCCGCAAGAGAGACAGCCGGCAGAGTCCGGAACGCGATGTTCGCGAGATCCAACCGCGCCAGCAAGGGGCCGACAGCCCCATGTTCGGCCACGTGCCGGAGGGCCTGCGGATCCCGCGGCACGGACCTGGCCGGCCCCGCATCGGCCGGATCGCGTCCGCGGTGACACTTGCGGGTGGCGACTTCGACCAGCCCGTTACGACGGTAGCTCTGTGTCGACCGTTGACCGCATTCTTGGAACCGGGTTTCTTGCCTGTCCCTGACCGGGCAGACTGGCGATCCATGAGTGACACCGTTGCAGTTGCGCTCATCACGGCATCGTCGACGCTGCTGGGTGGTGGCCTCGCAGCTTTCGCCGCCGCGAGGACGACGAACAGGCAACTGGGAGTTCAGGAGAGGCAGGCGGAGCTGGATCGCGGCGAGCAGCGAGCAGCGCGCCGACGGGAGCTTCGTCGCGATGTATATCTGCAGTTCCTCAACCAGCTTGACGGCCTGTATCGCGACCTGACTGCCGCTTGGGCAGGCCCCGGCCCATCAGGAGCAAACTCGATCGTCGAACGATTCAGGGACCGAGCATGGCAGTTGAGGGAAAAAGCAAACCTCATAGCATTGGAGGGCCCCACAAGCGTCGCGATCGCAGCGGAGACAGCCGTCCGATGTGCCCTCGACCAGGTGAACGCGTTGGACCAGCTCGCGACAGCCGCAGCCGAGAGCGGCAGGACCGAAGCCCTCATGGATCTTGATGAAGAGAGATGGGCGGCACTCTCCGACCATCTCCGGCGGATGCATCAGGACTTTCTGGAACGAGCCCGCGCCGTACTGGGAGGAGATCTGCCTGGCGACGCCTGAGACTGCCGATCAACCGGTACGCCTGCGCCCTGCTGATCCCGAACTCGGCATGCGCGTACTCGCCCCACCCGCTGTGTCCAAGGGCGCACCCACACCTGTGCCCGGTGCGCGACACGCACCCGCTGCGCCAGAACCACGGCGACGTACCGGGCCTCACCGATCGTGTCACGCAGCTCATCGCCTCAGCCACTGTGCCTCAGCGCGGCCCACCGGCCGGAGCGGCCGACCCTGCTCTGGACCATTCAGGGTAGCCATCTGTCCATGGTGCGCCCGTCAAAGTGCGCGGGAGGACGACCGGGGCGGGCCTCGCAGGCGGACTGGATGGCGGCGGTGAAGTTCGCCGCCACGACGGCGGCCTCGCCGGTCGTGCCGTCGAGGCCGCCGCCGTGGCAAGAGGCCCCGAACTGGCACGCGGTTCGGCAACAGGAGCGTGCGTGTCGTGCGTCAGGTGCGCAACGAGTCGTACGCCGAAGCCGGTGTACGTCCAGCCTGCGGGAATGGACAAGTTGATCGAGCTGATGAACAGCTCGCTCCTCTCCGGGGCGGTCATTGCCGTCCTGGCGTCATGGCTGACCAGCCGTGCCCGCAACCGCCAGGACCAACAGGCCGAGATCGGAGCCCTGCGGGTACAGGCGGATGCGATGACGGTGGCAGTGGTGGAACTTCAGGCCGCAGTCGCCGCCAACCGACTGTTGTGGGACGGGCCAGCCGAGCGTGCGCGCTCATTCCTGCTGGCCGTGATGGCCGCTGCCGACGGCGCCGCCCGGGCCCGGATCGCCGGCGGAACCCACGCGCAAAGCGCCCAGGTGGGATTCGGGCGTGCGGGCTGAGCTGCTGAGCCGGGAGCGGATGGCCAGCAAGCACAACGCAGCTGCCGTACGGGAACCGCTCACCCGGGCCGCCACCGCCGGCGCCCCGCTCATGCGCTGCTCCGACCCGGCCGTCGTCACCGCCACCGAGCATCTGCTGAACGCTCTGACCGACGTGGAGAACACCGCTCGCTTGGAAGTGGCCCTGGAAGCGTTCGGCCGGGCCGTCAACGCAGCCACCGCACCGCAGCCGTCCTGGTGGGCACGGCGACGCGCTGTCCGCGCAGGGTCGTAACCCCCTCAGGAGCCATCCGCTCGCAAGGAGGCCCGCAGCCGGATGCGGGCCCTCCACCAGATCAGCGGCGGGCTTCCCACCACATGATCCGCACCGTCACGGCGCCACTGCCCAACTTGCGTCGCTACGTGGTCCATTCCAGTCCGAGGTCGGCGAGTTGCCTGCTGTCCAGAGGCGGTTTTTCTGATCAGTTTTTCGTGGGTTGACCTGGGCTGATCAGTTTCGTGCTCGGCGGTGGTAGCGCTTCAAGCGTGGGTTGTTATGGCTCGGTGCTGGAGGGAATGGGACTTGGACTGTGTGCTGGGCTGACGTTTTGTCAGGTGGAGTGAGTGTTGGTCAGCTGTGGTCAGCTTCTCTGCTTGGTGGTCTGGTTCGCTGAGTGTTTCTATGCGCTGGTCGGGGTGTTGGTGGGGTGGTTGAGCCAGTACAGGGCAGTGTCCATGGCGCGTGGTGTCCAGTCGCGGACGGGGGCTGGGGCGGCGGCCAGGAGCTGGCCGATTGCTTCGCTGTAGCGGCTGTAGCAGCCGGGTGCATGGCTGAGGGTGATGCCGAGGGTGTGGAGGGCGCTGTGGGCTCGGCGGTCGTAAATGGCCATGCGGCCTGGTGCGGCTGCTGTGAGGACGGCGGAGGCGAGGGCGTCACCCTTACGGAAACCCGGCAGTGAGACCAGGGCTGCTCGACCGGCATGTGCTGCCGAGCTGCGGCTGAGAGTGGTGTCCTGGGCGGCGGTCGTGGCCACGGCGGTTACGCGGCGTACATCGGCGTCCGCGAGCGCCATGAGGTCGGCGGCCCAGGGCGTATCGGCTCTGAGCCGTTTCCACATCAGCAGCGCTCCGATGTCGGCTTGGCCGATATCCCCGCTGACACACGCACGTTGGGACAATGACACCATGAACACCAAACAGGCGCAGAGGGCCGCAGCCGCCTTACGTGACGCCGTCCGACGCATCTTCGGGATTCTCTCCGTCCTCCTCATTTTCGCCTTGACCGCCTGCTCCTCCCAAAACCGCGCCACCAGCCCCAAAGAGGTACGCAGACTCGCAGGAAGCGCGCAGGCCGAAGAGTCGCGTCACAAGGCAGAGAAACGGCTGAGGTCCATCGCAGAGGCCTATGGCAAGGAGACCCCCCTCACCCTGGCCCTGGTCGCCGTGGACGACATCTGCTCAGGTGGACAAGCCAAACAGTGGTTCTTTCAGGACGGAAAGGACCAGTACAAGATCCGCTGTGCCCTTCGCGTCACCGCCTACTACGGCGCCGACCCCCACCGCATCGGAGACACTCTGCACGGCATCTTCGCCGCCGGTGACCACTACGCCTCCCAGGGCACGGCCGGGGACACCATCCCGTTCAGCCAGGACTCCTATCGCAGGCGCCTCGTCGACTACTACCGAAGCCACGGTCCAAACCCATCGGGCCCGGACGCGCAGGAGCCGGCCCAGGTCTTCTCCCCTTCGCAAACCCTTTCATGGGACACCGTACGCAGCAGCAAGAAGCGCCTGCTGCAAGAGCCGGCTCCCTGCATGAAGGGTGATCCGCCGGTCACACGGTGCCTGCACGAACCGGCGCAGAAGACGGTGGCCGAGATACGCAGGCAGTATGGAATGGTGTTCAAACTGGAATTCCCGGCAGTTGACTACTACCAGGTGTCGAAAAAGGGTGAAGTGCTTATAAGTTAACGAGCCCTCCATGCGTATTCCCTGCCCTCGGTTCGGCCACTGCCACATGTCGCCTCGCCTTCCGCCAGTCACATGCCCGAGATCCGCTTGCTCACCCACTCCGCACAACGATGGTCGGATGGTTCATGAAGGAGGCTGAAGCGCTGCGGGCCCTCCAGCGCGACCTCCTGGGGTGAGCCGCGCGGTGACACGCGGCAGCCGCAGAGGAACGTTGCCATGCGCGAGATGTTCGTCCGGCCTTACTTCGAGGGCATCACGAAGGTGAGCGATGCCGCTCCCGTTCCCTCGTAGTAACTGACCTTTCCGCCCTTGCGTGGCACGTCAAGGACGATGTCACCGGTTACGGCCTCTCCAGGGTGGTACGTCGAATCGACGCGCTGGGTACCAGTCGAGTACAGCGTGGCAACCCCCTGCGTCAGGGTACTTCCGCCCTCCCATTTCATGAAGCCGTATGGATGGAACGAGCCATCTCTACTGCCAGTATTGGTGACTTCGATGGTGATCACCGCATATCGTCCCTTTGGCTTCCCTGCGCTGATCTCCGACGGTGTCACGTACTTGGCGGCGTGAAAGGTGACAGAAAAGGTCGTCCTTGCCCCGGTAGTGCCATTAGCAGCACTGTAAGAAGCCGTCTTTCCGACAGTAACGACCGGAGCCTTGCCCTGCTTCTGGAGCGGCCTTGTAGCCTTCTCTCGCTTCGGTACTGACGAGTGTGGCCGGTCCGCAGGTGCTTCTGGCGACGACGAACAGCCGGCTACAAACGTCGTGATGCCTAACGCTGCTATCGCGAACGCAGTGGCGTGGCGAGATGGGCGCATGGCGTCCCCCAGACTCCAGCGGGCCCCCTGCCCGCGATGGAGCGCACCGTACGGCATGCGGCTCCACGGAGGTTGTTTGTTCTGGGTGCCTCAACGACCCTCGCGGAAATCTCGCCGACGGTGAGCAGTGCACCGACCGCCGGGCCGAGCCAACATCGTCCGGTGGCGGAATGGCATGAAGGCGCGGCCCCTGCTGCCCAGCCATGGGAATGGACGACTTCGATGCTTGGGAGGGGGCGGAGGGAGCCGAAGTGCGGCTTCGGCTCCCTCCGTGAGGTGAGCGGGGCGACGGCTGATGCTCAGGTATGCATGCGGGCGTCTGTATCGAACAGTTCGCGAACGCGGGGGTGGAGGAGATGTTGAGTAGTGAACGACCGGCCCGCGACCTTCCGGTGCGCCCGAGGCGGGCTGCTGCGTTGCTGCGTTCGCATCTGGCCCGGTGTTGCTCTCGGGATGGTCATTCCGACTGCAGACCTGAGCTAGGTCCATCGCATGCTGATGGCGGACAGTTGCTCCACGCGTTCCGGGGACAGCGTCGCGGCCCGGCTCCGCTGGTTCCCGATCCAGGCCCCCAGCTTGTGCTCCCGTTCCTCCTGGTCCTCGCCGACGATCCGTTCGACGTGCTTCCTCGGCACCCGAAGGTGCCCCTCGCGCTCGTAGAACTGGTGGGCGGCCTTGTAATTCATCGCCCATTTGTCGGCCTGCGTGCGGCGCGGCTTCGGCTTCTCGTCCTCGGCTGCGGGCTCGATCCCGAGGACCTGCTCACACATCCACTGCTGCGCGGTGGTGAGTTTGTCCCAGCCGAGCCGGACCGAGCGTACCCACCGGCCGAGGTCCTCGCCCTGGTGTACGACGTCGCCGGGCTCGGTCGGCAGCGTACGGCCGGCCTTCAGGTGGAGCCGGACGAGGTGGAAGGCGCGTTGCCACTCCACGGGCCAGGCCGGGCACCAGGAGGGGTCGATGTCCTCCAGCTGCTCGCGCCGCTCGTCCGACAGCGCCCCGGCCGACGACTCCACGGGCAGGCCCTCGGCACGCCGCTGCTCGATCTGGGCGGCCTTCCGGGCGGCGGCCCGCGCGTTCTTCAGCCAGATCCCGACCCGGTAGCCCTGGTGCGTGGCGTCCAGTGGGGCCAGCAGGTGCCCGTTCACCTCGGCCCACCCACGGGCCGCGGCGAGACCTTCCTCCCACGCGACATCGAAGTGGCTCCAGACCATGCCCAGCTTCTCCAGCGGCTCGACTCGGTCCTCGTCCATGTCACCGCGGGCGTAGAACCGGCGCGCGTCAGCGACCCACTGCCCAAGCGGGAACCCTGCGAGCGAGGCCGGCCACCCCTCGGCTTCCACCGCCTGGTCGTCGCCGCCGGGCACGCGGTACGTGAACGGCACCTTCAGGTCGCCGTGCGCCCAGGGCTTGCCGATCCGTCCGGAGGTGCGGTGCGCCTCGTCGACGACGATCAGGTCCCAGCCCGGAAGGCCGGCCTTGTGTGCGCGCTCCAGCGTCCCGAGCCCGAGCGAGGCGTACGTGGCGAACACCGTGACGCGGTCGAACGGGCGTACCCAGTCGACCAGCTCGTCCACATCTGTGGTGTTGGGGAAGACCACCTCGTCCCCGCGCAGGGACGAGACCCCGATCATCGGGCCTCTACGGCCGCCCTCGCGCCACGCCACCTCGGTCTGGGCCAGCAAATCCAGCGAGGGCACCAGCACCAGCACACGGCCCGCCCGAAGCTCCTCTGCGCTGCGCACAGAGACGAGGCTCTTGCCCGAGCCGGTCGCCATAACCACCTGCGTACGGAGCCCACGCGCAGGCACCCGTGAGCCCGCAGCCGGTTCGAGTGCACGACGCACCGCGTCCACGGCCTCCCGCTGATGAGCCCGCAAAACCACCTTTGGCATGCTGGCTCCCTTCAGAACGATCTCGCCCGTTCGCTGGCATCCGACCGCTGTAGCGGTGGCTGTCTCGCATTCCATAGCCTATCCGGCAATGAGAATGATGCAAAGGTAAGTAGCACCCCATGACACCCCAGCGTCACCTCGCTACGGTTAGCCTCGCCGGATGCAATGGGGGTCTCTGATAAGCACGGTAGTAGGCGCGGTGATCGGTGTTCTGGCGACCCTTGCCGCTGACCTGTCCCGCGCAAAGCGCACCCGTCAGGACAGTGAGCACAACGCCCGGCGCCAGCTCTACGCCGACTACCTTGCCGCCCTGGCAAGCACCAGGAATCATCTCCGACTGGCCGCACGCTCTGCCCATATGCCACCCGAGGAGCGGGCTCGCAAGGCCATCGAGGCGTTCAAAGAGGGCAACGCTTACGAACTGCGGTACCAGGTAGCGCTCATCTCCCCGCAATCCGTTATCGAAGCATCCACCGCCGCCTTCCGGGCCTTGAGAGATCTACGAGACCTGATTGAGGAAGGTGCACTCCACACCGAGCCCCGCTACCTCGACCTGAGGGACCGTTGGGAAGAGCACTTCGCTGAACTCCGCACCGCCATGCGCAATGACCTCAGCAGCCACCCGCCCCGGTAGCCAGCAGCCCGCGTCAGCGGGCAGGCCTGGAGGCGGAGCCGGAAGGCCAAGGGGAGCGAAGCGACCCGTTGCGCGAAGCGCAATCAGATCCCAAGCGGAGCGCGGGATCTGACGGCCCGAAGGGCCGGCCCGTGGCGAAGCCACGGGTAACTGGGGTGCGCAGCACCCCAGCCTGACCCGCGGAGCGGGTCAGGCCACCGAGCGAAGCGAGGTGGTTCGCTTGCACCGTGGCTTCGCCACGGGTAACTGG
>NZ_JOIX01000134.1 GCF_000720175.1 Streptomyces sp. NRRL S-337
GGGGTGGGCTGGGGCGGGGGGCGGGGCCCCCGGGGGAGCGGCTCCCAGGGGAGGCAGGCATACGCGGCAGGTGCTGTAGGTCCCAGGCCGGGATGAGGCCGGGGGCAGCTGCGCGGGGAGCTGGGGTGGCGCGGAGTAATGAGCGTGGCAGGCCGAGCGCAGCTGACGTGACCGAGCTGACTCGGCTCGCGCCGGGCGGACGGACGGACTCAGTGTGCCTGGAGTGTCTGTGTCTGTGTCTGTGGGCGACGAGCTGTGGCCGGCCGACGATCAGGGACGGGAGCGGTTGAGCGGTTGCCGGACGTCACCCGGGCCGAACCCGGGCGGCGTGACACCTTCTGCCTGAGCTGGCGTGGCACCTCCCCCTGGTCTGCGCCTTCACTCCGAGCTGGCGTGGCACGTGCGACTCGAGCTCGCGTAGTACCTTCCGCCTGACCTGTGCCTTCGGCCCGAGCTGACGTGACACCTCCGGTCTGACGCGTGCCTCGACCCGAGCCGGCGTGGCGCCTCCGCCATGACGCGCGCCTTCGACCGAGCTGACGTGGCACCTCGGGCCCGAGCCAGCTTCGAGTCTTCGGCCCGAGCCAGCGTCGCGTCTTCGGCCCGAGCTGACGTGGCACCTCGGGCCCGAGCCAGCGTCGCGTCTTCGGCCCGAGCCGGCGTGGTGGGAGGGCCGGGGGCGGGGACGGGGCAGGGCCGGGCCGGGTTCCGAAAAGGTCGCTCTTGTGTCGCGCTTCTGTCCCTGTGAGACCCCCGAGGGGGTTTTCCTGGGGCTCGTGTGGAAAATGGGGAATGAACGTGCGAAGCCGGTCGCGCTTCGCGGGGGATTGAATCTGAGTTTCCACCGGGGGAGATCACGTGCGGAAGATCATGTCCATAGCGCTGGCAGCGGTGGCGTGCAGCGCCTCGCTCACACTGGTCGCCTCGTCGCCGGCGGCGGCCGCTGACCACTCACCGCAGTGCGTCAAGGTACGGAGGTACCTCAACAAGGGCCAGCAGCGATACGTCCGCCTGGCGAATCTGTGCACCCAGCGCGTGTCGTGCTACAAGATCGTCATTCCTCACCACAAGGACCCGAGCGGTCGCCTTCCCAAGGGGGCGACGAAGGACGTCTGGTACGGCACGACGGCGATTCCGCGCGCGCTGTATGTGAAGAACGTTTCCTGCTGAGGTTGTGAGCAGCGAGCAGTGAGCAGTGAGCTGTGGGCATTGAATTTGGGCAGTGAGCTGTGCGCATTGACTGGTGAGCGGTGGGCCGTCGGGGAATCGGCGGCCCTTCGTCCGTCCCCGCGCCCGTCACCGCGCCCATCGCCGCGTTGAGCCCGTTCAGCCCGGTGAGCCCGTTTGAGCCCGGTGAGTAGGGCTTGCGTGTCAGGCCTTGCTTGATTGCGGTGAGCTGCTTGCGGCATGGCGGTCAGTCGCGTTCGGCGATGCCGTCCAGGACCATGGAGAGGTACTGGCGGGCGATCTCCTCCGGGCTGTGCAGGCCGCCCGGGCGGTACCAGCTGGCGGCGACCCAGACGGTGTCGCGCACGAAGCGGTACGTGAGCCGGATGTCGAGGTCCGCGCGGAAGACGCCGTCCGCCACGCCTCGTTCCAGAGTGCCCAGCCACGCCTTTTCGAACTTCTGCTGGGAGTCGGCGAGATAGCCGAACCGGGGCTGATCGGCCAGGTGCCTGGCTTCCTTCTGGTAGATGGCGACGGCGGCGCGGTGCCGGTCGATCTCCCGGAAGGACTCGGTGACCAGGGCCTCGATGGTTTCCCGGGGGCCGAGTCCAGCGGCGAGTACGGCGTCGTAGCCGTCCCAGAGCTCGGTCAGGAACGTGGAGAGGATTTCGTCCAGCATCGATTCCTTGGAGTCGAAGTGGTAGTAGAGGCTGCCCGCGAGCATTCCGGCCTCGTCCGCGATTCGGCGGACGGTGGTGGCGTTGTAGCCCTGGGCGGCGAACACCTCGGCCGCGGTGTTGAGCAGTTCGCGGCGGCGCTCCGGTGACGCCGGGGCGGTCATGGTCTTCTTCTTGGCGGCTGGCACCCGGCCATTGTCACTCCCCTTGCAGCTGGGCCAGAGCCGCAGGCGTATATTTCGCAAGTAAAACACTTGAGAATTTTTTTGCTAGCCTGAAGGTATGGGAAAGCACGCCAGACCTGCCGGGATGTGGACGAGAGGGCGCCGGGACGCCGGGACGGGGAGGGTCGTGGCGCGCGCCCGGTCGCTGCCGATCAAGAGCACCGTGCGACTGCGCCGTCCTGTCGACATCTGGCACAAGCCGGCGCTGAGCGCGGTCGTGGCTCTCGGGATCCCCGACCTCACGCTGTTCGCGCTGGGCCGGATGGATCTGATCCTCTACACCTCGGCCGGGGCGATGTGTGCCCTGTACGCGCACGGGCTGCCGTACGCCGCTCGCGCCCGCACGCTGCCGTGGGTCGTGCTCGGCATGATCGCGAGCCTGGGAGTCGCCCTGGTCACGGCTTCGCTCATCACCTCGACCGCACTGCTGGTGCTCCTCGCCTCGTTGGTCGCGGCAGCTCACAAGATGTTCTGCGACGCCACGCGCATCGGGCCGCCGGGGAACATCATCCTCACGTTCATCGCGGCGTCGGCCTTCTTCGTGCCGCAGGGCCTCGGGCAGGTACCGCTCCATCTCACGCTGGCGCTCGGGACCGGCGTACTGGCGTGGCTGGTGTGTATGGCGCCCGCGATCGTACGGCCGCACGGTCCGGAGCGGATCGCCGTCGCCCGGGCGTTGGAGGCCGCGGCGGGGCTGATCCACGCGGAAGAGATGAATGTCCGGGACGGAATGAGCGGACGGGGCGGAAGGGTCGGAAGGGACGGGATGAGTGGAGTGAAGGGGAAGGGGGGCGCGGCCGGAGGTCTCGGCGGGGGCGCGGGCCATGCGGACGGGGAGGAGTTGCCGGTGTACGCGGGAGCGGTACCCGCTGAACCGGCACACGCTGCACCGGTACACGCTGCATCGATGCACGCTGAGCCGGCGCAGGCGGGCGGGGGGCACGACGGAGCGGTGCACGAGGGAGCAGGAGGGGTGCATGCGGGAGCAGGAGGGGTGCGCGCGGGTGTGGCGCAGGCTCGGCATGGGGCTGCGGCTGCGGTCAATGCGGCCTGGCACACGTTGTTCCTGGTGCCGGCTCGTACCCCGGAGAAGGCTGCGAACCGTGCCGCACTCGAACGGCTGCTGGTGCGGGCGGAGCGGGCGCTGGGTGGGGAGTCGGCACTGGGCGGGACGACGGTAGGGGGCGGGACGACGGTAGGGGGAGGGACGACGGCTCAGGAAGCGACGCCGGCAGGGACGACGGCAGGGGGAGGCACTGCGACGCCGGCACGGGCGACGGCACGGGGTGGGGCGACGGCGACGGCGACGGCGACGGAATGGCTTGGGCCGGTGGCCGAGGGGCAGCGGCTCGGTCAATGGGCTCGTGCGTTGCGGAGTGGGCGGTCGATGCCGCAAGTCACGCTCTCGGCGGCGGAGGCCGAGGAATGGGCGGGGGTCGCCGCGGAGGGAACAGTCGCCGCGGAGGGAACGGTCGTTGTCGGTGACGAGGGGGCAGCCGGGCTGCGACGGCCCGCGCAGAGGCGTCCGCGGGGCGTGGATGCGGTACGTGCAGTGTTGGCGCAGCTCGCCCCGGGGTCGCCCTTGCTCCCCATAGGTGCGCGGGTCGCCGTCGGGTGTGTACTGGCGGGCTGGGCGTCGATGGGCGTCGGCGTCGGGCATCCGTATTGGGCCGTGGTCACGGCCGCCTCCATCTACCAGGCGAACACCACGCTCTCCTGGCAGCGGGCACTGCAACGCACGCTCGGCAATCTGCTCGGGCTGCTGCTGTTCACGGCGCTGCTGCCGCTGATCCACACGGGCCAGCTCGCGATGATCGTGCTGGCGCTGGCCTTCCAGCTCGGGGCGGAGGCGTGCATCACCCGCAACTACTGGCTGGGGTCGGTCTGCGTAACGCCGATGGCGCTGCTGCTGACCGAATTCGGCAACCCGCTGCCGGCGCACACGCTGATCGCGGACCGCTGGATCGACACGGTGGTGGGCGCGGCCGTGGGGGTGGCCTGCTGCATGCTGGTCCCCAATCGACGGGCCGCGGACCGGATCGAAACCGCGCTGGAAAGGGTGGCGGCGGCGGAGAGTGCCGCGCGGGAGCTGCTCGCCCGCACGGCCGAGCCGTCGTCACGGGCGGTGGAGGGGGACGACGTACGGAAGCTCGGCTGGGCGCGTGACCGGCTGGCCGGGGGTCTGGTCGAACTGCGCGAGGCGGTGGAGGTGGCGTCCGGCGAGTGGTGGCAGCGCGCCCTTCCGGAGGAACGGATCGCCCGCGCCGAGCAGCAGGGGCACCGGACGCTGGCGGGCCTCGTACGAGCGTTGTCGGAACCGGCTTCGGCTTCCGTGCCTGCGCCGGCGTCTACGGCGACGTCTGCAGCAACGTCTGCGGCGACGTGTGCGGCGGCGTCCGTGTCTGCTCACGCTTCGGGTGCCGCGTCCGCTTCGGCTTAGGCTGCGGCTCGGGCGTCCGCTCCAGACTGGGCTCCGGCTCGCGCGCCCGTTCCGGATTCGGTTTCCCTATCTCCTTCCCCAAGTGCTTCGCCTTCGGCTGCCGGGGTCGGCTTGGCGTCTGGGCCCGTTCCCGCTCAGGCTCCGACTCCGGCTCAGCCTCCGACTTCGGCTCCGGCTCCGGCTCCGGCTCCCGCTCCCGCTCCCGCTCCCGCTTAGCTTCGGTCGTCGCGCGCTGACCGTGGGAGCCACTCGCGGCACCGTCCGGCTCCGCCCGCTGCCGCATCGCCTGCCTCCCCCAAGCCTGTGCCCCTCCCCCGGCCCGCGCCCCGCGCCCACGGCGTGCGGCCGGTGCCGTATGAGCAGGCACAATTGAAGGCGTACGCAATGGCCGAGAGGAGAGTGCGGGTGACCGAGGACATCGTCGCAGGGGTGCTGCGCCAGTGGCAGCAGGTGCACCCCGGGCTGGACACCGGCCCGATGGCGGTGATCGGACGGCTCAACCGCTGTTCCGCGCTGCTGCAGCAGGCGGCCGATGCACCGTTGCGGCGGGCCGGGCTGACCCGTCCCGAGTTCGACATCCTCGGCACACTGCGCCGGATGGACCGCGAGCTGACGCCCGGGCGGGTGGCCCGCGAGACGTTCGCCTCCGGTGCGGCGGTGACCAAGCGGGTGCGGCAACTGGAGGAGCGGGGGCTGATCGCCCGTCGGCCCGACGACCGGGACCGCCGTGTCGCCCATCTGTCGCTGACGGACGAGGGCCGCGAGATCATCGACCGGCTGCTGCCGGAACAGTTGCGGTACGAGGCCTCGCTGCTCGACGGCATCGGTGATCAGCGACAGCAGGAACTCTCCGGGGCGCTCAGCGAGTTGCTGGTCGTACTGGAGGGGCGGCTCGGCAGTCTGATGGACTGACGGGGCGCGAAAGACACCCGAAGACGTCCGTCACCCCTCGAAGGCACCTCTAGACACCCCTAGACACCACCCCTGGACACCACCCCTGGACACCCGAAGCCACCCGAAGACGTTCGACGGGCTTCTCACGGCTCCAGGCGTGCGATCCGTCCGTGTTCGCCCGCGGCCCAGCAGCCGAGGGCCGGGGGGCAGTCGACGGTGTCGTAGGACCCGGTGTCGAACGGGTGCCAGGTGTGGCCGCCGTCGACGGTCAGATCGCTGCCGGACGGGCCGACCGCCAGGGCGATCCGGCGGGAGTGCGGGAGCCAGGTGACGCCCGAGCGGTACGCCTGCGGTGGGCGGGCGGCCGCCGTCCAGGTGGTGCCCGCGTCGTCGCTGACCGCGGCCGCGCGGGGCGACGGCTGGTCGGCGCGGAAGTCGCCGCCGACCGCCAGCCCGTGGACGCGGTCGCGGAAGGCCAGTGCGAAGACGCCGCGGGCCGGGTCGGCCGCGGGGATCGGGGCGTCGGTGACCGACCAGGTGCGGCCGCGGTCGGCGGAGTGCAGTACCCGGGCGGTGGCCGCGCCACCGGTCGCGATCCAGGCGTCGTGGCTGCCGGCGGAGACCAGGCACTGGCCGCTGGCGGCGAACGCGGCCTCGCCCTGTTGCACCGGAGGCATCCCGTCCGACGGCAGTACGTGCCAACTGCGGCCGCCGTCCCCGGTGGACAGCACGCGGTATCTGCCGTCCACGGGGTCGCTGAGGGCGATGCCGTGGCGCCGGTCGAAGAAGGTGAGGCAGTCGTAGAACGCGCGGGGATCGGTGTTGCGGAAGCTTTCCGTCCAGGTGGCGCCTGCATCGTCGGTGCGGAAGACGCGGGACGCTTCGCCCTCGCCGATCGTCAGGACGACCGCACGGCGCGCGTCGAAGGCCTCGATGTCGCGGAACTCCAACTTCGCGGCGCCCGGTGGCGACACGTCGGCCCAGTGCCGGCCGCCGTCGCGGGTGCGCAGCACGGTGCCGGATGTGCCCGCCACCCAGGCGGTGCTCCGACTGACCGCGGCCAGGCCGCGGAACCGGGCGGTGCTGCCGCTGGCCTTGAGGTGCCAGCCGGCGTGCGGGCCGGTGAGTGCCGCCACGGAGACCGGTTCGCTGGCGGCCGATGGGCCGGGCGGGGTGGGCGTTGCGGCGGCCGGGCCGGCGGCGAGGGAGAGGAGCGCGGCGGCGCATGCCGTCACGCCAACTGCCAATCTGTGAAGCCCAGTTGTGCCAAGACCAACGCCAACGCCCTTAGCCATGCCCCTGTTCCCGTTCACCCTGCGCATCGTGCGCCGCATCGGTTCCACTCCGCTCACGCCCCACCCCGCTCACGTCGGTGCGTGGAAGCTAGCCGAGCTCGTTGGTCCCGTCCAGACCGTCTGGCGGACGGCGAGGCCAAGCACTGACACATATCGACGGATGCCGTGGATGCCGACACATGCTGATGCATCGTCATGTACCCGGGCTGGCTGGTACGACTCGCCCCACCCCTCCTCCATCGACTCCCCCCTCGTGACGCAGCTCACGCGTAATCCCTCGGTGGCCGGCGCACCCGGGCCCGCCGCCCGCTCGTCCTAATGGACGGGGGCCGCATCCGCACTCCTCCGCGACCGCACTTCGCAGTGTCAGCGATGCGCGGTTCCGCACACCCGCACCACCGCTACCACCGTTAGGGAGCCGCGCGATGTCCAGCATCATCGACCATGCCGTTCAGGCCCGTCTCATCGCGACCGCTCCCCGGTCGCGGGAGATTCCGGCGAGCCTGCGGTACGACCGCGCCGACCCGTTCGCGGTGCGCCTGGTCTTTCCGCCGGCGGCCTCGCTGGACGGGGCCGAGGTGGTGTGGACGTTCGGCCGGGAGCTGTTGGAGGAGGGGCTGTACGGGCCGGCCGGGGCCGGTGACGTACAGATCTGGCCGTGTACGCCCGAGGAGATCATGGTCGAGTTGCGCACCGACGGCGGGATGGCGGTCGTGGAGTTCGTGGCGCAGGAGCTGCGGGAGTTCCTGGAGCTTTCCTACGGGGTCGTCGCGCAGGGCGACGAGGCACGGCATCTGGACGTCGAGGCGGATCTCGCCGCCCTGTTGCGCCAGGCGTAGGCCCCTCACGGCCCAAAGACCCCACCACTCGGGGCCCCCAACACCCGCAGGCCTCCACCACCCAGAGCCCCATTCCCCCGTAAGCCTCCACCCCGGTAGGCCCCCGGCTCTCCCCCAACCCCGATCCCCAACCCCGCGCCCTCCCTCACCCCTCCCCGAAGAGGTTGTCCAGATGGCGGTCCAGGAGGCGGAGGGCGGTTTCCGGCCGGTGGACGTCCAGCAGGGCGTAGGTGGCGAGTCCGTCGACCATGCTGATCAGCAGCATGGCCTCCTCCTCGGTGGCGCGCTCGGGGGCCAACTCGCCGCGTTCTGCGGCACGTTGGAGCTGGCTGGCGAAGAAGTCGCGGAGTTGCGGGATGCCCTGCTGAGCCTCGGCACGCAGGGCGGGGTCGTGGACGGCGCGTACGTAGTAGGCGGCGCCGACCAGCAGGCCGGTGCGGCTCTTCTCGTCCAGCGGCAGCATCCCGGAGAGGCAGGCGCGCAGCACCTCGCGGGGTGTCGGCTCACCCGCGAGTGCCTCGATGCGCTCGCGGATGCGATCGGCGGCCAGTTGGTTGATCCGTCGGAGGGCGAAGAGCAGCATCTCGTCCTTGGTGCGGAAGTAGTGCTGCAGCCGGCCGAGCGAGATGCCGGCCTCGGCGGCGACATCGCGCAGGCTGGCGCCGTCGAGGCCACGAGTGACGGCGATCCGCCAGAGCGCGGCGGAGATCTCCTGGCGTCTGGCTTCGTGGTCCACCTTCTTGGGCACGGCGGAGAACTTCCTTTCCCGCTTCTCGTCCTTCTTCTTGCACCGCTTCTTGTACCGCTTCGCCGTGTACCACTTCTTGTCCTGCTACTTGCTTCCCGTTTCTCACTTCTCGCCCCGCTACGACCCCACTCCGCGGGGCCGTCGCCCGTGCCACGCGGTGCGCTCGCCCGCCCCAGGTGGGGCCGTCTTCCCGAGGGGGCGTTTTTGCAAGTCGCTTGTACCGTTATAACGTATCGCCATCCAATACAGTTGACCTGGAAACGGTGACTCCGCATGTCCGAGCCCGAGGCCGAGCCCCACGCCGCCCTCGTCCTGCGTCCGCCCCGCCATCGCGTCGATCCCCGGGCCCGCCGCTGGTGGGCGGCGCAGGCGTTGCTGACGCTCAGCGGTCCGATGCTGCTGACCGCACTCGTCATGGCGGTCCTGTCCGTGCTGTTCTTCCCGGGCGCCCTTCCGTGGCTGGGTCCCCTGCTGCTGATCGCTCTCGTCGTGCCGGGCCTCGGCTATCTCGTGGTGATGCCGCGGTGGCGGTACGCGGTGCACGCCTGGGAGCTCGGCGAGCGGGCGGTGTACGCGGCGGGCGGCTGGTTCTGGCAGAAGCGGCGGATCGCCCCGCTGTCCCGGGTGCAGACGGTGGACACCGTGCGCGGTCCGCTGCAGCGGCGGTACGGGCTGGCGACGGTGACCGTCACCACCGCCTCGACCGCCGGGGACATAAAAATCACGGGACTGTCGGACGCGGACGCCGAGGAACTCTCGCGGCGGATCGGCGAGGCCGCGCAGCAGGTGCCGGGAGATGCCGTATGAGCAGCTCACACCCGGCGCGGCCCGCGCGGTGGGATCACCCCTCACACCCGCCCCAGTGGCGGCGGTTGGATCCGCGGACGCTGCTGGTGCACTGCGGCTGGATGGCGGCACCGCTCGGTTCGCTGGCGTTGACGGCGCTGGCCACCGGGGGCCGGATCAGCGCCCGTGGCTGGATCACTCTGGCCGTCATCGCCGCCTCGTTCGCCGTCGTCACCACGCTCGGTCTGATCCGCTGGTTCCGCACCGAGTTCCGGATCAGCCTCAACGGGGGTGCCGACACGGCGGACCACGTAGCCACCACCCGGAACGCCCCCACCCCTATAGCCACCCCCCGGAGCACTACCACCCGGAACGCTCCCACCCTCGACATCCGCAGCGGACTGTTCAACCGGCGGCTGCGGAGCATCCCGCTGCACCGCATCCGGACCGTCGATCTGACCGCGTCGCCGCTGCACAGGCTGCTGGGCGTCACCGTGTTGCGGGCCGGTACGGCCGGCTCGGGCGAGAGCGGCGGGGCGCTGTCGCTGGATGCGCTGGCGGTGCCCGAGGCCGCGCGGCTGCGGGCGGAACTGCTGGCCCGGGCGGGCAGTGCGGCGGCCGACGGCGACCCGGTGCTGGCCCGTATCGACTGGCGCTGGCTGCGGTACGCGCCGCTCACGTTCTGGATCGTCGGCGGGGTGTTCGCGGCGGCGGGTTCGGCCTACCGGGTGTTGGACGGTATCGGCATCGAGCCGTGGAAACTCGGCATCGTCCGCCAGGCGTTCGCCGACTTCGGTACGAGCGCCCTGTGGGTGACGGTGCCGGTGGCTCTGCTGGCCGTCCTCGCCCTGGGCTCGGCCGGTGCCCTCGGGCTCTATGTCGAGAACTGGTGGAACTACCGCCTGGAGTGGACCGACGGCCACACTCTGCAGGTACGGCGCGGACTGTTCACGACCCGGTCGGTCGCCATCGAACGCGCCCGGCTGCGTGGGGTGTTGCTGCGGGAGCCGCTGCTGTTGCGGGCCGGCGGCGGTGCGCTGGTCAGGGCGGTGGCCGGCGGTCTGGGCAACCGCGAGGAGAACCGCAAGCGGAGCGGGCTGCTGCCGCCGGCACCGCGCGCGGAGGCACTGCGGGTGGCGGCCGGCACTCTCGGCGCCCCCTTCCCGGGGACCGGGACCGGCCGCCCGCACCCGCACCCGCACCCGCACCCGCTCGGCAACGGCAACGGGAACGGCAGCGGAACCGCCCCCCCCCCCGCCCCAGCCACCCCCTCCACCCCAACCCCCCTCACCCCCCTCACCCCCCACCCCCGCGCCGCCCTCCGGCGCCGCAGGGTGCGCGGGATGGTGTGCGT
>NZ_JOIX01000135.1 GCF_000720175.1 Streptomyces sp. NRRL S-337
CCGTCCCCCTCCGCCCCCTCGCCGACGCCCCCGCCGTGCCCGTCATCCACTCCGCCGACTACCTCGACCACCGCGACCGCCTGCTGGCCGCCGACCACCTCACCGTCATCGGCGCCGGCCAATCAGGCGCCGAGATCTTCCTCGACCAGCTGCGCGCCCGCCCCGTCGGCCACGAAGGCATCCACTGGCTCGCCCGCACCCCCGCCTTCGCCCCCATGGAATACAGCAAACTCGGCCTCGAACACTTCACCCCCGACTACACCCGCTACTTCCACGGCCTCCCCGAACGCGTCCGCGACACCCTCGTCCCCGCACAGTGGCAACTCCACAAGGCCATCGACCACGACACCCTCGCCGCCATCCACGACGAGCTCTACCGCCGCACCCTCCACGGCGGCTGGCCCGACGCCACCCTCACCCCCGGCGTCTCCGTACGCACCGCCGGCCGGGTAGGCACCACCAAGGTCGAACTCCACCTCGACCACACCCAGCAAGGCACCCGCTCCCGCCTCACCACCGACGCCGTCGTCCTCGCCACCGGCTACCGCGAACGCCGCATGGACACCCTGCTCGCCGCCCTCGACCCCTACATCCGCCGCGACGCCGCCGAACGCCCCCGCATCGACGCCCACCACCGCATGGTCCTCGACCCCACCGTCACCGGATCCCTCTACGTCCAGAACGCCGAAACCCACACCCACGGCGTCGGCGCCCCCGACCTCGGCCTCGCCGCCTGGCGCAGCGCCACCATCCTCAACAACCTCACCGACACCACCCCCTACCCCCTCCCCACCCGCACCGCCTTCACCACCTTCGGCCTCCCACAACCCCCCGCCCCCCACACCCGCACCATCCCCACCCAAGGCAGCACCCTCGTCCCCCGCCACTGACAAAACAGGGCGCGGCGGCGCCCCCGGCACCGCCGCACCCCACCCGCCACAAGACCGGCAATTCCGTCAAGCGCCGGCCAACCGCTAAAACACCGGCACCCCGTCCCGCACCAACCGCCAGTCCACCGAAGCGAACACCGACGGATCGATCTCCCTCTTCTCCTGCACCCAATTGATGATCAAATTCCGGATCTCGTCCGACGTCGACCACACCTGCCGCGCCCCGGCCACATGCGGAAAACCACCACCCCCGTTCGCCCGGTAGTTGTTCACCGCCAGCACGAACCGCGCATCGTCCGCCACCGGCTTCCCCTCCCACGTCAGCTTCCCGATACGCTGACCCGCCGGCTTCGCGATATTGATCTCGTACGACAGCCCCCGCACCGCGTCATAGTTGTAATCCGGAATACCGTCCGCATTCGTGATCCGCGCCGGATCCACCGGACCACCCGCCGCCGTCCGCACGTAATACCGCGCGGAGAACTCCAGATACTCCCGCAACTGCGCACCCGTCAACACCCGCGCCTCCAGCGTGTTGTCGAACGGATACAACGCCGCCATCGACCGGATCGTCACATCCCCCTCCGGCACCCGCGCCGCACGCGAAAAACACGACGCCTGCGACACCACCGGCAAACCCGCGAACTCCGACCCGGCCAACGCCTTGCGCACCACCTCGGCCTGCACAAAAGCAATGAAGTCCAGCACCGGCACGTCCTTCACCGGGGCCTCGGCCGCCGACAACTCCGCCTTCGACCGGCCGATCACCCGGTTCACATACGCCACCACCTTCCGGTGCTCCGCCCGCAACAGACCGGTGATCCGCGCATCCTCCGCCACCGCATTCGCATTCAGGACCCGCGAACCGACCGACCCCACCTGCCAACGCCCACGACGCCACTCGACCACCACATCGAAAAGCGTCAGCCGCTGCCCCCACTTCAACGGCTCCGACAGCACCACCTCCCGGCCGGTCTCCGCATTCACCACCCGCCGCTCGGGAATCTCCACATGCGCATGCCCCACCAGAATCGCGTCGATCCCCGGCACCCGCTCCGCCACCAACGCCGCCGCATTCTCCACATACGGCAACTGATCCCCGTACGACGATGTCCCGCTCGCCCCCGAATGCGCCGCCACGAACACCACGTCCGCACCCATCGACCGCAGCTTCGGCACCCAGTGCGCGGCCTGCTCCACCAGCCCCGGAAACGCCAGCTTCCCCTGCACATGCGCCTTGTCCCACAGCGCGATCCCCGGATTCGTCAAGCCCAGCACCGCCACCGTCACCACCCGCCCGTGCGGCGACCGCAACCGCTTCAGCACATACGGCCGGAACGCCGGACGCAACGTCCGCGCATCCACCGCATTCGCCCCCAGCAGCGGGAAATCACAACTCTCCTCGAACTTCCGCAGCACCGGAATCCCGTAATTGAACTCGTGATTCCCCAACGCCGCCGCGTCATATCCGATCGCATTCATCGCCCGCGCCATCGGATGCACCGGACCACCCGGATCCGTGATCGGATCCACCTTCGCGTAGTAATACGCCAGTTGCGTCCCCTGAATGGTGTCACCCGCATCGATCAGCAGCGTGTTGTGCCGGCCCTTCTCCCGCCGCACCCGCGACACCAGCGTCGAAATCTTCGCCAGCCCCACATCATTGTGGTCCGCGTCATCGAATTCCGCGTCCGTGGTGTAGTCCCAGTTGAAGACGTTCCCGTGCAGATCCGTCGTCCCCATCACCGTGAACGCATACCGCTCCCCCCGGTGACCATGACCCCGCCCGTGCCGCCCCGCCGGCCCCGCCGCGGCCGCCGGCGCCGCGGCCCCCGCGAGCGCCACCCCGGCCCCCGACACCACGGAACTCCCCACGAACTTCCTACGGTCGAGCGACATCCCAACTCCCCTGCATCCACGCGGACAAGCGCCACCACAACCCGCGGCAACGCGCGTAGATTCTGGCCCAGCCGCCCCCTCCGCAACACCCCCCGGACGCCCGGAACCCCCCGATCCGCACCCCGGTGTGCGACCCTGCGCCCACCGCACGCACCCGCACCCCGCACGAGGAGCCACCCATGACCGCCCCCGGCCCCCTGCCCTACGGCACCCCCGACACCCCCCGCCTCGCCGTACGCGGCGAAGCCACCCTCGAAGTCGACCCCGAAATCGCCCGCATCGCCGTCACCGTCGCCGCCCGCGGCACCGACCGCACCACCGCCCTCACCGACCTCACCCGCCGCAACGAACAAGCCCTCACCCTCATCAAGAGCTACCCCGACGCCCTCGAAAAGCTCGAAACCGGCGCCCTCAGCATCACCCCCGAACTCGCCGACAAGGGCCGCCACGAACGCGTCCGCGCCTACCGAGGCCGCGTCACCCACACCGCCACCCTCACCGACTTCACCACCCTCGGCGAACTCACCACCCGCCTCGCCGACCTCGACCTCACCCGCGTCGACGGCCCCTGGTGGGACCTCCGCCCCGACTCACCCGCCCACCGCGCCGCCCGCACCCAAGCCGTCCACGAAGCCGTCCAGCGCGCCCGCGAATACGCCGAAGCCCTCGACGCCCGCCTCGACGCCCTCCTCGAAATCGCCGACCTCGGCGCCGAGAACACCGCACCCGTCGCCGCCCCCGCCATGCGCTCCTTCGCCGGCTACGGCGGCGCCCCCGCCCAGGAAAGCGCCCCCGCCCTCGACCTCGAACCCCAGCGCCAAACCGTCTACGCCAGCGTCAACGCACGCTTCACCATGACCCGTCCCGCACTCTGAGACGCCACCGCGCGAGGGCGAAATTCCGCTCATCGGAGCGCCTTCGCGCGCATTCCATTACTTGTCAACAGCCTTTCACCAAGCGCTCGTTGAGCAGTCACCTTCTTACAGTTCCCTACCGCCGGGTAAGTCATAGGGTCGAAACATGCGCCGAGCAAAGATCGTCTGCACTCTGGGACCCGCCACCGACTCGTACGAGCAGATCAAAGCCCTCGTCGAAGCCGGAATGGACATCGCCCGCTTCAACCTCAGCCACGGCACCTACGCCGACCACGAAGCGCGATTCGACCGGGTCCGCAAAGCATCCGAAGAAACCCGCCGCAGCGTCGGCATCCTCGCCGACCTTCAAGGCCCGAAGATCCGCCTCGGCCGATTCCGCGAAGGACCCGTACTTCTCGAACGCGGCGACGAGTTCACCATCACCGTCGAACCCGGCACCGAAGGCGACCGCCACATCTGCGGCACCACCTACCCCGGCCTCGCCGCCGACGTCACCACCGGCGAACGCATCCTCGTCGACGACGGCAAGGTCACCCTCCAGGTCACCGAGGTCAACGGCCCCCAGGTCCGCACCGTCGTCATCGAAGGCGGCATGGTCTCCGACCACAAGGGCCTCAACCTCCCCGGCGTCGCCGTCTCCGTCCCCGCCCTCTCCACGAAGGACCAGGACGACCTCCGCTGGGCCCTGCGCTACGGCGCCGACATCATCGCCCTCTCCTTCGTCCGCAACGGCCGCGACATCGAAGACGTCCACCGCATCATGCGCGAGGAAGACCGCTTCCTCCCCGTGATCGCCAAGGTCGAAAAGCCCCAGGCCGTCGACAACATCGACGACATCGTCGCGGCCTTCGACGGCATCATGGTCGCCCGCGGCGACCTCGGCGTCGAAATGCCCCTGGAAACGGTCCCCATCGTCCAGAAGCGCGCCATCAAACTCGCCAAGCGCAACGCCAAGCCGGTCATCGTCGCCACCCAGATGCTCGACTCGATGATCGACAACTCCCGCCCCACCCGCGCCGAAGCCTCCGACGTCGCCAACGCCGTCATCGACGGCACCGACGCCGTCATGCTCTCCGGCGAAACCAGCGTCGGCAAATACCCCACCGAAACCGTCAAGACCATGAGCCGCATCGTCGAGGCCGCCGAGGAAGACCTCCTCGCCAAGGGCCTCCCGCCGCTCACCGAGGCCAACAAGCCCCGCACCCAGGGCGGCGCCGTCGCCCGCGCCGCCGCCGACATGGGCGACTTCCTCGGCGCCAAGTTCCTCGTCGCCTTCACCCAGTCCGGCGACACCGTCCGCCGCCTCTCCCGCTATCGCTCACCCATCCCGCTCCTCGCCTTCACCCCCGACCCGGCCACCCGCTCCCAGCTCAACGTCAGCTGGGGCGTGGAGACGTTCCTCGGCCCCACCGTCAACTCCACGGACGAGATGGTCGCCCAGGTCGACGAGCAACTCCTCAAGATCGGCCGCTGCCAGAAGGGCGACCTGGTCATCATCACCGCCGGCTCCCCGCCCGGCGTCCCCGGCTCCACCAACCTCGTCCGCGTCCACCACATCGGCGAGTCCGACACCACCGACTAGCCCCACCCGCACAAGATCCCGCTGGGCCGAGGTACCTGACTGCCGTCCCTGTCAGTACTTCGGCCCGATGTGTTGGTCCATGAGGGCCACGGAGGCCTTGCGGGCCACGGAGATGTTCTCCGCCCTGCGGGCCTGGCGCGCCGGCTTCCATGCGACGCCGACCTTGTCCAGGGCGTCCGTGTAGAGGCGGATGATGTCCGCCGACATGTTGGTGAAGAAGTACCGCGGGTACTCGTAGCGCCTCCGCTCGCCGCCGACCGTCCGCGTCGCCCAGTTGGTGATCCGACACCCGTCGGAGTGGACGAGCCCGCGGAGGAACCCCCAAGGGTGGGCGTCGACGATGTCCTGTTGCCAGGGCTCCAAGGTGATCCGCCGCTGGTGCTTCCTGCCGGGGCCGTGCTGGGGGAACAGGCACGGCCAGTGATGGCTGTAGCTCGTCACCATGACGCATCCCTCGCGCTGGATGATGCACACGCTGTTCATGGGGCGCACCGCCTTCACCGCCTCGCGGCACGCCACGATCAGCCCGGGCCAGGCGTCCGCGCAGGCGATGCGGAGCGCGTAACCGCGGTTCCGGGGCTGCTTGCTGAGGCAGCCGTCGCCCAGGTAGAGGCCGAGCAGATAGGCATAGGCCTCGACGGCCGCGGGTGGTCGCGGCTCGGGCTCGCATCGCGGGCATTCGGTCGCGCGGGAGAGCGGCTCGATCCTGGTCTGCCAGGAGCGGATGGCGTACCGGGATATGCCGGTCTGCTTGCTTACGGAGTTGAGGCTGCGGCCTTGGGCGACGAGGGCCAAGGTCTGCTCGCGCGTGCTGTGGTCGTACATATATGCGAGCTTGCCGGGATCTTGGCGGCGCTGCGGAGTGTCGAAGAAATGTTCACCGGGTCGAGTGAAGATCACCAACCGCGCGTGAGGCCTTCGATTTGAAGGCCAAGTGCCCCGGGTGGGATTCGAACCCACGCTATATGGTGTTTGAGACCATCGCCTCTGCCGCTGGGCTACCGGGGCATCCTTCGATATGAAGGTCAACGGAGACCCGCCGTGCATCAAACATACAGGAGATAGGTAGGCTCATGGGGCACCACCTGACCGGAATGAGGAGTCCCGTGAGCGCCGCCGAGCCCGAGCAGCCCGTCGCCGATGACGATCAGTCGCATGTTCCGCCGCTGACCACGCGCGTCGTGATCGCGGAGGACGAGGCCCTCATCCGTCTCGATCTCAAAGAGATGCTGGAGGAGGAGGGCTATACCGTCGTCGGCGAGGCCGGTGACGGGCAGACCGCCGTCGAGCTGGCCCGGGAGCACCGTCCCGATCTGGTGATCCTGGACGTGAAGATGCCGGTGCTGGACGGTATCTCGGCGGCCGAGAAGATCGCCGAGGAGAGCATCGCGCCGGTGCTGATGCTGACCGCGTTCTCCCAGCGGGAGCTGGTCGAGCGGGCGCGGGATGCGGGCGCGATGGCGTATCTGGTGAAGCCGTTCTCGAAGAGCGATGTGGTGCCGGCGATCGAGATGGCGGTGAGCCGGTTCACCGAGCTGAAGACGCTGGAGAAGGAGGTCGCCGACCTCACGCAGCGGCTGGAGACGCGCAAGCTGGTGGACCGGGCGAAGAGCATTCTGCAGACGCAGTACGGGCTGACCGAGCCGGCCGCTTTCCGGTGGATCCAGAAGACGTCGATGGACCGGCGGCTGTCGATGCAGCAGGTCGCGGAGGCGGTCATCGAGGACGCCGAGGAGAAGAAGCAGCAGAAGAAGGAGCAGTAGCGCGGCTCCGCACCGGGTGTGCGTGCGGCCCCGTACCGGTGGTGACCGGTGCGGGGCCGCACCCGTATGTGCCTCAGTCCTCGCCGAGGTAGGCCTTGCGGACGGATTCGTCGTGGAGGAGGTGGTGGCCGGTGCCGGAGAGGGCGATGCGGCCGATCTCCATGACGTGGGCGTGGTCGGCGAGGGTGAGGGCCGCCTGGGCGTTCTGTTCGACGAGGAGGATGGTGGTGCCTTGTTCGCGGAGTTCGCGGATGGTTTCCATGATCTTTTTCATCATGATCGGCGAGAGGCCCATGGAGGGTTCGTCGAGCATGAGGAGTTTGGGGCGGGACATGAGGGCGCGGCCCATGGCGAGCATTTGTTGTTCGCCGCCGGAGAGGGTGCCGGAGGCTTGTTTGCGGCGTTCTCCGAGGATGGGGAAGAGTTCGTAAACGCGCTGGATGTCTTTTTCGATGCCGTCCTTGTCCTTGCGGAGGAAGGCGCCGAGTTGCAGGTTTTCCTCGATGGTGAGGCGGGGGAAGAGGTGGCGGCCTTCGGGGGAGTGGGCGAGGCCGAGGGCGACGATTTTGTGGGCCGCGACTCCGGTGAGGGGTTTTCCGTCGAAGGTGATTCTTCCGGAGCTGGGCCTGAGGAGTCCGGAGAGGGTGCGGAGGGTGGTCGTCTTTCCGGCGCCGTTGGTGCCGATGAGGGTGACGACCTGGCCGGCTTCGACGGTGAAGGAGATGCCTTTGACGGCTTCGATCTTGCCGTAGGCGACCCGGAGGTCCTCGACCTCTAGCAGTGCGGTCACGGGGCTTCTCCCTTGGTGGTGCCGGGGGTGCTCTGCGCGTCGGCCACCGGGTCCGCCGCCGTGTCGGCCACTGCGTCGGCCGCGGCTTCGGCGGCGGCGACCTCGGCCGCCTCGGCTTCTCCGGGGGCGCCGTCGAAGGGTTCGCCGAGGTAGGCGGCGACGACGCGTTCGTCGGCCTGGACGGTGTCGGAGGTGCCTTCGACGAGTTTTTCGCCTTGGACGAGGACGGCGACGCGGTCGCAGAGGTTGAAGATGAAGCGCATGTCGTGCTCGATGACGAGGACGGCGATGCCTTTGTCGCGGATGGCGAGGACGAGTTCTTCGGTGGCCCGCGTTTCCTGGGGGTTCATTCCGGCGGTGGGTTCGTCGAGCAGGAGCAGGCCGGGTTCGGAGGCGAGGGCGCGGGCGATCTCCAGTTTGCGTTGTTCGCCGTAGGGGAGGTTGCGCGCGAGGTGGTCGCGTTTGTGGGCGAGGCCGATGAATTCGAGGAGTTCTGTGGCGCGTTCTTCGCTGGTGCGTTCGGCCTTTTTGAAGCCGGGGCTGCGGAGGAGGGCGGACCAGAGTCCTTCTTTGGTGCGGGTGTGGCGGCCGACGAGGACGTTTTCGAGGACGGTCATGTTGGCGAAGAGGCGGATGTTCTGGAAGGTGCGGGCGATGCCGGCTTTGGTGACGAGGTGGGGTTTGGGCGGGAGGACGGTGCCCCGGTAGGAGACGGTGCCTTCGGTGGGGACGTAAAGGCCGGTCAGGCAGTTGAAGAACGTCGTTTTCCCGGCGCCGTTGGGGCCGATGAGGCCGACGATTTCGCGGGGGTGGACGGTGAGGTCGACTCCTCGTACGGCGGTGAGTCCGCCGAAGCGCATGGTGACACCGTCGGCGCGGAGGACGGGGGTCTCGTCGGTGGGGGTGTTGTCGGTGGCGGGTGCGAGGGTGGGTGGAGTGGTCATGGTCGTCACGCCTTTGCCTTGGTGACGCCGGTGGTGGCGGCTGGGTCGGGGAGGCGTTGGTCGGGCACGTCGAGTTGACCGGTTTCGTGGAATTCGAGTTGTTTGCGGCGGTCGGGGATGAGGCCTTCGGGGCGGAAGCGCATGAGGAGGACGAGGGCGATGCCGAAGAGAAGGAGTTGGTAGTCCTGGAGGAAGTCGAGTTTGGCGGGGATGAGGAAGAGGAGTGCGGCGCCGACGAGGGGGCCGCTGAGGGTGCCCATGCCGCCGAGGATGACCGCGGCGAGGAGGAAGGCGGAGTTGGGGGGCTGGGGTCCGGCGAACTGGAATTGTTCGGGGGTGGCGGTGGTGACGACGTGGGCGTGGACGGTGCCGGCGAGTCCGGCGAGGGCGGCGCCGAGGGCGAAGGCGAGCAGGCGGAGCCGGAAGCTGTTGATGCCCATGGCGACGGCGGCGGTTTCGTCCTCGCGGATGGCGATCCAGGCGCGGCCGATGCGGGAGGCCGCGGCGCGCCGGAAGACGAGGACGACGAAGGCGGTCACGAGGATCATCAGCAGGTAGTAGTTGCCGTAGGTGGCGACGGGGATGCCGAGGATGTCGTGGGGTTCGCCGAAGTTGAAGCCGAAGATCTCCAGGTTGGGGATGTTGGGGATGCCCATGGCGCCGTTGGTGATGTCGGGGCCGGTGGTGCCGTTGAGGTTGAGCATGGCGATGCGGAAGATCTCGCCGAAGCCGAGGGTGACGATGGCGAGGTAGTCACCGCGTAGCCGGAGGGTGGGGGCACCGATGAGGACGCCGAAGACGAGGGAGGCGGCGGCTCCGGTGAGCAGGGCGGCCCAGAAGGGGAAGTGGAGGCCGAGGGCGGATTCGGGGGAGCCGGAGACGAGTGCCGCGGCGTAGGCGCCGACGCCGAGGAAGGCGACGTATCCGAGGTCGAGGAGGCCGGCGAGGCCGACGACGACGTTGAGCCCGAGGGCGACGGTGGCGAAGATCAGGATGTTGGCACCGATGATCGTGTACTGGTCGGTGTCCTGGGTGAGGGGGAAGCTGGCGGCGGCGAGGAAGGCCGCGGTGAGGGCGACGCCGCGGTGTCGGTGGGTGAGTTCGGTGAGGCGTGCGATGAGTCCGGCGCGGTGGAGGGCGGGCACGGCGAGGGCGATGAAGAGGAGGTAGCCGACGAAGGGGGCGCCGTCGTCGGTGTCGATGCCGTAGGTGAAGGCGATCAGTCCGGCGGCGAAGGCGGCGGCGATGGTCAGGATCTCGGCCCAGGGGGGGAGGGGGCGGCTGCGGGGCCGTAGGGGGCTGGCGGTGAGGAGCGTGGTGAGGCGTTGCCAGGGGTTCGCGGGTGGGGTGGTGG
>NZ_JOIX01000136.1 GCF_000720175.1 Streptomyces sp. NRRL S-337
GTGGCGGACGGCGATCCAGCGGCATGCCAGATCGTCGCCTTCGGGCGCGACGCCGGCGGCGGCCACGATGCGCTGGGCGATCTCGCCCCATTCGGCATCGGAGAGGTAGCGGTCCTCGGGTGCGGCGCGGACGGGGCAGTGCCAGACGTGATCAGTGATCTTCTTGCCGAACTCGCTGTTGCGCAGCCGTACGGGCTCGTCGAGGTGGCGGGCGAGTTGGGTGAGGGTGGCGTTCTCGTCGCGGCCGGGGTCGGGCATGCCGAGCATGGCGAAGCCGGCGACGAGGTGCGGGTCGAGGTGTTCGTCGTGGCGACCGGGTCCATAGAGGTAGGTGAGCAGACCGCGGGTCTTGGAACCTGGTCGCTTGATGGCTGCGATCATGCGGAGACTTCTTCTTCCGGGTCGGCAGGCTGGCGCAGGGCCTCGGCGATCAGTTCCAGCAGGCGGTGGAGTTCGTCGAGGCGCTGGCGTATGTCGGGTGGGGTGAGGTCGCTGTTGAGGGCGCGGGCGATCTGGTTGACGTTGACGCCGATGCGATTGAGCTGGCGCAGGACCTGGGCTCGGAAGATGTGCGTGCGGCGGCGGTCCTCTGACAGGGGCAGGTTGGCGGTGAACCGGCCGGTGAGGAAGGCCAGGACGATGTCAGCGGCGAAGCCGGATTCGCCTTTGTAGCCGTGGTCGGCGGCGGCCTCCTGGAGCTGGATGTGCTCGTCGCCGGTGAAGCGCAGGGGGCCGACGCGGATGACGCGCTTGGTACCGGTGAAGCGGCGGATCGTGGGCTGGACGCTCTGCACGGTGGGCTCGCCAGCATCAGTGGCGTTGGTGCTTGTGGTGCGGAGGATTTCGCGCTGGGCGGCGTGGAGCTTGTCCGGCTCGGGGCCGCCCTCGGCCCCGACCTCCTGGTCCTGCGCCCCCTGGCGCTGGGCCGTCTCCGCCACCCCTGGGGCGGAGATACCCGAAGACCGGCCTTGAGTCGGACTCGGGGTACTACTGGCTCCGCCAGGGGCCGTCCTTCCGAACGCGCGGCGCAGACGGTCCATCAGTCCGCGGGACTTCGTCAGCGGCAGTGGCTCGTCGAGGGCGTCCTCGGTGTGGTGTGGGCCATGCGTCATAGGTGGTTCTCCAGAAGGGACGAGCGGGCAGGCGAGCTGCCGGGGCGGTCCGGACAGAATCCAGGCGATCACCACCCCGTCCACAGGTGTGGACATGCAGGCGACAAGTGGGGCCGTGACCGGCCGGGTGGGTGACCGGAAGGGGTTCCGGCCACCCACTGGGGCAAGTGGTCAGTCGTTATCTGGACCGGTGTCGGCAGCGGCTTCGAACTCGGGGCGGAGGACGTCCATCACCTCGGTCAGCCGTTCCCCGCTGACCGTCAGTCCTTTGTCCTGTACGGCCTTTCGGACAATGGCCCGGGTGACTTTTCCCTGCTCGGCAGCGGCGATACGACCGATCTCCACGAGTTCCTCGACCGTGGCACCAGCCGGGCGGCCCCCACGTGGCTTGCTGTCCGATTCGCGGAGCTGAGGTTTCGGCGACTGGGCGGAACTGCCAGCCGGTGGCTCACTGGCGTGAACAGCAGCATTGGTCGCTGACTCTGGTGCCTCGTCCAATGCCGGTCCCGGTCGGCCGATCGGCCGGTCGACGAGCTGGTGGATCTGCCGCATCAGGACGCCGAAGGCCAGCAGCGCAGCGGTCGGCGGTACGGCAGCGACCACATAGTCGAGCAGGGGCTTCGCTCCGGGCCCGCCGGCTCCGCTGACCCCGGCTACGTTCAGCGCGATGGAACCGACCGAACCGGTGGCCGTGAGGGCGATGGCCCACCCGTCGGTGACCCGTCGCAGGCCCGCGCGAAGCATCAGCAACTCACCCGCGACGATGAACGCGTCCAACGTCGCGGGCCAGGTCCATTGGCGTACGGGGGAACTCTTGAGCCCGTGCTGCCCGGCGACCTCGGCAAGGTGCGCGTAGGAGAGCCAGAAGCCACCGGCGGTCAGGGCGACGATGACGATTCCCGCCGCGACGAGCGCATACTGCTCGGCGCTCTGCTTGGTCATCACCAGCTGCCCTCCTGAGCGAGGAGTGCGGGACCTACCGGTCTCTTGATCGGTGTGGTCGGCGGGTGGTGCGAGGGTGGTCAAGCGGGGTTCTCCTGTGGTGGTGGCATGGTCCGTCTTGGCCGTTGAAACCGCAGGTCAGAGCAGGTACGGCACAGGTGCTGGCGTTCCGTCTCGGCGGCGGTGCCGACGTATTGCGGCACCGCCGCCCTGGGGGTGGAACATGGGGGCTATGGACGGTTCGTATCCGTCTTCCGTCTTGGCCGAAGCCCCTGTGACCTGCGGCGATACGGCTGGGACGCCTAGGACGGCACAAGACGGATGTGGGAGACGTCCTGGCGGCCAGCGCGCCGTTGGTGATCGCGTTGCCGTCTTGGGCCCGGCTGCCGTCTTGCCTGCATGCCGTTTGACCTGCGGGATCACGGCAGGGACGGCAAGGACGGCAACCGGAGGGGCGGGTCTCAGCCCGAGCTGGGCGCGGGGCCGGCGTCGACCGGGTGCACGGTGGGGCAGTAGCGCCGCCACGCGTCGAGGAACTTGTTGCGCATGTAGCCTTTGCGCTGCGTCCCGTCGGTCATGCGGACGTTGCCGGACCTGATGCCGAACTCGCGCAGCATCGCGCTCAGGTCACGGGCACCCAGCCCGTTCCGCCCCCACTCGGCCCACGGGCTCTCCGCGTCTTGGCGCAAGTGGTGGAGGAGCTCCTCGGTGGAGAGGCTGTTGACCTCGCGCTGGGCGACGAAGACCCGGCGGATGTCGGCGAGGATCCGCGCTCCGCTGGGGTGCTCCTCCTCGGCCGCCGCCTCGGCAGCGACCATCTGCGCACACGCCGCCCGCGCCAGGCGAGGCCAAGGCCCGGCAGCGAGGTCCGCGACGATCACCAGGGGCTCCCAGGTGTCGGCGGCGCGGTCCTCGACCGGCATGACCGGCTCCAGGTCAGCGGCCTCATCCAGCAACGGCCGGGCCCATGCAGCTATGCGGTCGCGCAACTGGTGGAGGGCCGGGGTGTCGCGGCGGGAGCGGAAGGGGCGGACGGTCTCGCCCTCGGCCCGGCGGCGCATGCGGATGACCACCGACCGGTCCATGATCGTGTCCGGCAGGTCGCCGATCCCCGCAAGAGCCGCCATGGCGAAGGTCTCGAACTTGCGGGGCGTGTGGTCGTTGCCCACCACCCGCGTGACGTAGCGGTTGCGCTGGTGACCGGCATTGAGCAAGCCGCGCATCTCCTCGTTCTTCTCCGCCATCTTCGGCGTGCCGAAGATCGTGTCGGCCTCGTCCACCAGGAGTGTGGGCGGCTCCTCCGTGATCGAGCGGAAGACCGCCGCCGGGGTGGTGTTGATGGTGAGCATCGGCTCGTGCACCGTCTCGGTCAGCACGTCCAGCAGCCGTGACTTGCCGCAGCGCTTTGCCGGTCCGACCACCGCCAGGCGCGGAGCGTGCTGCCACGCGGGCTGGAGGTGGGTGGCCGCAACCCACAGCGTGACGGCGTCCAGCGCCTGCTGCGTGGGCAGGATCACGAACCGGGCTATCTGCGCACGCAGTTCGTCCAGCAGTGCAGAGCCCTCGGTCGGCTCCGGATCCGGGGCCACCTCCTCGGCAGGGTCAACGGCCTGCGCAGAGCCCAACGCTGCGTCCTCGGTCGCCGGGGCCGCCTCGGGTGTGGAGTGGTCTCGTCGGCCGGGCACTGCAACCGGAGGCCACACCGCTTTGCCGGCTGCGGAATAGGGCTCAGGTGCCGTAGGTTGCACGGGGCAGCTCCTTACCGGTGACGTCGGGCATGCAGGCCCAGGTCACCCGGGTCGTTCGTGGAATGCGGGCAGTGGAGTGTGCTGGGCCTCCGGCGTTGGCCCGCCGGAGGCTTCCTCGCTTCCTTGGCCGGGGCGAGGGAACACGGACAGTACGTCCACGCCTGTCCACAGTCCAGCGATTCTGTGTCAGCTCAGCGCAGAAACGCCTGCTACAGGCACGCCCGATCACGCGGCAAGGCCCAGCAGCTCCAGCAGATCCGCCGTCACGACCCGGTACGCCTTACCCAGCCGCAACACCTTGCACGGGTACTGACCCTGCTTCGCCAGCGCATAGCCCTTGCTACGCCCCAGGCCCAGCGCCCGGTTGCCAGTGTCCAGGTCAATGGCAGCGGGCAGCGCCAGCAGCTCCTCCCGGCTCATCCCGAACGGCTTGCAAGTGATCTCGTCCTCACGCATGCGGCGCTTCCTCCATGACTGAGCCCTCGGCGAACGCGACGGTCACGTCCGGCTCCAGGCCACTCAAACCAGGATGGCGGAGCTAATGTGTCTTCATGACACAACGCGATTTCGATGCTGAGTACGACGACGAGGACAACGTCCCTGAGTGGACCGACCACGTGATGGCCACCGTGGCCACCGAGGTCCGACGACGCCGGAAGGAGCTACGGATGAGCGCCCAGGACCTGGCCGACGCCTGCGCCGAGCTCGGGCACCCGATCCCCCGCAACGTCATCGCGAATATGGAATCCGGCCGCCGCGCCACCCTGCCCCTGGTCGACGTCATGGTCCTGGCCCAGGCACTGCATACGAATCCGATCTGCCTGATCTACCCGATCGGATACGTCGCCGAGGTCCAGCGACTTCCTTACGAGCATCGGATTTCCCCATGGGACGCCATGCACTGGTTCACGGCTCATGACAGCGGCTACCTGGCCGACCACGACATGCTCCGCTACCAGCGCGAGCACATCGCGGCCCTCACCGAGGCCCGCGCCGCGATGTTCAGCGAGGAATGCGCGCGAGCCACAGGTGAACGGGCAAGCAACGCCACAGAGCGGGCCCAGGCTTTCCGCGATCGGGCCGCGGCCATCGAGCGGCTCGAAGCGGCCAAGCAACGCCTGCGCATTGCCCGCTCCTTCATCCGCCGCGACCGCGGCCTCCTCCCCTACCTGCCGCCCGAGCTCACCGACATTGACCTGCCCCACTCCGACCACACCATCACCGAGGAGAACGACCTTTGAAGGGCTCCACCCACCGCCGCTGCTACTGCCGCGACCCCAAGACCGGCAAACCGCTCGGCAAGAAGTGCCCCAAGCTCTCCAGCCGCAAGCACGGCTCCTACTCCATCCGCCAAGAACTCCCGCCACGCGAAGACGGCGCCCGCCGCTCCTTCAGCCGCGCCGGCTACGAGACGCTCAAGGAGGCCCAGGCCGACCTCGACCACGTTCGGGCCCTGCTTGGTCTTCCTGACACCGACGATCCTGAAGGAATGGCCCAGGTAGCCGCGCTGCTGGAGAAGGTCGGCGACGAAAAAGCTCCCCTGCCGGACATAGAGGAGACCCGTCGGCGCCTCAACCACGGCCTGGACCTCACCAACCGGCTCACCGTTGGCGATTGGCTCGACACCTGGCTCGCCTCCAAGCGCGTCCGCAAGTCGACGCTGGACCGGTACACGAGCGACGTTCGGGTCCACCTCAAGCCCCGCATCGGGCATGTGCGGATCGATCGCCTGCGGGTCCGGACAGTCGCCGACATGTTCACGGCGATCTCCGAGGCCAACGCCGAGATTCTCGAACAGAACTCTGCGCGTCGCGCCGCATTGGACGAGCTCGCAGCCACCCCCTGGAAGGGGCTGGAGAACCGAGCACGCCGTAAGGCGATCAAGGGGGCCATCGACGAGATGCCACCCTTCCGCAAGACCACGGGCCCCACCGCGCGTCGGCACATTCGCAGCACGTTGCGGGCGGCCCTCAACGACGCGATCGCCGAGCAGCTGATCACCTTCAACCCAGCGGCTCACGTCAAGCTGGAAGCGGCCGAGCGCCCCAAGGCCCTGCTCTGGACCGCCGAGCGCGTCGCCCAGTGGCGCCAGACGGGCATCAAGCCCTCGCCTGTCATGGTCTGGACGCCTGAGCAGATCGGGCAGTTCCTCGACTTCGTCGCCAAGGATCGTCTCTATGCCATGTGGCACCTCATAGCCTTCCGGGGCCTGCGGCGGGGCGAAGCCTGCGGACAGCCGTGGTCGGAGACGAACCTGGACGCCGGCTCGCTGGCCGTGACCGCCCAGCTGGTCCAAGACGGATGGGAAGTCGCGGAGTCGGTGCCCAAGACGTCCAGCGGCTTCCGTACCGTCCCCCTGGACGACGCGACGGTCCGCGCTCTCAAAGCCCACCGCGCCCGCCAGGCGAAGGAGCGTCTGAAGTGGGGGACGGCGTGGGTGGATACCGGTCGCGTCTTCACCAGTGAGGACGGATCGTGGCTCCACCCGGGCAAGGTCACCGACCTGTTCGAGCGGCTTGTCACCGCGTCAGGTCTTCCACCGGTACGTCTCCACGACCTTCGGCACGGCGCGGCCACGCTGATGCTCGCTGCCGGGGCGGACATGAAGGTGGTCCAGGAGATGCTGGGTCACTCGTCGATAACGATCACGATGGACATCTACGCGAGCGTCCTTCCTGAGCTGGCCAAGGAGGCCGCGGAAGCCGCAGCAAAGCTCGTCCCTCGGAAACCGGCCGTGTAGCGCGCTCACGCATCGCTCACGCAATCGGCTGATCAAGAGGAAGCGCCCCGGCTAGGGTAAGTAGCCGGGGCGCGTTCTTGCAGGTCAGCGCCCTACGAGAGGGCTGGACCGGTGGGCCATCAGGGGCTCGAACCCTGAACCAATGGATTAAAAGTCCACTGCTCTGCCAATTGAGCTAATGGCCCGCACCGAGCAGCATAGCCCGAGGACGTGCCGCAGCCCGAAGGCATTACCGAACGGCCAGGTCACAGGGGTGCCGCGGACCGTGCGACGGGCCCTTGGGCGGGGCTCCTCGACCGTACAACGCACCGGGCCCGTACGGCACTTGCGTGCGTACGGGCCCGGTGAGGAGCGGCGTCGGTCAGCGATCAGCCGTTGCGCTTCCAGCGCGGCTTGTCCTCGCGGCGGCCGTAGGAGCCGGCGGGGGCGCCACGGTGGTCGTCACGGCGGCCGTAGGGGCGGTCACCGTTGGAGCGGTGGCCACCGGTGGAGGGGCGGCCGCCGGAGCGGTCGTCGCGGTTGAAGGGCCGGTCGCCGCCGCCGGAACGGTAGCCGCCGGAGCGGTCGTCGCGGTGGAACGGGCGGCTCGGGCGGTCGCCGCGGTCGCGGTTGAAGCCGCGGTCACCGCGGTCACCACCGCGGTCGAAGGAACGGCCACCGGCGCGGTCGCCCCGGTCGTCCCGGCGGAAGCCACCGCGGTCGTCACGACGGTCACCACCGCGGTCGAAGGAACGGCCACCGGAACGCTCGTCCCGGTTGAAGCCACCCCGGTCGTCACGACGGTCGTCACGACGGTCCCGGTTGAAGCCACCCCGGTCGTCGCGGCGGTCACGATCGAAGGAACGGCCGCCGGAGCGGTCGTCACGACGGTCACCACCGCGGTCGAAGGAACGGCCACCGGCGCGGTCACCGCGGTCGTCCCGGCGGAAGCCACCACGGTCGTCACGACGGTCACGGTCGAAGGAACGGCCACCGGAACGCTCGTCCCGGTTGAAGCCCCCACGGTCGTCGCGACGGTCGTCACGACGGTCCCGCCGCTCGAAGTTGCCGCGGTCGTCACGGCGGTCCGAGGGGGCCGGGCGACGCTCGTCGGCGGCGCTCCGCTCGGCGGCGGCCTCGGCGGCGACCTCCGCGGCGGCGGTCTCGGCGGCGGCGGCCAGCACCTCGGCCGGGTCCTCACCGCGCTCGCGGGCGGCGCGGGCGGTCAGCCGGTCGGCCTCCTCGCGCAGCTCGGCGGCCCGGCGCTGCAGTCGCTCCAGCTCGCGGGTGAGCTGGGCGACCTCGCGCTCGGCCTGCTTGGCGGAGTTGTTGGCGGACTCGGCCTGGACCTCGGTGAGCGAACGGGCGCCGGTGATCCGGGCGACGTCCTCGTCGAAGGTGCCGGAGCCGACGATGTGCCGGGAGGCGTCCACACCGGCGTCCTCCATCAGGCGGAAGATCTGCCGGCGCTGGTGGGGCAGCGAGAGCGAGACGACCGTGCCGGACTGGCCGGCGCGGGCGGTACGGCCCGAGCGGTGCAGGTAGTCCTTGTGGTCACCGGCCGGGTCGACGTTCAGGACCAGGTCGATCCCGTCGACGTGGATGCCGCGGGCCGCGACGTCGGTGGCGACCAGCGCGTTGACGTAGCCGTCCTTGAAGTCCGCGAGGACCCGGGTGCGGGCGCCCTGGGTCATGCCGCCGTGCAGCGCGTCGGCCTTCACGCCGGACTCGACGAGCTGCTCGGCGATGCGGTCGGCGCCCAGCTGCGTGCGGACGAAGATGATGGTGCGGCCCTTGCGGGCGGCGATGGCGGCGGTGACCGGCGCCTTGTCCTTCGGCTTCACGACCAGGACGTGGTGGGTCATGGTGGTGACGTTGCCCTGGGCGCTGTCGACCTCGTGGCTGACCGGGTTGGTCAGGTAGCGCTTGACCAGGGTGGAGATCTCGTTCTCCATCGTGGCGGAGAACAGCATCCGCTGGCCGCCCTCGGGCACCTGGTCGAGCAGCTCGGTGACCTCGGGCAGGAAGCCCAGGTCGGACATCTGGTCGGCCTCGTCGAGGACGGCGACCTGGACGTCCGCCAGGGAGCAGGCGCCGCGGTTGATGATGTCCCGCAGCCGGCCCGGGGTGGCGACGAGGATGTCGACGCCGCGCTCCAGGGCGTAGATCTGGTTGCCCATGGACGTACCGCCGCAGACGACCTTCATCTTCAGGCCGAGCACGTCGCCGTAGGGCTGGAGGGCGTCCGCGACCTGCATGGCCAGCTCACGGGTCGGGGTGAGGATGACGGCGCGCGGCTTCTTCTTCTCGGTGCGGCCGTCGGCGAGCCGGGCCAGGGTCGGCAGACCGAAGGAGAGGGTCTTGCCGGAGCCGGTGCGGCCGCGGCCGAGGATGTCCTTGCCGGCCAGCGCGTCCGGGATGGTCGCGGCCTGGATCGGGAAGGGGGTCGTCACGCCGTTCTGCGCGAGCTTGCGCACGACGCCCTCGGGGAGGCCGAGGTCGGCGAAGGTGAGGGCGTCGGTGTCGGCCTCGGCCTCGGTGTCGGTCTGGACATCGGCCTCGGTGTCGGCCTGGACGTCGGCAGCGGTGTCGGCGTCGGTCGTGACCTCGGTCACCTCGGCGGCCGGGCGCTCGTCCTGCTCGTCGTGTGCGGGCATGACGGACTGATCAGTGGAAATGGACATGCGAAATGCGAAACCTTCCGGAGTCTCGGCACGCGCCCAAACTCCGTGTGTTTCACACGACCGCCTCAATGCGGTCAGCCACGGCAAGGGAGAGAACGCGCCACGCGGCGCGCTTCTTTTCTGGCGCCGGGCAAATGGGATCAAACGATCTACCACCATACGCACTCCGCCCCCCGGATGGCAAATGAGCCGCTGACCAGGGCTTTCGGGCCGGACTCCGGGCCTTCCCGGTCCGACCCCGTGCTTTTGCGGCCGCGCTCCCCGCCTCCGCTTCCCCCGTCAGCCCCCCGTCAGCCCCCGCTCAGGCCCCCTCGTCCATGGTGCCCGGATCCCCCGGATCCCCCGGCTCGGCCAGCGACGACATCGGCGAGACCGGGGAAGGTCCGGACGCCTGCGCGGTCGGCGGCGGCGGGGTGCTCGGCGGCGGGGTCGGGGCGGCGGTGGGGGTGCTGGGGGG
>NZ_JOIX01000137.1 GCF_000720175.1 Streptomyces sp. NRRL S-337
CCACAACAACAAGTCCATCCGCGACACCTGCGACCGCGTGCTGTGGCTGGAACGCGGCGAACTGCTGATGGACGGCCCCACCGACGAGGTCATCAAGGCGTACGAGAAGGAGACCGGCAAGTAGTCCTCCTGACACCCGGAAGGCCCCCGCGGTCCGTGCCGCGGGGGCCTTCGACGGTGAAGAGACGGTCAACTCCGCGGACGACGGGAACAGTTCGTCCGGAAAGGATGTTGACCGGATCGTTGCCTGGGGCTTCGGTACCCACTCGGACGCAAGGGAGATGTACGGCGTAAGCTGTACGGGTGCTGAACAGCACAAGTGGCACAAGTCGGGCAATACTCACCCAAGAGGGCGATGAGGGCTCGATCGGGGCGCGTCGTCGGCTGCGGCGTGTCCGAAATAGGATGTTTTAGCTTGGCGGTGTAGAACGGGAGACGTGACGGCAATGGCTACTGGTTCGCTCCGGCACCGAAATGCGCCGGGCAGCCCCCGGTGAGCCGAGACAACGAGCGGGCGCGTCGCGCCTTCCTCCGAAGGGTGGCGGCCGGTGACGGGCGGGACCACACGCGCACCGTGCTCGATCAGGCCGCACACGAGAACTTCCCGGTCGCGCCGTTCTTCCTGCCCCGCGCCTGGCGGGCCGACCTGATGGCCGTGTACGGCTTCGCCCGGCTCGTCGACGACATCGGTGACGGCGACCTCGCGCCCGGCGGCGCCGATGCCGTCCTCCTCGGACTCGACCGGGCACAGTTCGACGACCGGCCCGCGCTGCTCGATGCCCTGGAGGCGGACCTGGAGCGCGTCTTCAGCGACCGCGCGCCCGGCCCCAAGCACCCGCTGATGCGCCGCCTCGGCCCGACCGTCCGCCGCTGCGAGCTGACCCCCGAACCGTTCCTCGGCCTCATCGAGGCCAACCGCCAGGACCAGCGGGTGAGCCGCTACGCCACCTACGACGACCTGGTCGCCTACTGCGAGCTGTCCGCCAACCCCGTCGGCCGGCTCGTCCTCGGCATCACCGGCACCGCCAGCCCCGAGCGCATCCGCCGCTCGGACGCCGTCTGCACCGCCCTGCAAATCGTCGAGCACATCCAGGACGTGGCCGAGGACCTGGGGCGCGACCGCATCTACCTCCCCGCCGAGGACCTGAAACGCTTCGGCGTGTCGGAGGCCGATCTGGCCGCGCCGAGCGGGGGCGCATCGGTGCGCGCACTGATCGCCTACGAGGCGGAACGCGCCCGTGACCTGCTGGATGAAGGCACCGCGCTGGTGGGTAGCGTCCACGGCAGACTCAAGCTGCTGCTGGCCGGTTTCGTCGCCGGCGGACGTGCCGCACTCCAGGCGGTCGTGGCCGCCGAACACGACGTACTCCCTGGACCGCCCAAACCGACCAAGCTCAGCCTGCTGCGCGAGGTGGGGGCGACATTGCGAAGAGAGGGGTGAGTCGGACCGTGGAGGCAACCGCACACGCGTCCGCGCCGGTGCTCGCTGCATACCGCTACTGCGAAGCCATCACCGGGCAGCAGGCGCGCAACTTCGCCTACGGCATCCGGCTGCTGCCGACCGACAAGCGCCATGCGATGTCGGCGCTCTACGCCTTCTCCCGCCGGGTCGACGACATCGGCGACGGCAATCTGGAGACCGCAGCCAAGCAGCAGCGCCTGGAGGACACCCGGGCGCTGCTGGCCCGCATCAAGGACGGCCGGCTCGACGAGGACGACACCGACCCGGTGGCCGTCGCCCTCGCCGACGCCGCCCGCCGCTTCCCCGTCCCGCTCGACGCGCTGGACGAGCTGATCGACGGCGTGCTGGCCGACGTGCGCGGCGAGACCTACGAGACCTGGGACGAGCTGAAGGTCTACTGCCGCTGCGTCGCCGGCGGCATCGGCCGGCTCTCGCTCGGCGTGTTCGGCACCGTGCCCGGCGCACAGGACACCGAGCGCGCCGCCGAGTACGCCGACACCCTCGGTCTCGCCCTCCAACTCACCAACATCCTCCGGGACGTTCGCGAGGACGCCGGCAACGGCCGGACCTACCTCCCCGCCGAGGACCTCGCCAAGTTCGGCTGCTCGGCCGGGTTCGCCCAGCCCGTCCCGCCGCCCGGCTCCGACTTCACCGGGCTGGTCCACCACGAGGTGCAACGCGCCCGTGCGCTGTTCGCCGAGGGCTTCCGGCTGCTGCCGATGCTCGACCGGCGCAGCGGCGCCTGCGTGGCCGCGATGGCCGGCATCTACCACCGCCTGCTCACCCGGATCGCCGCCGACCCCGAGGCGGTCCTGCGCGGCCGGGTCTCGCTGCCCGGCTGGGAGAAGGCGTTCGTCGCGGTGCGCGGACTGTCCGGGCTCGACGCGCGGGCGATCGGCCGCCGGCAGGCCGTACGGAGGCGCGGATGACCGGCCGGGCCACGCACGACAGCGGTGACCCCGCGTCAGCACGGCGGGCAACCCTCCCCCGGGCGGCTGCGTCCATGACCCACGTACGGGGGGAGCACACATGACATCCACAGCCACCGCGGTGGTGGTCGGCGGCGGGCTGGCGGGCACCACCGCCGCCCTCGCGCTGGCCGACGCCGGGCTGCGGGTCACCCTCGTCGAGGGCCGCCCCCGCCTGGGCGGACTGGTCTTCTCCTTCCGCCGCGACTCCGCCGTCGGCGAGCTGAGCGTCGACAACGGCCAGCACGTCTACCTGCGCTGCTGCACCGCGTACGGGCAGCTGCTGGACCGGCTCGGCGCGGCCCACCTGGTGCCCCTGCAGGACCGGATGGACGTGCCCGTCCTGGATCCCGGGGGCACCTCCCGGGCGAAGTCCGGGGGACGGATGCGGCTCGGCCGGCTGCGCCGCACCGCCCTGCCCGTCCCGCTGCACCTCGCCGCCAGCCTCGCGCGCTATCCGCACCTGTCCCCGGCCGAGCGGGCCGGTGTGGTGCGCGCCACCCTCGCACTCAAGGGCCTCGACCCGGCCGACCCGGTCCTGGACGGCGTCGACTTCGGCAGCTGGCTGCGCCGCCACGGCCAGTCGTCCCGGGCCGTCGAGGCGCTGTGGGACCTGGTCGGCATCGCCACACTCAACGCCCGGGCCGGCGACGCCTCGATGGGCCTGGCCGCCAAGGTCTTCAAGACCGGACTGCTGTCCGCCCCCGGCGCCGCCGACATCGGCTGGTCCCGGGTCCCGCTCGGCGACGTGCACGACGCCCTCGCCCGTACGGCACTGGAGAAGGCCGGGGTGCGGATCGCGCTGCGCACCCGCGCCGCGTCCGTGGCCCGGACCGACGGCCGCTGGCAGGTCGCGGTGCAGAACGGCCCGCACGGCGGCGAGCGGCTCACCGCGGACACCGTCGTCCTCGCCGTACCGCAGCGCGAGACGCATGCCCTGCTGCCCGCCGGGGCGCTGGCCGACCGGGACCGGCTGCTGGACATCGGCACCGCCCCGATCCTCAACCTCCACGTCGTCTACGACCGCAAGGTCCTGCGCCGCCCCTTCTTCGCCGCGGTCGGCTCGCCCGTCCAGTGGGTCTTCGACCGCACCGACGCCTCCGGACTGACCCGGACGCCGGGGAACGAACGCTGCCAGTACCTGGCCGTGTCGCAGTCCGCCGCGCAGGAGGAGATCGACCAGCCGGTCGCCAAACTCCGCGCCCGCTACCTCCCCGAGCTGGAACGGCTGCTGCCGGCCGCCCGGGGCGCCCGGATCGTCGACTTCTTCGTCACCCGCGAGCGCACCGCGACCTTCGCGCCCGTCCCGGGCGTCGGCAGGCTCCGCCCCGCCGCCCGCACCCAAGCCCCCGGCCTGTTGCTGGCCGGCGCGTGGACCGCCACCGGGTGGCCCGCGACCATGGAGAGCGCTGTGCGCAGCGGCACCGCCGCCGCTCGCGAGGCACTCAACGAACTCGGCTTCCCCCAGGGCCAGTTGCCTCAGGAGGCGGCATGACTACGAGTACCAGCGCTCGCACGAGCACGAGCATCGGAAACAGAGGAGAAACCGTGAATCCGGCTTCCCCAGCTATCGACACCGAGAGCGTCACCGCGCTGCTGGAGCGCGGACGGACACTCGCCACTCCCGTGCTGCGTGCTGCCGTGGGCCGGCTCGCCCCTCCCATGGACACCGTCGCCGCCTACCACTTCGGCTGGATCGACGCCACCGGCAACCCCGCATCGGGCGACAGCGGCAAGGCCGTCCGCCCCGCGCTCGCCCTGCTGTCCGCCGAGGTCGCGGGCCGGGCCCCCGAGGTCGGCATCCCCGGCGCGGTCGCCGTCGAGCTGGTGCACAACTTCTCGCTGCTGCACGACGACCTGATGGACGGCGACGAGCAGCGCCGGCACCGTGACACGGTCTGGAAGGTGCACGGTCCGGCCCAGGCCATCCTCGTCGGCGACGCCCTGTTCGCCCTCGCCAACGAAATACTGCTGGAGCTCGGCACGGTCGACGCCGGCCGCGCCACCCGCCGGCTGACCCTGGCCACCCGCAAGCTGATCGACGGCCAGGCCCAGGACATCTCCTACGAGCACCGCGAGCGGGTCACCGTCGAGGAGTGCCTGGAGATGGAGGGCAACAAGACCGGCGCGCTGCTGGCCTGCGCGGTCTCCATCGGCGCGGTCCTGGGCGGCGCCGACGACCGGACCGCCGACACCCTGGAGAAGTACGGCTACCACCTCGGCCTCGCCTTCCAGGCCGTCGACGACCTGCTGGGCATCTGGGGCGACCCGGACGCCACCGGCAAGCAGACCTGGAGCGATCTGCGGCAGCGGAAGAAGTCGCTGCCGGTCGTCGCCGCGCTGGCCGCCGGTGGCCCGGCCTCCGAGCAGCTGGCCCAGATCCTGGCCGCCGACGCCAAGAAGAGCGAGACCGAGATCGCCGACTTCACCGAGGAGGAGTTCGCCTCCCGGGCGGCCCTCATCGAGGAGGCCGGCGGCCGCGAGTGGACCTCCCAGGAGGCCCGCCGCCAGCACGCCACCGCCATCGCCGCGCTCGACGAGATCGACATGCCCGAGAAGGTCCGGGCCCAGCTCGTCGCGCTCGCGGACTTCGTCGTCGTACGAGAAAGATGACTCCCTATCGACAACGAATAGATCGCAGTCGCCGGCCGGTGCCCAGCCAGGCGCCGGCCGACGGAATCCCTGAGCACGCTTTGACAGTTCACTGCAGAAGGGGAAGCCATGACAGCGACGACCGACGGAAGCACCGGAGCACTGCCGCCCCGGGCCCCTTCGGCCAGCGATGCCACCGCTGAGAAAACGACCGCACCGGCCCGCAGGACCGCCACCGCCGTCGCCGAGGACACGGCCGAGGCCGCCCGCCGCGCGACCGCCCGCGCCACCGATTATCTGCTCTCCGTCCAGGACCCGGCCGGATGGTGGAAGGGCGACCTCGAGACCAACGTCACGATGGACGCCGAGGACCTGCTGCTCCGTCAGTTCCTGGGCATCTCGGACCCCCGGACCACCGAGGCCGCCGCCCGCCACATCCGCGGCAAGCAGCGCACCGACGGCACCTGGGCCACCTTCCACGGCGGGCCCGGTGAGCTCTCCACCACCATCGAGGCCTACGTCGCCCTGCGGCTCGCCGGGGACGCAACCGACGCCCCGCACATGGCCGCCGCGTCCGCCTGGATCCGCGAGCAGGGCGGGGTCGCCGCCTCCCGGGTCTTCACCCGCATCTGGCTGGCCCTCTTCGGTTGGTGGAAGTGGGAGGACCTGCCCCAGCTCCCGCCGGAGCTCATCTTCTTCCCGAAGTGGTTCCCGCTCAACATCTACGACTTCGGGTGCTGGGCGCGGCAGACCATCGTGCCGCTGACCATCGTCTCCGCCAAACGCCCGGTCCGCCCGGCGCCGTTCGCCCTCGACGAGCTGCACACCGATCCGTGCCGCCCCGACCCGCCCCGCCCGCTCGCCCCGGCCATCAGCTGGGACGGCGTCTTCCAGCGCCTCGACAAGGCGCTGCGGGTCTACCACAAGGTCGCGCTGCGCAAGCTGCGCCGCACCGCGATGCGCTCGGCGGCCCGCTGGATCATCGAACGGCAGGAGAACGACGGCTGCTGGGGCGGCATCCAGCCGCCCGCCGTGTACTCCATCATCGCCCTGCACCTCCTCGGCTACGACCTCGACCACCCCGTGCTGCGCGAGGGACTGGCCTCCCTCGACCGGTTCGCGGTCCGGCGCGAGGACGGTTCCCGGATGATCGAGGCCTGCCAGTCCCCGGTCTGGGACACCTGCCTCGCCACCATCGCGCTCGCCGACGCCGGACTGCCCGCCGACCACCCGCAGCTGGTCAAGGCCGCCGACTGGATGCTCGCCGAGCAGATCGACCGGCCCGGCGACTGGAGCGTCAAGCGTCCCCAACTCCCGCCCGGCGGCTGGGGGTTCGAGTTCCACAACGACAACTACCCGGACATCGACGACACCGCCGAGGTGGTGCTCGCACTGCGCCGGGTCAAGCACCCCGACCCGCAGCGGGTGGCCGCGGCGGTGGACCGCGCGGTGCGCTGGAACTTCGGGATGCAGTCCCGGGACGGCGGCTGGGGCGCCTTCGACGTCGACAACACCAGCCCGTTCCCCAACCGCCTGCCGTTCTGCGACTTCGGCGAGGTCATCGACCCGCCGTCGGCCGACGTCACCGCCCACGTCGTGGAGATGCTCGCCGAGGTCGGCCGCACCCACGATCCGCGCACCCGCCGCGGCATCGCCTGGCTGCTCGCCGAACAGGAGCCCAGCGGCGCCTGGTTCGGACGCTGGGGCACCAACTACGTCTACGGCACCGGCTCGGTGCTGCCCGCGCTCGCCGCGGCCGGCATCCCCGCCTCCCACCCGGCCGTGCGCCGCGCCGTCGGCTGGCTGGAGCGGGTGCAGAACGACGACGGCGGCTGGGGCGAGGACCAGCGGTCGTACGCGGAGCCCGAGGCCTGGGCCGGGCGCGGCGCCTCGACCGCCTCGCAGACCGCGTGGGCGCTGATGGCGCTGCTCGCGGCCGGGGAGCGGGACAGTGAGGCGGTGCGGCGCGGGGTGCGGTATCTGGCCGCGACCCAGCGCGAGGACGGTTCCTGGGACGAGCCGTACTTCACCGGTACCGGCTTCCCCTGGGACTTCTCCATCAACTACCACCTCTACCGCCAGGTCTTCCCGCTGACCGCCCTGGGCCGCTACGTCAACGGCGGACCGGCCGGAGCACCGGTGGGGGCCTGATGCCGAGACGGTCCCCCGCGCGTCGGGAGCCCCCGCTGCTGGTCGCCTGTGCGCTCGGCATCGAGCGGTTCGCGCTGCGCGGGGGAGACCGGGCGGCGTCGCCCGGCGAGAGCCGGCCCGGGCTGGTCGTGCTGCGCACCGGCATGGGCCCCCAGGCGGCCGAACGCGCCCTCGCCGATGCGCTCCGTGACGGCTCCGACACCGCCCGTTCGCCCGTCGTCGCCAGCGGCTTCTGCGCCGGCCTCGCGCCCGGTATGCGCCCGGGGGACGTGGTCGTCGCCGAGGCCACCCGGGACCACCGCCCGGGCCTGCCGGACGTGCCCTGCCGCGACAACGGGCCGCTGGTCGGCGCCCTGCGGCAGCGCGGCCTGACCGTGCACCGCGGGCTGCTGCGCGGCTCCGACCACGTCGTACGCGGCGCGGAACGGGCCGAGCTGCACGCCTCCGGCGCGATCGCGGTGGACATGGAGTCCGCCGCCACGCTCCACACGGCCCGGCGGTCCGGCGCCCGTCCGGTTGCGGCCGTCCGGGTGGTCGTGGACGCTCCAGAACATGAACTCGTCCGCATCGGCACGGTGCGCGGGGGAATATCGGCCTTCCGCGTGCTGCGCAGTGTGCTTCCCGTTTTCTATGAATGGCACCGTTCTTTGCTGCTCCCCAGGAGGTGAGCCAGATGGCCATGCCGCTCCGTCAGTCCATCCGGGTCGGGACCTATCTTTTTGAACAGAAGATGATCCGGCGGCGCGAGAAATTCCCCCTCATCGTCGAGCTGGAACCGCTCTTCGCATGCAATCTGAAATGTGAGGGCTGCGGAAAGATCCAGCATCCGGCCGGGGTGCTCAAGCAGCGGATGCCGGTGGCGCAGGCGGTCGGCGCGGTCCTGGAGTCCGGCGCCCCGATGGTCTCCATCGCCGGCGGAGAACCCCTGATGCACCCGCAGATCGACGAGATCGTACGGCAGTTGGTGGCCAAGCGGAAATACGTCTTCCTGTGCACCAACGCCATGTTGCTGCGCAAGAAGTTGGACAAGTTCACCCCCTCGCCCTATTTCGCGTTCGCGGTGCACATCGACGGAATGCGCGAACGGCACGACGAATCCGTCGCCAAGGAAGGCGTGTTCGACGAGGCGGTCGCGGCGATCAAGGAAGCCAAGCGGCGCGGATTCCGGGTCACCACCAACTCCACCTTCTTCAACACCGACACCCCGCAGACCATCATCGAGGTCCTCAACTTCCTCAACGACGACCTCCAGGTCGACGAGATGATGCTGTCGCCCGCCTACGCCTACGAGAAGGCCCCCGACCAGGAACACTTCCTCGGCGTCGAGCAGACCCGGGAACTGTTCCGCAAGGCGTTCGCCGGCGGCAACCGGCGCCGCTGGCGGCTCAACCACAGCCCGCTCTTCCTGGACTTCCTGGAGGGCAAGGCGGACTTCCCGTGCACGGCCTGGGCGATCCCCAACTACTCGCTGTTCGGCTGGCAGCGCCCCTGCTACCTGATGAGTGACGGATACGTGCCGACGTACCGGGAACTCATCGAGGAGACGGACTGGGACAAATACGGCCGGGGCAAGGACCCGCGCTGCGCCAACTGCATGGCGCACTGCGGCTACGAACCCACCGCCGTTCTCGCCACCATGGGCTCCCTCAAGGAATCCCTCCGAGCGGCGAAGGAGACCGTCGCCGGAAACCGCGGCTGACCGTCTGCCCGAGGGAGCCCGCCGCCGCGGCGGGCTCCCTCCGCCACGGCCGCCGAACGACCCGAGGGGGACCGAACATGACGATGCTGGAACACATCACCGGACCGCGCGACCTCAAGGCGCTCCCCGCCGACCGCCTGCCCCAACTCGCCGAGGAGATCCGGCACTTCCTCGTCCACGCGGTGTCCCGCACCGGCGGCCATCTGGGCCCCAACCTGGGCGTGGTCGAGCTGACCCTCGCCCTGCACCGGGTCTTCGACTCACCCGTCGACCGCATTCTGTGGGACACCGGCCACCAGTCCTACGTCCACAAGCTGCTCACCGGCCGACAGGACTTCTCCAAGCTGCGGGCCAAGGGCGGTCTGTCGGGCTACCCCTCGCGGGCGGAGTCGGCACACGACGTCATCGAGAACAGCCACGCCTCGACGGTCCTGGGCTGGGC
>NZ_JOIX01000138.1 GCF_000720175.1 Streptomyces sp. NRRL S-337
CCGTCTCGTGGGCTCGGAGATGTGTATAAGAGACAGGGTGGGTGCTGCAGGTGGGCGGTGGGGCGGGCCGGGGATTCAGGGTTGCGGGGCGGTACGGCGGTGGGCCGGTGGCGGTGCGGTGGCGGTGCGGTAGGGGCCGGTGGCGGTTCGGTGGTGGCTCAGTAGTGGGCCGGCGGCGGGGCGGCGAGGCGGCGAGGCGTGGCGGCGGAGGTGGAGGGCTTGCTAGGGGGTGCGTAGGCGTGTGGCAGGAGGGCCGTAGGGGGCGTGGATGGGTGTGTGAAGGAAGGCTCGTGAGGGGGTGCGTAGGCGTGCGCAGGAAGGCTTGTGAGGGGTGGGGAGGCGTGTGCGGTAAGGCTCGTGAGGGGTGGGGAAAGGGGTGCGGGGAGGTGTTGTGACGGGGGACGGAAGGTGGGGCGGGAGGGGTTTGCGGGGGCAGGGTCGTCATGCAGGATGCCTGGAGCGCGCGGACCGGCACGCCTGCACGACCGCGCATGTTCGTGAGGAGAACCACGTGACCACGAGTCCAACCGATCCCCCCAACGGTGCGGGGACGGGCGGGCAGGGGCTGAAGCTGCTCGCAGTGACGGCCTGCCCGACCGGGATCGCCCACACGTATATGGCGCCGAGAAACTGACCCAGGCGGCCCGGTCGCTCGGTCATCAGATCAAGGTGGAGACCCAGGGTTCCATCGGGGCTGAGAACGTACTGTCTGACAACGATGTCAGAGACGCGGACGGGATCATCATCGCGGCAGACAAGGACGTCGACCGCAGCCGGTTCGTCGGCAAGAGGGTGCTGGCGGTCGGGGTTGCCGAGGGGATCCATCACCCGAGCGACTGATCGAGCGGGTGCGGAGCGCGCCGGTGTACGGGCGCGGGGACGGCGATGGCGGCGGTACGGGTGACCATGCGGCGGCCGGTACGGCGACGGCGTCGGGCAGTGGCGGCAAGGAGCGCAGCGTCGCGTACAAGGCGCTGATGAACGGGGTCAGCTACATGATCCCGTTCGTGGTGGTCGGCGGGTTGCTGATCGCGATATCGCTGGCTCTGGGCGGGCATCCGCAGGCGGACGGCGGTCTGGTGATCCCGGACGGCTCGTTCTGGAAGCACGTCAATGACGTCGGGGTCATCGGCTTCACGCTGATGGTGCCGATCCTGTCCGGCTACATCGCCTACGCGATCGGCGACCGGCCGGCGCTGGTGCCGGGCATGATCGGCGGCTGGATCGCCAATACGGGCGCGTTGTACGACTCCAAGGCGGGCGCGGGTTTCATCGGCGCGATCGTCACCGGTTTCCTGGCCGGCTATCTGGTGCAGTGGATCAAGAAGGTCAGGGTCCCGAAGTTCGTCCAGCCGATCATGCCGATCATCGTGATCCCGGTCGTGGCAACCACCGCGCTCGGGCTGTTCTTCATCTACGTGATCGGCAAGCCGGTCGCCTGGGTGTTCACGCACCTCACGGGGTGGCTCGGCGGGATGACCGGGTCGAGTGCGATCCTGCTCGGCGCGATCCTCGGGCTGATGATCGCGTTCGACATGGGCGGTCCGGTCAACAAGACCGCGTTCCTGTTCGGCGCGGGACTGATCGCGTCCGGTAACCAGACGGTGATGGGCATGTGTGCCGCGGCGATTCCGGTCATGCCGTTGGGGCAGGGGCTGGCCACGCTGGTCCGTCGTCGGCTGTACTCCGAGCAGGAGCGTGAGACCGGCATGGCGGCGCTGTTCATGGGGCTCTTCGGGATCTCGGAGGGTGCGATTCCGTTCGCCGCGGCCCGGCCCGCCCAGGTCATTCCGGCGAACATGCTCGGTGGCGCGGCGGCCGGTGCGGTCGCGGGGATGACCGGGGTGGCGGACGCGGTGCCGCACGGCGGGCCGATCGTGGCGGTGCTGGGGGCGGTCGGCGGGGTGCCGGCGTTCGTCCTCGCCGTGGTGATCGGAGCGGTGGTCACGGCTTTGACGACGGTGACGCTGGTCGATCTTTCGGAACGGCGGAAGGGCGGGGTTGCCGTCGCGGCGAGCCCCGCGTCAGGGGCTGGGGGCGAGTCGGGCGAGTCGGGTAAGTCGGGCGTGGTGGATGAGGTGGTCGCGGTGGACGAGCTGGTCGCGGCCGGCGGGGCGAGGGTGACTGGAGTGGCCAGCGAGACTGGGGTGGCTGGCATGGCCGGCGGGGCCAGCGGGGCGTCTGCTGGGGCCACTGCGGCTGCTGTTGTGGGTGCTGCTGTGGGGTCGTCGGAGGCGGGGGGTCCGGAGGGTTCGGCGGGTCCGGAAGGCCCTGAAGGTCCGGAGGGTTCGGCGAGTCCGGAGGGTCCAGAGGGTCCGGAGGTGCTTTCGGGGTATCTCACCGAGGAGACCGTCAAGACGGAGCTCGCCGCCGACAACAAGGAAGCGGCAATCCGCGAGATGGCCGAACTGGTGGCGGGAACCGGCCGGGTGACGGACGTGGCCGAGCTGGTGCGGGTGGCGCTGGCCCGGGAGGCGCAGGGCACCACCGGGCTCGGTGAGGAGATCGCCGTTCCGCACGCCAAGACGGACGCGGTGAACGCGCCGGTCGTCGGGTTCGCGCGGTCCGCGGAGGGGATCGACTGGGGTTCGCTGGACGGCACGCCGGCCCGGCTGGTTTTCCTGATCGCGGTACCGGAGGCGGCGGCCGGGGACGAGCATCTGCGGATCCTGGCGTTGCTGTCGCGGAAGTTGATGGACGCGGACTTCCGGGCGCGACTGCAGGAGGCGGCGAACACCGAGGCGTTGCTGGGCGTTCTCGGGGAGATCCAGTAGGGGATTTGGAGGGCTGGGGTGGGGATGTCCCGTAGGGCGGGGTCGAACAGATCCCGTAGGGGGCGCGAGGGTCCCCTCGGGGCCATCAACGCGGCGGCGACGGGCGGTATTCCCGGTCTCCGCTGGGGAGTTGATCCCTTCTCTGCCGGGAGGCCATTCCATTCCTGGTCTCCGCTGGGCAGTTGTTCCCGTCCGCAGGGGAGCTGTCCCCGGTCTCCGGGCAGCTCCCCCCGGCCTCCGGGGAGCTGTCCCCCGGTCTCGGTGAACCGGCGTCGGCGGCTCCGGGGCAAACCGGCGTCTGGGTCCCCAGGGAAAGCCGGCATCGGCGTCCCGGATAAGCCGGCGTCGGGGCCCGGGGCAATCCGGCGGCGGGCTCCCCGGGGTAAGCCACCCTCGGGAAATCCGGCAGGACGGGGTCGAACAGATCCCGTAGGGCGGGGTCGAACAGATCCCGTAAGGGGCGCGCGGGCCCCCTCGGGGCCGTCAACGCAGGGGAGTTGGGGAGGTATTCCCATGGTCGGGGAGGTATTCCCATGGGTGGGCCCCCGCGCTCCGAGGGAGTGGGAGTGTGGGGGCCCATTCGTTATCGCGTGGCAGGCAGCGCCTCGGGGTCAGTGGCCGCCCGGTGTCTTCGTCGGGTCGGGGCCCTTGGCGGCGGTGGCCTCGTGGTAAATGTCCGGTTCGAGGTAGATGACGCGGGCGATCGGGACGGCCTCGCGGATGCGGGCCTCGGCGGCGTTGATGGCGTCGGCGATCTGGACGGCGGTGTCGTCGTGCCGGACCGCGATCTTGGCGGCGACCAGCAGTTCCTCGGGGCCGAGGTGGAGCGTGCGCATGTGGATCACGCGGGTGACGACGTCGCCGTCGACGACCGCGGCGCGGATCATGGCGACCTGCTCGGGACCGGCCGCCTCGCCGAGCAGCAGCGACTTGGTCTCGGCGGCCAGGACGAGCGCGATCAGCACCAGCAGCGCGCCGATGCACATGGTGCCGATGCCGTCCCAGATGCCGTTGCCGGTGAGGAGGGTGAGGCCGACGCCGCCCAGCGCGAGGACCAGGCCGACCAGGGCGCCGAAGTCCTCCAGCAGCACCACGGGCAGCTCGGGGGCCTTGGCGCGGCGGACGAACTGGGCCCAGGTCTGCTTGCCGCGCAGCTCGTTGGACTCCTTGATGGCCGTGCGGAAGGAGAAGCCCTCGGCGATCACGGCGAAGACCAGGACGCCGATCGGCCAGTACCAGGCCTCCAGCGGGTGCGGGTCGTGGATCTTCTCGTAGCCCTCGTAGAGGGCGAAGACGCCGCCGATGGTGAACAGGACGATGGAGACCAGGAAGCCGTAGATGTAGCGCTCCCGGCCGTAGCCGAAGGGGTGCTCCTCGGTGGCCGCGCGCTTCGCCTTCTTGCCGCCGAGCAGCAGCAGGCCCTGGTTGCCGGAGTCCGCGATGGAGTGCACGCCTTCCGCCAGCATCGAGGACGAGCCGCTGAAGGCGAAGGCCACGAACTTCGCTGCGGCGATCGCCAGGTTGGCGCCCAGCGCCGCAACGATCGCCTTTGTCCCGCCTGATGCGCTCATATGTGCCGCATGTCCCTTCCGTCGACGGGGCTCGCCGCTTTACCGCCCCTTTAATGCTGTGCGGCGGTCATTGTTGCAGCCCGGCGGCCGGCGGACGCGAGGAGGCCACCTGGCGGACGGCCTCCGCGCACGGTTCCGAACGGACTCCCGTGCGGTCCCCGGCGGACTCCCGGGCGGTCCCGGACCGACTCACCGTACGGTCCCCGTCGCGCTGTGCCACCGCCGGGGCCCCGGGTCCGGATCCGGGGTCCGGGTCCACCGTTCCGCACGCCCCTACGGGCGCGCGATCGGCCCCGCCCGCCCTACGCCACCACCGTCGCCCGGAAGAGCGTGCCCTCGCCGGTGAGGGTGAGGGGCTCGCCGGCCGGTACGAAGGCGGATTCGCCGGGGGCCAGGGTCAGTTCGGCCGGTGCGTCGGCCGGTTGGCCGGCCACGTCGGCGTGGAGGTGGACGGTGCCCGCGGTGCACAGGAGGATCTGCGGGGTGGCGGAGGCGAGCGGGTGCGGGGCGGCGCCGGGGGCGAGGACGAAGCGGGAGAGCCGGAACTCGTCGACGGGGGTGTCGTAGACCTCTTCGCCGCCGATGTCCTCGGGGCGGAGGACGCCCGCGTCGCCGGCTTCGAAGCGGACCACCCGCAGGAGTTCGGGGACGTCGACATGCTTGGGGGTCAGCCCGCAGCGCAGCACGTTGTCGGAGTTGGCCATCAGCTCGACACCGAGGCCGCTGATGTAGGCGTGCGGGATGCCGGCGCCGAGGAAGAGGGCCTCGCCGGGCTGGAGCCGGACGTGGTTGAGGAGCATGGCGGCGAGCACGCCGGGGTCGCCGGGGTAGTGGTGGGCGAGGCCGGCGTAGGCGGCGTAGGTGTCGGCGTGCGGTCCGCCCTTGGCGGCGAGTTGGCCGGCGGCGACGGCGGCGCGTTCGACGGTGCCGGCGATGGCGTGGTGTTCGGCGCTGAGGACTGCGGTGAGGACCTCGCGCAGCGCGTCCGCCTCGGGGCTGGCGCGCAGGATGTCGACGTACGGCGTGAGGTCGTCGATACCGAGGTCTTCGAGGAGGTCGGCGGTCTCGGCGGGGTGCCGGAAGCCGCACAGGCCCTCGAAGGGGGTGAGGGCGCAGATCAGCTCGGGCTTGTGGTTGGCGTCCTTGTAGTTGCGGTGGGGGGCGTCGAGCGGCACGCCGCGCCGCTCCTCGTCGGCGAAGCCCTCGCGGGCCTGGGTCAGGTCGGGGTGGACCTGGAGGGAGAGCGGTGAGCCGGCGGCGAGCAGTTTGAGCAGGAAGGGCAGCCGGGGGCCGAAGGCGCGGACGGCGCCGGGGCCGAGTTCGGCCTCGGGGTCGGCCTCGATGATCTCGGCGAGGGAGCGGGGGCCGGTGCCGCGGTCGAGGCGGGAGGGGGCGCCGGGGTGGGCGCCCATCCACATCTCGGCCTGGGGTTCGCCGGTGGGTGCGGTGCCGAGGAGCTCCGGGATGGCGGTGGTGGAGCCCCAGGCGTAGGGGCGCACGGTATTGGCGAGGCGGTCCATGGGGTGCTGCTTCCTGAGGTCGTCCGGGGCGGCGGGCGGGCTCGCGGGGTGCGGCTCGCGGGCCCGCGGGTGCGGGCCGGCCGACCCGTGTGTGCGGGCCGGCCGTCAAAGATCACTCGGTGCCGGCGAGCGCCAGGTAAACGGCGCCGAAATCTGCGATGGCGAGTAGTTCCGCGGCCATCTCCAGGTCACTGCCGGGGCCGGGCTGGAGCTCGGTGAGGGCGGTGTCGCGTTCCTCGGCGAGGGCCTGGGCGGCGTGGGTGGCGGACAGTGTGCCGGGTTCCTGGTCCCGCAGCAGCACGACGCGGGCGTGCAGGGTGGTCGCCGTGGGCTGTTCGACGCGGTCGCGGAAGAAGTCGTCCGGGTCGGTACCGGGGGCGAGGGCGCCGGCGAGCAGGGTGCGGTGGGTGGTGAGCGCCTCGGGGAGTTCGGCGGCGAGGGCGGGGCGGCCGGCGAGGCCGGCGAGTTCGGTGGCGAAGTGCCGGCCGACGGCGTGCGCGAGGGTGCCCTCGGTCCAGATGAGCGGGACCGCGTCGGCGAGGTGGGCGGCGAGGGCCTTGCCGGGGTTGGAGTAGGTGGGGACGGCCGGGCCGCAGCGTTCGGCGAGGTGGTCGAGGCGGTCGGCGAGTTTGCCGAGGGCGTCCTGCGGGGCGCTGATCAGGCCGGTCCGGTCGGCGAGCGAGAGCAGCGGGATGAGGACGGACCAGAGGGTGCCGGGGGCGGCCGGCGGGGCGCCCTCGACGTCGAACTCTGCGTCGTAGGCGGTGGTGGCGAGCGGTACGGCGAGGCCGCGGGCCTGGATGACGGCGTCGGCGAGCGGGCCGCCGGCGGGGGTGACGGCGACGACGGCGCAGCCGCGGCGGTAGGCCTGTTCGACGAGTTCGGCGAGGCCGGGGTCGGCGGCGTCCGGGCCGGCGAGGAGCAGCAGGTCGAGCGGGCCGGCCCAGCCGGGCAGTGTCCAGCGCAGCGCTCCGGGCAGCGGGGCGACGCCGGTGGGCTGGATGAGGCTGACCGGGCAGCTGCCGCCGCTGAGGGCGCGCAGCAGGTCGGCGACGCCGGCCGCGGCGGGGCCGGGGCCGGCGACGAGGACGGCGCGCGGCCGGCCGTCGGGGGTCAGTTCGGGGATGCCGGATTCGGCGGCGCTGCGGGCGGCGGTGCGGGCCCGGGCGCCGGATTCGGCGACGCCGCGCAGCAGGCCGAAGCGGTCGGCGCCGGCCAGCGCGTCAGGGGTGTCGAGGAGGGACTCGTCGAGCATGGTGGGCGCGGCCTCCGATCGCCGGTGCGGGCGGGTTGTGCCGGGCGGTGCCGGGCCCGCGGACCCGGCGGGCCCGGGTCAGGCGGGGCGGCGTGCTTCGTCGACGAGGAGTACGGGGATGCCGTCCCGGACGGGGTACGCGAGGCCGCAGTCGCCGGAGGTGCAGACCAGCTCGGCCGGTTCGGTGGCCGTCCGGTCCTCGAGGGGGGCGTGGCACGCCGGGCAGGCGAGGATCTGGATCAAGCTGGCTTCGACCGGCATGGGCGCTGCTCCTTCGGGTGGTTGCGGCGTGGCCAGCGTACCGCCGGTGGGGCGGGCGCGGCCTGCTCGGCGGGGTGTGGCGCCACGGGCGGGGCGGGTGCCCCGCCCGTGGGAGAGGGTCAGCCGCGGATGATCGCCAGGACCTCGTCGCGGACCCGGGCGACGGTGTCGGCGTCGCGGGCCTCGGCGTTCAGGCGCAGCAGCGGCTCGGTGTTGGAGGGCCGGACGTTGAACCACCAGTCGTCGGCGGTGACGGTCAGGCCGTCCAGTTCGTCGAGGGTGATGCCCTCGCGGCCCTCGTAGGCGGCCTTGATCGCGGCGAGCCGGCCGGTCTGGTCGTCGACGGTGCTGTTGATCTCGCCGGAGGCGGCGTAGCGGTCGTACTCGGCGACGAGCTGCGACAGCGGGCGGTCCTGGCCGCCGAGGGCGGCGAGGACGTGCAGGGCGGCGAGCATGCCGGTGTCGGCGTTCCAGAAGTCGCGGAAGTAGTAGTGCGCGGAGTGCTCGCCGCCGAAGACGGCGCCGGTCTTGGCCATCTCCTCCTTGATGAACGAGTGCCCGACGCGGGTGCGTACCGGGGCGCCGCCGTTCTCCCTGACGACCTCGGGGACGGACCAGGAGGTGATGCAGTTGTGGATGACGGTGGAGCCGGGGTGCTTGGCCAGCTCGCGGGCGGCGACCAGGGCGGTGATCGCGGACGGGGAGACCGGGTCGCCGTTCTCGTCGACGACGAAGCAGCGGTCGGCGTCGCCGTCGAAGGCGATACCGAGGTCGGCGCCGGTCTCGCGGACCCGGGCCTGGAGGTCGACGATGTTCTTCGGGTCGAGGGGGTTGGCCTCGTGGTTGGGGAAGGAGCCGTCCAACTCGAAGTACAGGGCGTCGAGTTCGAGCGGCAGGCCGGCGAAGACGGTGGGGACGGTGTGTCCGCCCATGCCGTTGCCGGCGTCCACGACCACCTTCAGGGGGCGGATCGCGGTGAGGTCGACCAGGCCGCGCAGGTGGGCTCCGTAGTCGGCGAGCACGTCGCGTTCGCCGATGGTGCCGGGGGTGGCGGCCGGCTCGGGGGCGCCCTCGTCGGACCAGCGCTCGACCAGGGCGCGGATGTCGGCGAGGCCGGTGTCCTGGCCGACGGGGGCGGCGCCGGCCCGGCACATCTTGATGCCGTTGTACTGGGCAGGGTTGTGCGAGGCGGTGAACATGGCGCCGGGCAGGCCGAGGGAGCCGCTGGCGAAGTACAGCTCGTCGGTGGAGCACAGGCCGATCAGGGTGACGTCCGCGCCGCGGGCCGCGGCCCCGCGCGCGAAGGCCGTGGCCAGGCCCGGCGAGGAGGGCCGCATGTCGTGTCCGATCACGATCGCGTCCGCGCCGGTGACCTCGACGAAGGCCGCGCCGAACAGCTCGGAGAGCGGTTCGTCCCACTGAGTGGGGACGACACCGCGTACGTCGTACGCCTTGACGATGTGCGACAGGTCGGTCACGAGTGGGTCCTCCTGGGGTGTGTTCGGGACACCCCAAACCTACCGTTGACCGCTTTGCGGCGCCCCCACGTACTCGGCCGTCCCGCCGTGCGGAGCCCCCGCACGTACCCGTCTGTCCCGCCGCGGGGCTCGCTCGCCGTTGCGCTTTGCGGCGCCGCGTACGTCCCCGCCTCTCCCGCCGCGGGGCGTCTCGCCGTGGCGCCTGCGGCGGGCTGGGTGGGTGTCGGGTGCGGTGACGGGCCTCCGGGGCCGGTGTTTGGGACTGCTGTCGCTTTACGTCCCAAACACCGGCCCCTCCGGCCCGTCCCCTCCCGTGAGGGGAAT
>NZ_JOIX01000139.1 GCF_000720175.1 Streptomyces sp. NRRL S-337
TCCCCCTCTCCCCCTTCGGGGGAGGGGGCGGGGGGGGGGTTCGGGGGGGGGGGATGCGGCCCCTGCGCGCGCGGCCAACACAGCGAGCCCACCCCGCCCGAGGCAACGCTGTACACCCCACGAGGCACCCCGCCCCGCCCGCACCGCACCGCCTCACGCCCCCCACCACGCCCCACGCCCCAAGACGGGTGCAATAGGGCGGAACCATGGCCACCGGTCCTGGCGTCCTGGGCTTTGTGCAGCGTCATGGCCACGGCACCGCCGCCTCCCCCCGTATGCGCGTCACCGGACTTCTTCTCCTTGTGGCGCATCTGCTGATCGTCAGCTGGCTCACGCTGCGTCCCCGGACCGTGCCCTGGGTTCCGGCGGCGAACCTCGAACCGCTGGCGACGATCCGGGCCGAGCTGGCGCGCGGGGCGTCGTGGGAGGCCGTGCAGCATCTGGGCGGCTCGGTGTTGCTGCTGGCACCGCTGGGCGTGCTGCTGCCCCTCTCCGCCGGTCGCCTGAACGTTTCGCCGCTGGTCTCCTTCACCCGTACCGCCTTCGCCGGCGCGATGATCGCGCTGGCCATCGAACTGCTGCAGTCAGGGATCCCCGGACGCGTCCCCGATGTCGACTCGGTGCTGCTGAACACCCTGGGCGTGGCGGTGGTGCACCTGCTGGTCGTCCCCGGGGCCCGGTGCCGGCTCCGCCGGCGGTACGAGCGTCTCGGGGGTGCGACCCCGAAGATCTCCAGGGTCGGCCTCACACCACAGGCTGACGTGCTCTCGGGCAGCCGGACCTACCTTTGAGACATCGGGCAAACGCCCCACGTAGTCGCAAAGGAGTCCTCCCTCATGGCCGCCGCACTGGTCCGTCCCCGCAGCAACCGAATGATCGCCGGAGTGTGCGCGGGCCTGGCCCGTCGCTTCGGTACGACGCCGGTCACGATGCGCGTGATCTTCCTGGTGTCGTGTCTGCTTCCCGGCCCGCAGTTCCTGGTCTACCTCGCGCTGTGGATACTCCTCCCTTCGGAGGAGAAGGCTCACGGCGCCGCCGCCTGGTAGGCCCACCGCGCCTGGCGGGCCGCCACCTGGTGACCCACCGCGCCCCATGACCCACCCCGCCGCGTGAGCCACCACACCCTCAAGCAAGCCGCCGGCCCGTACGCCTGCGGAGGCGTACGGGCCGGGGACGGTGCACCGCACGCCCCTGAGGGCGGCGGGGTGTGCGGGGCTCAGCCCAGCGGGAGGGCCTTGCTGACGGCGCCGGTGGGCAGGCCGCCGAGGAGCTTGTTGCCCTGGGAGTTCAGGTGCGTCTTGACGCCGTTGCTGCCCGGCTTGGCGTTGGTGCCGCTGTTGACGCTCTTGGTGGCCCCCGAGACGGTGTCGGTGGCGCTGTGCAGCAGACCGCCTGCGGTGTCGGCGGCACCGACCGCGGGAGCGGCGGAGGCGGCGCCCGCGGCGGTGACGGCGATGGCGGCACCGAGCGCGGCGGCACCGAGAGTCTTGATGGTTCCCTGCTTCATCGAATTACGTCCTCATTGATGGGGGCTTGACCGGCCCATCAACCTAGTGATGCGGCAACCGGCGCCGCAAACAGCCACAAGGAAACAAAAAACGGCCGGTGGACATTCCACCGGCCGTTGCGCTATATGCTCGCGCCGTCCCCGTTACATACGGTCAGAAGCGCTGCTGGGAGCGGTTGTTCAGCCCATCGGGCGGAAGAGCCACTCGGCCCGCAGTTCCGCGTAACCGGGCTTGATGACGTCATTGATCATTGCCAGACGTTCATCGAAAGGAATGAATGCTGATTTCATCGCATTGACTGTAAACCACTGCATGTCATCGAGGGTGTAGCGGAATGTCTTGACCAGGTGCTCGAATTCCCGGGACATGTTCGTACCGCTCATCAGCCGGTTGTCGGTGTTGACGGTGAGGCGGAACTGGAGCCGGCGCAGCAGGCCGATGGGGTGCTCGGCGTAGGAGGGGGCGGCGCCGGTCTGGAGGTTGGAGGTGGGGCACATCTCCAGCGGGATCCGCTTGTCGCGCACGTAGGAGGCGAGCCGGCCGAGCTTGACGCTGCCGTCGTCGGCGACCTCGATGTCGTCGATGATCCGGACGCCGTGGCCGAGGCGGTCGGCGCCGCACCACTGGAGCGCCTGCCAGATGGAGGGCAGTCCGAAGGCCTCCCCCGCGTGGATGGTGAAGTGGTTGTTCTCCCGCTTGAGGTACTCGAACGCGTCGAGGTGGCGGGTGGGCGGGTAGCCGGCCTCGGCGCCCGCGATGTCGAAGCCGACGACGCCGGAGTCGCGGTAGCGGTTGGCGAGTTCGGCGATCTCCAGGGCGCGGGCGGCGTGCCGCATGGCGGTCAGCAGGGCGCCGACGCGGATGCGGTGGCCGTTCTCACGGGCCCGCCGCTCACCCTCGCGGAAGCCCTCGTTGACGGCCTCGACGACCTCTTCGAGGGTCAGCCCCTGCTCCAGGTGCTGTTCGGGCGCGTAGCGGACCTCGGCGTAGACCACGCCGTCGGCGGCCAGGTCCTCGGCGCACTCGGCGGCCACCCGGGCCAGTGCGTCGCGGGTCTGCATGACGGCGCAGGTGTGCGCGAAGGTCTCCAGGTAGCGCTCCAGCGAGCCGGAGTCGGCGGCTTCGCGGAACCAGATGCCCAGCTTCTCGGCATCGGTCTCGGGCAGACCGGTGTATCCGGTCTCGCGGGCCAGGTCGACGACCGTGGCGGGGCGCAGGCCGCCGTCGAGGTGATCGTGCAGCAGCACCTTGGGGGCGCGGCGGATCTGTTCACTGCTCGGAAGGGTGGTGGTCTCGCTCGTCATTTCGGCACTGTAGCCCCTACGCGCGTAGATCTCATCGAACGATACGTAACAGTGACCCGTCCACAGGGTGGCGGGCCGGTCTCCTTCTGCCATCGTTCTGGTCATGGCTCAGCAAGCGCTGCCGGTGCGCGAGGCCCGGCTGGGAAAACCGCTGGGAGCGAACGGCAAGGAGGGGACGATCAGCGGCGTTGCCCTGTTACTGCCGGGGGGCGGACCGACCGGGGTCCGACGGCCGTCGCCGGTGACCGCGCTCGCGGTACGGCCCCTCGCCCTCCGGCTGGCCCGGGCGGGACGCCCCGAAGGGCTGGCCACCCATGTCGTGCACTACCGCTGCCGCGGCTGGAACGGTTCCGCCGCCCACCCCGCGCGCGACGCCACCTGGGCCCTGGAGGAGGTGGTGCGCCGCTACGGCGACGTCCCGGTCTGCCTCGTCGGTACGGGCATGGGCGCCCGCGCCGCCCTGCACGCCGCCGGCCACCCCGCCGTCCACGCCGTACTGGCCATCGCGCCGTGGCTGCCCGACCACCGCGCCACCGGCGAGCAGCCCGATCCGGTGAAGCAGCTCGTCGGCCGTCAGGTCCTGCTCGTGCACGGCACCAACGACGAGCGCCACGACCCCGACCTGTCCTACCGCTACGCCGAGCGCGCCAAGAAGATCAACCGCGACACCTGCCGCTTCGAGGTCCACTCCGACGGCCACTCCCTCCATCAGCACCGCGCCGAAGTCCTCGCGCTGGCCACCGACTTCCTCCTCGGCTCCCTCTTCGCCCGCGACTACGCCCGCCCCGTCAAGGACGCCCTCGCCGCGCCCCCACCCCTGGGCCTGCGCATGCCCCTGGCCACCGGCTTCGGGGCGTCGTTGCGGCACTGAGCAGCGCGCCAACCCGGGTGCCGATGCGGTGCGTTGCGGGTAGCCTCCCTGGCGGCAGCACCAGCAACCGGGGGGACAGGGCATGCCGATCGGGCCGCGATACCGACGGGTTTCCGCACTGCAACGGCAGTTCTTCGACCGAGAATCGGTGCTGGCCGCCTACGAGGCGGCCCTGGGCCGGCTGCACTCCGGACCGGACCCGCAGGTCTTCAATGTCGTGGGCATCGGCGGGATCGGAAAGTCCCGGCTGCTGCAGGAGCTGCGGAACCGGACCGGCCAGGGCTACCGTACGGCCCGCCTCGACCTGCAGGTCCCGGCGTTGCGGCAGCAGGAGGACGCACTGGCCGTGCTCCGTACCGAGTTCGGCGCGCAGGGCGTGAAGTTCGACCGCTTCGACATCGCGTACGCGGTCCTGTGGCAACGGGTCCACCCCCAGCTTCGGATGGACCGTTCCAGTACGCCGTTCGCGGAGCAGAGCGAGGTCCTGTCGAAGATCCTCGACGACGCCATGGGGTTCCCGGTATTCGGTACGGCGGCGGGGCTGGTCCGGCTGACGGACCGGGCGCTGTCCAACCGGCAGCGCAAGCAGCGCATCAAGTCCGACCCCACGCTGCAGGACCTCGACAACCTCACCAACGCCGAGCTCGGCTACGCCGTTTCGTACCTGCTGGTCGAGGAACTGCGGGAGGCGAGCGGCGACCGGCCCTATGTGCTCTATGTGGACGCCTACGAGGCGCTGGTCCCCACTCCGTTACCGGGTGGCAAGAGTTTCGGCGCGGATGCCTGGCTGCGTGATCTGCTGGGCCAGCTGCAGGGCGGACTGACCGTCGTGGCCAGCCGCGAGCCGCTGCAGTGGGCGGCGTACGACGAGGACTGGGCCTCGGTGATCCAGCACGTCCCGGTCGAGGGCCTGCCGATGGACGCCCGGCTCGATCTGCTGTCCGCCGCGGGCATCACCGAGGGAGGCCGGCAGCGGTCGATCGCCGAGGCCAGCGCCGGGGTGCCGTTCTATCTGCACCTCGCCATCGACACCTACCTGCAGAACCCCGCCCGGCTGGAGACGACGATCACCTCCGAGCACATCGTGCAGCGGTTCCTGCAGCACGTACCGCCGGACGAGGTGCGGATCCTCGAACTGCTCAGTGTGGCCCGCACCTTCGACTTCGGGGCCTTCCGCGCGCTCGGGCGGGCGTTCAACCTGCCGGCGCACCTGCTGACCTGGGAGTCGCTGACCGCCTACTCGTTCGCCTATCCGCTCTCCCAGGGCTGGTACCGGCTGCACCAGCTCATGGTGGCCGCTCTGCAGTCCCACCTCTCCCCCGCGGTGAAGCGGTCGGTCCACGACCGGCTTCGCGCCTACTGGGAGGAGGTGGCCGACCGCCTCGAAAGCGGCCCCGACCGTGGTGGCGTCTCCCGTTCGTCCCCCCTGCGCGAGGCCGTCTACCACGGTCTGCACGCGGAAGCGATCACCGCGGAGCAGATCCACGAGTACGCCGACCGCGGTATGGCCATGGGTGGCCGGCAGGTGGTCGACGGCATCGTGAAGGACCTGCGGGATTATCTGGCGGCCCGGCCCGGAGGCGAGAGTTCCGTCCGGGAGGCCGCCGACTGCCTCGAAGCCGAGTCCCTGCTGTCGCTGGGCAATGCCCGGGCGGTGATCGAGCTCGCCCCCGAGGTGGACCGGCGGGCCGGCACCGCCGTCTCGGCGAGGCTCTCCCTCGCCGCCGCCAATGCCCGCAGGATCGCCGGTGAGAGCCGCACGGCCGCCCGTATCTTCCAGCAGGTCTGGGAGGAACAGTCCGGACCCGTGCGGGTCTCCGCGGGATTCTGCCTGGCCGACATCAGGATGTGGCAGGGGGATTTCGCCGAGGCGTTCGACCTGGCCGAGGCCGTGTACGGGATGAGCCGGGCGGACAAACCCGTCGTCCGTGCCGATGTGAAACGGCTGCTGCACCTGGGCCACCGGTTCCTCCTCTCGTTCGACGCGGCAGCGGACCTGCTGCAGGAGGCCGAGGCGGAATACCGGCGCGCCGAGGATCCCTTCGGCCTCGCGAACATCCGGACCAACCGCGCCGAACTGCTGGCCTTCACCGATCCGGAGGCGGCCGTGGCGGAGGCTGCCGAGGCGCTGGCCGTCCAACGGGAGCTGGGGGCCCAGCACGAGATCGGCAAGGCGTACACCGCCATGGCGATGGCGCAGATCCGGCTCGGGCAGCCCGAGCGCGCCTCCTCGTCCTTCCTCAGTGCGTACGCGGCGCTCGACCGGGCCGGCTATCGCTCCGGGAGGGCGCGCGCCGACATGTACCGGGCCTTCCTGCTGCTGCAGCAGGGCGACCGGGACGGGGCGCTGTCGACGTGGCACCGGGCGGTGGCCGAATTCAAGGCGTGCGACGTCTATCCGTCCCTGGTCATGGCCATCCACCGGGCGGCCGTCCGGCTCGGCGAGGAGGACGGCCGGCTGGCCGACGCCGCGCTGCGCGCCCGGGCCGGCCTGCGGCCGCTGGGCACGCTGGACGCGCTGGAGCACCGCACGGACGAGGTCCTGTCCCTGTTCCTCGGGGCAGCCGCATGAGCTGGCACGCGCTGTACGACGCGGCTCTCCGCAGCACCGACGCGGCGGCGGGCTACTACAACCGCAATGCCGCGCTGGACACCCCGGACGGCCGGGTCAACGTCCGTATTCCCCTCGCGGCCGCCGACGTGATGGACGTGCGGGTGTGGCGCGAGGAGGAGGTGCTGGCCGCCGTCCGCCCGTATGTGGACTACGCGCCGGAACTCCGCCATGTTTCCCACGCCCCGCGCTTCCAGGTCCAGAGCTTCATCGCGGGTGACATCCTCAACGACTTCTCCCCGCGCCGGAGCGCCGTACCGGACCATGTGATCGGCGATACGGTCGCGCTGATGGGGCAGCTGACGGCGATCCCCCAGGGGAAGATGCCGCCGCTCCCGGACGGCTGGCCCACGTCGGCGGACGCACCCGCCTTCGGGCAGCGCCTGGCGCGGCTGACGCGGACGATCCACGCGGACCACCTGCCGGCGTACGGCAGGGTCTTCGACCACTTCGGATTCCCGGCGGATCCGCTCGCCCCGGTCAGCGAGCGGTGGAGCGCCCTGACCTCACGGCCGTTCGCCGTGCTCCACGCCGATCTGCACCGCAAGAACATGATCGTGACCGCCGGAACGACGTGGTTCATCGACTGGGAACTCGCCCTGTGGGGCGACCCGGTCTACGAAGTGGCCCTCCACCTCCACAAGATGGACTACCCGGACGACCAGCGCGAGGACCTGCTGCGCCACTGGCTCCGGGCGCTTCCCCCGGAGACCACCGCCGGCTGGCGGCGCGACCTCACGACGTACCTATGGCACGAGCGGATCAAGTCGGCCATCGTGGACACGGTCCGGTACTCCAAGCAGCTGGCCGCGCCCGGAACGGATCCGGCCACGCGGGACGGCCTGATCGCCCGCCTGGCGAAGAAGGTGAATGCCGCCCGCCTGGTGTGGGGACATGTTCCCGACGTGACTCCGGAGCGGATCCGCTCCGGACTGCGCTACGGACCGACGCACCCAGGCCCCTGAAAGGGCGGTGGACAGGCGGATGGACGCGATGGCCTTGTATCAGGAAGCGCGCGTACGGCAGGACGTGCTTTCCGGGTACTACAACAGCAATGTCCGCGTGGACTTGGCCGACGGGCCCGTGATGGTCCGCATCCCGGCCGGCGGGGCGCCGACGATGGACCTGACGATGTGGCCCGAGCACGCGGTCCTCGAAGCCATCCGCCCCTACGTCACCTCGGCACCGCAGCTGCTCCACGTACAGCCGGACCCCCCGTTCCAGATCCACGAGTTCATCGCGGGGACCTGCCTCGACGAGGTCTGCCCGGCCGGCACCCCGCTGCCCGCCGGTGTGCTCCGCGACATCGGCACCCTGTTCTCCCAGTTGCTGCGCGTGCCCGCCGCCAAACTGCCCGGCGTGCCCACCGACTGGCCCGCGGACGGCGACACCGCCGGGTTCGTGGCCCTGCTCCTGCGTCTGGTGCGGACCATCCGCGCCGACGGCGACGAGGCCACCGGGCAGCTCTACCGCGACCTGGGCGTCCCGGAGGACCCGTGTGCGCTCCTGGAACAACGGGCGGAAACGCTGCGGAGCCGGCCCTTCCGCCTCCTCCACGCGGACATCCACCGGCGGAACATGATCACTCACCGGCATCGCACGGTCTTCCTCGACTGGGAGCTCGCGCTGTGGGGCGACCCGGTCTACGACCTGGCGGACCATCTGCACAAGATGTCCTACCTGCCCGCCGAGCGGGACCGGACGGTCGCCGCCTGGCAGCGGGTGGCACCCGCGGAGTGCCGGGTGGGATGGGAGGACGCGCTCGCCTTCTACCTGGCCTTCGAGCGCATGAAGTCCGCGGTGGTGGACACCGTCCGCTGGGCTCGGCTGATCGCTGCCGCTCCCACCGCGGGCGAGCGCCGGGCCCGCGCCGGCGAACTCGCGGGCAAGCTCCGGGCCGCCCGGCCCTGCTGGCCCTCGGGCCCCCGCTCCGACGACTCCCCCACGGACATCGAGCGCGCCGTGGAGCGCTGGACCGGCCGCCGGGAACCGCGGGGCTAGGTGTGTTGTCCGGAGAGGTTGGTGACGCGGCTGGCTGGGGTGTGGCCGCTGATTCCGGTGTGGGGTCGGTGGTAGTTGTACCAGTCCAGCCAGCCAGGGA
>NZ_JOIX01000140.1 GCF_000720175.1 Streptomyces sp. NRRL S-337
CGACCACGACTCGATCTGCTCAACCGTCAGCGACTTCTCACACAGTCACACCAACGAGCCCCAGCCCACACGGTCACACCACATGCGGTTGCAGTATTAAGGGGCCCGGGCCCGACCCGGCACCGCGCGTCCCCGCAGGTGGAGGGGGCGGGGCAGTGGACATGCCAGCGCCGTGGGGAATGGCGTCAGCGCGGGCGGAGTTGATCGGCGATGGGTACGTCGAGGACGAAGATGTGGCCGATGTTCGCGCGCGGGTAGCCGTAGTCGATGTTCTGCACCCGCATCTGCTGCGGGGTGACCTCGACGATCTGGACGGCGACGGGCTCCGGGTGGTCGGGCAGGGACAGCAGCCAGTCCTGGGCCAGGTAGTCGAGTCCGGTGCGGTCCAGGCAACGGCGGGCGGGTGCGTCTTCGCTCGGGTCGCCGAGCGGGTGGCCGAAGAGGCTGACCGGCACGTACCGGCCGGGGTCGCTCTCGACAGGCCGTAGATAGCCGAGGAGTTCGTTGTCCTCGTGGCGGTGGTGGCGGATCCAGTGCGGGGGAATCACGGCGCAGCGCTCCGGGAAGGGTGCCCGGCTGCTGGGGTCTGCAGCCCCCAGACAGTCGGTGGCGGTAGGGCTGGCGGGAGGTCAGCTCAGGGTGGTGTCGGCGTAGGCCGTCATCGCGTCGCGCTGGTACTCGGCCAGGCCGGCGGCGACCCGGTCGTAGGCCGCGCGCCACGTCGCGTCGTCGACGTAGTTCTGCCCGAGGGCCTTGAACGCGGCCGCGTTCGGGGTCCACATCCGGCAGATGCCCTGGTAGTGGGCGTCGACCTCGGCCTGTACCGCCGGGTCGTTCACCGGCGTGCCGGCCTGCATCAGCTCCGCCATGCGGACCATCGCGGCGGTCGCCGCACGCTGCATCCGCTCCATGTCCGCCTCGCTGAGCGTGGCCGCGAACTGCGCCGACTGCTCCGCCTGGTGGGGCCACTGCTCGCGGGCGGTCTCCTCGTGGCGCGCGGTGTCGAAGCCGACGAAGAGTTTCTCCGGGGTGTTGATCTTTTCCATGGTGTCGGTGTCCTTGTCATCCTCCAGTTCGGCGATGGTGCGGCCGACCGTGCGGACCAGCGCATCGAGCCGGTCGCGCTCGGCCGCCAGCCTGCGCAGGTGCTCACGCAGCGCGGCCACCTGGTCGACCTGGCGCTCCAGGACCGTCGCGATGTCGCGTAGTCCCAGGCCCAGTTCGCGCATCAGCAGGATCTGCTGCAAGCGCAGCAACTCGGCCTCTCCGTAGTAGCGGTGGCCGTTGCCCCCGGTGTACGCGGGGACGAGCAGGCCGATGTCGTCGTAGTGCCGCAGGGTCCGGGACGTCACCCCGGACATCCGGGCCACGTCCGCGATCGACCAGGCCATGGCCGTGCCGTACCTTTCATCGCCGGGCCGGTCTCTCCGGCCTCGAGAACGAACGTAGAAGTTGACGCAACGGAAAGCGCAAGTCGTTCGTTCGGCGGCCCGGTCACCGGCTCGCCCCCGGCGGCCGGCCGACGCGGCGTCACTACCGCCAACTGGTGCGCCTAGCCCTGGGAGTGCCGCACTGCCGCCAATTGATGTGCCGGGCCTTGGGAGTGCCGCACTGACGCCAACTCTTGCGCCTGACCTTGGGAATCCTGACCTTGGGAATACCGCACCCGGCCTCAACGTTGTGGCCCTAGCAGGGGGCCCGCGTGACCCCTACGGGATCTGTTCGACCGTTCCCTAGGGGTTGGTTCACCGACCGGTACCCGGCCGCTGCGGCGTCACGAAGGACCCCATCCCCGGCGTGGTGACGATGAGCCCTTCCTCCCGGAGGGCGGCCGTGACCTTACGAACGGTCACGCGCGCGACGCCGAATTCCTGCTCCATGCGCACCTCGGAGATCAGGTGCTGCGGCGGGTACGTGCCGTCCGCAATCCGCTCGCGGATCACGTCGGCGATCTGCTCCCACTTGGGACGCTTGAGCTCTCCCCGGAGCTCCTTCGAGACGAACGAACCCATACCGGGCTCGGTGTAGATCAGCCCCTCTGCCCGCAGTCCGCGGTGCACCTTCTGGGCTGTCACCCCAGCGATGCCGAACTCTTCCTGAAGTTGGAGCACCGAGGGGATGCGACCACCGGCCGGGTACGTGCCCTCAGCGATGCGTTCGCGGATCACATCGGCGACCTGATGCCATCTGGGCCGGTCCGGGGCGAATTCGATCACTTGAGCACGCTAAGCAAGGCGCTGTACAGCGAGCGAGATATTTCAGTGGTAGACACCTATAGCACCCATAGATATGCTGGCCGACGAAAAGACCCCGGCGGGTGCGCCAACACCCCCGGGGCATGGCCAACCTGAGGAAGCAGGTCGACATGCGGAACCTTATGCGCAGGCTCGTCGCTCGGTTAAGGGCGCGGCACCGCCTCGTCCCCCTCCCCCTCCCCCAGCCACCCCATCACCACCCACCCCAACGTCCACCCCGCCGCCCCGAATCCCCCCTCGACGGTGACGCCTCCCGTCTCGTAAGGCCCTACCTCCTCCTCCACGAGCGGCAGGAGGCCCGGCGGGAACGGGCCTTTCTGTGTGACATCGACATGGCGGTCGCTTCGTGAGGCGCGGCGGGATGCGGCTGCTGCCCTGGAGCGGGCCGGACGGGCAGCGGTGTTATCTCTCCGCCGACGACAACGGCGGGTTTCTGTCGCAGCTCGCCGACGAGATGGAAGAGGTGCAGGTGAGCACCGGCGAGGAAGTGTTGGCGCGGGCGGCCGAACTGCTGCGGGGCCCGGCAGAGCCGTCGGCCGACGAGCTCCGGTTCTGTGTCCACAGGCTGTGTGAAGCGCTGCGGGACGCCCTGCGGATCGTCGAGAGCCGGGGCGGGCAGGCGGGTTAGCGGCGGCAACGAGCGAGTAAGGCAGCGGGGCCCGGCGGTTGTTACCGCCGGGCCCCGTCTTCGTAAGACCGAGAACGGGAACTCAAGGGCGACTTGTTACGACAGCGCCAGCCATGCCGCGCCCGCGATGACCAGGACGGCGACGATGACGCCGACGATGACGCCCACGCGGGGGCCGGCCGACTGCTGGGGGGCCGGGGCGCGGCGGCCGCCGGTCTGGGGGGTGCCGCCCTCGTCCACGAAGGCACGGAACATCTGCGTGCTGCCCGCCGGGTCGTAGTTCCCGTCGGCCTGGTTCTGCGGGTTGGTCGCCATGAGGCAGGACCCTAGCGAACCGGTGGCACAGGGGCACCCCTGGGGCGCGTGTGGGGCGACCGCGTGAGGAGGGGGACGGGCAGGCCGATGGGGAGGGCCGCCCGCGTGAGGTGTGCCACTCGTGAGCGATGTGGTCGCGTTGTGGGGATTTGCGGGTCGCATTCCGGCCACCCCGCGGACCTGCGGCTTTGCGCGGGCCCGGGGGTCGTTGACGGATCGCGGACGCGGTCTTGGCGCAGCCTTTGCCTGTACCTGCCACTCAATCGTTTGCCTTCAGCAACCAACTGTGCGTATGGTTGCCCCAAGCAACAAAAGAAGTGCGATCGAGCTGAGCGATGGATGCGTGGAGGAGCCGGTGGCCGCTCACAGTCAGTACGAGGAGCTGGCCAGGCAACTCAGCGCCATCGGGGCCGTGAAGCGGGAGATGGGGCGGATCCTGCCCCAGGACTGCCCGCCCGCCTCGGCCGCCGTGCTCACCCTTCTCGACCGGCACGGCGAGATGCGGATGAGTCAGCTGGCCGAGCTGATGGCGATCGACATGTCCGTCACCAGCCGGCACGTGGCGCACGTCTGCGAGCGCGGCTGGATCGAGCGGGAGCCCGATCCGGCGGACAAGCGGTCGCGGCTGCTGCGGCTGACCCCGAGCGGCACGGAGATGCTCCAGGAGCTCTCCGAGCGCTACACCGCCGCGCTCGCCCGGTATCTCGGCGACTGGAGCGACAGCGACGTCGGTCTCCTCAACGAGCTGCTCGCCCGGCTCCGTACGAGCTTCGGCGACTGCCGGACCCGGGCACACCACGACTTCCACACCCGTAACGACTTCCACGCCCGTAACGACCTCAGCACCCGTACACCCGCAGGATGAAAAGGAACCACATGGCTACGACCACACCAGCCGGTGTGCGGGGCGGCCACGCCAAGCATGGAGGCGGTCATCACCACGCCTCCGACGGGGCCCCCATGACGCACCGTCAGATCATGGAGGCGCTGTCCGGGCTGCTGCTCGGCATGTTCGTCGCCATCCTCTCGTCGACGATCGTGTCCAACGCGCTGCCGGAGATCATCCATGATCTGGACGGCGGGCAGAGCGCCTACACCTGGGTCGTGACCGCCTCGCTGCTGGCGATGACCGCGACCACGCCCCTGTGGGGCAAGCTCTCCGACCTGTTCAGCAAGAAGCTGCTGGTGCAGTTCGCGCTGGTCATCTACGTCGCGGGCTCCATCGTCGCCGGTCTGTCGCAGAACACCGGCATGCTGATCGCCTGCCGCGTCGTGCAGGGCATAGGCGTGGGCGGTCTCTCCGCCCTGGCCCAGATCGTGATGGCCGCGATGATCTCGCCGCGGGAGCGCGGCCGGTACAGCGGCTACCTCGGCGCCACCTTCGCCGTCGCCACCGTCGGCGGCCCGCTGCTCGGCGGCGTCATCACCGACACCAGCTGGCTCGGCTGGCGCTGGTGCTTCTACGTGGGTGTGCCGTTCGCGGTGATCGCCCTGATCGTGCTGCAGAAGACCCTGAAGCTCCCGGTCGTCAAGCGCGAGGGCGTCAAGGTCGACTGGGCGGGCGCGTTCTTCATCAGCGCGGCGGTCTCGCTGCTGCTGGTGTGGGTGACGCTGGCCGGCGACAAGTACGACTGGATGTCGTGGCAGACCGCCGCGATGGTCGGCGGCGCGGTGGTGCTCGGCGCGGTCTTCGTCTTCGTCGAGACCAAGGCCAAGGAGCCGATCATCCCGCTGCGGCTGTTCCGCAACAAGACGATCACCCTGGCGTCGGTGGCCTCCCTGTTCGTCGGTATCGCGATGTTCACCGGCACCGTCTTCTTCAGCCAGTACTTCCAGCTGGCGCGCGGCAAGTCGCCGACGATGTCCGGCATCATGACGATCCCGATGATCGGCGGCCTGTTCATCTCCTCGACCGTCTCGGGCCAGGTCATCACCAAGACCGGCCGCTGGAAGGCCTGGCTGGTCTCCGGTGGTGTGCTGCTGACCGCCGGCCTCGGCCTGCTGAGCACCATCCGCTACGACACCGAGTACTGGCACATCGCGATCTTCATGGCGCTGATGGGTCTCGGCATCGGCATGATGATGCAGAACCTGGTGCTCGCCACGCAGAACCAGGTGGCGCCGTCGGACCTCGGTTCCGCCTCGTCCGTCGTGACCTTCTTCCGTTCCCTCGGTGGTGCGGTGGGCGTCTCGGCCCTCGGTGCGGTGCTCGCCAACCGCGTCACCCACTACGTCAAGGACGGCCTGGCCGAACTCGGCCCCAAGGCCGCCAAGGCCGCGGCGCACGGTGCCGCCAAGAGCGGCGGCGGCATCCCCGACCTGGACGCCCTCCCGGCGCCGCTGCGCACCGTCATGGAGAGCGCCTACGGCCATGGTGTGGCCGATGTGTTCCTCTACGCGGCGCCCTGCGCGCTGCTCGCCTTCCTCTTCACCCTGTTCATCAAGGAGGTCGCGTTGAAGACTCGTGGGGGACTGGCCCAGAGCTCGGAGAACGGGGGGAACGCGGGGAACGCGGAGAAGGGCGCGGAGGCCCCTTCGTCGGTGACCCCGTCGGTGAGCCCGTCGGTGACCCCGTCGGAGGCGACGCTTCCGCTGCAGGCCGCCGGCGCTGCGGGCGGCGCGGCCGGGGAGCGGGAGCCCGCCCTCGTCGGTGCCGCACCGGTGACCTCGGACGACGCCGGCCACACCCCCTCGTGGGCGCAGCCGGCCGCACAGCCCCTGCAGGGTTACGCCTCGGCCGGTGGCGGCGACGCCGTGCCCGCCGGACCTGCCATCCACGGCTTCGTACGCAACGCGGAGGGCCACCCCGTCCCGCGCTCCGCGGTCACGCTGATCTCGCTCGGCGGCCGTCAGCTCGGCCGGGCGGTCGCCCAGGCCAACGGCTCGTACGTACTGAACGCGCCCAGCGCCGGCTCGTACGTGCTGATCGCGGCGGCCGACGGGCACCAGCCGCAGGCCTCCACGGTCGTCGTCGGCGACCAGCCGTACGGCTACGACATCCTGCTCAGCGGCACCAGCGGCCTCGGCGGCCAGGTGCGCAGCGCGGTCACCGGCGAGCCGGTGGCGGACGCCATGGTCGTCGTCACCGACGTCCGCGGCGAGGTGCTGGCCACCGGGAGGACGGACGCCGAGGGGTACTTCTCCTTCGACGAGCTGGCCCCCGGCACCTTCACGGTCGCGGTGAACGCCGCCAACTACCGGCCGGCCGCGCTGCCGGTCGAGATCGGCGGCCAGGGCACCACCCGCGTCGAGGTCGAGCTGCTGTCCGGCGCGCGGGTGCAGGGCGTCGTACGGGCGGGTGGTCCGAACGGGGCCGGCCGCCCGCTGCCCGACGCCCGGGTGACGCTGGTGGACGCGGCCGGCAACGTCGTGGCCACCTCGACCACCGGTGAGGACGGCGCGTACGCCTTCACCGACCTGGACGCCGGTGACTACACGGTCATCGCGAGCGGCTACCCGCCGGTGGCCACCGGTCTCGCGGTCGACGCCCGCGGGGTCGACGGCTACGACGTCCAGCTCGCCCACCCCGGGGACTGACCGGGGGCCCGGGGCCGTGCGTACGGACAATCCGTACGGACCTTCCGTGCTGACCTTCCGTACGGCCAGGTCCGTACCGGCCAGATCCGTACCGGCTTCCCTACGGCCAGGTCCGTAGGGAAGGCCGTACGGAATGGCAGGGCAGTAACCCGGGCAGCAAGACCCCGGGCCGGGACGCGCGATGAGCGGAGGCGCGTCCCGGACCGGACCCCAGGACTCCGGCGGCGGTGTGGCGCACAGGCAGGGGACGGCCTGCACGCCGCCGCCGGGGTCCGACACCCGGGCTTCCGGACCGCCGGGGTCCGGCACTCCCCGAGCTCCCCGAGCTCCCGGCTCAGCCGGAGCCCGGAGCCGGGACACCACCAGCAAGACACGGGAGAGGCAATGACTTCGACGGGCGCGGGAGCTGCGGGCGTAAGGGCGCAGGTCCGCACACGGGACGGCTGGGCGGTGCAGCACGCCGTGCTGACCGTCACCGACATGACGGGCGCGCAGGTGCTGCGGGCCGTGGCGGACGAGGACGGTGCCGTCCGCAGCGAGGCGCCGCTGCCCGCCGGCCCGTACACGGTCATCGTGACGGCCGTCGGCTACGCGCCGGTCGCCTCCAGCGCGATCGTGACGGCGAGCGGCCGGATGGAGGTGGGCAACGTCGTGCTGGCCCGGCAGGGCGGGGCCGAGCTGCCGCCGCCGGGCGCCTGGACCATCGACCCGATGCACTCCACGGTCGGCGCGGTCGCCCAACACCTGGGCATCTCCAGCGTGCACGGCCGGTTCACGGAGTTCAGCGGCCGCATCGAGATCGGCGAGGACCTGGGGAAGTCCCGGGTCGACGCGGTCATCAAGGCGTCGTCGATCGACACCGGCAACGGCATGCGCGACGGGCACCTGCGCAACGAGGACTTCCTCAACGTCGAGGTGTACCCGGAGATCACGTACCGCAGCACCGGACTGTCACCGGCCGGCCCGGACCGCTGGACCGTGCACGGCGACCTGTCCCTGCACGGCGTCGTCCGCCCGGTGGACCTGGACCTGAGCTACCTCGGCACCGGGCCCGACCCGTGGGGCGGCGTCCGCGCGGCCTTCCGCGCCACCGCCGAACTGCGGCGCGAGGACTTCAAGATGAACTACAACCAGGTCGTGGCCGCCGGCATCGCCGCGATCGGCACCACCCTGAAGGTCGAACTGGACATCCAGGCGGTGCAGGGGGAGAGCTTGCCTATGGGGTGAGGAGCCGACTTGCCGGCTTGCCTATGGGGTGAGGGAGCGGCTTGCGTATGGGGTGAGGCGAGGGGGCGGCGTGGCGGGAATAGCCTGCCCTCCCGTTGCGTTGTGGCCCTGCAAGGGGCGCTTCGTTCCCCTAGGGAATCTGTTTGACCGCCCCTTAGTACTGCAACCGCATGTGGGGGTTGTGGCCTCGGCGTTGGTAGTGGCAGTGGCGGGCTCGGGCTTGGCTGCGTCTGCGGAAGTGTGACCAGTG
>NZ_JOIX01000141.1 GCF_000720175.1 Streptomyces sp. NRRL S-337
CCACCCACCTCCCCTTCATCCCCTTACGGGAGGGGACAGACCGGAGGACGAAGTCTGTAGGGCTGTCACCGCACCCGACACCCACCCAGCCCGCCGCAGGCGCAACGGCGAGCGAGCCCGACGGCGGGCCAGACAGGTACGTGCGGCGCGCCGCAAAGCGCAACGGCGAGCGAGCCCGACGGCGGGCCAGGCAGGTACGTGCGGGGCGCCGCAAAGCGCAACGGCGAGCGAGCCCGACGGCGGGCCAGGCAGGTACGTGCGGCGCGCCGCAAAGCACAACGGCGAGCGAGCCCCGCGGCGGGAGAGACGGGTACGTGGGAGGCGCCGCAATGCGCAGCGCCCCGCGGCGGGACAGCCAGGTACGTGGGGCGACCGGCCCAGCGCAGCGGATTGTCGGTGGGGACCGTTACCGTCTGAACCGTGAGACCGCGTATCACCGACCCCGAGCAGCTCAAGGAGCTGCTCGGGATCCCGTTCACCCCGGAGCAGGTGGCGTGCATCACCGCGCCGCCCGCGCCGCAGGTCATCGTGGCCGGAGCCGGGTCCGGCAAGACCACGGTGATGGCCGCGCGCGTGGTGTGGCTGGTCGGCACCGGGCAGGTCGCCCCCGAGCAGGTCCTCGGACTGACCTTCACGAACAAGGCCGCCGGCGAGCTCGCCGAGCGGGTCCGCGCCGCCCTCGTCAAGGCCGGAGTGACCGACCCGGAGCCCGTGCCGGGGAGCACCGAGGCCGTCCCCGGCGAGCCGCGCATCTCGACGTACCACGCCTTCGCCGGCCAGCTCCTCAAGGACCACGGCCTGCGCATCGGCCTGGAACCCAGCGCCCGGCTGCTCGCCGACGCCACCCGCTTCCAGCTCGCCGCCCGCACCCTGCGCACCGCCCCCGGCCCCTACCCGGCGCTCACCACCTCCCTGCCCTCCCTCGTGGAGGACCTCCTCGCCCTGGACGCCGAGCTCGCCGAGCACCTCGTGGACCCGGCCGAGCTCCGCCGTTACGACACCGGCCTGCTCACCGCCCTCGACGGGGTCAAGCTCACCAACGCCGACCTGCGCAAGGTCCCCGACACCGCCCGCGCCCGACTGGAGCTCCTCGACCTCGTCACCGCCTACCGCAGCGAGAAGCGCCGCCGCGACCTGCTCGACTTCGGTGACCAGATCGCCCATTCGGCGACCCTCGCCACCACCCGCCCCGAGGTGGGCCGGATCCTGCGCGACGAATTCCGGGTCGTCCTCCTCGACGAGTACCAGGACACCTCCGTCGCCCAGCGGCTGCTGCTCTCCGGCCTCTTCGGCGCCGCGAACGGCACCCCCACCGGACACGCCGTCACCGCCGTCGGCGACCCCTGCCAGGCCATCTACGGCTGGCGCGGCGCCTCCGTCGCCAACCTCGACGACTTCCCCGCCCACTTCCCCCTCGCGGACGGCACCCCCGCCCACCGGTACGCCCTCAGCGAGAACCGCCGCAGCGGCGGCCGTCTCCTCGACCTCGCCAACGGCCTCGCCGCCCCGCTCCGCCGCATGCACGAAGGCGTCGAAGCGCTCCGCCCCGCCCCCGGCGCAGAACGCGACGGCACCGTCCGCTGCGCCCTGCTGCCCACCCACGCCGAAGAACTCCGCTGGCTCGCCGACTCCCTCGCCCACCTCGTACGCACCGGCACCCCGCCCGGCGAGATCGCCGTCCTGTGCCGCACCGCCGGCGACTTCGCCCAGATCCAGGGCGAACTCGTCGCCCGCGACATCCCCGTCGAGGTCGTCGGCCTCTCCGGGCTGCTCCACCTCCCCGAGATCGCCGACCTCGTCGCCGTCTGCGAAGTGCTCCAGGACCCCACCGCCAACGCCTCCCTCGTCCGCCTCCTGATCGGCCCCCGCTGGCGGATCGGCCCCCGCGACCTCGCCCTCCTCGGGCGCCGCGCCCGCACCCTCGTCCACCACGGCGGCCCGTCCGACGACCCCGCACAACGCCTCGCCGCAGCCGTCGAAGGCACCGACCCCGCCGAGACCCTCTCCCTCGCCGACGCCCTCGACACCTTCCTGGAGGCCGACGGCACCGACGACGGCCTGCCGTTCTCCCCCGAAGCACGGGTGCGCTTCGCCCACCTCGCCGCCGAACTCCGCGACCTGCGGCGCTCCCTGGGCGACCCCCTCATGGACGTCCTCCACCGGGTGCTCGCCACCACCGGCCTCGAAGTCGAACTCTCCGCGTCCCCGCACGCCCTCGCCGCCCGCCGCCGCGAAACCCTCGGCACCTTCCTCGACGTCGCCGCCGGATTCGCCGCCAAACAGGGCGGCGAATCCCTCGACGGCGAAGCCACCCTCCTGGCCTTCCTCGGCTTCCTGCGCACCGCCGTCCAGTACGAGAAGGGCCTCGACAGCTCCCTCCCCGGCGGCGACAACACCGTCAAGGTGCTCACCGCCCACAAGTCCAAGGGCCTCGAATGGGACGTCGTCGCCGTCCCCGGCCTCGTCGCCAAGCAGTTCCCCAGCGAACAGTCCCGCGAGTCCTGGACCAGCCGCGCCAAGGTCCTGCCGCACGCCCTCCGCGGCGACGCCGCCACCCTTCCCGACGTCGAGGAATGGGCCGCCCGCGGCCTCAAGGACTTCAAGGAGGCGATGAAGCACCACCAGCAGACCGAGGAACTCCGCCTCGGCTACGTCACCTTCACCCGCCCCCGCTCCCTGCTGCTCGGCTCCGGCCACTGGTGGGGCCCGCACCAGAAGCGGCCGCGCGGCCCGTCCGCCTTCCTGGAGGCGCTGCGCGAGCACTGCGAGGCCGGCCACGGCGAGATCGAGCACTGGGCCGACCCGCCCGAGGAGGGCGCCGAGAACCCCACCCTCGCCGAGGCCGCCGCCGAACAAGCCTGGCCGCTGCCCCTCGACCCCACCGCCCTGGCCCGCCGCCGCACCGCAGCGGCCGCGGTCCGCACCCACCTCGCCCGCCACCAGGCCACCCGGCCGCCCGCCGCCGTCTCCCCGGCCGTCCCCGCGCCGTCCCCCGCCTACGACCCGGAGTGGCCGCCGGCCCCACCGGAGGAGGAGTGGGAGGACGACCCGTACGGCGTGCCGGAGGACGACCCGTACGGCGTGCCCGAGGACGTCGAGGCGTACGGCGTGCCCGAGGCCGACCCGTTCGACGAACCGGACCGGTTCGCGATCCCCGAGGCGGACCCGTTCGACGACGTTCCGGGCATCGAGGACGTTCCCGGTGCGGCCGACGCGCCCCCGCGGCCCCGCATCGTCGCCCAGCGCACCACCGAACCGGACCTCACCCACCCGGCCCCCGCCCACCAGGACGAGGGGGCCGACGAAGACACCGGCCCCCACCCGCTGCTCCCCGAGGAACGCCGCATCCTCGGCTCCTGGGACCGCGACCTGGAGGCGCTCGCCGACGAACTGCGCCGCTCCCGCGCCACCGTCCGCGAGGTCCCCCTGCCCGCCGCCCTCAGCGCCACCCAGCTGCTCCGCCTCGCCGCCGACCCGGACGGCTTCGCCCGCGAACTGGCCCGTCCCATGCCGCGCCCGCCCCAGCCCGGCGCCCGCCGCGGCACCCGCTTCCACGCCTGGGTCGAGTCCCGCTTCGAGGAGCTCGCCCTGCCGCTGCTCGGCCCCGACGAGCTGCCGGGCGCCGACGAGCCCGATACCTACGCGCCCGACGCCGACCGGATCACCGACGAACACGACCTGGAAACCCTCAAGGAGGCGTTCGCCCGCACCCCCTACGCCCACCGCACCCCGTACCGCGTCGAGGCGCCGTTCCAGCTGATCCTCGCCGGCCGGATCATCCGCGGCCGGATCGACGCCGTCTACAAGGAGCACGGCCCCGACGGCGACCGCTACGAGATCATCGACTGGAAGACCGGCCGCACCCAGAACGCCGACCCCCTCCAGCTCGCCATCTACCGCCTCGCCTGGGCCGAACGCCACGGCCTGCCCCCGTCCGCCGTCGGCGCCGCCTTCCTCTACGTCCGCACCGGCGAGATCGCCCGGCCCGCCCGCCTCCCCGGCCGCGCCGGACTCGAACGCATCCTGCGGGGGGAGACCGACGACCGGCCTCCCCCGGAAGGCCGATAGGCTCGGTCGTATGAGCACAACCCCGGACAGCGCCGTCCGCGCGTACCTCGACAGCCACCGCGACGCCTTCCTCGACGACCTCGCCGAGTGGCTGCGCATCCCCTCCGTGTCCGCCGACCCGGACCGTGCTCCCGACGTACGCCGCAGCGCCGAATGGCTCGCCGCCAAGCTCACCGGCACCGGCTTCCCGACCGCCGAGATCTGGGAGACCGAGGGCGACGGCCTGCCCGCCGTCTTCGCCGAATGGCCCTCCGGCGACCCGTCCGCACCCACCGTGCTCGTCTACGGACACCACGACGTACAGCCCGCCGCCCGCGCGGACGGCTGGCACACCGACCCCTTCGCGCCGCAGGTCATCGACGGCAAGCTCTATGCCCGCGGCGCCGCCGACGACAAGGGCCAGGTGTTCTTCCACACCCTCGGCGTCCGCGCCCACCTCGCCGCCACCGGCCGCACCGCGCCCGCCGTCAACCTCAAGCTGCTGATCGAGGGCGAGGAGGAGTCCGGCTCCCCGAACTTCCCCGCCCTGATCGAAAAGCACGCCGACCGCCTCGCCTGCGACGCCGTGATCGTCTCCGACACCGGCATGTGGTCCAGGGACACCCCCACCGTCTGCACCGGCATGCGCGGACTGACGGACTGTCAGATCGAGTTGTACGGCCCCGACCAGGACATCCACTCCGGCTCCTTCGGCGGCGCGGTGCCCAACCCCGCCACCGAGGCCGCCCGGCTGGCCGCCGCCCTCCACGACGCCGACCGCCGCGTCGCCGTCCCCGGCTTCTACGACGGCGTGATCGAACTCACCGACCGCGAACGGGAACTCTTCGCCGAGCTGCCCTTCGACGAGGAGGAGTGGCTGCGCACCGCGCACTCCCACGCCACCCTCGGCGAGGCCGGCACCACCACCCTGGAACGCCTCTGGGCCCGCCCCACCGCCGAGGTCAACGGCATCGGCGGCGGCTACCAGGGCCCCGGCGGCAAGACCATCGTGCCGTCCACCGCCCAGCTGAAGCTCTCCTTCCGGCTGGTCGCCGGCCAGGACCCGGCCGCCGTCCAGCAGGCCGTACGCGACTGGGTCGCTGCACAGCTCCCGCCCGGCATCCGGCACGAGATCACCTTCTGGGGCGCCACCCGCCCCTGCCTCACCCCGCTCGACCACCCCGCGCTCCAGTCCGTCGTCCGCGCCATGGGACGCGCCTTCGGCCAGAAGATCCGCTTCACCCGCGAGGGCGGCTCCGGCCCGGCCGCCGACCTCCAGGACGTCCTCGGCGCCCCCGTCCTCTTCCTCGGCATCTCCGTCCCCTCCGACGGCTGGCACGCGCCGAACGAAAAGGTCGAACTCGACCTGCTGATGAAGGGCGTCGAGACCGCCGCCCACCTGTGGGGCGACCTGGCGGAGACCTGGCAGCGGACCTGACCGCCCCGCGCCCCGCCGCACCGTTCCGCGCCCGTACGCAGCAATCACCCACGCCACAGGGGGAGTTGGAAACAGCAGTGACCACCTGGACCGAGCACACCGCCGACCGGCCGATCACGTTCAGCGCGCCGAGCGGCATCGACCGCTCCGCCCACCACCGTCTCGACGAGGCATGGCTGGCGGCGGCCTGGAGCCACCCGACGACGCGCGTCTTCGTGGTGTCCGGCGGCCAGGCACTGATCGACGACACCCCCGACGGCCGCACCGAACTGATCATGACGCCGTCCTTCGAGGCGCCGCTCACCGAGGCCCACCGCTACTACCTCGGCACCGACGACGACGGCGTCAGCTACTTCGCCCTCCAGAAGGACAGCCTCCCCGGCCGCATCGACCAGTCCGCGCGCCCGGCCGGCCTGCGTGAGGCGGGCCTCCTGCTGTCCCCCCGCGACGCCGGCCTGCTCGTCCACGCCGTCGCCCTGGAGAACTGGCAGCGGCTGCACCGCTTCTGCTCCCGCTGCGGCGAACGCACCGTGATCGCCGCCGCCGGCCACATCCGCCGCTGCCCCGCCTGCGGCGCCGAGCACTACCCCCGTACCGACCCGGCCGTGATCATGCTCGTCACCGACGAGGAGGACCGCGCCCTGCTCGGCCGCCAGGTCCACTGGCCCGAGGGCCGCTTCTCCACCCTCGCCGGCTTCGTCGAGCCGGGGGAGTCCATCGAGCAGTCGGTGGCCCGCGAGGTCTACGAGGAGGCCGGGGTCGTCGTCGGGGACGTGGAGTACGTGGCCAGCCAGCCCTGGCCCTTCCCGTCCAGCCTGATGCTGGGCTTCATGGCCCGCGCCACCTCCGCCGAGATCCAGGTGGACGGCGAGGAGATCGAAGAGGCCCGCTGGTTCTCCCGCGAGGACCTCCGCGCCGCCTTCGAATCCGGCGAGGTCCTGCCGCCCTACGGCATCTCCATCGCCGCCCGCCTGATCGAGCTCTGGTACGGCAAGCCGCTGCCGAAGCCGTGACGGGGTGAGGAGAGCCGGGCGGACCGGCCTCACGCGCACAGAAGAGGGCCGCCGGCCGGTTCCGTCGATCAGCGACGGAACCGGCCGGCGGCCCTCAGGTGCACGTGCAGGCGCACCTCGGTCCCTCACCGGGACCTGAGGCGGCGGGCCTCAAGCGGCCCGCCCCGCGGTCGTCAGGCCACGCCCACCTTCTGCTTGACCTGCGCCAGGGACGGGTTCGTCAGCGTCGTGCCGTCGGCGAAGAGCACGGTCGGCACCGTCTGGTTGCCGCCGTTGGCCTTCTCCACGAACGCCGCGGACTCCGGGTCCTGCTCGATGTTGATCTCGGTGTACGCGATTCCCTCACGGTCCATCTGGCTCTTCAGCCGACGGCAGTAACCGCACCAGGTGGTGCTGTACATCGTCACAGTGCCCGCCATGCGCCCCGCGCTCCTTCGTCAGTCGTCAGTCTCAGTCGTCTGTCTCGTACCGCCCACTCGGTGCGGTTCGTACCGCCCACTCGGCGCGGCCAAGGGACACAACGCATGGGAGGGGCGGGCAATTCCCGGGGGGCTTGGACGGGGGGTTCCCCGGGGAGGGGGCGCCCCCCGGCCCCCGCCC
>NZ_JOIX01000142.1 GCF_000720175.1 Streptomyces sp. NRRL S-337
CGCTTCCAAGGACTCAATAAGGAGCGAAGGCGGAGCGCAGCGGAGCGTAAAGCGTCAGCAGTCCACACAACCGGCCCCGGAGGCCCGTCACCGCACCCACAACAAACCCAGCCCGCCGCAGGCGCAACGGCGAACAGCACCCGCGGCGCCGCAGACAACTCCGTGCGGGGCGCCGCAAAGCGCGCAACGGCGACCAAGACCCGCGGCGCCGCAGACAGCCACGTGCGGGGCGCCGCAAAGCGCAACGGCGAGCAACCCCGACGGCGGGACAGCCAGGTACGTGGGGATCACCCCAGCTTCCGCTGGGAGAGCCAGGCCGCCGCCACCCGGTCCGGGTCCTGCTTGTCCTTGTCGACCTTGCGGTTGAGTTCCGTGAGGTCGGCGGTGGTCAGTGCGTTGCCGAGGGTCGCCAGCGCCCGGCGCACCTTCGTGTCGGCCTTGCGGGCGGCGATCAGCGGGACGATGTGCTGGGCGGGGACCAGGTGCCGGGGGTCGGCCAGCAGCACCCAGCCGTTCTCCTTGATGTCGACGTCGGTGGTGAAGACGTTGGCGACGTCGATGTCGCCCTTCTTCAGGGCGCCCTTGACCAGCGGGCCGGACGAGTCCAGGGCCTTGAACTCCTTGAATTCCACGCCGTACCGGTCCTTGAGGCCGACCAGCCCGACCACCCGCTTCTTCATCTCGGCGGCCGCGCCGAACACCAGCTTGCCGCTGACCTTGCGCAGGTCGTCGAGCGACGTCAGGCCGTAGCGTTCGGCGGTCTCCCGGGTCACGGCGAAGCTGTCGCGGTCCTCGGCGGCCGCGTACGGGAGCACCTCCAGGCCGTCCGGTATCACCGTGGCCAGCGCGTTCTGCATCGCGCCGGCCTCGGTCTCGGTGGCCTTCTTGTCGAGGTAGAGCAGCAGGCTGCCCTGGTATTCGGGGAGCAGGTCGATGTCGCCGGAGCGCAGCGCCGGAACCACGATCTCGCGGGAGCCGAGGTTGGGCCGGACGGTGGCCTTGACGCCGGCCGTGGACAGTACGCCCGCGTAGAGGTAGCCGAGGATCTGGTTCTCGGTGAAGTTGGCGGTGCCGATGACCAGGCCACCGCTGCTGTTGCCGCTGTCGCCGCCGGCGCCGTTCCCCTTGAGGGAGGTGATGCCGGAGGAACAGGCGGCCAGCAGAGGTGCCGAGGCGCCGGCGAGCAGGGTGGTCAGGGCGGTACGGCGGTTCATGGCGGGGCTCCTCGGGAGGGGCGGGCGTACGGGGCGCGGGGCGTGGCGGTTCAGCGGGCGGTGGCCGGGCGGCCGCGGAACAGCAGCCGGGTCAGCCCGCCCAGGGCCAGATCGGCGACGACGGCGAGCACGGCGACCAGCACCGCACCGCCGAGCACCTGCACCAGATCGCGCTGGGCCAGGCCGTCGAAGACGTAGCGGCCCAGCCCGCCGAAGCTGACGTAGGCGGCGATGGTGGCGGTGGCCACGACCTGGACGGTCGCGAGCCGGATGCCGGTCATGATCAGCGGCAGCGCCAGCGGCACCTCGACCTGCCAGAGGATCTGGCGGCCGCGCAGCCCGACGCCCTTGGCGGCGTCCTTGACCTCCGGGTCGACGGCCGCCATCCCGGCGTACGTATTGGTGATGATCACGGGCACGGCGAGCGCGACCAGCGAGACGTACACCGGCCACACGCTGAGCCCGCCGGCGAGGAAGACCAGGGTGACCAGGCCGACGGTGGGCAGCGCCCGGCCGAAGGAGGAGAGGTTGACGGCGAGGAAGGCGCCGCGGCCGGTGTGCCCGATGAGCAGCCCGACGGGCAGCGCGATCAGGGCCGCGGCGAGGGTGGCGAGCACCGAGTACTCCAGGTGCTCCAGGACGCGGGTGGCGATGCCGTCGGGGCCCGCCCACTGTGCCGGGCCGGTCAGCCAGGCCGCGAGGTTCTTCAGGAGTTCGAGCATCGGGCCGTCACGCTCGCTTCCACAGCTTGGGGGCGGACCGGGGCGTGCCGCGCCGCCAGGGGGTGCACAGCCGTTGGACGGTCACCAGCAGGGCGTCGGCTGCCAGCGCGAGCAGCAGGGTCAGGGCCACGCCGGCGATGACCGGGGTGGGGAAGTTGCGCTGGAAGCCGTCGGTGAAGAGCTGGCCGAGCCCGCCGTACCCGATGTAACTCGCCACGCTGACAAGGGAGATGGACATCACCGTCGCGACCCGTACGCCCGCCATGATCACCGGGAGGGCGAGCGGCAGTTCGACGGTGAGCAGGGTACGCAGCGGCCGGGTCCCCATCGCCTTCGACGCCTCGCGCACCCGCTCCGGGACCGCGTCCAGGCCCTCGACGGTGTTCCGCACCAGGACGACCAGGGTGTACGCGGTCAGACCGGTGATCGCGGTGGTGCGGGTCAGCCCGGTGACCGGCAGCAGCAGGACGAAGAAGGCGAGCGAGGGGATGGTGTAGAGGATGTTGGACGCGCCGAGGACGAAACCGCGCAGCGGCCGGACGCGGTGCGCGAGGACGGCCAGCGGCAGCGCGATCAGCAGGCCGAACAGGACGGCGGGGACGGCGGTGGCGAGGTGGTCCGCGGTGAGGCGGGTCAGTTCGCCGGCGTGATCGGGGAACCAGCCCCATTCGACGGTCATGCGGGGCGCTCCGCTGGGGCGGCGGCCTCGGGCCCGGGGTCGTCCGGCGCGGGGTCGTCGGGGGTGACGCCCTCGCCGGCGGGCTCGTGGGGCTTCTCGGTGGTGGTCCGCGTCTTCTCGGCGGTGGTACGGCTCGGTGCCGCCGGAGCGGCCGCGCGGGTGGCGTCGGCGTGGCTGCGGCCGGCCCGGTCGTGGATGGCGTCGCGGGAGGTGACGCCGGTCAGGACGCCGTCGGCGGTGACCCGGGCGACCGCCCCGGCCGGTGAGGAGACCGCCTCGTTGAGGGCCGAGAGCAGCGAATCGGTGTCCCGCAGCGGCCGGACCGCGGCCAGCTCCGCCTCGCCGGCCGTACCGCCGGCCGGCAGCGCGTCGGTGTCCAGCCAGCCCAGCGGTTCGCCGCGCGGCGAGGTCACCAGGCGCCAGCGGCCGCCGTCGCGGCCTATCGCGCCGACCGGTTCGTCGGCGCGTATCGCCCGGCCGGGCGCGTGCGGCACGTCGGCGAGGGTGGTGAGCGAGAGCAGCTTCAGACCGCGCTCGGCGCCGAGGAAGTCGGCGACGAAGTCATCGGCGGGACGGGCCAGCAGTTCGGCGGGCTCGGCGCACTGGACCAGCCGGCCGCCGGTGCGGAACACCGCGATCCGGTCGCCCAGGCGGACCGCCTCGTCGATGTCGTGGGTGACGAAGACGACGGTCTTGCGCAGCTCCTCCTGGAGCCGCAGCAGCTCGTTCTGGAGCTGGGTGCGGACGACCGGGTCGACCGCGCCGAACGGCTCGTCCATCAGCAGCACCGGGGGGTCGGCGGCGAGCGCCCGGGCCACCCCGACGCGCTGCTGCTGGCCGCCGGAGAGCTGGTGCGGATAGCGCTTGCTGGTGTCCGCGGGCAGGCCGACCAGCTCCAGCAGCTCCGCGGCGCGGGCCCGGGCCTTGCGGCGGCCCCAGCCGAGCAGCAGCGGGACGGTCGCGATGTTGTCGAGGACCGTACGGTGCGGGAAGAGACCGGACTGCTGGATGACGTAGCCGATGCCGCGGCGCAGCTCGGCGGCGTCCGCCTCCAGGACGTTGCGGCCGCCGACGCTGATGGTGCCGGAGGTCGGCTCGACCATGCGGTTGACCATCCGCAGGGTCGTCGTCTTGCCGCATCCGGACGATCCGACGAGGACGGTGACGCCGCCCTCGGGAAGGTCGAGGGAGAGATCGTCCACTGCGGTGGTGCCGTTCGGGTACCGCTTGCTGACTGCGTCGAATTTGATCATCGGCTGCCCCTTGCCCGGCCTGCATAGTGTCATGCAGAGTCTTAGGCATGTGAATAGAAGTCAATGGGTGGGAGTAAACCCTGTGTGACAACGCGGGTTACCCGAGAGTTCTTCCAGCTCTCCGCTCGGCCACCGTACGGAACCAGGTATCGGAATTCGGCCCACAAAGCGCGTTATAAGAGGGAGTTGAGCCCCTTGATTTCCCACATGCTGGACACCGCCCGACGGTCCGGCAGGCGCATCACCCTCGACGGCACCGCGCTGCGCACCGCCGACGTCGCCGCCCTCGCGGACCGCACCGCCCGCCCCGCGGCCCCCGACCCCAAGGCCCTCGCCCGCGCCGCGGAATCCTGGGACACCGCCCGCCGGCTCGCCGCCACCGGACGCGTCTACGGCCGCAGCACCGGCGTCGGCGCCAACCGCACCGAGGACGTAGAGGCCGCCGACGCCGCCCACGGCCTGCGGCTGCTGCGCAGCCACGCCGGTGCGATCGGCGACCCGCTGCCGGGCCGCGAGGTCCGGGCGATGCTCGCGGTCCGCGCCAACCAGCTGCTCGCCGGCGGGGCCGGCCTCAACCCCGCGGTCATCACGGCCCTGATCACCGCCCTGGACGCCGGCGCCCACCCGGTCGTCAACGAACACGGTGCGGTCGGCACCGGCGACCTGGCCGCGCTCGCCCAGACCGGCCTGGCACTGGCCGGCGAACACCCCTGGCACGGCACCCCCGGCGGCCGCACCCCGGCCCCCGTCGCCCTCGACAACAACGACGCGCTCGCCCTGATCAGCAGCAACGCCCTCACCCTCGGCCAGTCCGCGCTCGCCCTGGACGAACTGCGCCGGCTGCTGGCCGCGTCGCTGCCGGTCGCCGCGCTCTCCCTGCTCGCGGTCGGCGGCTCCTACGAACCGTTCGCCGAACCCGTCATGCGCGCCCGCCCGCACCCCGGCTCCGCGGCCGCCGCCGCCCGGCTGCGCACCCTCTCCGGCGTGCCGCCGCGGCCCAGCCCGCCGCTGGGCCGCATCCAGGACCCGTACGGCTTCCGCTGCCTCCCCCAGATCCACGGCCCGGCGCTGGACGCCGCCGACACCCTGGAATCCGTGCTGACCGTCGAGCTCAACGCCGCCGGCGAGAACCCGCTGATCAGCATCGAGGACCAGGCCGCCTACCACCACGGCAACTTCTACGCCGCCCACGTCGCCCTCGCCCTGGACGCCTTCCGGCTGGCCGTCCTGCAGACCGCCCGGCTCTCCACCGCCCGCCTGGCCGCCCTCTCCGAGCCGGACCTCACCCGGCTCCGCCCCTTCCTGGGCGACGCGGCCCCCGCCAGCTCCGGCGTCATGATCCTCGAATACGCGGCCGGCGCGGCCCTCGGCGAGATGCGCGCCGTCTCCCACCCGGCCTCCCTCGGCCACGCCGTCCTCTCCCGCGGCGTCGAGGAACAGGCCAGCTTCGCCTCCCTCGGGGCCCGCCAGACGCTGCGCGCCGCCACGTACTACCGCCAGGTCCTCGCCTGCGAACTCGTCGCCGCCGTACGGGCATTGCGGATGCGCTCGCTCGAACCCGAACCCGGCCTGCCCCTCACCACCGCCTACGCCCGAGCCGCCGAGGCGCTCGACCCGCGCATGGAGGACCGCCCACTGACGGACGACGTGGCGGTGGCGTCCGGCCTCCTCGACGAACTGGCGGAGGTGTGAGCGGCATGGAGCCAGCCACGAATCCGGGCATGAGCCCGGCCACGATTCCGGGCACGAACTCAGCCACGCCCGGCATGAGCCCAGCCACGGACACAGCCGAAATCGGACGCACCGGTGGACCGGAAGCCCGCCGTGCGGGCGCGCGCCCGGCCGGGTGGCGGACCGGCCACCTGGGCGGGGGAGGGGCCGGACGGGTGGTGGGCCGGGTGGGGGGTCGACTGGACGGTGTGCCAGGGGGCGGATGTGGGGCCGGGCGTATGGCCGGGTGTGTGGTCGGCCGGGTGGCGGGTCGGCCCTGGCGTGTGGGGGTCCGCGTTCCGGCGGGCGGTGAGCGGAAGGATCCCGTAGGGGTGGACCATCAGGCGTACCGCGCGCCGTCCCGAGCCAGGAATTCCGTACAGTCTGTCGACACAGGAGAAGGCCCGCAGCGGGCCGGGAAGAAGAGGCGATGAGCGGGGACGGGGACAACGGCCGCGGTACCGGCGGCGCGCCGGGGGAGCAGGCCGAGGAGGCACGGGACGCGACGGCCGGACGGGTCACGGACGCGGACACCGGCACCGCCGCCCGCCTCCAGAAGCTCTTCGAAGGCCACCGGCTGACGCCCACCCAGCGCCGGATCGCGCACTGCATGGTGCGCCGGGCCGCCGACGCGCCCTTCCTCTCCAGCGTCGAACTGGCCGAACTGGCCGGCGTCAGCCAGCCCTCCGTCACCCGCTTCGCGGTGGCGCTCGGCTTTGACGGCTACCCGGCGCTCCGCCGCCACCTGCGCGAGGTCGCGCCCACCGAGAAGACCGGCGACGACGGCACCGCCAACGAGTACCAGCAGGCGGTCCAGGCGGAGATCGACAACCTCCGTCACCTGGCCGCCGCGCTGGCCGACCCGTCGCCGGTGATCGAGGCCGGCCGCCTCTTCGCCGCCTCCCGGCCGCTGCCCGTCCTTGGCCTGCGCGCCGCCACCGCCCAGGCCGCCGGGTTCACGTACTTCGCCCGCAAGGTCCACCCCGACGTCCGGCTGCTGGACGAGGGCGGCACGATGCTCCCCGACCGGATCGACGCCGCGGTGCGGGCCGGCGCCACCACCTTGCTGTGCTTCGCGCTGCCCCGGCATCCCCGCGAGGTCGTCGAGGCCCTCGCCTACGCCCAGGACGCCGGGCTGACCGTGGTGACCGTCGCCGACAGTGCCTTCGCGCCGGTCGCCCGCCACACCGACCTGCTGCTGCCCGCCGCGGTCGGCACCGGCCTGGCCTTCGACACCGCCTGCGCCCCCATGCTCCTGGGCCGCGTCCTCCTGGAGGCGATGTGCGACGCGCTCCCCGAAGCGCAGGCGCGCCTCGAAGAATTCGATGCGCGAGCCGCGGCGCGGGGCCTTTTCGTGGAATAGCCGCACGTAGCTGTCTGCGGCGCCGTGGTGGTTGCTCGCCGTTGCGCTTTGCGGCGCCCCGCACGTACTTGGCCGTCCCGCCGCGGTTGTTGTTCGCCGTTGCGCCTGCGGCGGGCTGGGTTTGTGGTGGGTGC
>NZ_JOIX01000143.1 GCF_000720175.1 Streptomyces sp. NRRL S-337
CACCTGCACCTGTGTCGGCGTCACCGGCACCGCAACCGTCAACGTCACGGCGGCGACCAACTGCGTGGTCACCCTCTCCTCGACCCCCGCCAACCCGACCGCCGGCCAGCCCGTCACCGTCACCGCCACCGTCACCTGCAACGGAGTCCCGGTACCCGGCGCGGTGGTGCTCTTCTCCACCTCCAGCGGCGCCCTGGGGGTCGGGACCACCAATGCCTCCGGACAGGCCAGCGTGACCACCAGCGCGCTGCCGGCCGGCGCCAATGTCGTCACCGCCACGGTGATCTCCTCTTCGGGCGCCTGCACCTGCACCGGCGTTTCCGGTACCGCGACGGTGAACGTCGGGGTGGGAATCCCCGTCCTGACGGCGAAGCCGGCCTGCTACGCGCTGAACTTCCCGCCGGTGCCCTGGGCGTTCGCCCACGCCACGTTCAGCGTGAGCGGTGCGACCCCCGGATCGACGGTGACCTTCTCCGTCCTGGGCGGCACGGTGTGCACGGCCGTGGCCGACGCGAGCGGTAACGCCAGCTGCACCGGCAACCTCAGCGTCACGCAGGTGCTGGCCTCCACCTACACCGCGACCAGCGGCGGGGTGACCGCCACCGGCAGCCTGAAGTCCTGCCTCTGACGGATAGCCGGACACCACAGCCGTCCCCCGTAACGCAACTACGGGGGACGGCTGCTTGCTCTCAGGATAAGGGGGGAGGCAGGGCCGGACCGCCGCGCTCAGCCCGCCGTCCGCCGGTACCGCGTGCGCAGCAGCTGCTGCTTGGCCGGGCCGGTGACCCGCCACTCCAGGTGCCACTCGTCCGCCGAGCGGACCGTGAAGGTCCCCTCGTAGCGGTCCTCGGCGCAGGGGTGGACGGCGGTCCAGTGTCCGGTGCTGAGGTCGAGGTCGTGGAAGGGCCGGCCGTCGGCGAAGTCGATGTCGGCGCTGCCGTCGGGGCGGGGCCGCAGGCGGAGCGTCCGGCTCGCCGGGTAGGCCGTGCCGTCCCAGGTCAGCTCGCCCTCCTCCACGTGCAGCAGCGCGCCGCCGGCCGGGTCGGGCCGGAAGTCGGCGGTGCCGTGGAAGCGGCCTTCGGTGCCGGTCCGCAAGTCGTGCACGGTGCGCTCGACACTCCAGCGTCCCGACAGGTACCCGGCGACATCGGGAACCGAGGGGAGCGGCCCGTCGTGCGGGGCCTCCGCGTACGGGGCCTCCGCGTGCGGGTCCTCCTCGTACGGGGCCTCCGCGTACGGAGTCTCCTCGTGCGGGTCCGGAGCCTGCCGTTCCTCGTGTGCTGGCTGCGCGCTGGACATGGCCCCATTCTCCCGTCCGCCCGCGCCGTCACCCCATCGGCCCCACCCGGGTCCCCGCCGCTCCCCGCCGGCCGCTCGCACCGTGCGGACCAGCGGTGACGGTCTTACGCTCGGTGTATTGATCGTCACGGAGATGCGCACGGCGGCCGGATGGTGGCAGTGCGCCCCCGGCCCGTCCGCCGTGCCCCGCGCTGCCGCCCCGTAAGCGCCCGGAGAACGAAAGGCACCACCATGCCGGAGCTGTTCATCGGCGGTCAGTGGACCGCAGCGGCCGACGGGCGGGTGCGGGAGATCCGCTGTCCGGCGGACGGCACGCTGGTCGCGACCGTCGACGAGGGCGGACCGAGGGACGTCGCGGCGGCGATCACCGCGGCCCGCACCGCCTTCGACGACGGTCCCTGGCCGCGCACACCGGCGGCCGAGCGCGGCCGGCTGGTGCTCCGCGTCGCCGAGCTGCTGGGGCGCGACAAGGACGCGCTGGCCAGGGCGGAATCGCTGGACACCGGCAAGCGGCTGGTGGAGAGCGAGTACGACATGGACGACATCGCCAACTGCTTCCGCTACTTCGGCAACCTCGCCGCGGCCGGCGGCACCGACCGGGTGGTGGACACCGGCATCGCGGAGACCGACAGCACGGTGCGGCACGAGCCGGTCGGGGTGTGCGCCCTGATCACCCCGTGGAACTATCCGCTGCTGCAGACCGCGTGGAAGGTCGCCCCCGCACTGGCCGCCGGCAACACCTTCGTGCTGAAGCCCAGCGAGCTCACCCCGCACACCGCCGTCCACCTGATGCGGCTGCTGGACGAGGCCGGGCTGCCGGCCGGTGCCGGCAACCTGGTGCTGGGCACCGGCCCGGTGGTGGGCGCGCCGCTGACCGAGGACCCGCGGGTGGACATGGTGTCGTTCACCGGCGGGCTGCTCACCGGGCGGCGGATCATGGCCGCGGCGGCGCCGACGGTGAAGAAGATCGCCCTCGAGCTGGGCGGCAAGAACCCGAACATCGTCTTCGCGGACGCGGACTTCGACACCGCGGTCGACTACGCCCTGACCGCGGTCTTCCTGCACTCGGGACAGGTCTGCTCGGCGGGCGCCCGGCTGCTGGTCCAGGAGGAGCTGCACGACGCGTTCGTGGACGAGCTGGTCTCGCGCGCCCAGCGGATCCGGCTGGGCGGGCCCTTCGACGAGCACGCCCGCACCGGCCCGCTGATCTCCGCCGAGCACCGGGCCAAGGTCGAGGCCTACGTGGCGGCCGGGCTCGACGAGGGCGCGGTGCTGCTCTGCGGCGGCTCGGCGCCGGACGACCCGTCGCTGGCGAACGGCTACTACTACCTGCCGACGGTGCTGGACGAGTGCACGCCGGACATGTCGGTGATCCGCGACGAGTCGTTCGGGCCGGTGCTGACTGTCGAGCGGTTCCGCGACGAGGACGAGGCGGTCTCACTCGCCAACGACACGGTCTACGGCCTGGCCGGGGCGGTGTGGACGCAGGACGGCGAGCGTGCGCACCGGGTCGCCGCACGGCTGCGGGCCGGCACGATCTGGATCAACGACTTCCACCCGTACGTGCCGCAGGCGGAGTGGGGCGGGATGAAGCAGTCCGGTGTGGGCCGGGAGCTGGGACCGGCGGGGCTGGCGGAGTACCAGGAGGCCAAGCACGTCTGGCGCAATACCGCGCCACGGCCGCAGAGGTGGTTCGAATGACCCCGCCGGGCCCGCCCCGCCCGGAACCCGGCAACGGCCGAGCGCACGGGAACGAGCACGCACACGACGACGCCTCGCTCGCCGAGCTCGGCTACAAGCCGGAACTCAAGCGCACGCTGGGCAACTTCCACACCTTCGCCGCCGGGATCAGCTACATCTCCATCCTGACCGGCACCTTCCAGCTGTTCTACTTCGGTATCGCGCACGGCGGCCCGGCCTACTGGTGGTCCTGGCCGATGGTGTTCGCCGGCCAGCTGATGGTGGCGCTGTGCTTCTGCGAGCTGGCCGCCCGGTATCCGGTGGCCGGTTCGATCTACAACTGGTCCAAGCAGCTCGGCGGTCCGCACGTCGGCTGGCTCGGCGGCTGGCTGATGCTGACCGCCTCGATGGTGTCGCTGTCCGCGGTGGCGCTGGCCTATCAGGTGACGCTGCCGCAGATCTCCTCCTGGTTCCAGTTCATCGGCGACGGCACCGGGAAGTCCGCGGCCGCCAACGCCGTCCTGCTCGGCACCGTCCTGGTCGCCTTCACCACCCTGGTCAACGCCTTCGGCGTGAAGCTGATGGCCCGGATCAACTCCGCGGGCGTGGCGATCGAGCTGGTCGCCGCGATCGTCCTGGTGCTGCTGCTCGCCGCGCACGTCACCCGCGGGCCGGACGCGGTCACCGACACCTTCGGCCTGGGCAGCGGGGAGACCCTCGGCTACTTCGGCGCGTTCCTCACCGCGTCCCTGGCCTCGGCGTACGTCATGTACGGCTTCGACACCGCCTCCTCGCTCGGCGAGGAGTCCAAGGACCCCGGCCGGAACGCCCCGCGCGCGATCCTGCGGGCCCTGATCGCGTCCTTCCTGATCGGCGGGCTGATCCTGCTCTTCGCCCTGCTGTCCGTACCGGACCTGCACGCCAAGGAGCTGTCGGTGGACGGCCTCCAGTACGTCGTGCTGGCCACCCTCGGTTCGACGATCGGGCAGATCGTGCTGTGGTGCGTGGTCATCGCGATCACGGTGTGCGAGCTGGCGGTGCACACCGCGGGCATCCGGCTGGCGTTCGCCATGGCCCGGGACAACAACCTGCCGGCCTCCTCGCTGCTGGCCAAGGTCAGCCCGCGGTTCCAGACCCCGGTGCTGCCCGCGATCATCATCGGGCTGGTGGCGGTCGGCATCCTGTTCCTCAACGTCAACCAGCCGCAGATCTTCTCGGTGATCACCAGCATCGCGATCATCATGATCTACCTGGCGTACCTGGCGGTGACGCTGCCGATGCTGGTGCAGCGGCTGCGCGGCAACTGGACACCGCTCAAGGGCAAGTTCTCGCTGGGGAAGTTCGGGCTCCCGGTCAACATCCTCGCGGTGCTGTGGGGCGCGGGCATGTCCCTCAACCTCGCCTGGCCGCGCGCCGCGGTCTACAACGCGACCGGCCCGCAGCACTGGTACCTGCGCTGGGGCGCGTTCCTGTTCATCGGCGTCGTCGCGCTCGGCGGCTTCGCCTACTACTGGTTCGTCCAGCGCAAGAAGACCGGTGTGCTGGCCATGCACGCCGCCGAGCTCCCCGACGACACCCAGCCGGGCGGCCCGGGTACCCCCTCCTCCCCCACCCCCTGACTGGAGACGGCCCGATGTCCCAAGAGATCCCTGCGGACGAGTTCGACTACGTCGTGGTCGGTGGCGGCACGGCCGGCGCGGTCGTGGCGGCCCGGCTGAGCGAGGACCCCGCGGTCACCGTCTGCCTGCTGGAGGCCGGCCCGAGCGACGTCGACGACGACAACATCCTGCGGCTGGACCGCTGGATGGGCCTGCTGGAGTCCGGTTACGACTGGGACTATCCGGTCGAGCCGCAGGAGAACGGCAACAGCTTCATGCGGCACGCCCGCGCCAAGGTGCTGGGCGGCTGCTCCTCGCACAATTCCTGCATCGCCTTCTGGGCGCCCGCCGAGGACCTCGACGAGTGGGCCGTGCTGGGCTGCACGGGCTGGCACTCCCGGGACACCTTCCCGCTCTTCACCCGCCTGGAGAGCAATGACGCACCCGGCGACCACCACGGCCGCACCGGCCCGGTCACCCTGCGCACCGTCCCGCCGCGCGACCCCTGCGGGGTGGCCCTGCTGGAGGCGTGCGCGGCGTCCGGCATCCCCACCACCCCGTTCAACACCGGCCGGACGGTCGTCCGCGGCGCCAACTGGTTCCAGATCAACTGCCGCCCCGACGGCACCCGTTCCTCGTCCTCGGTGTCCTACCTCCACCCCGTCATGGGCACCCGGCGCAATCTGGACGTCCGCACCGGGCTCCAGGCCAAGCGCCTGACCTTCGACGCCGACCGCCGCTGCACCGGCGTGGACTACCTGGCTCCCGACCTGATCCGCACCCACAGCGTACGCGCCCGCCGCGAGGTCATCGTGTCCTGCGGCGCCATCGACACCCCGAAGCTGCTGATGCTCTCCGGCATCGGCCCGGCCGACCACCTCCGCGACGTCGGCGTGGACGTCCTGCTCGACTCCCCCGGTGTCGGCGCGAACCTCCAGGACCACCCGGAGGGCGTGATCATGTGGGAGGCCAAGCAGCCGATGGTCACCTCGTCGACGCAGTGGTGGGAGATCGGCATCTTCGTCGACACCGAGCCGGGCCTGGACCGCCCGGACCTGATGTTCCACTACGGCTCCGTGCCGTTCGACCTGAACACCTACCGCCGCGGCTACCCCACTTCGGAGAACGCCTTCTGCCTCACCCCGAACGTCACCCGCGCCCGCTCCCTGGGCACCGTGCGCCTGCGCACCCGGGACTTCCGCGACAAGCCGAGGGTCGATCCGCGCTACTTCACCCACGAGCACGACGTCCGGGTGATGCTCCACGGCCTGCGGCTGGCCCGCGAGATCGTCGCCCAGGCCCCGATGGCCGACTGGGCCGGTCCGGAACTCGCACCGGGCCCCTCCGCCCGGTCCGACGAGGAACTGCTGGACTACGTCCGCGCCACCCACAACACCGTCTACCACCCCGCCTGCACGGTCCACATGGGCGCTCCCGACGACCCGGCCGCCCCGCTCGACCCGGAACTGCGGGTCAAGGGCGTCGGCGGTCTGCGGGTGGCCGACGGCTCGGTCATGCCATTCCTGCCGGCCGTGAACCCGTGCATCACCACGATGATGATCGGCGAGAAATGCGCCGACCTGATCCGCGCCACCTGACCGCCCCCGGGGGCCCCGCCCCCTTGCGCGCACATCAAAGACCTACGAGGTGGGCTCCCTTCGCCGGCATTGTCCGGATCAGGTGCTTGGGGGTCGCCGTCCGGTCCGCATGACCTTTCAGCCTCTCAGCCCGACCTTCACTCACGTCCTCGGCGAGAACCGAAGTCCTCGTTGCGAGGTCCGCTCCAATCGGACTCCCTCGCTCGCCCCGTAGGCCGGTCTTCAGGATACTCCCGACGAAAGAGGATGGAATAGGCCCAGGGCAGGTTTTTCAGATAATTTCCGACATCTCCGGTGACCGTCCCCCGACGCACCTCCCGCACCCCCAGACATGCAGAAAACCCCTGGTCAACCAGGGGTTTCCAGGGGTTCTCATGTGGTGTCCGAGGGGGGACTTGAACCCCCACGCCCGATAAAGGGCACTAGCACCTCAAGCTAGCGCGTCTGCCATTCCGCCACCCGGACTAGGTGTGATCTTCGCGGGGCGTTTCCCGCGGCGACGTGGACAACCATATCAAGGTTTCAGAGTGCCTTGCGCTGCGCTTGGCCTTCCTCCCACGTACCTGGGTGTCCCGCCGTCGGGGTTGCCCGCGTTGCGCTTTGCGGCGCGCCGCACGTACTTGGCCGTCCCGCCGCGGGGCTTGCTCGCCGTTGCGCTTTGCGGCGCCCCGCACGTACCTGTCTGCGGCGCCGCGGGGCTCGCTCGCCGTTGCGCTTTGCGGCGCCCCGCACGTACCTGTCTGCGGCGCCGCGGGGCGTCTCGCCGTTGCGCCTGCGGCGGGCTGGGTTGTTGTGGGTGCGGTGACGGGCCTGCGGGGCCGGTGTTTGGGACTGCTGTCGCTTTACGTCCCAAACACCG
>NZ_JOIX01000144.1 GCF_000720175.1 Streptomyces sp. NRRL S-337
GGCTGGCTGGCGAACATGTCGGCCGCCGCGGACGACCGGGTCCCCGACTTCGCGGCCTTGGCCGCCGACCCCGCCCGCCCCGGCCTCGCCCGCCTGCTGCCCGCCCACACCCCCTACCGCCGGCAACTACGGCGCATCGGCGCCGGCCGCGTCCTGGAAATCGGCTGCGGCGACGGCGACACCCTCGCCGGCTGCACCCCCGGCAGCGTCGGCATCGACCACGACCCCGACGCCGTCGCCCGCTGCCGCACCCGCGGCCTGACCGCCTACACCCCCGACGCCTTCCTCGCCGGACCGCACGCCCGCCCCGGCGCCTTCGACGCCCTCCTCACCGCCCACGTCCTCCAGCACCTCGACGACGAACAGGCCGAAGAACTCCTCCGCGCCTACGTCCCCTACGTACGGCCCGGCGGCGGCGTCCTCCTCATCACCCCCCAGGAAGCCGGCCACCGCGCCGGCCCCCCGCCCGTCCGCTTCACCGACTTCACCCTGCTGCGCGCCTTCGCCGCCACCGCCGGCCTCACCGTCCGCCGCACCTACTCCCACCCCCTGCCCCGCCCCGCCGGGATGCTGCTGCGCCCCAACGTGTTCGTCCTGGTGGGGCAGGTACCGCGATAGGGACGTACCGCGATCGGGACGTACCGCGACAGGGACGGGCAGGCACCGCGGCAGGCGTACGGGGCCGCGCACACGAAAGCCGGGGCGGGCCGCCCCTGAAGGCAGCCCGCCCCGGCTCTCTCCCCGTACAGCGGCCGGCGCCCGCGCGCCCGCTTACGGGCCCGCGCCTAGCGCCCGCGCGCCCGCTTACGGGCCTTCACGATCGCCCGCGCCACGATCGGCGGCAGCACCTCCCGCGCCACCTTCCGCACCGTCGCCCCCGTCGGAACCGGCGCCCGCCGCACCGGCCGGACCACCGGCCCCGACGGCGCCGCCACCACCTCCGGCCGCGCCGCACCCGCCGGGGCCACCGACGGCGCCGGACGGTGCCGCGACACCGGCTGCGCCGGCTCCTTCGCACCCTTCGCGCTCAACCGCACCAGCGGCGCACCGTTCACGTACTGCACCTCGTGCCAGATGTCACCGCGCTCCGCGATCCACCCCACCAGCGCCTTCTGCAACGGCTCAGGATCACCCCACGTGCCGTAGAACTTCGTGCCCGTGATGCAGATCGGCCGCAGCCCCTCATTGGCGACCGCCTGCCACGTCGCCGCCGCCACCCCCGGACAGTGCTCCGCGCGGTAGTCGTCCAGCACCACCACACCACTGCCGGTCAGCAACTCCCGCACCGCCAGGATGTCCCCGTGCACATGCTCGTACAGATGCGACGCATCGATGTGCGCGAACCGCACCGACCCCTTCTCGACGTGCTCGCTGACGATCGAACTCAGCCCCTGCACGATCGTCGGCAACTCGTCGTGGAACGACAGGTAGTTGGCCTCGAAAGCCCGCCGCGTCAGCGACGCGTACGACTTCCTCATCTCCTTGGAGTTCGACGCGTCCTCGGCCGGCGAATCGAAGAGATCGCACACCGTGAAGCGCTCACCGGCGCCCAGCCGCGCACCGAGGAAAATCGCGCTCTTACCCATGTAAGCGCCCAGTTCGAGCAGATCACCCGACTCGGAACGCTCCTTCTGATACGCCAGGAACCAGTCGAACAGCAGCTGATCGGCAGTGAAGAACCAGCCTTTCACCTCCGACAACCGGGCAGGGCGCGGGAGTTGCTCGGCACTCTGGTCTGCGGTGGGGGCAGTCATGTGCGGTCCGTCTCCAGACGGTCGGGAACGTAGGCGGAATGCAACAGGCAAAGCGATGTGGGGGGACACATACGGACGCATACGGAGTGTGCAGTTATGAACACGCCCGGCCCCGGTGCGGGGCGGCGCACGGGCCCCGCCCCACGCAGGGACGGACACACCCTCGTCCGGCACGGAATACGCGCCGGCGCCGCTACGCAGTCTCCACGACGGAGCCCCGTCGCACCATGCGTTTCACGGCAGTGACCGACATCGTAGGGGGACGGACATGAACGCGGGATAACAACGGCACGACCCGTAACCGACCCCGTATCCCGTGTGCCGTACGCCGTACGGCACACGGCTCCCGGTCCGCCTCGCCCGCCGCCCCTCACGCCACCCCGCACTTCACTTCACCGCGCCCGCCATCACCCCGGACACGAACTGCCGCTGGAACGCGAAGAAAACGATCAACGGCACCACCATCGACAGGAACGCCCCCGGCGCCAGCACATCGATGTTGTTGCCGAACTGCCGCACCTCCTGCTGCAACGCCACCGTGATCGGCGGACTCCCACTGTCCGCGAAGATCAACGCCACCAGCATGTCGTTCCACACCCACAGGAACTGGAAGATCCCCAACGACGCGATCGCCGGACCCCCCAACGGCAACACCACCCGCGTGAACAGCCGCAACTCACCCGCCCCGTCCAGCCGCGCCGCCTCCAGCAACTCCCGCGGAATCTCCGCGAAGAAATTCCGCAGCAGGAACACCGCGAACGGCAACCCGAACGCCGTGTGGAACAGCACCACCCCCGCCGTCGTCTCGAAGAGCCCCACCGCCCCGAACAACTTCGCCACCGGAATCAGCGCCACCTGCACCGGCACCACCAGCAGCCCCACCACCACCAGGAACCAGCCGTCCCGGCCCGGAAAATCCATCCATGCGAACGCATAACCCGCCAGCGCCCCGATCACCACCACCATCACCGTCGCCGGCACCGTGATCTCCGCCGTCGTCAGCAGCGAACCCATCACCTTGCCGTTCGACAACAACCGGCCGTAATTGTCGAACGTGATCTGTGCCGGCTCCGCGAACACCCGCCACCAGCCCGACTCACCGATCCGCTGCGGACTCCGCAACGACGACAACAGCAACCCCACCGACGGCATCAACCAGAACAACGCCACCAGCACCAGGAACACCCGCACCGCACCGCCACCGGCCCGCGCCGCCAGCCGCGCCGCCACCGACGGCCGCCCCCGCACCACCGCACCCGCCCCGCCCCCGCCACCGGCCCGGGCGACCCCCTCCACCGCCGTCATCGACGACGCTCCTTCCGTATCCGCCGGAGATTCACCCACATCACCGGCAGCACGAGCAGCAGCAGGAACACCGCGATCGCACTGCCCAGCCCCTCATCGACATCCGTCCCGAACGACGACTGGAACAACTGCAACGCCAGCACATTCGCCGACCGCAAACTCGACCCCGGCGTGATGATGTACACCAGGTCGAAGATCTTCAGCACATTGATCATCAACGTCACCAGCACCACCACCAGCACCGGCGCCAGCAACGGCACCGTCACCCGGCGGAACACCTGCCACTCACCCGCCCCGTCCACCCGCGCCGCCTCCAACAACTCCCGCGGCACCCCCGCCAGCCCCGCCGCGATCAACACCATCGCGAAACCCGCCCACATCCAGACATACGCCCCGATGATCGCCGGAGTCACCAACGCCGGCCCCAACCACTCCACCCCGCCGTACGCCGCCGCGAAATTCCCCGCCGGCAACCGCAACCGCGCCCCGTCCGCCACCCCACCCGGCAACACGAACGTCCCGTCCGCCGCGGTCCTCGCCGACGCCACCACCCGGCCGCCCCGTACCGCCTCCACGGTCACCCCGGCCAGACCCCGCTCCGACCCGTCGACCACATTCGGCCGGCCCCCACCGCCCCGCAGGAAATCCAGCCACACCGTCCCCGTCACACTCCCCGGCCGCGCCACCGCACCCGCCGCCCGCCGCGCACCCCGCACATCGTCCTGCCGCACCGCCACCAACGGCAGCATCACCGGCGACCCCGCCCGCACCACCGACCGCGTACTGAACGCCCCGCCCCCCGACGGCCGCAGCACCCCGTTCGGCCGCGGCCTCGCCCCCGGGAACGGCGCCGGCTCCGCGAACGTGTCATGCACCCCCACCCACACCGCATTGGCCACCCCACGCTCCGGATTCTGGTCATACACCAGCCGGAAAATGATCCCGGCCGCCAGCATCGAAATCGCCATCGGCATGAAAACGACCAACTTGAACGCCGTACCCCACCGCACCCGCTCCGTCAGCACTGCAAAGATCAACCCCAGCGCCGTCGACACCGCCGGCGCCACCACCACCCACACCACGTTGTTCCGCAACGCGGTCCGAATCCCGTCGTCCGCGAACAACTCCCCGTAATTCCCCAGCCCCACGAACCCGTCACCGGACGCATCGAACAGACTCCGGTACACGGAAAACCCGATGGGATACACCACCAGCGCACCCAACAACACCAACGCCGGCAACAAGAACACCGCAGCCACCCACCGCCGCGTCCCCGTCACACGCCGCCCACCACTGACCTTCACCGTACTTCCGCCGACTTCCGCGGTCCTACTGCTGCTCATCGTGAGAATCCCCCGGCACAGGTGAAACGGCACGGAAAGAGAGGGGCCCAGAAAAGAGGGGCCCAGAAAAGAGGGGCCCAGAAAAAGAGGGGCACAGAGAAGGGACGGCAAGGGAACGGAGGGGCAATGGAGCGGAGGGCCGGCGGGGCGGAGGGGCAGGAAAAGAGGAAGGGAAGGAGGGCCGACGTCAGACACGCCGACTGGCCCCCCAATGCCCTCACCCACCGAACGACTTGACCGCGTCCCGCTCCAGCCGCGCCTGCGTCCCCGCCACGTCCTTCGGATTCTTCAGGAAGTCCTGCAAGTCCTTCCACTCGCCCTGACCCGGCTTCCCACCGAACGAAGCCGGCGCCTGATCCGACATGTCGAAGCGGAAATCATCACCGGCCGCGATCAGCGCCCCCGCGATCCGCCGCATCACCGCATCCCCGTACGCCGCCCGGTCGAGTTCCTTGTTCGGCGAAATGAACCCACCCGCCCGCGCCCAGATCCGCGCCGCGTCCGTCGACGCCAGGAACGTCAGCAGAGCCTGCGCCGCCTTACCGCCCTTCAGCGCCACCGCCACATCCCCGCCCGTCACCACCGGCGACTTCGCACCCACCGCCGGGAACGGGAAAACCTTGGCGTCCGTACCGATCTTCGCCTTCGTCTGCGCGATATTCGCCGCCGCGAAATCCGCCGACGACACCATCGCCGCCTTCGGCGCGTCACCACCACTGAACGTCTGCGTCACCGACGTCGGGAAATCCGTCTGCAGCGCCCCCGCATTACCGCCCACCAGCAGATCCTTACGCCCGAAAAGCTGGCCGAGCGTGGACAACGCCTGCTTCACCGAGGCATCCGTCCACGCGATCCGGTGCTGCGCCAACCGGTCGTACTTCTCCGGCCCGGCCTGCGAAAGATAGATGTTCTCGAACCAGTCGGTCAGCGTCCAGCCGTCCGACCCGCCCACCGAGACCGGCTCCACCCCGGACTCGGAAATCGTCCGCGCCGCCTTCAGGAACTCCGCCCAGGTCTTCGGCTCCTGCACACCGGCGTTCCCGAACGCCTGCGCGTTGTACCACACCAGCGACTTGTTACTGGCCTTGAAATACACCCCGTACTCGGTGCCCTTATGAGCCCCGAGGTCGCGCCACCCCTTGCTGTAATTCTTCGCCAACTGCGCCTTGGCCTCCGGCCCCAGCGGCTTCAGCCAGCCCTTCCCGGCGAACTCGTTGAGCACCCCGGCCTGCTGCAGCATCGCCACGTCCGGCGGCCCACCCCCGGCGATCTTCGACCCGATGAAACCGGCCATGTCGTCGCCACTGGGCACGAAATCCACCTTCGCCCCGGTGCGTTTCTCGAACTCGTCCAGCACCTTGACGAAATTCTCCCGCTCCGCCCCCGTCCACACCGCGGTCACCTGCAGCCGCTGTCCCGCCAACTTGGGCAACCGCACCGTAACGGCATTCCGCTCACCCCCATCGCCCCCGCCCCCCTCACCCTTCTTCCCGCCGCCCCCACCACTTCCACAACCGGCCACCCCCACGGCCAGCACCACTCCCACCACAACCCCGGCCGCCCCCCGCCGCCGCCAACCCGTCCCTCGACCCCTCATCCCCGAACCCCCAATTCCCTCAGCCTCATCAATTCCTCAACCTGAGCCGCGCCGCACCGTGCCGTGGTGTGCCGAATTGCCGCGGAATATTGGCGCGTTGGCTCCCCGGATTACTGAATCGCTCTGCTTCTGTAGCCGTTCCTGCGACCGATGCTGTCGACCCGCCGCGGACATTCCACCCACGGCTCCCAGCAGGCCGCCGTGGCGCTGCTGCCGTGGTACAAGGTGCGATGGTGCGAGCTACTACTGCTGCGATCTCGCCAGGTGCGATGGTGCGAGTGCGGTGGTGCGTAACTGTGGTCGTGCGTAACTGTGGTCGTGCGGTCTGCCGCTCCCGTGCGCTCCCGTGCATGTGGCCTGCCGACGCCATGCCGACGCGGCTCGGCCTCGGCGCGGCCATGCCATGCCGGCTCGGCACGGCTTGCGGTGGCACCCGGCGCCACGATGCGCCGCTGCCACGCGGCTACCGGCCACCCAGCACTGCCTCAACCCGAGCCCAGCCCCCACACGCCCAGCCCGACCCGGTGTGCGACAGGTCTACGCCCCGCCCCCGGCCTCCGCAATACCGCGTCCAGCACCAACTCACCTTTCGTAATGGTGCTGTTACGGCCACCCCAAACCCCAACGCAGCCCCAGCCCCAACCCGAACGCAGTCCAGCCCCAACCCCGGCGCGGCCCCGGCCCCGTCCCGAACGCAGCCCCAGACCCAACCCCGGCACAGCTTGCAGGCCCACCCCGGAGCCGCCCCGGAAGGCCCCCCTCAGCCCCTGTCTCTTATACACATCTCCGAGCCCACGAGAC
>NZ_JOIX01000145.1 GCF_000720175.1 Streptomyces sp. NRRL S-337
TGGTCGGGGGGTAGGGCGAGGGCGCCGAGGAGGGTGAGGAGTGCGGCGGTGCCGGCTGCGAAGCCGCCGGGTTCGAGGTTGACCAGGCCGCCGAGTTGGACGGCGATGGCGCCGAGGGTGAACCAGGTCGCGGCGAAGGTGGCGAGGGCGGCGAGGAGGGTGGGGGCGTTGCGTCCGGCGGGGGTGAGCCAGGCCAGGCCGCGCAGGCCGAGTGTGGAGGCGGCGAGGAGGAGGGTGAGGAGGCCGCCGGTGAGGGTGACGAGCTGGAGGCCGGCGGGGGAGCCGTAGTAGGTGAGGTCGCCGGGGAAGTCGCTGCTCCAGGTCCAGGAGAGGCCGGTGGTGGCGGCGGTGGCGAGGGCGCCGGCGGCGGTGGTGAGGCGTGCGGTGCGTTCGGGGAGGGGGAGGAGGCCCCGGGGGGTGGTGGCGGTGTGGGTGGTCATCGGTATCACGCCCGATCCGCGACGCGTTCGCCCAGCAGGCCTTGTGGCCGCAGGAGGAGTACGAGGATGAGGAGGACGAAGGCCCAGACGTCCTTCCAGGCTCCGCCGCCGAATTGCTGCATGCCGGGGATCTCTTCGACGTAGGCGGTGGCGAGGGCTTCGGCGATGCCGAGGACGACGCCGCCGAGCATGGCGCCGTAGATGTTGCCGATGCCGCCGAGGACGGCTGCGGTGAAGGCTTTGAGGCCCATGATGAAGCCCATGCGGAATTGGACCTCGCCGGTGCGCAGTCCGTAGGCGACGGCGGCGACGCCGGCGAAGGCGGCGCCGATGGCGAAGGCGAGGACGATGATGCGGTCGGTGTTGATGCCCATGAGTTTGGCGGTGTCGGGGTCCTGGGCGGTGGCCTGCATGGCGCGGCCGCTGCGGGTACGGGCGACGAAGAAGCCGAGGGCGATCATGCAGAGGGGGGCGGCGATGAGGACGAAGAGGTCGCCGCGTTGGACGGTGGCGCCGAGGATGTCGAGGGCGTGGCCTTTGAACTGGGGGAAGACGCGGGCTTGTTTGCCGTCGGGGTACCACTTCCAGATGGCTTGCTGGAGGGCGATGGACAGGCCGATGGCGGTGATGAGGGGGGCGAGGCGAGGGGCGCCGCGCAGGGGGCGGTAGGCGAAGCGTTCCGCCGCGATGCCGACGAGGACGGATACGACGATGCCGCCGATGAGCATGACCGGCAGGGCGAGGGCGAGGGAGGTGCCGGTGGGGAGTGCCAAGTAGACGCTGAGCGCTCCGAAGCCGCCGACCATGAATATCTCGCCGTGGGCGAAGTTGATGAGCTGGACGATTCCGTAGACCATCGTGTAGCCGATCGCGATGAGTCCGTACATCGCGCCGAGGATGAGTCCGTTGGCCAGCTGTTGCGGCAGTTCGCTCACCGCAGGGCCTCCGTGGTGTGATCAAGCACGGGTGGGAATTCCGGGGGGTTTTCGGGTGTCCCGGTGTGCCGCGGGCCGCGCCAGGGTCGTTGGTGGCGTCCTGGCGCGGCCCGGGTGTGTGGTGGTGCTTGGGGGTCAGCTCTTGTCGAATTCCTTGAACGGGGCGCTGAAGCGGGCGGCCCAGTTGCCCTTTTCGACCTGGTAGGCGGTGATCATGGTGTTGGTGGTGTCGCCGTATTTGTCGAAGGCGACCTTTCCGGTGACGCCGTCGAAGGTGACCTTGTTCATGGCGTCGGTGACCTGCTTGCGGGCGTCGTCGGGGAGTTTGCCGTGGTGGGCTTCGACGACGCTCTTGACGGCCTGGATGAGGGCCCAGGTGGAGTCGTAGGTGGAGCCGCCGTAGGCCTCGTAGGGCTCCTTGAATCCGGCTGCCTGGTAGTCGGCGATGTATTTCTTGGCCGAGGGGAGTTGTTCGACGGGCTTGCCGACGGAGGAGGCGTAGTCGCCCTGGGCCTTCTTGTTCAGCTTGATGTAGTCGGCGCTGTACATGCCGTCGCCGCCCATGAGGGGGACAGTGACGCCGCCGTCCTTGAGCTGCTGGCTGAGGGGGCCGGAGGCGGGGTATTCGCCGCCGTAGAAGACCAGGTCGGGTTTGGCGGATTTGACCTTGGAGACGACGGCCTTGAAGTCGCGGTCGTCGGGGCTGACGTGTTCGGTGCCGACGATCTTTCCGCCGAGTTTGGCGAACTGGTCCTTGAAGGAGGAGGCGAGGCCGACGCCGTAGGTTTTCTGGTCGTCGATGACGTAGGCCTTCTTGGCCTTGACCTTTTCCCAGGCGTACTGGCCGTCGAAGGCGCCTTGTACTTCGTCGGTGGTGGCGGTCCGGAAGTAGGTGGGGAATTGCCGGACGCGCTTGTTCTTCTTCCAGTCCGGGCCCTGGGTGAGGTCGGGGGTGGTGTTGGCCGGGGAGATCAGCGTCAGGTTGTTCTGCTTGGAGACCTGCTGCATGGACTGGGCGACGCCGGAGTTGAGGGGGCCGACGATGCCGAGGACGTCCTTGTTGCCGGCGAGTTTGGTGGCGTTCTGCTGGCCGACGTTGGGCAGTGCCTTGTCGTCGAGGGCCTGGAGTTTGAAGGTGACGCCCTTGACTTCGTCGGTCTTGTTGGCGATGTCGACGGCGAGCTGGGCGGAGTTGCGTATGCCCAGGCCGAGTGCGGAGAGTTCGCCGGTGGTGGGGGCGTCGAGGCCGATGACGACGGTGGTTTTTCCTTCGCCGTCTTTGTTGGTGTCGCCGCGAGAGCCGCACGCGGAGAGCGTGAGGGCGCCGGTGGTGACTGCGGTGGTGATGAGGAGCAAGGAACGGTGACGCACGATCAGTCCTTTCCCTGGCGCGGCCACGGCTGTCGCATGGCCGATTCGCGTGCCGGGCCGCACGGTTGGTACAGGGTCCGTGCTCGCAGCGCGCCCGGCGGCGCGGTGACTGGCGGTGACTCTAGAGCGGTGTTCGTCACGTCGGCAGAGGCGCTGGCCAGGATGTGACGCTCTTGTTATGACCGGCGATGAGCGTTTTGCCGTCATGGTCCTTACAGGTGGAGCGAACACGGCGCGGAAGGTGAACTCGCACTTCCGTGGGTGGTTGCGCGGTGCGACCGCCGGAGGGCGTCCGGCTATCGGATGGGGCGGGCCGGGGCCTGTGGTGGCACGGGGTCCGGGGTGTGCGGGTTGAGGCGGTATTGCGCGTGCGTTACGCAGTGTTACGAAAATGCGTGCGGCCCCGCACCCTGGGCAAGGGGCGGGGCCGTGGTGGTGGGCGGCGTGGGCCGTCCTGATCCGGTCAGCTGCGGTAGGCGTCGGTGTCGACGTCGCGCAGCATGCAGGTCAGACGCGCGGTGCAGACCCGCTTGCCGTGCTCGTCGGTGATGACGACCTCGTAGGTGGCGGTGGAGCGGCCGCGGTGTACGGGGGTGGCGACGCCGGTGACGAGGCCGGAGCGGACGCCGCGGTGGTGGGTGCAGTTGAGGTCGACGCCGACGGCGAGTTTGGTGGGGCCGCCGTGGAGCATGGAGCCGACCGAGCCGAGGGTTTCGGCCAGTACGGCGGAGGCGCCGCCGTGCAGGAGGCCGTAGGGCTGGGTGTTGCCCTCGACGGGCATGGTGCCCACGACGCGGTCGGGCGCGGCTTCGGTGACCTGGACGCCCATCCGCTCGCCGAGGTGTCCGGCGGAGAAGAGGGCGGGCAGGTCGATGCCGAGACCGGCCCACTGGTCGAGGGTCTCCTGCGGGAATTTGGTGGTGGTCTGCTCACCCATGCCTACGGCTCCGTTCGCTCGCCCGTGATCGTCGTCGATCCGTGCCCGTTCCTATCAGGCCACTGAGCGAGCGCTCAGCGCGGGGTGGGGTGTTCGCGGCGGCCGGCGTGGTGCCGGCCGCCGTGGTGGGGGTCAGTCGGTGGGGGTCTTCTCCAGGCGGATCACCACGGACTTGGACGCGGGGGTGTTGCTGGTGTCGGCGGTGTGATCGAGCGGGATGAGGACGTTGGTCTCGGGGTAGTAGGCGGCGGCGCAGCCGCGGGCCGTCGGGTAGTGCACGACGCGGAAGCCGGGGGCGCGGCGTTCGCTGCCGTCGGTCCATTCGCTGACCAGGTCGGTGTAGTCGCCGTCGGCCAGGCCGTGGGCGCGGGCGTCGTCGGGGTGCAGGAGCACCACCCGGCGGCCGTTCTTGATGCCGCGGTAGCGGTCGTCGAGGCCGTAGATGGTGGTGTTGTACTGGTCGTGCGAGCGCAGGGTCTGCAGCAGCAGCCGGCCTTCGGGGACGGTGGGGTACTCCACGGGGGCGGCGGTGAAGTTGGCCTTGCCGGTGGCGGTGGGGAAGCGGCGGCTGTCCCGGGGGGCGTGCGGCAGGGCGAAGCCTCCGGGGCGGGCGACCTTGGTGTTGAAGTCGTCGAAGCCGGGGATGACGCGGGCGATGCGGTCGCGGATCGTGGCGTAGTCCTTCTCGAACTCCTCCCACGGGGCGGCGCTGTTGGGGCCGAGGACGCGGCGGGCGAGGCGGGCGACGATGGCGGGCTCGGACAGCAGCTGGGGGCTTGCCGGTTCGAGGCGGCCGCGGGAGGCGTGCACCATGCCCATGGAGTCCTCGACGGTCACGAACTGCTCGCCGCCGTCCTGGCGGTCGCGCTCGGTGCGTCCCAGGGTGGGCAGGATCAGCGCGCGGGCGCCGGTGATGACGTGCGAGCGGTTGAGTTTGGTGGAGACGTGGACGGTGAGCCGGGCGCGGCGCATCGCGGCCTCGGTGACGTCCGTGTCGGGGGTCGCGGCGACGAAGTTGCCGCCCATGGCGAAGAACACCTTGGCCTGTCCGTCGCGCAGGGCGCGGATGGCGCGGACGACGTCGAGGCCGTGTTCGCGCGGGGGCGCGAAGCCGAATTCCTTCTCCAGGGCGTCGAGGAAGGCGGGGGCGGGCCGTTCGAAGATGCCCATGGTGCGGTCGCCCTGGACGTTGCTGTGGCCGCGTACGGGGCAGACGCCGGCGCCGGGGCGGCCGATGTTGCCGCGCAGGAGGAGGAAGTTGACGACTTCCTGGATGGTGGGGACGGAGTGCTTGTGCTGGGTCAGGCCCATCGCCCAGCACACGATGGTGCGCCGGGAGGCGAGGACCATCTCCAGGGCGCGTTCGATCTCGTCGCGGGTCAGGCCGGTGGCGGCGAGCGTGGCGTGCCAGTCGTCGTCGGCCTTGGCCGCCTGCGCGAACTCCTCGAAGCCGTGGGTGTGTTCGCGGATGAAGTCCGTATCGAGGGCGCCGTCGGTGGCGAGGATGCGGCGGTTGAGGGCGCGGAAGAGTGCCTGGTCGCCGCCGAGGCGTACCTGGAGGAAGAGGTCGGTCAGGGCGGTGCCGCCGCCGGCCAGTCCGCGCGGGGTCTGGGGGTTCTTGAAGCGTTCCAGGCCGGCTTCGGGCAGCGGGTTGATCGAGATGATCTTGGTGCCGCCGGCCTTGGCCTTCTCCAGGGCGGTGAGCATGCGGGGGTGGTTGGTGCCGGGGTTCTGGCCGGCGACGATGATCAGGTCGGCCTTGTAGAGGTCCTCCAGCAGGACGCTGCCCTTGCCGATGCCGATGGTCCCGGTGAGGGCCGAGCCGGACGACTCGTGGCACATGTTGGAGCAGTCGGGCAGGTTGTTGGTGCCGAATTCACGGGCGAAGAGCTGGTAGAGGAAGGCGGCCTCGTTGCTCGTGCGGCCGGAGGTGTAGAAGACGGCCTCGTCGGGGGAGTCGAGGGCGGTCAGTTCCTCGCCGATGATGTCGAAGGCGCGCTCCCAGGTGACGGGGGCGTAGTGGTCGGCGCCTTCGGCCAGGTACATGGGGTGGGTGAGGCGGCCCTGCTGGCCGAGCCAGTAGCCGCTGCGGGTGGCGAGGTCGGCGACCGGGTGGGCGGCGAAGAAGTCCGGGGTGACGCGGCGCAGGGTGGCCTCTTCGGCGACGGCCTTGGCGCCGTTCTCGCAGAACTCGGCGGTGTGCGGTTTGTCGGGCTCGGGCCAGGCGCAGCCGGGGCAGTCGAAGCCGTTGGGCTGGTTGACGCGCAGCAGGGTCAGGGCGGTGCGGCGGACGCCCATCTGCTGCTGGGAGATCTTGAGGGCGTTGGTGATCGCCGGCATTCCTACGGCGGAGTGCTGGGGTGCGCTGACCTGGGGCGCGTCCTGGACGGGGTCGGACGCGGGCGGCTTGCCTGCCATGGCGCTCTCCTGTGAGCCGTGAGCTTTTCGCTCGCTCCGCCGGCGCGGCGGATCGTTGTCGTGCGCATCCGATCCTGTCACGGACCGGGGCGGGCGGTGTAGGGGCTGTCTCTTATACACATCTCCGAGCCCACGAGACGGACTCCTATCTCGTATGCC
>NZ_JOIX01000146.1 GCF_000720175.1 Streptomyces sp. NRRL S-337
GTGTCCGCCAGGGAGAGGTACCCGAAGTGGTCTAACGGGGTCCGGGCTTTTGGTCCGGTCGGGCTATGCCTGCGCAGGTTCGAATCCTGCCCTCTCCGCTCAATACCAATGCTCTGACAACGATCCGTGCCACAGGCGGTGGAGTAACCTTTGGATGAGAACGGGCTTCATAGCAGGCGCTATCGGCGTGTAGCGGTCATCGCGAATCCGAGGGCAGGCTCTACCACTGCGGAGTACCTCGCCTCGGTCGAGGCTGTGTGCCAGGAGCACGCCGACCAGGTGCAGATCGCCTGGACGCGGCGGCCTGGGCATGCCACGCGGCTGGTAGGGGAAGTGCTGGGCGAGTCCATGCCCCCCGATGCGCTGGTCTCCATCGGTGGGGACGGCACATTGCGCGAGGTGGTCACCGGCCTGATGGCCATCGACGCCGCGAACAGGCCCCCCCTCGTGGTGCTTCCGGGAGGAACGGCCAACTCCAACTACCGGTCGCTGTGGGATGACGTTCCCTGGCATCAGGCGCTCGTCTCCGCGCTCAGCGGCGAGGGCGCTGAACGACGGGATATCGACCTCGCCCGCATCTCTAGCATGTCCCGGCTGATCGTGCTGGGTCTCAGTACGGGGCTGTTCGCTGACGCCACTGCCCGGGCCCTGTCGCTGCCGGTGGCCGGCCGAGCCCGGTATCAGCAGGCCATCGCCGAATCACTGACCACCTACCGCCCCTATGACGGACGTGTGCTGGTGGACGGTGCCGTCGTGCACTCTGGCAAGACCGTCCTGGTCAATGTTGGAGGTGGCCGGCACCGGGCCGGGGTGCTGCAGGTACTGCCACATTCCATCCGTGACGACGGGATGCTGGACGTGTGTGTGTTGGATCCCGCTGTGCCGACCGAGCAGGTCCTGGAGCTGATGCGGGAGGGGCAGCACCTGGAGGCCGAAGGAACCACCTATGCGCGCGGCCGATCCATCACCCTCGAACGGCTGGATGGCCTGCCGCTGCACTTCGAGCACGACGGAGAAGTCGTCCCCACGGATCGGACCTCGATCACCATCGGGGTCCTGCCCCGCGCCTTGCCTGTGCTTGCCTCCCGGCAGCGGACAGGAGGGTGACCGTGTCTCAGGCCGAAGCCGACCCTCGCGAAGGACCCTTGTTCAGCCAGCTGGAGGCCTTGTCGCAGTGGGCCAGCCAACTGGAGCTCTCGCACGTGCCGGAGCGTGTCACCGCATTCGCAGCCAGCCATATCCTGTCCCAGTTGGCGGCCATTCGCACCGGGCTGCACCAGGTGGACGGACAGCGATTGGTGCGAGCGCTCGGTGATCCGCTGCAAGTTGACGTGGCGCAATCTGCACGAGTGCTCGCCGGCGTGGGCGCCTGGCTCAATCTCGATGACACTGCTTACGCAGGCCACCTGGGCCCCTCTACCGTAGGGGTGGCCCTCGCTTACGCCTATGCGCACGGCCTGACTGGCGCGGAACTGTTGCGTGCGGTGATCCTCGCCGATGAATGCGCGGCCCGGATCACTGCCTCCGCAACCTTGGGGCCCTTCCGCGGGCAGACGGCGCTGCACACCCATCTCGCGGGCGCGGTCGCCGCGCGGCTGGCATGCGAGCGGGCCCCGGCCCAACGGTGGCTCAACGCGTTCGCCTTGGCGCTGAGTTCTCCGCCCTGGACGCTGATGCGAGGCTTCATCACCAGCGATGCGCGGATGCTGCACGTGCCTGTCGCAGTGCGCATGGGCCTGGACGCCTGTGACGCGGCCGCAGGAGGTCTGCGGGGCGCGTCCGACATCGTCGAACACTCCGACGGGTTCCTCGCCCAGTTCGCATCGGTCCCCCTGCCCGATGTCATCACCTTCGGCCTGGGGCAGAGGTGGCACACGGAAACGTTGTCCTTCAAGCTCCACCCGGGGGGCCCGGGAATCGATGCTGCCATCGACAGCGCGATCGAACTGCATGCGAGCATGAGTCGCTGGAGTGTTCAGGATGTCGCGGAGGTCATCGTCGAATGCTCCGTGTACACCCTCTTCGCCGCCCGCAAAGCACAGCCCTATCTCGATGGGCCCCGCACACCGGTCGGCGCCCTGGTGCTGACCACTCCCTACCCCGTGGCCACCGCGCTGCTCACCGGAAGGCTGAGCATCGAGGACTTCACCGCGCCGGCAATGGAATCCCATGAGCGGTGGCAGCTCGCGGAGAAGGTGCGGCTGGTGCACGACCGGGAGATGACGCGCGAGCTACTGGCCGGTGACGCTCCCTTCGGGGAGGCCCTGCGCCAAGCCGGGGAGGAAGGCATCACCTGGCTGCGCGAGTTCGGTGGCCAGGAGCTGGTCGACCTCGCCGCGCAGCCAGGCGCCCCGTTGGGGGACTTCACTCAGACCAGCAAGCCCACCCCCGCCCGCGTCCAGGTGCGCATGCACGACGGACAGGTCTACTCCCGGGAGTACCGCATCCCGCGAGGAGGGATCGGACCAAAGCTGCGGGCGGAGCACCCCACTCTCATCAAGGAGAAGTTCCGTTCCTTGGGCGGCCCGGAAGCTGTGACTGACGCCTGGCCACAGCTGGCACAAGCCGGGCCACAGCAACTGGCGGAGCTGATCGAGCTGTCCCTCACAGTGTGAGCCCATGCGATGTCGGCCTCGTCGACCAAGGAGGAAAAATGCACGATCCGCAGACTCTGCTCGACCCCGCCACGCGTGCGGTGGAACGGCTGCAGCGACGCCGGTACAGCCTCGACCCCGAAGGCCTCAGCAAGCTGGTCAGCGGCCGCGCTGGCGCCATCGGCCGCCGGGACGCTCTGCGCACGGAGCTCAATGCGCGCACCCGCGAGATGAGCCGTGCCGGCCAGTCGCCCGAGGGCGTAACAGCGGTCCGTGACTTGAAATTCCGCATCCGCGAAGCGGAGACGGAGCAGCGCGCGGCAGACGGGGCCCTGAACGATGTGATGCTGAGCATCCCCAACTTGCCGCTGGATGACGTGCCCGACGGCGGCCCTGAAGATCCTCCTGTAGAGGTGCGACGCTGGGGGGCCCCTCCCAAGTTTGACTTCACCCCGCGGGACCATGTCGACCTGGCCACCGCGGCGGGCATCCTGGACCTGCGTCGCGCCAGCAAGCTTTCCGGCTCTCGTTTCGCTGTCTTCCGCGGTGCCGGAGCGGCACTGGAACGCTCACTGACTTCGTTCCTTCTTGACCTACACACCGCTGAACACCAATACCTCGAGCACAGCGTGCCGCACTTGGTGAACCGGGAGACGATGACCGGCACCGGACAGTTGCCGAAGTTCGAGGACGACCTGTTCACCACGCAGGTCGCGGACCGGGAACTGTTCCTCATTCCCACCGCTGAGGTCCCGCTGGTCAACCTCTACCGCGGCGACACCCTCGCCTCCGCGGACCTGCCTCTGGCGGTGACCGCCCACACCGCCTGCTTCCGGTCCGAAGCCGGCTCCTATGGTCGCGACACCCGCGGCATCATCCGACTGCATCAATTCGCCAAGGTCGAACTGGTGCGCCTGTGTCCGATGGAGGAGGCCGCGCAGCAGCTGGAGCTTCTCACCCGGCATGCCGAGGAATGCCTGCGCCGTCTCGATCTGCATTACCGGGTGGTCGATCTACGGGCCGCCGACCTTGGATTCTCCGCTCGCCGCACCTACGACCTGGAAGTCTGGCTGCCGAGCCAGAACTGCTACCGGGAGATCTCCTCGGTCTCGGACTGCGGCGACTTCCAGTCCCGGCGCGCGGGGATTCGGCTGCGCCGAGGAGGGCGCAATGAACACATTGCCACTCTCAACGGGTCCGGTCTGCCCATTGGCCGCACTGTCGTTGCGCTCCTGGAGCAAAACCAGCAGCCCGACGGCTCCATCACGATCCCCGCGGCGCTGGTGCCGTACACCGGCTTCCACACCATCGCTCCAGACGGCCACGCTGTCAGCTGACTCGCGGCCGGGCGCGCGCCTACAGACAACCCTGTGCTGACCACACATGTCCGGCCGTCCCGCGGGCGGGCACACTGGCGTGCGTTCGCTCGACAGCGTCAGTAATTGTCGAAGCGAGTGACGCACTTGTCACCATAGGTGCCGTCTCGGTAGACACTGCTCTGTTGTTGAGGCCTTTCGCTAGTCAGCGTTACCGATAGAGGTCCAGACCCAGCCTCTGAAATACTTCCGCGCTTCAAGAATCAATGAGGCGCACGTGTCGCGCTGGTGCTGAGGCGGATGGCGCTCACGGCGCCGCGTCCCTGGACGCGACCCGCGGCGCCGATGGCGAGCACGGTGGACGGCCTAACGTGTGGCCGAGGCGGGCCTACAAGGCTGCCGCTCATGCCGTCGGTGAGCGTCGGTCTGCTGTCCACTGGTGGCGCCAGGCGCAGTCCGGGGCGTGCTCAAGCTGTTCGGTGCACCTTGTGCACGGCGGCCTGGGCTCGGCCGGCCCGCCATCAGATGTAAGTTGACGTGGGGCCGACGAGTCACGGCCAGGCAATGGTGTCAGCGATGTCCTGGGCCAGCAGTAGCTCTGTCCCGCCGGATAGACGGCGCTGATCTTATCGGTATCGCCGCGGAAGCGGTTGAGTGCGAAATCGCTGATCTTGTCCATGCCAGGAGCGCTCTCCACCACTCGGAGCGGCTGGCCGCGCAGCTCCAGGTGCAGGACCTGTGCCAGCGCACGCTGACAGTGCTTGGCCGCGCTGTATCCCGCTCCGCTCTCATAAGGTCCCAGCGCAGCGGAGGAGAGGAGCACGACGATGGTGCCGTTTTCGCTGCGGGAAAGCGCCGGGAACAGGGGCTATGTGACCCGTAGCGTGCTCAGCACGTTGACGTCGTACATGTGCTGCCACTCGTTCGCAGCCCCGTGGCCCACCGTGTCCAGCCCGATCGCGCCGCCGGCGTTGTTGACCAGGACGGCGCACGTAGGCACCGTCTGTGCAGCTCCTCTACGGATGCGGGATCGGTCACATCGAGGTCGTGGGTGCGTACCTCGGTTCGTGCCGCCAGTGCCTTCAGCCGGTCGCGCCATGTCCCTCGGCGGCCACACGTTGCGCGGTGGCGACGCCGATGCCGCTGCTGTTTCCGGTGACGACGGCTACGGGGCGGGACGTCGATTCTCCTTCTCCTGCACAGAGCAGGGTGGCCAAGCTGGAAGGGCAGGAGGCTGGCATCGGCGACCGGCGCCCGCCGGGACAATGTCCGGCGGGTGCCGGTGACGGCCGTGCCGACGAGACACGGCCGTCACCGGCGCCGCTGGTCAGGTTGCGTGAGGTGCCGGTGAGGCGTAGGCCTCGGCCCGGCGTCCGGCTCTACTGTCCGTCGACCCAGCTCATCAGCTTCCGCAGCTTCTTGCCGGTGGTTTCCAGCAGGTGGTTCTCGTCGGCCTTCTTGTACTCGTTGTACTTCGGCAGACCGGCCTGGTACTCCGCCATCCAGTTGTTGGCGAAGGTGCCGTCCTGGATCTCGGCGAGGAC
>NZ_JOIX01000147.1 GCF_000720175.1 Streptomyces sp. NRRL S-337
AGACGGCATACGAGATAGGAGTCCGTCTCGTGGGCTCGGAGATGTGTATAAGAGACAGGAACCAGCCCTCCCGGTTCCCTCCGGGCTGGGGTTCACTGGGCCGATCGGTGTAGATTCGTGACCAGTGCCAGACGTCGCTGCTGATGGCGGTCGGTCGGCCCGCCCCGCGGACCGGCCGAGGGAGAGAGGGCCTCCGACGGACTGCGCTGCGGCCAGGGGACAGGTGTGTCCGGAGAGGCGAGTCGGCCTCTGCGTACGCTCCTTCTGTCAGCCACCGCTGACGAACCCCAGCCCGCGCCGCAGACTGCCCAGCCCGAAACCACGCGACGCTTCTAGGAGCAGCCCGCATGACGACAGCAGCCACCGGCCAGGACTTCAAGGTCGCCGACCTGTCCCTCGCCGCCTTCGGCCGTAAGGAAATCACCCTCGCCGAGCACGAGATGCCCGGCCTGATGGCGATCCGCAAGGAGTACGCCGCCGCGCAGCCGCTGGCCGGCGCCCGTGTCACCGGCTCGCTGCACATGACCGTGCAGACCGCCGTGCTGATCGAGACCCTGGTCGCCCTCGGCGCCGAGGTCCGCTGGGCGTCCTGCAACATCTTCTCCACCCAGGACCACGCCGCGGCCGCCATCGCGGTCGGCCCGGACGGCACCCCGGACAACCCCCAGGGCGTCCCGGTCTTCGCCTGGAAGGGCGAGACCCTCGAAGAGTACTGGTGGTGCACGGAGCAGGCGCTGACCTGGCCGAACTCGCCCACCGGCGGCCCGAACATGATCCTGGACGACGGTGGCGACGCCACCCTCCTCGTCCACAAGGGCGTCGAGTACGAGAAGGCCGGCAAGGTCCCCGCCGTCGAGACCGCCGAGAGCGACGAGCACCGCGCCATCCTGGAGCTGCTCACCCGCACCCTCGCCGAGAACCCGCAGAAGTGGACCAAGCTGGCCTCGGAGATCCGCGGTGTCACCGAGGAGACCACCACCGGCGTGCACCGTCTCTACGAGATGCAGCGCGACGGCGAGCTCCTCTTCCCCGCGATCAACGTGAACGACGCCGTCACCAAGTCGAAGTTCGACAACAAGTACGGCTGCCGGCACTCCCTCATCGACGGCATCAACCGCGCCACCGACGTCCTGATCGGCGGCAAGACCGCCGTCGTCTGCGGCTACGGCGACGTCGGCAAGGGCTGCGCCGAGTCCCTGCGTGGCCAGGGCGCCCGCGTGATCATCACCGAGATCGACCCGATCTGCGCCCTGCAGGCCGCCATGGACGGCTACCAGGTCACCACCCTCGACGAGGTCGTCGAGACCGCCGACATCTTCATCACCACGACCGGCAACAAGGACATCATCCTGGCGTCCGACATGGCGCGGATGAAGCACCAGGCGATCGTCGGCAACATCGGCCACTTCGACAACGAGATCGACATGGCCGGCCTGGCGGAGCTCCCCGGCATCGTCAAGGACGAGGTCAAGCCGCAGGTCCACACCTGGACCCACCCCGACGGCAAGGTCCTGATCGTGCTGTCCGAGGGCCGCCTGCTGAACCTGGGCAACGCCACCGGTCACCCGTCCTTCGTGATGTCCAACTCCTTCGCGGACCAGACGCTGGCCCAGATCGAGCTGTTCACCAAGCCGGAGCAGTACCCGACCGACGTCTACGTCCTCCCCAAGCACCTGGACGAGAAGGTCGCCCGTCTCCACCTCGACGCGCTGGGCGTCAAGCTCACCGAGCTCCGTCCGGAGCAGGCCGCCTACATCGGCGTCCCCGTCGAGGGCCCGTACAAGTCCGACCACTACCGCTACTGATACCGAGCACCACGCTCCAGCAGCCGGTTGATCCAGGCCCTCGCCACTCACGGCGGGGGCCTGGCCCGTACCGGCTCCCCACCGCACCGCCCCCGACGCACCCCACCGTCGCCGCTCGAAGGACTGCACCCCTCATGCCCCGCGGCCACTACTCCCTCCACGACCCGCACGATCACACCCCCCTCGGCGAAGAACACTTCCACTGCGCCACCGGCCCCTCCGGCTGGCGCTACGTCTCCCAGATCACCAACCCCTCCGGCGACCACATCGGCTCCGTCGACCTCACCCTCGACGACCTCGGCCGCCCCATCCGACTCGAACTCCACGCCTCCGCCTGGCAGGTCCGCGGCGCCGCCCTGGACGGCGTCACCTGGGTACGCACCGACCCGACCGGCACCCACGCCACCGAAGGCAACGTCCGCGCCCACGCCTTCACCGGCGCGTCCCCCGCCTTCCTCGTCGCGACCGCCCGACTGCTGCGCCCGGCCCTCGGCGCCGGCGCCGTCCGCGCCCGCCTCGTCGCCTTCACACCCCCCGTTCTCGCCCCCCGCACCCTCGACCAGTCCTGGGCCCTGCTCAACAGCACACCACACGCCACTGACAACGCCCCCCTCATCGCGGACGAGTACCAGGTCAACGACCTGGAGACCGGCGAACAGCACTCCGTCCACCTCGCCGGCGACGTGGTCCTCTCCGCCCCCGGCATCGAACTCGAATCCCTCGACTCCCCGCCGTCCACCTTCACCTGAGCCGGCCGCCGCCACCGCCTCTCACACCGGCGGCGCGAACCCCGTGCGCGGCGGCCGCGCCTCCGCCGAGGAAGCCGGCCCCGCAGCCGCCGAACCAGCCGACCCGGAAGGCGCCGGCGCAGAAGGAGCGGAAGAGGGAGCCGAAGGGGAAGAGGGAGCCGAAGGGGGAGGGGGAGACGAGGGCGAGGACGGCGACGACCAAGAAGCCCCCGGCGAAGCCCCAGCCGGAGCCGCCGAAGGTACATACGGCGAGGCGTACGACGTCCCCTGGGACGAGACGTACGGCGAGGCATCCAACGCCGAGGGCCCCGGTCCGGCCCCGTACGCCGCCGCGCCCTCACCGGTCGTACCGACCGCCCCATGACTCGCTGCCGCCGTTCCGAACGCCCGCCGCGACTCCCGCCCCTGCCGCTCCCCGACCACCGCCGACAGGTACGCCGCCGGATGCGCTCCGGCCGGCACCGGCACCCCGGTGAACCTCCGGAGATCCTCCGCCAGCCGCCCCGCCATCGCCGCCCCGACCTGCGCGTCCAGCTGCCCCATCCGCGCCAGGTACTGCCGGACGGTCAGCCACCACGCGTCCGGCACCCGCGACAGATCCAGCGCCCCGAGCTCCGCCACCAGCCACGGGGGAGGCGGCGGCAGCGCCGTCCCCACCTCGGCCGCCGGCATCCGCTCCCGTATGACCAGTGTCCCGGCGAACACGTCCCCCACCCGGCGCCCCCGCGCGGACACGAGCGAGGCGATCGCCGCCACCACCCCCATGGTCAGCACGATCTCGATGGCCCCCATGGCCCCCCGCACCAGCGCATGCCGGAACCGGATCGGCCCGCCGTCCTCCCGTACGACCCGCAGCCCGCAGATCACCTTGCCCAGCGACCGCCCGTGGCTCAGCGTCTCGATCACTATCGGAATCCCGACCTGCACCAACAGGAACGTCGCCACCGACACGGCAGCCACCGCCGCGCTGTCCATCGACGACGTCGCGCTGACCAGCAGCATCGACACCGCGATGTAGACGCTCCAGGCCACGGCCACATCGACCGCGATCGCCAGCCCCCGGCTCGGCAGTCTCGCCGGCCGCAGCCCCAGCACCACCGCTTCACCCGTGACGAGCTCATTCACGCCGCGCCCACTCCCTCTCGCTCCCCGAAACCCCGCCCGCACCACGCCGGGCCCGGCCAGTCTGCCAAGCTGACTCCGCACTCACCCACCACGGCGCTACGAGGAGCGACCCCGTATGGACCTCGATGTCTTCGTCGCGGCACACCGCGCCGAGTGGGACCGCCTCGACGCACTCCTGCACCGCAAGCGCCGCCTCACCGGGGCCGAGGCCGACGAACTGGTCGCCCTCTACCAGCGCACCACCACCCACCTCTCCCTCCTCCTCTCCATCGCCCCCGACCCCGCGCTGACCACCCGCCTGACCTCCCTGGTGGCCCGCGCCCGCAGTACGGTCACCGGCGCCCGCAAGGCCTCCTGGCGGGACACCGCGCGCTTCTTCACCACCGCCTTTCCGGCAGCGGTCTACCGCCTGCGCCACTGGTGGATCCCCACCGCTGTGCTCTCCACCGTGGTGGCCGCCCTCCTCGGCTGGTGGATAGCCGCCCACCCCGAGGTCCAGGCGGCCATCGGCGCCCCCGACGACCTCCGCGCCATGACCCGCCCCGGCGGTGAGTACGAGACGTACTACTCCAGCCACCCGGCCGCCTCCTTCGCCGCGCAGGTATGGACGAACAACGCCCAGGCCGTCGCCATGTGCCTGGTACTCGGCGCCTTTCTCGGCCTCCCCGTCCTCTGGATCCTCTTCCAGAACATGCTCAACCTCGGCGTCGGCATCGGCCTGATGTCCTCGGCGGGCCGCCTCGACACCTTCCTGGGCCTGATCCTTCCGCACGGCCTCCTGGAGCTGACGGCAGTCTTCATCGCCGCCGGCATCGGTCTCCGCCTCGGCTGGACCCTCATCGACCCGGGCCCCCGCACCCGCCGCGCCGCCCTTGCCCAGGAAGGACGCTCGGCCCTCGGCGTGGCCATAGGACTCGCCGCCGTTCTCTTCGTCTCCGGCGCGCTCGAAGCCTTCGTCACCCCCTCCGCCCTGCCCACCTGGGCACGCATCGGCATCGGCACCGCCACCGAGCTGGCGTTCCTTCTCTACGTGCAGGTGCTGGGCGGCCGCGCGGTACGCGCCGGCGCCACCGGAGACATCGACCCCGCCGACCGCGACGCCACCCTCCCCACCGCCGCCTGATGTGCGCACAGCCCCGCTGACCTGCTAATCTCCTCTTCGCCCCGGCAACCCGTTGACACGAGCAGCCAGGGGAGGTAGATTCGAACGGTTGCAGCGAACTGGACAAGTTCATCAGCGACGGCTAGTCTCTTCTCCGCTTCGCCCAGAATCTCTGAATTCGACGAAGCGCAACCGACCACTTACCGGAAGCCCGGGCCGATTCATTTCGCCCGAAGTGCTTCTGATAAAGTCGGAAAAGCCAAAAGGCACCCCCCTCCGACGGGGAATCGGATGCGAATTCGGACCGGAAACGGAACGAACAAGATCTGATAGAGTCGGAAAGGCCGAAAAGCGAAAGCCGAACGGCCGAGCCCGCTCCAACAGGGCGCCGGA
>NZ_JOIX01000148.1 GCF_000720175.1 Streptomyces sp. NRRL S-337
AAGCTAAGCCTTTCAGCGCCGATGGTACTGCAGGGGGGACCCTGTGGGAGAGTAGGACGCCGCCGAACAAATTTTGAAAAAGCCTCGTCCCGAGTTGAATTACTTCAACTCGGGACGAGGCTTTTTTGCGTTTAGGGGCCGTCTGGGTGCGATGACGGTCGGCCGGCGGGCCAGGGCGTGGGCGTGGGGCGCGATCCCCGGGTTCCGGGGTGCCGAGTCGCCAGGTCAGGGTGCGTGCCGGCACATGTGACGTAGATCGTCGTTGTGTTTCTAGGTCGCGTGACCTAGTCTCGGGGTTGTGGACGATGACATCCAGCTTGATGTGACGGGCCCGGTTCTTGTGGTGGGCGGCTACGGGACCGTTGGCGGGGATTTGGCGCGGTTGGCGGCCGGTTCGTGGCCGCTGCTCCTGACGGGGCGTACGCCGGAGCGTGGGCAGGCGCTGGCCGAGGAGGTCGGCGCGTCGGTGCGGCGGTGGGATCTGAGTGATCCGGAGCCGTTCTCGGCGAGGGTGCGGGCGGTGATCAGTACGGTCAACGACCCTGAGGACCGGGTGCTGTTGGCGGCGCTCCGGGGTGGTGTGCCGTATGTGGACATCACGCGGTGGACGGCGCGGTTGCAGCGGGCGGTGGCGGTGGCGGCGGTGCACCCGCCGAAGGCGCCGGTGCTGTTGTCGTCGAGCTGGATGGGCGGGGTGACGGCTCTGGTCGCGGCCGCGCTGGCGGCCGAGGTCGGCGGGGCGTCGGCGGTGGAGATCGCGATCCGGTACGACCTGAAGGACCGGGCGGGTACGGACTCGGTGGAGTTCATGGACCGGCTGGGGCTGGACTACGAGGTGACCGAGGGTGGGCAGCGGCGGATGATCATGCCGTTGTCCGGGGCCGGCTATGTCTCCATCGGGGAGCACCGGACCAAGGTCGCTCGGATCGACACCCCCGAGCAGTTCACGTTGCCGCTGGTGCTGGGGGTGGACACCGCCCTCACGCGGATCGGGTTCAGTGCCAACTCGTCGACGTCGACGCTGCTGGCGCTGAAGAAGACCGGGTTCTTCCGGTGGGGCCGCGGCGAGAAGTTCCAGTCGACGCGGCGCTCGATGCTGTACTCGCCGGGCGAGGGCGGTAGTGCGTGCCTGCGGATCGATGTGCGCGGGCGGGGCGGGCAGCGGCGTACGGCGGTGCTGACGGATCCGGCCGGGCAGGCTCATCTGACGGCGCTGGGCGGGCTGTTGGGGCTGCGCCGGGTGCTGGGTGAGGACGGGGCGGCCGCGCCGCGCGGGGTGGTGTTCCCGGAGATGACGCCGGTGCCGCAGGACGTCGTGGCGGCGCTGGAGAAGGCCGGCGTCGGGGTCGAGGTGTCATGAGCGAGGAGAAGGACGGCGGGGCCGGCAAGGGCTCGACGCTGACGCGGCAGGGGAGCATCCGGCGGACGAGCCTGCTGGACGCGGCCGAGGCCGTGCTGGTGGCCAAGGGGTCGGATGCCTCGTTGCGGGCGATCGCCGGTGAGGCCGGGGTGCGGGTCGGGCATCTGCAGCACTACTTCCCGACCCGGGCCGATCTGATCAAGGCCGTGCTGGAGCGGGCGTTGGAGCGTTCGCTGGAGCGGCTGGCGGAGACGACCGGGCTGCGGATGGTGCGGGACGACCCGTCGGCCATCGAGCTGCCGGAGGGGCACACGAACCCCGACGAGGTGGTCGGGGTGGTCCTGGCCGAGCAGGAGGATCCGCAGCTGGTCCGGCTGTATGTCGAGGTGTGGGCGCTGGCGGCGCGGGACGACGAGATCGCCGCCGTGGTGCGGGAGTTCTACCGGAAGTACGTGGCCCATGTGGAGGCGTACGTGCAGCAGGGGCGGCCGGACTGGCCGGGTGAGTTCTGCCGGGCCCGGGCGGAGACGTTCGTGGCGCTGGTGGAGGGGGCGGCTCTGATGCGGTCGGGGATCGCCGGCAGCCGGTCGTCCGCGATGGATGCGCAATTGGCGCAGTTTGCCGTGCAATTGCTCCGGGACTGAGCGTTCCGGGGTCAACCAGGGGGATCAGGGGGAAGTACGTCATGACCGTAGTGGTGGATCTGGCCGAGCTGGCGTCGACGGCGGGGCTGGAGCAGGAGCTGGACCGGCTGGCGAAGAGCCACGGGATCATCCGCACCCGGCAGTTGAACGGGCAGGAGACCTGGACGGTGCTCGGGGCGGCGCTGACGCGGGAGTTGTTGAGCGATCCGCGGCTGTCCAACGACGTGCACAGGCATGCGCCGCACGGTGCGCTGGTGCCGGGGTTGGCGGTGATGCTGCTGGAGCAGGACGATCCGGATCATGCGCGTCATCGTCGGCTGGTGACTGCGGCGTTCGCGTCGCGGGCGGTGCGGCAGCTGGAGCCGCGGATCGCGGAGATCACCGACCAGTTGCTGGACAAGCTGGGGGACCGCGGTACGGCGGACTTCATCGAGGAGTTCACGTATCCGATGCCGCTGGAGGTGATCTGCGAGCTGCTGGGGGTGCCGGCGGAGGACCGGGATCCGTTCCGGCAGTGGGCGATGGACATCTCGGCGGCGCCGTCGCTGGAGGCGATGCAGTCGGCGGCCGCGGAGCTGTTCGGGTACTGCATCGGGCTGATCGGCGCGAAGCGGGAGCGGCCGACCGAGGATCTGCTCAGTGAGCTGATCGCGGCGCGGTTCGAGGACGGGGGTGCGCTGAGTGATGAGGAACTCTCGTCGTTCGCGGCGGTGTTGCTGATCGCGGGGCATGACACGGTCACGAATCTGCTGGCCAATGCGCTGCACGATCTGCTGACGCACCCGGAGCAGCTGGCGGCGCTGCGGGCGGATCCGTCGCTGGTCGGTGCGGCGGTGGAGGAGGCGTTGCGGTTCCGGGGGTCGGCGATGACGACCGTGAACCGGGTGGCGCTGGAGGACGTCGAGGCCGGCGGGGTGGTGATCCGTAAGGGGGAGCTGGTGCGGTTCCTGCTGAACGCGGCGAACCGGGACCCCGAGGTGCGGGACGATCCGCATGCGTTCGACCTGGGGCGGGCGACCGCGCAGCATCTGTCGTTCGGGGTGGGGCCGCATTTCTGCCTGGGGCAGCGGCTGGCCCGCCAGGAGGCGACGATCGCGCTCACCGAGATCCTGCGGCGGTTCGGCACGCTGGAGCTGGCGGTGCCGGCGGAGGAGGTGCGGTGGTTGCCGTCGGATGCGATCCGGGGGCTGGTGGAGCTGCCGCTGCGGTATGCGCGCTGACGGGTCGGCGGAGGACGGGAGTGGGAACGGTGGGGGGTAGCGGGATGGTGGAGATCCGGGTCGACCGGGACGTGTGTGACGGGCTCGGGCAGTGTGCGCTGGTGGCGCCCGAGGTGTTCACGCTCGATGACGACGAGCAGCTGGTGGTGGCGTCGGAGGTGCCGGACGGGCTGGCGGGCAAGGTGGCCGCCGCGGTGCGGGCGTGTCCGGTGCGGGCGCTCGTGGTCGAGGGGGCCTGAGCGGTGCGTGAGGTCGTCGTGGTGGGGGCGGGCCTGGCGGGGGTTCGTGCCGCCGGGTCGCTGCGGGACGCGGGGTTCGACGGCCGGCTGACGGTGGTGTCGGACGAGCGGGAACTGCCCTACGACCGGCCGCCGCTGACGAAGCAGGTGGTGGCCGGGACGATGACCGGGGACGATATCCGGCTGGCGGGCGACGGTGAGTTCGGCGCCCGCTGGGTCCGGGGGAACGCGGCGGTCGGGCTGGACCGGGAGCGGCGGCGGGTGCGGCTGGCCGATGGTGCGGAGCTGCCGTACGACGGGGTGGTGCTGGCGCCGGGTGCGAAGGCGCGGGAGTGGCCCGGTGCCGGGGTGCCTGGTGGGGTGCTGACGGTGCGGGGGCTGGCGGACGTCCGGCGGTTACGGGCCGAGGTGGACGGCGGGGCCGATGAGGTGGTGATCGTCGGGGCCGGGTTCGTCGGGGTGGAGCTGGCGTCGTCGCTGAGCGGGCTGGGCGTGAAGGTCACGCTGGTGGAGCCGTTCGGTGCGCCGCTGCGGGCGTTGGGCGACGCGGTTTCGCAGGTGGTGACGGAGGCGGCGGGCCGGGCGGGGGTGGCGCTGCGGCTGGGCGTGGGCGTGCGGGGTTTCGCGGCGGCCGGGGACGGCCGGGTGCGGGCGGTGGTGCTGGCGGACGGGGCGGAGGTGTCCGCGTCGCTGGTGGTGGTGGCGATCGGGATGGTGCCGGCCACGGGGTGGCTGGCGGGGTCGGGGCTGGCGTTGCCGTCCGGGCGGATCCACTGTGACGAGCGGCTGTTCGCGCGGGCCGCGGGTGGTGTGGGTGGTACGGCGGGTGCGGGTGTGGCGGATCCGGCGGTGGTGGTGGCCGGGGACGCGGCGTGGTGCGAGGCGGTGCGGACGGCGGAGGGGCCGGTTCCGCTGGAGCACTGGAGCAATGCGGCCGCGCAGGGGGAGCTGGCGGGGCGCAATCTGCTGGCGGGGCCGGCGGCGGCCGAGCCGTATGCGCATGTGCCGTCGTTCTGGACGGCGGCGTTCGGTTTGCGGATCCGGTCGGTGGGGCTGCCGGGCACGGGTGACCGGGAGGTGGCGGAGGCCGGGTCCGCGGCGGAGGGAGCGGTGTTGGTGGCGCACTACCTGGGGGAGCAGTTGGTGGGTGCGGTGAGTGTGAACCAGGGGAAGCTGCTGCCGGGGTACGCGCGGCGGTTGGGGTAGGTGGGGCAGGCGCTGGGTGGGTGCCGGTCTTCGGGGTGGGGGGA
>NZ_JOIX01000149.1 GCF_000720175.1 Streptomyces sp. NRRL S-337
GCGTTGGGGGTGTAAGGGGGTCTGCGGACCCGTAGGGGTGGGTCGAACAGATCCCGTAAGGGTCGCGAGGGCCCCCTGCAGGGCCTCAACTCGACCGGCAGGGAAAGGTATTCCCGTACCCCCACCCCACCCCACGAGGCGCACCCGAAACGACGACGCCCGCCCCCACCGGCCTCCCAACCCCCACCAACGGGAGGGGACAGACCGGAGGACGAAGTCTGTAGGGCTGTCACCGCACCCAAAAACACCACGCCCGCCGCCAGGCGCAACGGCGAACAAGCGGTGACCTCGGCCAGGGCCGCCGGGTCCAGCTCGCGGAACTCGCGCCATTCCGTCAGGTGCAGCACTACGTCCGCGCCGCGTACCGCCTCCAGTGCGGTGTCCGCGTAGGCCAGCGTCGGGAAGAGCCGGCGGGCGTTCTCCATGCCCTTGGGGTCGTAGACGGTGACCTGGCCGCCCTGGAGGTGGATCTGGCCGGCGACGTTGAGTGCGGGGGAGTCCCGGACGTCGTCCGAGTCCGGCTTGAAGGTCGCGCCGAGGACCGCGACCCGCTTGCCGAGGAAGCCGCCGCCGACCGCGTCCCGGGCCAGCTCGACCATGTGGCCGCGGCGCCGCATGTTGATCGAGTCGATCTCGCGCAGGAAGGTCAGCGCCTGGTCGGCGCCCAGCTCACCGGCGCGCGCCATGAACGCCCGGAGGTCCTTCGGCAGGCAGCCGCCGCCGAAGCCGATGCCGGCCCGCAGGAACTTCTTGCCGATCCGCTCGTCGTGCCCGATCGCCTCGGCGAGCTTCAGTACGTCGCCGTCGGCCGCCTCGCAGACCTCGGCCATCGCGTTGATGAACGAGATCTTCGTCGCCAGGAAGGAGTTGGCGGAGGTCTTGACCAGCTCGGCCGTCGGGTAGTCCATGACGATGAACGGCGAGCCCTCGGCGATCGGCTTGGCGTAGATCTCGCGCAGCAGCTCCTCGGCCTTCTCGCCGGCCACACCGGCGACGATCCGGTCCGGGTGCAGGGTGTCCTGGACGGCGAAGCCCTCGCGCAGGAACTCCGGGTTCCAGGCCAGCTCGGCGGCCGGGCCGGCCGGGGCGGCGGCCGCCAGCCGCTCGGCGAGCCGGGCGGCGCTGCCCACCGGCACCGTCGACTTGCCGACCACCAGCGTGGGCCGGGTGAGATGCGGCGCCAGCGCGTCGAAGGCGCTGTCCACGTAACTCATGTCGCAGGCGTACTCGCCGTGCTTCTGCGGGGTGTTCACGCAGACGAAGTGCACGTCGCCGAACGCGCCGGCCTCCTCGTAGGAGGTGGTGAAGCGCAGCCGCCCGGTGGAGCCCTCGATGCCGGCGACGTGGCGGCGCAGCAGCTCCGCGAGGCCCGGCTCGTACATCGGGACCTCGCCGCGCTGCAGCATCTCGATCTTCTCGGGGACCACGTCGAGCCCCAGCACCTCGAAGCCGAGCTCGGCCATGGCTGCGGCGTGGGTGGCGCCGAGGTAGCCGGTGCCGATCACGGTGATCTTGAGGGCCATGGGTGCTCCAGACGCATGCTGACGAAGACGGCCGGACCGAGCATAGTCGCGAGGGGAATGGCCTACTCCAGTCGCGCGGCGGGCAGGACCGTAACTGTCGGCAACCTCACGTATCCGCAGGCCGGGACCGGAGCCTAGAATCCGGAGAGGTAAAGGGTTACTTAACGGTAGTTAGCGCTGCCGGAGCTCAGGGGAGTGAGAGTTAGTGGCGGGAACCGCTGATTTCGATCTGTACCGACCGTCCGAGGAGCACGACATGCTCCGCGAGTCGGTGCGCTCGCTCGCCGAGGCGAAGATCGCGCCGTTCGCCGCCGCCGTGGACGAGGAGGCCCGCTTCCCACAGGAGGCGCTCGACGCGCTGGTCGCCAACGACCTGCACGCCGTCCACGTACCGGAGTCCTACGGCGGCGCCGGCGCCGACGCGCTGGCGACCGTCATCGTCATCGAGGAGGTCGCCCGGGTCTGCGCCTCGTCCTCCCTCATACCGGCCGTCAACAAGCTCGGTTCGCTGCCGGTGATCCTCTCCGGCTCCGAGGAGCTGAAGAAGAAGTACCTCGGCCCGCTCGCCGGCGGCGACGCGATGTTCTCGTACTGCCTGAGCGAGCCGGACGCCGGTTCCGACGCGGCCGGCATGAAGACCAAGGCCGTCCGGGACGGCGACCACTACGTCCTCAACGGCGTCAAGCGCTGGATCACCAACGCCGGCGTCAGCGAGTACTACACGGTGATGGCGGTCACCGACCCGGAGAAGCGCTCCCGGGGCATCTCGGCGTTCGTCGTCGAGAAGGGCGACGAGGGCGTCTCCTTCGGAGCCCCGGAGAAGAAGCTCGGCATCAAGGGCTCCCCGACCCGCGAGGTCTACCTCGACAACGTCCGCATCCCCGCCGACCGCATGATCGGCGAGGAGGGCACCGGCTTCGCCACGGCCATGAAGACCCTGGACCACACCCGCATCACCATCGCGGCCCAGGCGCTCGGCATCGCCCAGGGCGCGCTGGACTACGCCAAGGGCTACGTCCAGGAGCGCAAGCAGTTCGGCAAGCCGATCGGCGACTTCCAGGGCGTCCAGTTCATGCTCGCCGACATGGCGATGAAGCTGGAGGCGGCCCGTCAGCTCACCTACGCCGCGGCGGCCCGCTCCGAGCGGATATCGGCCGGCGGCAAGGGCGAGGACCTCACCTTCTTCGGCGCCGCGGCCAAGTGCTACGCCTCGGACGCCGCCATGGAGATCACCACGGACGCGGTCCAGCTGCTCGGCGGCTACGGCTACACCCGCGACTACCCGCTGGAGCGGATGATGCGGGACGCCAAGATCACCCAGATCTACGAGGGCACCAACCAGGTCCAGCGCATCGTGATGGCGCGCAACCTGCCCCAGTAGGCCCACCACACACGGGAAGGGGCCCGGACCGCACTCGCGGTCCGGGCCCCTTCCCGTGTGCGGCCCCGCGTCAGTTGCTGCTGACGGTGACCTTCTCGTCGTTGTTCAGCTGCTGGACCAGCTGCTGCACCTTGGCCTTGTCCCACACCAGGTTGCCGCCGCTGGAGCCGGAGATCGGCATGTTCATCGACTTGCCGTCACCGCTGGTCACGCCCTTCATCGCGAAGAACATCTCGCCCAGGTCCCACAGGCTCATGTCCTTGTCGACGATCAGCGTGTCCAGGCCGGCACCCATCACCGGGTAGAGCTTGAACGGGTTGAGCACGGTGCTCGGCGTGGCCGTCTGGCTGGCCAGCGACGACAGGAACTTCTGCTGGTTCTTCGTCCGGTCCAGGTCACTGCCGGCAAAGGCGTGCCGGGTGCGGACGAAGGCGAGCGCCTGCTGGCCGTTGAGGGTCTGCTTGCCGGCCGGGAAGTCGGCGCCGGACCACTTGTCCTTGAATGCCTTGGGGATGTCCATCTCCACACCGCCGATGGCGTCCACGATGTTGGCGAAGCCGGCGAAGCCGATCTCGACGTAGTGGTCGATGTGCAGATGGGTGTTGGCCTCGACGGTGCGCACCAGCAGCTCCGGGCCGTCCTCGGCGTAGGCCGCGTTGAGCTTGGTGTGCCGTCCGGTGCCCGGGTACTTCTTGCCGGAGTCCGAGCCGACGAAGGACGGTATCTCGACGTCCGAGTCACGCGGCAGCGAGATCAGCGTGGGGCCGTTGCTGCCGTCGTGCAGGATCATCATCGAGTCGGTGCGCTTGCCCTCGGCGGAGCCGGTGTGCAGCTTCTTCTTCTCCTCGGCGGACATGCCCTCGCGGCTGTCCGAGCCGACGATCAGGTAGTTCGTGCCGTCGCCGGTCTCCGGCCGGTCGATGACCTTGCTGAGGTCGACCTGGCGGCGGAGCTTGCCGTCGGCCCAGAAGTACGTGGCGACCGAGGCGACCGCCAGGACGACGACCACGGTGATGATCGTCCACTTGATGCGCCGCCCCCAGCGCGGCCGCGGCCGCCCGCCGCCGTGTCCGTCGTCGTAGCGGCCGCCACCGCCGCCACCGCCTCCGTAGACCTGGCCGGTGTTGTAACCGTCGTACGCGTCGTCGTAGCCCTGGGACTGCTGCGGCGGCACGGTCGCGCCCCTGCGCGGGGACATCGACGGCGGCAGCGGGGGCTCCTGCCGCTGATAGCCGGGGGCCGCGTCACGCCGCACCTGGGGCATGGCACGCGCACCCTCCGGGTCGGCACCGCTGCCGCGCCCGTATCCGTTGCCGTTCCGGTCGCCGGACCATCCGTTGGGCCACTCATTCATACCGGGCAGTGTGCACGGCCCAGGGGCCCGTCCCATAGGGCAGGTGCGGGATCGGGCCAGCCCTGTTGCAGACCTGATGCAAAGCGACGGCGGCGTTCCGCCGCATATCGCAAGGGCCCGTGACCTTTCCGACCTGGGAGAACGGAACCAGTCATTCCGGATACCGCCCACGTACTCGGCTCTCCCGCCGTGACCTTTGTGTCGTTCCCCACGTACCCGTTCCGCTGCGCTTTGCGGCGCCTCCCACGCACCTGACTGCGGCGCCGCGGGTCGTCTCGCCGTTGCGCCTGCGGCGGGCTGGGTGGGTGTCGGCTGCGGTGACAGCCCTACAGACTTCGTCCTCCGGTCTGTCCCCTCCCGTTGGGGGGAAAGGGGAGGTGGGTGGGGGTGGGCGTGGGGGAGGTCCCGTAGGGG
>NZ_JOIX01000150.1 GCF_000720175.1 Streptomyces sp. NRRL S-337
AAGCAGAAGACGGCATACGAGATAGGAGTCCGTCTCGTGGGCTCGGAGATGTGTATAAGAGACAGGTAGGGGCTGGTGCGGCGGTTGGGGTGGGGTCCTGGGTGGGATCCGGGGTGGGGCCACCTCGTGGTAGAGCCGGGAGCAACCCGTCGTAGAGCCGAAGCCATCTCGTCGTAGCCGGAGCCATCTCGTCGTAGAGCTGGAGCCATGGCGTCGTAGAGCTGGAGCCATCGCGTCGTAGCGACGTGTGCAGACGCGTCTCCGCTGTCGTGGGGTTATTCGTCGTAGGGGGCGTCCGCCGGCCGGGGCCCGTGGGTGGCCGGTCCGCTACTCTGCCGCCATGTCCACCCCGGGGGAGCCCTCTCAGCCGTACGGCCTGCCGCAGCCCAACCCTTACGGCCAGGCCCCGGCACCACCGCAGAATCCGGTGCCCGTGCAGCAGAATCCTTACGCCCAGCAGAATCCCGTGCCCGGCCAACCGGATCCGGCCGCCGGGCAGCAGGCGCCGATGCAGCCGCCGGTGCAACCGCCGTCGCAGCCACCCGTCGGCCACTACGGCTACCCGCCGGCGGGCATGGGTGCGCCCGGTGCACCCGCCGGGACGGGCGGTGTTCCCGGCGGCAGCCCCAGCGGCAATGGCGGCGGCAGTGGCGTCGGCCGCGGTGTCTCCGGCTGGCTGTGGGCGATCGGTGGGGCGGTCGCCGCCTCCGCGATCTGGGGTTCGCTGCTGTTCGCCACCGGAGGTTTCTCCTCCGAGCCCAGCGCCGACCTCGCGGGCTACGCCTACACCGATGACCTGTGTGCGGCCACCTCGATGACGCCCTTCGAGAACGCCCACTACAAGACCAAGGCGAACACCGGCTCCTCCTCGAAGGACGCCAACCCCCAGCACAGCGGGGCCCGGCAGAAGTCGATGGACACCATGTGGTGCAACGTTTCACTGGAGCAGGAGAACGCGAGCTCCGCCACCTACTCCTCGACCTGGCTCTACACCAGCGCCACGTTGCACCGGAAGGCCGACCCGGCACCGGAATTCGCCGACAACTACCGTGCGTACGAGAAGCAGGAGACCTCCGTCGGCTACAAGGTCGAGTCCGTTCCGGGCATCGGCGACGAGGCCTATCTGGTGACGCGGAACGACATGAGCAGTGACAGCGGTTCCTACGTGATCCTCGGGGTGCGGGACGGCTGGATGACCTACCAGTCGACGTGGTCGAGCTACGCCTCAAGCGGCAGTTCCGGCAAGCAGCCCACCTCCGACGAGGTCGCAACGATGCTCAAAACCAGCGCGACGGAGACCCTCAAACGCCTGCAGAACGCACGCTGAGCCGAGCGGGGCTGGGCGGGGTAGGCGGGTCTGCTGGGCGGGGTAGGCGGGTCTGGGCTGGGCGGGGGGGTAGGCGGGGCTGGGCTGGTCGGGGCTGGTGACGGGAGACAAACGGAATTCCCCGGTGCAATTCCAAGCACCGGGTCTCAGCGGGACCACGCCCCAGCAGGCCCCTGCCGCAGCAGTACGCGCCTCAGCGGGACCGCGCCGCCCGGGCAATCGTCACGACTGCCTTCTCCAGGGCGTACTCGGGGTCGTCCCCGCCGCCCTTGACCCCCGCATCGGCCGCCGCCACCGCGCGCAGCGCCGTCGCCACACCGTCCGCCGACCAACCTCGCATCTGCTGCCGTACCCGGTCGATCTTCCACGGCGGCATGCCCAGTTCGCGGGCGAGGTCGCCGGGGCGGGCGCCGCGGGGCGCGGAGGCCAGCTTGCCGATGGCCCGGACGCCCTGGGCGAGCGCGCTGGTGATCATGACGGGCGCGACACCCGTCGCGATCGCCCAGCGCAGCGCCTCCAGGGCCTCGGCGGCCCGGCCCTCGACGGCACGGTCCGCGACGGTGAAGCTCGACGCCTCGGCCCGACCCGTGTAGTACCGCCCGACGATCGCCTCGTCGATCGTGCCCTCGATGTCGGCGACGAGCTGCGCACACGCCGAGGCCAACTCCCGCAGATCGCTGCCGATCGCATCGACCAGCGACTGGCACGCCTCGGGCGTCGCCGACCGCCCGACCGTACGGAACTCCCCCCGCACGAACGCCAGCCGGTCGGCCGGCTTCGTCATCTTGGGACAGGCCACTTCCCGCGCCCCTGCCTTACGGGCGGCGTCGAGCAGACCCTTGCCCTTGGCGCCGCCGGCATGCATCAGCACGAGCGTGATCTCCTCCGCGGGCGAGCCGAGATACGCCTTGACGTCCTTGATCGTGTCCGCGGACAGGTCATGGGCCGAGCGCACCACCACGACCTTGCGCTCGGCGAACAGCGAGGGACTGGTCAGCTCGGCGAGGGTGCCGGGCTGGAGCTGGTCGGGGGTGAGGTCGCGCACATCGGTGTCCGCATCGGCCGCGCGGGCAGCCGCCACCACCTGCTGCATCGCACGCTCCAGCAGCAGGTCTTCCTGCCCCACCGCGATCGTCACGGGGGCAAGCAAATCGTCGTTAGCTGTCTTCCTGGCCATCGCGATCCAGCATCCCACGCCCCACCGACAACGCCGCCCGGCCCGCCCCCGGTCCGCTCCGCCAGGGCCCTGACGTGGCTACGGCCTTCACGTCGCTACGGCCCAGACGTCACTACGGCCCAGACGTCACCAGGGCCCTGACGTCGAGGTCTCGGCGTGACGTACGGACCCGCGCACCGAGAGCCGGGCTCCCGACGGGGACAATGGCCTGATGAACGACCACGCCGCCGCCCCCCAGCATCGCACTCACCGCGAGCACCACGCGTCTCCCTCCGCCCCGACGCCCTCCCCCGTGCAGGTGCGCCACGTCCTGGTCCTGCCCGACCGCGACGCCGCGGAGGAGGTCGCCGAGGCCCTCGTCGAACGCTTCGGCGTCACCGAGGAGCCCCAGCTCGTACGGGACGCCCTGGCCGGCGAGGACGACGCCGAGGACGCCCAGTGGCTGGTGGTGGTCGAAGATCCGGACGCCCGCCACGACCCGGCACGGTTGGACGACCTCGTGGCGGAGTTCGAGGGCTGGCGCGAGGCCGAGTAACACCACCGGCATGCCCCTGGCCTGCTCCACGGCCGGCCACGCTGCCACCGGTATGCCCGCCCGACACCGGATTGCCCACCTGCTCCGCCCGACCCGCCTGACCCGCCTGACACCGGTTTGCCCGCCTGCTCCGGCCGACCGCTCCTACGGGCCCGCCCCGCCCACCGCCAGGCGGCGGAGGCGGCGGAGGCGGCGGAGGCGGCGGAGGCGGCGGAGGCGGCGGAGGCGGCGGAGGGAGGCTCTCACCCAGCCGCGGCCCCCACCACCGGCTCCCGGTCCAGCACCACCCCGAAGTGCTCCCGATAGGCGGCCAGTACCTCTCCCGCCGCCAGCTCACGTTCCTCCCGCACACCGTCCGCCCCGGTGATCACGAGTGTGCGGCCGGAGAGCGTGATCCGGCCGGTCTCGGTCAGCCGTGAGCACACCAGGGACCGGGTGAAGTGGGAGGTCGGCGAGGTGCGGTTCCACCAGCAGCCGACCTCGAAGTCCGCCAGCGCACGCGGCCGTTGTTCAAGCCGGTACTGCGGCGAGCCGTCCCTCAGTACGTCCACGTCCCCCTCCGCCGTCTCCTCCAGCCGGAAGGTCCCACCGGGATCGGCCTGCTCCTCGCGGCTGTCCCAGCGCAGCGGAAGGTGGCTGTGCCGGCCGAAGCCGACATCCGCCAGCCACGGCCCGCTCGGCGTGTGGACCCGCAGCGCAAGGTGGTCGTACGGGATGCCGAGGCGTCCCTCGGCACCGAACACACGCGCCGACAACAACTCGACCTCGTACCCGAGGGCCCGCAGCAACCCGGCGAACGCACCGTTGAGTTCGTAACAGAACCCACCGCGCCGGGCACCGACGATCTTGTCCAGCAGCGGCTGCTCAGCCAGCACGATCTCCTCACCGAGGTGGATGGCGAGGTTCTCGAAGGGCACCGCCCTCAGATGCCTGAGATGCAGCGCAGCCAACGCCCCCGCATCAGGGACCCCGGGCCGCACTGCCCCGATGCGCTCCAGGTAGGCATCAGCCGCCGCCTCGTCCATCTACCCCGCCTCCGCTCGTCCCGTATCTCTCCACCGGCACGCAGCTCCGCCGTCCCCACCAGTGCGAGCCTCATTCTGAAGCCTACAGAGCCAGGACCGGCCGAAACGGGAGGTCAAGGCGCCGACGGCCGCGACGAGCGCAACCGTGGAACCCTGGAACCGCCCGCGGGCAACCGAGGGCTCGGGGCTCCGCGGATCGGTGGATCGGGGGCTCGGTGGATC
>NZ_JOIX01000151.1 GCF_000720175.1 Streptomyces sp. NRRL S-337
TGTTTGGGACGTAAAGCGACAGCAGTCCCAAACACCGGCCCCGCAGGCCCGTCACCGCACCCGACACCCACCCAGCCCGCCGCAGGCGCAACGGCGAGAAACCACCGCGGCGGGAAAGACAGCCACGTACGCGGCGCCGCAAAGCGCAACGGCGAGACGACCCGCGGCGGGAAAGCCAGGTACGTGGGGGTCAGAGAACCCGCCCCGTCGTGACGCGCCGCAGCGCTGCCGCCAGGTCGTGCCCCGTGGGGAGCGCGTCCGGTGTGACCAGGGACTGGACCATCAGGCCTGTGAGGAGGGCCTGGTAGAAGGAGCCGACGATGCGGGCCGCCTCCGCGTCGACCTCCGTGTCGGGGACGCCCTCGAAGAGCGCGACCAGCCCCTCGCCGCCCTCCGGGAGTACGGCCCCGATCGCCTCCCGCAGGCCCTCGTCGCGCGGGAGCAGCCCCAGCACCTCGACCTGGGCGGCGATGAACTCCGGTTCGGTGGCGATGTGTTGGAGCACCCGGTCCCAGGTCTCGGCGAACCGTTCCAGCGGATCGGCGGAGGTCCGCGCGCCCTCCGCGGCGGCCGGCGCCTCGGCCATGCGCATGCCCCACTCCTCGCTGGACGCGATCACGGCCTGGCGCATCAGGGCGTCCTTGGAGCCGTAGTGGTAGCCGATGGAGGCGAGGTTGGCGCCGGAGGCGGCCACGATGTCGCGGGCGGTGGTGCGCGCGTACCCCTTCTCCAGCAGGCAGCGCTTGGCGCCTTCCAGAAGATCTTCACGGTGTCCCATGGCGGCAGCCTAATCGCCGGCATACGTCCGTACCAGACAGGTGTCTTATACGTACGTCTACGCGCATGTGGCGTGCGGGCGTGCGGGCTTCTGCCCGCACGCGACCCGCAGGCCCCCGGGGCGCAGGTCCCCAGGCGCGGGCCCCCGGGCGCGGGTCCGGGGGGCGGGTCCGGGGGGCGGGTCCCCCGGCGCCCTCCTGGGGCACGGGCCCCGGGACCCGGCTCAGCGGGCCCCCTCCGTGCCGGGCCCCTCCGCGCCGCCGCTCCGCTTCCGGTCCTCAGGGGGCGTGGCCTCGGGCGTCTGCTCGGTGTCGCGACGGGTGTCGGCGTCCGGACGGGCTTCGCGGGTGCGGTCCCCCGCTCCGGCGCCGGCCATCGGCCGTTCGAAGAGTTTGTTGCGCTCGGCGGGCGTCCGCGCCGGGCCGCCGGCCTCCGTTTCGGGGCGCGGCGCGGCGGGCCGCGCCGCGTTCGTGCCACCCGGCTCGCCGCGGGCGGTCTCCGGTGCGCCCTGGCTGCCCGTGAGGTCCGTGCCCGGACGGGCCGTGGGTTCCGCGCCGACCGGCCGGATCAGCCCGTAGTGGCGGTACAGCTCGGTCTCTTCGGACGGGTCGAGGTGGGCGTCGGCGTCGATCCGCGGGGCCTTCTTGATCGTCTCCTTGGTGTGCGGAACGTGCAGTTCGTCGCCGGTCCGGCGGGCCCCGGCGAGCGGGATGAAGCTCTCCTTCATGCCGAACAGCCCGGTGCGCACGGTGATCCACTCGGGCTCGTTGGTGGCGTCGTCCCGGTAGACCTGCTGCACCATGCCCACCTTCGCGCCGCTCACGTCGACCACGTGCAGGCCGGTCAGCGTCTGCGGGGTGTCTCCCAGAGGTGCGTTCATGGGTCCTGCTCCTTCCGCACGCGCCGGTGCGGCACGCACAGTTCCCATTGCGCGACGCCCGCTTCCGGGTTGCGACTCGGGAGGCTCGTGAGGTGCCGGGCCGGGCGGCCCCAGGAGCCCCCTCCCGGCTCCCGCGGGCCCACCCTCGCTACGCCATTCGGGTGAATGCTCGGGAATGCTCGGACCGGTCAGCCGCACGGGCCGCGGCCGCGTGGCGTCCGTACGATGCCGGCACGCGAACGGGCCCGGACCCCGCCGAAGCGGGAGCCGGGCCCGTTGACCTGCGAAGACCGTCCGGTCAGTGACCGAGGTTCACCGCGCGCACGGACGTCGCGCCGATCTCCTCGGAGATCTCGTTGAGCACGTTCGCCGGAATGGTGTCGTCGACGGTCAGCACGACCAGCGCCTCACCGCCGACGTCGGCCCGGGAGACCTGCATGCCGCCGATGTTGATGCCCGCCTCGCCCAGGATGCGGCCGACCGTGCCGACGACGCCGGGGCGGTCGGTGTAGCGCATGAACGCCATGTGGTCGGCGAGCGTGAGGTCGATCGAGTGCTCCCCGACCGCCACGATCTTCTGCACGTTCTTGTGGCCGGCGAGCGTGCCGGAGATCGACACCTCCTCGCCGCCGGCGAGCGTGCCGCGCACGGTGACCACGTTCCGGTGCTCGGGCGACTCGCTGCTGGTCGTCAGCCGCACCTCGACGCCGCGCTCCTGCGCGAACAGCGGGGCGTTGACGTAGCTCACCGTCTCGTCCACCACGTCCTCGAACACGCCCTTGAGCGCGGAGAGTTCGAGCACCTTGACGTCGTGCTGGGTGATCTCGCCGTACACCTCGACGTCGAGCCGCATCGCAACCTCGCCGGCCAGCGCGGTGAAGATCCGGCCGAGCCGCTCGGCCAGCGGCAGGCCGGGCTTGACGTCCTCGGCGATCACGCCGCCCTGGACGTTGACCGCGTCCGGCACCAGCTCGCCGGCCAGCGCCAGCCGCACCGACTTGGCGACCGCGATACCGGCCTTCTCCTGCGCCTCACCCGTCGAGGCGCCCAGGTGCGGGGTGCACACGACCTGGTCGAACTCGAACAGCGGGGAGTCCGTGCAGGGCTCGACGGCGTACACGTCCAGGCCCGCGCCGGCGACCCGGCCCTCCTTGAGCGCGGTGGCCAGCGCCGCCTCGTCGACGATCCCGCCGCGCGCGGCGTTGACGATCCGGACCGACGGCTTGACCTTGTGCAGCGCCTCGTCGCCGATGAGACCGATGGTCTCCGGCGTCTTGGGGAGGTGGACGGTGATGAAGTCGGAGACCTCCAGCAGCTCGTCCAGGGTCAGCAGCTTGACGCCCATCTGCGCGGCGCGGGCCGGCTGGACGTACGGGTCGTAGGCGACGACCTTCATGCCGAACGCCGACATGCGCTGGGCGACCAGGACGCCGATCCGGCCGAGGCCGACCACGCCGAGGGTCTTCTCGCTGAGCTCGACGCCGGTGTACTTGCTGCGCTTCCACTCGCCGTTCTTGAGCGCGGTGTTGGCCTGCGGGATGTTCCGCGCGGTGGCGACCAGCAGACCGCAGGCGAGCTCGGCGGCGGTGACGATGTTGGAGGTCGGGGCGTTGACGACCATCACGCCGGCCTTGGTGGCGGCGGAGACGTCGACGTTGTCCAGGCCCACGCCAGCGCGGGCGACGACCTTCAGCTTCTTGGCGGCGGCGATCGCCTCGGCGTCCACCTTCGTGGCGCTGCGCACCAGGATGGCGTCGACGTCGACGATGGCGGGGAGCAGCTCGGCACGGTCCGCGCCGTTGCAGTGCCGGATCTCGAAGTCCGGGCCGAGGGCGTCGACGGTGGCGGGCGACAGCTCTTCGGCGATCAGTACGACAGGTTTCGAGCTCACGTGGTCTTCAGTCCTCACTAGTCCTTCGCGGACGGCCGTCCCGACGGCCGAAGGCGGTGAAGGGGGAAAGCCGCGTGGAAGACGCACGACGTTGTGAGCCTGAACGCGCTTGTGATGGGCAGTGTAGTGGCGGTGGGGGGCGCGTCCTGTGCCGTTGCGGAAGGATCACCCGTGCGTGGTTCTACGCGGTGGACAAGGCGCCGCGCGGTGCGCGGCCGGTCATACGGACGAGGGGGCCGCGAGTGTTCGCGACCCCCTGTCCACCGGGCTCACGCCTGGTCGTCGACCCAGCTCATCAGCTTCCGCAGCTTCTTGCCGGTGGTCTCCAGCAGGTGGTCCTCGTCGGCCTTCTTGTACTCGTTGTACTTCGGCAGACCGGCCTGGTACTCCGCCATCCAGTTGTTGGCGAAGGTGCCGTCCTGGATCTCGGCGAGGAC
>NZ_JOIX01000152.1 GCF_000720175.1 Streptomyces sp. NRRL S-337
GGGTGGCTGGTCGTTGCTTGAGAACTGCACAGTGGACGCGAGCATCTGTGGCCAAGTTTTTAAGGGCGCACGGTGGATGCCTTGGCACCAGGAACCGATGAAGGACGTGGGAGGCCACGATAGGCCCCGGGGAGCTGTCAACCGAGCTTTGATCCGGGGGTGTCCGAATGGGGAAACCCGGCAGTCGTCATGGGCTGTCACCCGCTGCTGAACACATAGGCAGTGTGGAGGGAACGCGGGGAAGTGAAACATCTCAGTACCCGCAGGAAGAGAAAACAACCGTGATTCCGGGAGTAGTGGCGAGCGAAACTGGATGAGGCCAAACCGTATTGGTGTGATACCCGGCAGGGGTTGCCAGTGCGGGGTTGTGGGATCTCTTTACTACAGTCTGCCGGCTGTGGGACGAGTCAGAAACCGTTGATGTAGGCGAAGGACATGCGAAAGGTCCGGCGTAGAGGGTAAGACCCCCGTAGCTGAAACATCAACGGCTCGTTTAAGAGACACCCAAGTAGCACGGGGCCCGAGAAATCCCGTGTGAATCTGGCGGGACCACCCGTTAAGCCTAAATATTCCCTGGTGACCGATAGCGGATAGTACCGTGAGGGAATGGTGAAAAGTACCGCGGGAGCGGAGTGAAATAGTACCTGAAACCGTGTGCCTACAAGCCGTGGGAGCGTCGCTGTATGTGCTTGCACATGCAGTCGTGACTGCGTGCCTTTTGAAGAATGAGCCTGCGAGTTTGCGGTATGTTGCGAGGTTAACCCGTGTGGGGAAGCCGTAGCGAAAGCGAGTCCGAATAGGGCGTTGAGTAGCGTGCCCAAGACCCGAAGCGGAGTGATCTAGCCATGGGCAGGTTGAAGCGGAGGTAAGACTTCGTGGAGGACCGAACCCACCAGGGTTGAAAACCTGGGGGATGACCTGTGGTTAGGGGTGAAAGGCCAATCAAACTCCGTGATAGCTGGTTCTCCCCGAAATGCATTTAGGTGCAGCGTCGTGTGTTTCTTGCCGGAGGTAGAGCACTGGATAGGCGATGGGCCCTACCGGGTTACTGACCTTAGCCAAACTCCGAATGCCGGTAAGTGAGAGCGCGGCAGTGAGACTGTGGGGGATAAGCTCCATGGTCGAGAGGGAAACAGCCCAGAGCATCGACTAAGGCCCCTAAGCGTGTGCTAAGTGGGAAAGGATGTGGAGTCGCAGAGACAACCAGGAGGTTGGCTTAGAAGCAGCCACCCTTGAAAGAGTGCGTAATAGCTCACTGGTCAAGTGATTCCGCGCCGACAATGTAGCGGGGCTCAAGCACACCGCCGAAGTCATGTCATTGCAGCATTAGGACCAACGTCTGCTGTGATGGGTAGGGGAGCGTCGTGTGCCGGGTGAAGCAGCCGTGGAAACGAGTTGTGGACGGTTCACGAGTGAGAATGCAGGCATGAGTAGCGATACACACGTGGGAAACGTGTGCGCCGATTGACTAAGGGTTCCTGGGTCAAGCTGATCTGCCCAGGGTAAGTCGGGACCTAAGGCGAGGCCGACAGGCGTAGTCGATGGACAACCGGTTGATATTCCGGTACCCGCTTTGAAGCGCCAAACATTGAATCAGGCGATGCTAAGTCCGTGAAGCCGCCCTGAGCTCTTCGGAGCGTAGGGGAGTGGTGGAGCCGACGAACCAGACTTGTAGTAGGTGAGTGATGGGGTGACGCAGGAAGGTAGTCCAGCCCGGGCGGTGGTTGTCCCGGGGTAAGGGTGTAGGCCGAGGGGTAGGCAAATCCGTCCCTCGTTAAGGCTGAGACCTGATGCCGAGCCGATTGTGGTGAAGTGGATGATCCTATGCTGTCGAGAAAAGCCTCTAGCGAGTTTCATGGCGGCCCGTACCCTAAACCGACTCAGGTGGTCAGGTAGAGAATACCGAGGCGTTCGGGTGAACTATGGTTAAGGAACTCGGCAAAATGCCCCCGTAACTTCGGGAGAAGGGGGGCCATTTCTGGTGATCCGTCTTGCACGGTGAGCTGGGGGTGGCCGCAGAGACCAGCGAGAAGCGACTGTTTACTAAAAACACAGGTCCGTGCGAAGCCGTAAGGCGATGTATACGGACTGACGCCTGCCCGGTGCTGGAACGTTAAGGGGACCGGTTAGTCATGATTCGTCATGGCGAAGCTGAGAACTTAAGCGCCAGTAAACGGCGGTGGTAACTATAACCATCCTAAGGTAGCGAAATTCCTTGTCGGGTAAGTTCCGACCTGCACGAATGGCGTAACGACTTCTCGACTGTCTCAACCATAGGCCCGGTGAAATTGCATTACGAGTAAAGATGCTCGTTTCGCGCAGCAGGACGGAAAGACCCCGGGACCTTTACTATAGCTTGATATTGGTGTTCGGTTCGGCTTGTGTAGGATAGGTGGGAGACTGTGAAGCATCAACGCCAGTTGGTGTGGAGTCATTGTTGAAATACCACTCTGGTCGTGCTGGATGTCTAACCTGGGTCCGTGATCCGGATCAGGGACAGTGTCTGGTGGGTAGTTTAACTGGGGCGGTTGCCTCCTAAAGGGTAACGGAGGCGCCCAAAGGTTCCCTCAGCCTGGTTGGCAATCAGGTGTTGAGTGTAAGTGCACAAGGGAGCTTGACTGTGAGACTGACGGGTCGAGCAGGTACGAAAGTAGGGACTAGTGATCCGGCGGTGGCTTGTGGAAGCGCCGTCGCTCAACGGATAAAAGGTACCCCGGGGATAACAGGCTGATCTTCCCCAAGAGTCCATATCGACGGGATGGTTTGGCACCTCGATGTCGGCTCGTCGCATCCTGGGGCTGGAGTCGGTCCCAAGGGTTGGGCTGTTCGCCCATTAAAGCGGTACGCGAGCTGGGTTTAGAACGTCGTGAGACAGTTCGGTCCCTATCCGCTGTGCGCGTAGGAGTCTTGAGAAGGGCTGTCCCTAGTACGAGAGGACCGGGACGGACGAACCTCTGGTGTGCCAGTTGTCCTGCCAAGGGCATGGCTGGTTGGCTACGTTCGGAAAGGATAACCGCTGAAAGCATCTAAGCGGGAAGCCTGCTTCGAGATGAGGGCTCCCTCCCACTTGATGGGGTAAGGCTCCCAGTAGACGACTGGGTTGATAGGCCAGATATGGAAGCGCCGTAAGGTGTGGAGTTGACTGGTACTAATAGGCCGAGGGCTTGTCCTCAGTTGCTCGCGTCCACTGTGT
>NZ_JOIX01000153.1 GCF_000720175.1 Streptomyces sp. NRRL S-337
GCCCACGCCCGGCCCCCCGGCACCCTGCGAAAGCCCCGGCGCCCCGCGACGTGTGCTCTCAACGTGCGCCCCGCCCACCGGCCCCGCCCTCGCCCCACATGACCCGGCCCCTCCCGCATCCCCCGCCTGCGCCCACGTCACGCAGTGCCAGCCACAGGCCTGCTGCTGGTCCACCCACGTGCCGGGCCCACCCACCTGCCGGGCCCCCCACCTGCCGGGCCCCCCACCTGCCGGGCCCACCCACCTATCGGGTCCACGCACGTGCCGGGCCACGCACGTGCCGGGCCACGCACGTGTCGGGCCACCCACGTGCCGGTCCAGCCAGCGGAACGCGCCGCCAGCGGCCAACCCACGGTGCGAGGATGACGACAGCAGGCACAGGGGTGGAGGCGGTCGGCGGACGAAAGGCACAGCTGCCACCCCAGCCACCCCAGCCACCACACGCACCAGTAGAAGCAGCACCGGCACAGCGCAGCGGAAAGGCGAACCGGCACCATGACCCAGAAGGTCGCAGTCCTCGGCACCGGAAAGATCGGCGAAGCCCTCCTCAGCGGAATGATCCGCGGCGGCTGGGCCCCCTCCGACCTGCTGGTCACCGCCCGCCGCCAGGAGCGCGCCACCCAACTGCACGACCGTTACGGCGTCGAAGCGGTCAGCAACGCCGAGGCCGCCAAGTCCGCCGACACCCTGATCCTCACCGTCAAGCCCCAGGACATGGGCACCCTGCTCCGCGAGCTGGCCCCGCACGTCCCCACCGACCGCCTGGTCATCAGCGGCGCAGCCGGCATCCCCACCTCGTACTTCGAGGAGCGCCTGGCCACCGGCACCCCGGTCGTCCGGGTCATGACGAATACCCCGGCCCTCGTCGACGAGGCGATGTCCGTCATCTCCGCCGGCACCCACGCCACCGCCGCCCACCTCAGCCTCGCCGAGGAGATCTTCTCCACCGTCGGCAAGACCCTCCGCGTCCCCGAGAGCCAGCAGGACGCCGCGACCGCCCTCTCCGGCTCGGGCCCCGCGTACTTCTACTTCCTCGTCGAGGCCATGACAGACGCTGGCATCCTGCTCGGCCTGCCCCGCGACAAGGCCCACGACCTCATCGTCCAGGCCGCGATCGGCGCCGCCGTGATGCTCCGCGACAGCGGCGAACACCCGGTCAAACTCCGCGAGAACGTCACCTCGCCGGCCGGCACCACCATCAACGCCATTCGCGAACTGGAGAATCACGGCGTCCGCGCCGCTCTCATCGCCGCCCTCGAAGCCGCCCGCGACCGCAGCCGCGAACTGGCCACCGGCAACGGCTGACCCGTCCCCGGCAACGGCTGACCCCTCCCCGTCACCGGCTGACCTGTCCCCGTCACCGGGTGCCCCGCCCCGGGGCACCCGGTGACGGGGACACCTGGAACGACTAGGGGAGGGGCGCGCCGAGGCCCCCGCCCCTACGGGCGGGCCCCCGAATGCCTACACCGCTACGCCGCTTCCCCTACGCCTTTAAATCCCCACCCCCTTTAAACCCCCACCCCCATGGCCCGATAAGCCGCGTCCACCCGTGGTTTCGCCAAGCCGCGGGCCCGTTCGGCCCCGGTCCGTAGGATTTCGTCGATGTACGCCGGGTTCGCCGCCAGCTCCGCATGGCGTTCGCGCACCGGCCGCAGGGTTTCCACCACCGCGTCCGCCAGGTCCCTCTTCAGGGCCCCGTACGACGCGTAGCCCTCGGCCAGCCGCTCAGGGTCCCCGTCCGTACAGGCCGCCAGTACATCCAGCAGGTTCGCGATCCCCGGCCGCGCCTCCCGCTCGTATACGACGTCATCGCCGTCGTCGGTCACCGCGCGCATCACCTTCTTCCGCACCGCCTCCGGCTCGTCCAGCAGAAAGACGGTCCCCGCCGTCCGGGCGTGCGACTTGCCCATCTTCGACGTCGGATCCTGCAGATCCATCACCCGCGCGGCCACCCGCGGACGCGTCGCCTTCGGTACGACGAACGTCGCCCCGTACCGCTGGTTGAACCGCACCGCGAGGTCCCGCGTCAGCTGCACATGCTGGGTCTGGTCGTCCCCGACCGGCACCTCGTCCGTCCCGTACGCGAGGATGTCCGCCGCCATCAGCGTCGGATACGTCAGCAGCGACAGCCGCACACTTCCGCCGCGCGCCTGCTCCCGCGCCGCCTTCTCCTTGTACTGGATCATGCGCCGCATTTCCCCGTCGGTGGCGGTGCACTCCATCAGGTACGCCAGTCGAAGATGCTCATCGACGTGGCTCTGTACGAAGACCGTGCACTGCTCCGGATCCAGCCCCGCGGCCAGCAGCAGCGACGCGGCCTGCCGGCTCAGCCGCCGCACCCGCGCCGGATCGTGCTCCACGGTCAGCGCGTGCAGATCCACCACGCAGAACAGCGCGTCCGCCCGGTGCTGCTCCTCCGTCACCCACCGCCGCACCGCACCGAGGTAGTTCCCCAGCGTCAGATGCCCCGTCGGCTGCACCCCGCTGAACACCCGCACGCGACCGCCGCGACCCGGCCCCAGGCCGCCCCCGGCCACGCCGGCCCGCTCTCGCACCAGTTCACTCATCCGTCATCTCTCCCGATTCCCGCACGCCCGGAGCTCCCGGGGTACGCATCGAGACCGCCGACCTCGCCGGCCGGCTACGAGAAGCAGAAACGCGAACGGCCGCCGAGGCGGCGGCCGTGGTCATGCATGCGCTGTGGTCGGCCGCCGTCAGGCGGGCCACCACTGCTGTACGAGCGCATGCGCAGTCATGCCGCCCAAAGTACCGCGCAAATCCGCGCCCGGCACGGGTTTGAAGCGCCTCACCCGCTCGTGTAGTGTTCTCCGAGTTGCCACGGAGCCGACGGCCCCGGACAACCATCCCGCCGCCTCGCGGCACACCACTACTGCACGGCCCCTCACCGGGAACAATTTCGGCATGCCGAAATTCGGACCGCGGCGCGATTATGCGTCGACGAGGA
>NZ_JOIX01000154.1 GCF_000720175.1 Streptomyces sp. NRRL S-337
CCGTCGGTGTCGGGGCGGGGCGCGTCCGGGGGAGGGGAGGGGCTTTCTTTCACCCCAAGGGAGCTAAGGGGCGGCTATGAGGTGGCTATGGGGCGACTTGAGGCGGCGTGTGGCGACAGTGAGGCAGCAATGAGGCGGCAGTGAGGCGGCGGGGTGGCGACAGTGATGCGGCAATGAGGCGGCTCTGCCGGTACGGGTCGCCGGTAGCGGGCCGCGAGGGCGCTGATGTCCGCCGATGAAACAGCCCCCGCCAGCTTGTGTCAACGGTGTTGACGTAACCTGGGTGAGGGCTGGTGATTAACTGGGCCTTGGGCACCCCCGGGCGAGGCAGGGACAGCCCCCTGCTGCGGCCCAACTCCGGGGCCCGGCAAGGACCTGGACATCGACAAGGCCAAAGAGCTGGACAAGGCGCCGGACACGTGGACCTGGACAAGAGCAGGGAGCTCCCCGGCCTGAGGGGCGGGGGTTGAGGATGCGCCGGCAGGGCAGGCATCGGGCGGTGGCGGGCCGGGCCGAGGCTCAGCGGCAGATCCCGAAGGGAACAGCGCGTCCCCAACGGAGCACAGAAAGCGGAGCACAGAAAGAGGTTCGGCGTGCCAGACAGTGAACGCGACCGGGTCCCGACCGACCGCGACCCGACCGACCGCGTCCCGACCGACCGGGTCCCGACGGAGCGCAAACGGCGCCGGCCGACCAGTTCAGGCGTGGTGCTGTCGGCCGACCTCATCGTCGACACCGCCTGCCGGCTGATCGACGCACACGGTGCGCAGGCGTTCACGGTACGCAAACTGGGCGCCGCGCTAGGCGCCGATCCCTCCGCCGTCTACCGCTACTTCCGCAACACCGAGGACCTGCTGCTCGCCCTGGCCGACCGGCTCATCGGCGAATCCATGACGGGGTTCACGCTCAGCGGGGACTGGGCCGCCGACCTGCGCGACTTCGGCCTGCGTGCCTACCGCTCCGCACTCCGCCATCCGCAGATCGCCGTCTTCAGCACCCTCCGCGTCACCGGCCGGCCACATGAGCAAAGGGCCGTGGACACCGGCATCGGCCTGCTGCTCCAGGCCGGCTTCGACGAGGCGAGCGCGGTCCGGCACTACCACGCCCTCGTCGACACGGTCCTCGGCCACGCCGCGCTGGACGCCGGCGTACTGCTGCTGGCCCCCGCCCAGCGTGCGGCGGACGAACGGGCCTGGCATGCCGAATACGGCACCCTGCCCGCCGACGAGGTCCCCAGCCTGCACCGCGTACGCGACCACCTCCCCCTCATGGCCGGCTCCGCCGTCGAACCCGCCCTCGACCTCCTCCTCAAGGCCCTACGCCAGGAAGCGACCAACCACGCCTCCTGAGTCGTCTCCGAGCTCCGAGCTCCGAGCTTCTGCCCCCGCGATGCGATCCATCCCTAGAGGAACGAGGCCAACCGTGCATATAGAAGCAACCCGGGCATTCCTCTCATGTCAGTGCGAACATGAGGCATGCCCTCTCGACGGCTGACGCTCCTCGGGGGACGACGGGACCTGCGTCATCTGCTGGTGCTGCTCCCGATCGGCCTCATCGCGGCCGTCTGCACGATCGACCTTCTCTCGCCGCCCCATATCCACCTCGGGCCCCTCCTGGTCGCGGCCCCCGCGATCACCGCGGCCTTCGCCGGTCCCTGGCTGACGGCTGCCATCGGGGCGCTCGCGGTCGCCGCCCAGGTGTTCATCGGTGTGGCGCGCCACGTCCTCTCCACGGAGAACCTCGAGGCGCAGATCGCCGCCCTGATAGTGGTCTCCGCGCTGGTCGTTCTCTTCGCCGTCATCCGGGACCGCAATGAGCGCCGCCTGATCAAGAGCCGTTCGGTCGCCGCGGTGGCCCAGCAGGTCCTGCTGCGCCCGCTGCCCGGCCGCAGCGGACCTCTGGAGATCGCGTCGCTGTACCTGCCGGCCGAGGAGGAGGCGGAAATGGGCGGCGACCTCTTCGCCGCGGCACGCACCCTCTCCAGCACCCGGCTGATCATCGGCGACGTCCGCGGCAAGGGCCTGCCCGCATACGGCCACGCCGCCCTCCTCCTCGGCGCCTTCCGCGCAGCCGCCCACCGCCAGGCCACCCTGCCCAACCTCGCCCGTCACCTGGACGGAGCCGTCCGCTGGGACAGCAGCCAGTGGTCCACGACCCCCACAGCCGGCCCCCAGGGAGCAGAACGGCCGTCCGCTCCGCGAGCCGCGAAACGGGTATCCGCTTCCGAGGGGCTGCAAGGGGCGGCTGGTCCCCGAGGAGCGGAACGGGTAGGCGATCCCGGGGGGACGCAACGGGTGGCCGGCCCTCAGGGGGCGGAACGGATGACGGCCAGCTTCCGAGGGGTGGAACGTGCGGCTGGCCCGCAAGGGCCGGTGCGGACGGCCGGCTCACCCCACCCCCCGCAGGTCCCCGCACCAGGCACCACCCCTGCGCCTGCCCCGACCCCTGCCCCTGCGCCGACCTCGACCCCTACCCCTGCCCCTACCTCTGCGCCGACCCCGACCCCTGCCC
>NZ_JOIX01000155.1 GCF_000720175.1 Streptomyces sp. NRRL S-337
TTGCCGTAGTCGTGGAAGGGGGCGCCGAGGGTGTTTTCGATGCGGTTGCGGCCGTTGGTTTCGCCGCGGTCGGAGGGGGTGCCGTCGGGGTGGGTGTCGGGGGTGCGGTGGGCGGCGGCGGTGGGGTTGCCGGCGTAGGTGTCGGCGGTGGCCAGGGCGGCATCGACGCAGTTGTTGTTACGGCCGGGGGCGTCGGGGCCGGGGTGGTTGATGGTGTCGACCCAGTTGCTGTCGTTGGGGTCGGGGTGGGGTTGCGGGTCGCCGTTGTCGTCCTTGGGGATGGCGTTCTCGACGTGCTGCTGGTGCTCGTCGGTGGGGCCGTCCAGTCCGCCGGGGAGGCGTCTCCGACTGGTCGGCCTGGTCAGTCTTGTGGGAATCGTGGGACTGGTCGGCAGGCGCGTGGTCCCGGTCCTGGGAGTTCTCCCCCGGGGTGGGGGAGTGGTCGGCAGTCTCGGGACGTTCTGCGTCCTGGGGACGCTGGGCGTCGTGGGGTCGCTCGGAATCCGGCGTGGGCGAAGTGCCGGCCGCGGTGTCGGGTGCGCCTGCCGGGTGCTGCGGGTTCTGGAAATTCTGCGGCTGGGGGTAGTGCGGTGCCTGCTGCTGGTACGGGTTGGGCTGCTGCTGCGCGTACGGCTGGTGCTGTTGGTATGGGTTGGGCTGCTGGTTGTAGGGGCCCGGCTGTTGCTGTTGCTGATACGGGTGCTGCTGCGCGTACGGCTGCTGGTGGGGCTGCTGCGCGTACGGGTTGGGCTGCTGCTGGGGCTGGGCGTACGGGTTCTGCTGCGGGTGTTGCTGGTACGGCCCAGGCTGGTGCTGCGGGGCCGGCTGCTGAGCGTAGGGGCTCTGCTGCTGGTACGGCCCGGGCTGCTGCTGGTGGGGCTGCGGCTGGGCGTACGGGTTTGGCTGCTGCTGGTGCGGCTGCGGCTGGCTGTACGGGTTTGGCTGCTGCTGGGGTTGCGGCTGCGGCTGCTGCGCGTACGGGTTTGGCTGCTGCTGTGGCTGTTGCTGGGCGTACGGGTGCTGCTGGTACGGGCCGGGCTGCTGCTGGTGCGGCTGCTGTTGCGCGTACGGGTTGGGCTGCTGAGCCTGAGGGCTCGGCTGCTGCTGGTGGGGCTGGTTGTACGGACCAGGCTGCTGTTGCTGCTGATGGGGCTGCTGCTGGGCGTACGGGTTGGGCTGCTGGGGCTGGGGGTGCTGCGGTTGTGCCTGCTGCTGGGGGTTGGGCTGCTGCTGTGGCTGCGGCTGCTGGGGCTGTGCCTGCTGCGGCTGCGGCTGCTGGTTCTGCGGCTGCGGCTGGGGTTGTGGCTGTGCCTGCTGCTGGTTCTGCGGCTGCTGTTGGGGCTGGGGGGTTTGTTGCTGTTGCTGGTGTGGCTGCTGGGTCTGAGGGGTCTGGTTCTGCTGGGTGGCGGGGTCGAAGGGCTGGCGGTTGGCGTCGAGGGTCAGGTGCCAGACGCCGACGGCCTCCGTATTGATGGGGTGTTCGCTGACATCGCCGGACTGGCTGTCGACCCAGATGACGCGACCGTTGTGGTTGACCGCGTTGAAGACGTGTGCACCTCCGCCTGTGCCATCGGCACCCTTGGGCCAGGTGACCAGGACTGCGGCGGCCGCACCGTGGCCCGCCTGACGGAGCTCGTTGGCTATGCGGTCGTAGCCGTCCTTGGAGTTCTGACCGGAGTTGCGGAAATTGGTGCCCGCGTACTGCTCAATGTTGGCGGTGCCGTTTCGCTCACCGGATCGGCGATCGATGCCCCCATGGCCGTCGGGGTCGTAGGTGCGCACAGCGGACACCTGCGGGTTGCCGTACCAGGACTCCATGAAGGAGCGGGTGCAGTCGGCGCAGTTGTTCGAGCGGCCGAGCACCTCGGTGCCGCCGTCGTTCTGGAGTTGGGCCCAGGGCTGGAACGGGTCGTTGAACGCCCGCGGGGTGCCGTCCGCGTTCCGCGGGAAGCTGGCTTCCAGTGCCTGTTGGTCATGCGGGAAGGGCAAGTACAGGCCGTTCGGTTGGACGTTCAGGCCGGCACGGACGTTCATGTGGCTGCGCAGGTTCGGGGGCTGCGGGACCGGCGCTTGGTGCTGCGCTTGCTGCTGCTGGTATGGCGTCGGCTGATGTTGCGGTGCCGGCTGATGCGGCTGGTTCTGGAACTGGTGGGGCGCCTGGACGTACTGCTGCGGCTGCTGTTGGTACGGCTGCTGCTGGGGGTGCGCCTGTTGCTGAGGGTTGGGCTGCTGGGGCTGTGCCTGATGTTGGGGGTTGGGCTGCTGCTGGGGCTGTGCCTGTTGCTGAGGGTTGGGCTGCTGCTGGTATGGGTTCGGCTGCTGGTGGGGGGTGTTGGGGGTGGTGGCAGCGGGACCCTGGGCGCCGGGGGTGGTCGGGGCCTGCGCAGGGGCGTCGGTCCGAGGGGGGCCCGAGCGGTTGGGGGCAGGCTGCTGCTGTCCGTCCTGCGGGCGCGACGCGTCGGGACGTGACGTCTCTGGGCCTGTCTCTTATACACATCTCCGAGCCCACGAGACGGACTCCTATCTC
>NZ_JOIX01000156.1 GCF_000720175.1 Streptomyces sp. NRRL S-337
ACGATATAGGAGTCCGTCTCGGGGGCTCGGAGATGTGTATAAGAGACAGGCTGTGGGGAGGGGGGTGGTGGGGCGGGCGGCGGTGTGGACCAGGGCGGTGTAGGTGCGGCGTAGGGCGATGAGGGATTCCTGGGCCTCGCGGTAGACGGCGGCGTCGGGGCCACCGCGGTGGGCGAGGGTACGTACGGGCGCGCAGTGCCGGTCCATCGCACTGAGCCAGGCGCGGTGCTGGGCCGGGAGATGGCGGCGCAGGAGTTGGCGGCGGCCCTCGCCCATGCGGCGGCCGCCGATGCCGAGTACCGCGTCGGCGGCCTGGAGTACGGGCGGCTCCAGGGCACCCTGTTCGACGAGCGCAGCGAGCACCGCGCGCTGCTGCGGAGTGGCCGGTGCGGCCGCCAGGTTCACTGCCTCCGCGTGGAGTTGGGCGCGTAGTGCGTGCTGGACCCGGACCAGGCGGCGGAGGGCCGTCGGCGTGGAGGAGTCGTCGGGCGAACGGCCCGCGAGGGTCTCGGCGAGCCGCAGCAGCCAGATCCCGTGTGCCTCCAGGCGGGTGGCGGCGAGCATCAGCCGGTCCAGGCGGCTGAGCGGTTGCCCCTCGGGGGCCCAGCGCACGATGGGCACGAGCTGTTCGGTGCGGGCCAGTTGGTCGATGGGGATGTGGCGGCGGGGCTTGCGCTCGGGGGCCCAGTTGTGGAGGGCGAGGGTGGGCAGGGCGACGAACTGGTCGTGGTCGATGCGGTGCGCGATGGCCGCCCACAGTTCGAGGAACGCCTCGTCGGCGACCTCGCGTGCGGCCGGCGCCTGCGGGTCCAGTCCGCACCAGCCGCACGCCACCGCGATCACGGCGATGCGCATGGCCGCGGCTTCCGCATTGCGCGGCGAGAGTCGGGAGACCCGCTGCCGCAGGGCGGACAACACGTCGTCGCGATGGGCGCGTTCGACGAGTGCGACGGCGGTCTCGCGGTCGGGTGCGGTCGCGGCGGAACGTGCCATGGCGTCCAGCAGGCTCCACGTTCCGATCATGGAACGGACCGGTGGCCGCTCGGGCAGGAATCCGTGGACGCGGGGGTCGTGGCCCGCACTCTGCTGGGCCTGGCCGCCGGTGCTTCCCGTGCCGCCAGTGCCGCCGGTCGACGGGTCCGGTTCCGTACCGCGTCGTGCCGCCGGTACGGAGCGGGGGGAGGGTCGGGGGTCAGTGCCGGTGGCGTCGACGGGGGTAGCGGGAGGCGCCGCCGCCCGAGCGGCTGCCGTCCCTTCCGCCCCGGAAGCCGCCGTCACGACCGCCCCAGGTATCGCTTGCGTACCCGGAGTCACCGCCGTCACCCCCGCATCCCCGGCCGCTGCCCTCACTCCAGCAGCCGCATCTGTCCGCACCGCTGCCCTCGTCCGCGCAGCTGCATCTGTCCGCGTCGCTGCCGGCGTCCCCGGGTCATCGCTCCCCCGCACCGTTCCCGTTGCCGTTCCTGATGCCGTTCCCGTTACTGCCGCTGTGGTCCTGATCGTCGTCTCCCCCATCAGCCTTTCAGCCCTCCCTAGCTTTTCCCCGTGAGCAGCCGGGCCAGGTGCATGTCCATGTCGAGATAGCGGCTCTCGTCGCCGGGTGGGACGATCGCCGCGGTCTGCTCCAGCCAGGCGGTGAGCTCCGCGGCGCGCACCGTCAGTTCACAGACGCTGTCGTCGGTGGTCAGCTCGATGTGCACCCGACGCTGCTCGCCCGGCCGGCGGAACGGCCACACCCGTACGTCGCCCTCACCGGCCTCGTCGTACAGCCCGACCAGCAGCAGGTCACGGGCGAAGACCCAGGTGGCGACCGTGCGGCCGCGGCTGATGAAGGCCACCTCGACCTCGTACGGGCGGTCGCTGCGGTAGCTGAACCGGCCGGCCACCGGAACTGCTTCGTCCGGTCCGAGGAGGAGCCGCATCTCGAGGGTGCGTTTGGCTGTCGACACCACGACGATCAACCTTTCCGACAGAGGGGCGAGTCCCGGGTGCCCGGTCCGGGGCGCGCGTCCTGGCAGACGTTGCTGTGGAGGGTGGGGTTGCGGGATGCGTAGAGGAGTGACGGACGCCATGGCCGCCTCCCTCTTCATGCGCTCGTTCCGTTCGCCTTGCCTCTGGGCTGCAGCCTCTCAATCGCTAGGACATATCGCATGTTGACGGGGCAACTGCTGCGCTACGGATATGGGATTGGCGAACTTGATCTTCGCAGAGCAAAATCGGGCAGTTCGGGAGTCGAAGGTCCCAAGATCAGGGGACTTTCGGTCCGTGGGGTGGGTGGGATTTGCGCGGTAGGGGGCGGCGGAG
>NZ_JOIX01000157.1 GCF_000720175.1 Streptomyces sp. NRRL S-337
CATCAGCTCCTTGTCGTAGTCGGTCTTGGGCCCGTCGTGCAGCCGGTCCACCGCCGCCGCGCTGAACAGCGATTCGGCCGAGGCGATCAGCGCGAAGGCGAGCACCGTGCCCAGCGCCCCGGCCACCGCACCGGCCTCCACCAGCCGGGCGACATCCGCCCCACCCGGCGGCTGGACCACTTCCAGCAGCCCCGAAACCTCGACCCGCGCCACCGGCAGATCCAGCACCGCCACGCCGACGGTGGCCAGCGCCACCGCGACCAGCGGCGCGGGCAGCACCCGCGCCGCCCGCCGCCACTTCGGCCACAGCACCAGCACCGCCAGCGTGGACGCCCCGACCGCCAGCGCCAGCAATGCCGGGTCGGACCCGATGGTGTCCACCGCGAGGTCCGGCAGCCCGCCCAGATTCGCCGGCCCGTTGCCCGGCGCCTTGGCATCCACCAGCGCGTACACCTGCCCGGCGATGAGCACCAGCCCGATGCCCGCCAGCATCCCCTGAACGACCGCGACGGAGATCGCCCGGAACCATCGCCCCAGCCGCAGCGCCCCCATCACCAGCTGCAGCACCCCGGCGCTCAGCACCAGAACGCCCAGCGCACCGAGCCCGTACTCCTGCACGGCCTCGTAGACCAGCACGGTCAGCCCGGCGGCCGGCCCGCTGACCTGCAGACTGCTCCCCGGCAGCAACCCGGTGAGCAACCCGCCGACGATCCCGGTGACCAGCCCCAACTCAGCCGGCACCCCGGACGCCACGGCCACCCCGACACACAGCGGCACGGCAACCAGAAACACCACCACCGAGGCGGTGACATCAGCACGGACATGACGCGGACGGCCGGCTCGCCCCGAACGAGCTGGGCGAGCCGCACGGCCCTCACGCACTTCCCGCCCCTCAGGGGACGGCGCGACTTCCCGCCGGGACGACGTCTCCCCCCGGGACAACGCCTCCCGCCGGGGCGACGTCTCCTGCCGGGACGACGCGTCCCGCGGGGACGAACTGCCCTGTTGAGGTCGTATGGACGGCTGGACGGAACGACCGCGACGGACTCGGAACCTACGCATGAGATGCCTCCAGCGAATCGGAATGCGGCGACCCAGAACGCGGACACACACGGCAGGCACGAACCAGGACGACCGGGCACGGCACGAGGCCGCACACGCGCGCGTACGGGTCCGCACCGCCACGCGCGAATCGCGCGGCAGGCGCCATGAAGGGTGCGGAGCGATGACGGCTGGATTCCGTCGGATGCGCGGGCCGGGGGAGGGCCCTGGGGCAGCTCTCAGCTCTCAGCAGCGGAAAACGAGATGGTGGACCGGCAGTTCACCCGACCTCGACAACGGCACGGCCTGACGCCCCGTCTTCGGCGCGCTGATCGCCGACCCGCCCTGAACGGTCCCTACGGGCGCGGCAGTCGACACGGCCTTCCCCGACGGCGCCGGAGCGCACAACGAACCGGTGGACCGCCCGCCCCGCCGCGCCGGACAACCCTCCCGGGCAGCATGCGGGTGCCCGAAGGTATCCCCGACCACCGGCCCCTCACCCGCCGCCGGCCCAGCCTCGCCCAAGCGCCTTGCCTCACGCCCTGCCCCGCGCCCTGACTCACCGGCGCCGTACCCGAGCGCATCAGGACCGCGGTCCCCGACCGCATCAAGCCCGCGGTACCTGACCGCATCGAGGCCGTCGTATCCCACTGCATCGAGGTCGCCGTATCCGACCACGCGCGGGTCGTCGACGTACCCGGCCGGCGAGGCCGAAACCGAAACCCCCCGCCCACCCACCCCGTATACACCCGCGCCAACGAAGGGAGGCAAGGGCAGCGCCGGTACGAACGCCACGACGAGGCCCACCACAACGATCACGACGATCATCAGGAGCCGGCCGAGGCCGCCGACCCGGATCTTCGCCATCGTCGCCCCCTCCGGCGCGGCTGGACAGGTCACCCCATTGTGTCGAGCCTCAGCCGCCGAGCCGCCGCTCGGCAGGTAACCACCCTGTAAACGCGGGGTTATCCAACAGGACGGAATGGTTCCGTTCACTCCAGCGCCCGCCGGCGCACCCAACCCGCCCCCGCGCGCCACCCCGCACCCCACTTCCCCCTCAACGCCAACCCCCGACGCCAACCCCGCCCTGCACCGCAACAACCGACGCGCGACCCCTTATAAACCTGTCTCTTATACACATCTCCGAGCCCACGAGACGGACTCCTATCTCGTATGCCGTCTTC
>NZ_JOIX01000158.1 GCF_000720175.1 Streptomyces sp. NRRL S-337
CTCTTGGTCGGCAGCGTCAGATGTGTATAAGAGACAGCACCACCCCCCGCCCCCCGCACCCGAACACCTGCGGTACACCCGTACCACTTACGGGTGGTATGACCGCGACCGGTGGATACGCGCCGTACAGGGAAAGTAACTTAGGGCCGCCTAAACAGCTCGTCCGCACCGGACCGGGCAGGCACACAGCCCCAACCCTCCCTGACAGAAGAGCACACCCATGTCTGTGCCCCCTGCCGGCACCGCCCTCGCAGGCGGCACCCACGGCCCCCGCGCACTCCGCCCCCTCCTCGACATCGTCCTCGAAGCCCTCACCACCGGCGCCGAGGACCGCGCCGGCCCCCTCCCGGCCGGCGGCCCGGACACCGTCGCCCGCGCCGTGCACGACGCCTGCCACCCCCTGCTCCCCGACCACGGCGCCGGCCCGCACGCCGCCCTGCGCACCCTCGTCCACACCCTCGCCGCCGGCGCCGCCGACCCCGCCGACCCGCACTGCGCCGCCCACCTGCACTGCCCCCCACTCGCCCTGGCCACCGCCGCCGACCTCGCCGCGGCCGCCCTCAACCCCTCACTCGACTCCTGGGACCAGGCCCCCGCCGCCTCCACCCTCGAAACCCTCACCAGCCGCGCCCTCGCCGCGCTCGTCTACCCCCAGGCCACCGCGCCCGACGCGCTGATCACCACCGGCGGCACCGAATCCAACCAACTCGCCCTCCTGCTCGCCCGCGAGGCCACCCCCGCCCCGGGACGACCCCACACCGGCCCCCTCCAAATCGTCTGCGGCGCCAACGCCCACCACTCCATCCACCGCTCCGCCTGGCTCCTCGGCCTCCCCGAGCCCCTCACCCTCCCCACCCCCAACGGCATCCTCACCCCCGACGCCGTCCACACCTGCCTCGCCAACCTCACCGGACACACCGGCCCGGTCCTCCTCACCGCCACCGCCGGCACCACCAACTCCGGCGCCATCGACCCCCTCACCGACCTCGCCGACCTCGCCGACCACCACGGCGCCCGCCTCCACATCGACGCGGCCTACGGCGGCGCACTCCTCTTCAGCGACACCCACCACACCGCTCTCACCGGCCTCGCCCGCGCCCACACCGTCGCCCTCGACCTGCACAAACTGGGCTGGCAACCGGTCGCCGCCGGCCTCCTCGCCGTCCCCGACCCCAGCGCGCTGGCCGCCCTCACCCACCAGGCCGACTACCTCAACGCCGACGACGACACCGAAGCCGGCCTCCCCGACCTCCTCCACCGCTCCCTCCGCACCACCCGCCGCCCCGACATCCTCAAAATCGCCGTCACCCTCAAAGCCCTCGGCCGCCACGGCCTCGGCGAACTCGTCGACCGCACCCTCGCCGCCGCCCAGACCCTTGCCGACCTCATCGAGGACCACCCCCGCTACGAACTCCACTCCCGACCCACCCTCACCACCGTCCTCTTCCGCCCCAAAGGCGCCGACGACACCACCCTCGCCACCATCCGCCGCACCCTCCTCACCGACGGCCAGGCCGTACTCGGCCGCGCCACCACCCCCACCGGCCTCTGGCTCAAGGCCACCCTCCTCAACCCCCACACCCGAACCGGAGACCTCACCACCCTCCTCAAACTCGTGGAAGGCCACATCCCCCGATGAGCAGCACCCCCGAAACCCCCGTCACCCACCCCGCCACCCCCGACGAGCCCCTCGACCTCGCCGGCATCGGCATCGGCCCCTTCAACCTCTCCCTCGCCGCCCTCGCCCACCCCCTCACCCACCTCCGCACCGCCTTCTACGACCAGCGACCCGCCTTCCACTGGCACCCCGGCCTCCTCATCGACGGCGCCACCCTCCAAGTCCCCTTCCTCGCCGACCTCGTCACCCTCGCCGACCCCGCCAGCCACTGGACCTTCCTCAACTACCTCAAAACCCGCGAACGCCTCTTCCCCTTCTACTTCGCCGAGCGCTTCCACATCCACCGCGCCGAATACGACGCCTACTGCCGCTGGGTCAGCGAGAACCTCCCCGCCCTCCACTTCGGCCACCAGATCGACGCCGTCCGCTGGAACCCGGAACGCGAAATCTTCGAAATCGACTACACCCAACTCGGCACCGACGGCGAAGCCGAAGCCCTCGGCCGCACCCACGCCCGCCACCTCGTCCTCGGCATCGGCACCACCCCCCACGTCCCCGTCCCCCTCCGCCCCCTCGCCGAC
>NZ_JOIX01000159.1 GCF_000720175.1 Streptomyces sp. NRRL S-337
GCACTGGTCACACTTCCGCAGACGCAGCCAAGCCCGAGCCCGCCACTGCCACTACCAACGCCGAGGCCACAACCCCCACATGCGGTTGCAGTACTAGGGTTCACCCGCCCAGAGGCTCGCCGACCCCACTCCGCCCCGCCTCCCCCGCGCTCCCCCGGGAACTCCGCTCACTCCGCCCCGAGGGCCGCCGCCACCGAGTCCGCCAGGGCGTCGAGGTAACCCTTGGGCAGCTCGTCGCGTACGACCAGCAGCCGCCAGTACAGCGGGCCGGTCAGCAGGTCGAGCGCGAGGCGGGTGTCCACGTCCTGCGGCAGCTCGCCGCGCGTCACCGCACTGGCCACCACCGCGGCCGCCACACCCTCCTGGCTGTCGTGCAGCGCCGCCTGCAGCGCGGTCGCCAGCTCCGGGCTGCGCGCCGCCTCCGCCAGCAGGTCCGGGATGATCTGCGACGCCATCGGGTGCCGCAACGCCCGGGCCGCGACCTCCAGCAGCATCCGTACGTCCCCGCGCAGCGACCCGGTGTCCGGGGTCGGCAGGCCCGCGGCGGCCACCGCGGAGACCACGTCCAGGACGAGGTGCAGCTTGGAGCGCCACCGCCGGTAGACGGCGGTCTTCCCGACGCCCGCGCGGCGGGCGATGCCCTCGATCGACATCCGGGCGAAGCCCACCGCCGCCAGCTCCGCGAACACCGCCGCGCGGATCGCCTCGGTCTTGTCCTCGCGCAGTACCGCGGCGCCCGCCGGGGCACGCCGGCCCGCCGCGGGGTCGTTCCCGTTGCCGTTCTTTGCCATGGCTTGAGCCTAGCGTCACGACGCTACGGTTGCGTTTCGACGCGAGCTCCCTTTAGTGTCGGCGTCGCGACGATACGGACCCGTTCCGTCGTCGCACTCCGTTCTGCGGCCCCCGTACGCAAGCGAAAGCGGCCCCCATGCCCCAGACCCTCACTCCCCCGGCCCCGGCACCGGCACCGGAACGGGCGCCCGCCCCCGGCACCGCCCCCGACCCCGAGCTGCGCGCGCTGGCCGAACGCCACGGCCTCACGGTGAGCGGTGCCCGCCCCTCGCTGCCGGAGTACACCCGCCAGCTGTGGCAGCGGCGGCACTTCATCACCTCGTTCGCCACCGCCCGGCTCACCGCGATGTACACCACCGCCAAGCTCGGGCAGCTCTGGCAGGTGATCACCCCGCTGCTCAACGCCGCCGTCTACTACTTGATCTTCGGTGTGCTGCTCGACACGAGGAGACACGTACCGGACTTCATCCCGTTCCTGGTGACCGGGGTCTTCATCTTCACCTTCCTGCAGAACTCGGTGATGACCGGAACCCGGGCGATCTCCGGCAACCTCGGTCTGGTGCGGGCGCTGCACTTCCCGCGGGCCTGCCTGCCGATCTCGTTCTGCCTGGCGCAGCTCCAGCAACTGCTGTTCTCCATGGGCGTGCTGGGGGTCATCCTGCTGTGCTTCGGACAGCTGCCGACCTGGTCGTGGCTGCTCGTCCTGCCGGCGCTGACCCTGCAGTTCGTGTTCAACACCGGCCTGGCGATGGTCATGGCCCGCCTCGGCTCCCGGACCCCGGACCTGGCGCAGCTGATGCCCTTCGTGATGCGGACGTGGATGTACGCGTCCGGCGTGATGTTCAGCATCAGCGTGATCCTCCAGGGCAAGCACCTCCCGAAGATCGTGGAGCTGCTGCTCAACGCCAACCCGGCGGCGGTCTACATCGACCTGATGCGCTTCGCGCTGATCGACAGCTTCACGGCGAAGCAACTGCCGCCGCACGTCTGGGCGTTCGCGATCGGCTGGGCGCTGCTGGCCGGTATCGGCGGCTATGTGTACTTCTGGAAGGCTGAGGAGCGGTACGGACGTGGCTGAGCTCATGACGGCGGAGAAGAACGGCGTGCGCCCCACGGCGGCCGCCCAGGAGCGGATCCCGACGGTGATCGCGGACGATCTGCACATCGTCTACCGCGTCTACGGCACGGGTGCCGGCAAGGGCAGCGCCACCGCGGCCCTGAACCGCATCATCCGCCGCAAGCCCTCCACTGGCGTGCGGGAGGTGCACGCGGTCAAGGGCGTGTCCTTCACCGCCTACCGCGGCGAGTCCATCGGCCTGATCGGCTCCAACGGCTCGGGCAAGTCCACCCTGCTCAAGGCGGTCGCCGGCCTGCTGCCGGCCGAGCGCGGCAAGGTCTACACC
>NZ_JOIX01000160.1 GCF_000720175.1 Streptomyces sp. NRRL S-337
TTCCGCGACACCGCCGCCTTCCACCTGGCCAACAGCCAGAACCTGTGGAGCGGCCCCCAGGCACCCGCCGCCCGCCCGACGGCCACCCCGCCCGGCCGGCAGCCCTGGCGCACAACTCCCCACCCGTCACAGGGAGTTGCCGCCGGCCCGGCACCCACCCGCCGGTTCCCCGCGGGCCGCCGCCCCACCGGCCGGGTGCTCGCCGCCGCGGCCTGCCTCGTCCTGGGCATCGGCCTGCTCGGCGGCGCCGCGGCCGGCAGCTGGCTCACCGACGACCCCGAGGACGCCCCGCCCACCGCCGAGGCCACCTTCACCAAGGGCCGCGACGCCTGGCGCAACACCCCGGTCGACACCCTCTTCCCCCGCACCGTCGAGGGCCTGGGCGTCGGCCCCGGCGGCGCCGACCGGACCTGGACCCGGATCGCGGTCGCCCCCGACAGCGACTGCACCGGCGCCTACGACCCCAAGCTCGCCCAGGCCCTCGCCCGGGCCGGCTGCGTCCGCCTGCTGCGCGCCACGTATCTGGACGCCACCCGCTCCAGCGTCATCACCGTCGGCGCCCAGACCACCCGGACCGACCCGGCCGGCATGCTCGCCCTCAACACCCGCTTCAGCACCAAGAGCCTGGCCGACCGCACCGACCTGATGCCGGTGCCGTACGCCCCCAAGGGCACCTCTGCCGAAGGCTTCGGGCGCGCCCAGCGGGCCAGCTGGACCGTCCGGGTGCTCACCGACGTCCCGGTGATCGTCTACGCCGTCTCCGGCTTCGCCGACGGCCGCGCCGTCACCGAGCCACAGCCCGCCGAGGCCGCGGTCCGCCCCGGCGCCACCACCGCCCCCGCCGAATCGGGCCTCGGCCACGACGCCAAGGACCTCGCCGACCGCATCGAGAACGACTTCCGCAAGGCCGCCGGCACCCCCACCCAGCCCCGGGAGGACGCGCCATGACGCAGACCCCGCTGCGCGCGGCCGCCCTCGCCCTGGCCTCCGCCGCGCTCACCGTCCTGCCCGCCGTACCCGCCCGGGCCGACGCCATCCGCGCCCAGGAATGGGGCCTCCAGGCCGTCCACGCCCAGCAGGCCTGGCGCACCACCAAGGGCGAGGGCGTCACGGTCGCCGTCCTGGACACCGGCGTCGACGCCAACCACCCCGACCTCCAGGGCCAGGTGCTGCCCGAGAAGGACCTGGTCGGCTTCGGCGCCGGCCCGGGCGATGCGGCCTGGGCCCGGCACGGCACCGGCATGGCCAGCGTCATCGCGGGCCACGGCCACGGCGCCGGCCGCCAGGACGGCGTGCTCGGCATCGCCCCCGCCGCCAAGATCCTCCCGGTCCGGGTGATCCTGGAGGACAACGACCCGCAGCGCGAACGCGCCCGCACGGAGAAGGCCGGCGCACTCGCCGACGGCATCCGCTGGGCCGCCGACCACGGCGCCGACGTCATCAGCATGTCCCTGGGTGACGACAGCGAGTCCGCCCACCCCGAGCCGCGCGAGGACGCCGCCATCCAGTACGCCCTCGGCAAGGGCATCCCCGTCGTCGCCTCCGCGGGCAACGGCGGCGACAAGGGCGACCACGTCTCCTACCCCGCCGCGTACCCGGGCGTCATCGCCACCACGGCCGTCACCCACCAGGGCGACCGCGCCCACTTCTCCACCCGCCACTGGTACGCCACGGTCAGCGCCCCCGGCGAGGACATCCTCATGGCCGGCAACGACGACGGCTACCTCTCCGGCTGGGGCACCAGCCCCGCCGCGGCCTTCACCTCCGGCGCCATCGCCCTGATCCGCTCGGCCCACCCCCACCTGAGCCCCGCCCAGATCCGCCACCTGCTCACGTCGACCGCCCAGGACACGCCCCAGGGCGGCCGCGACGACGACTACGGCGCGGGCCTGATCGACCCCGCCGCCGCCCTCACCGCCGCGAACGACCTCCGCCCCACCCCCCAAAAGCCGTCCCCCGCCTCCTACGGCCCCCAATAC
>NZ_JOIX01000161.1 GCF_000720175.1 Streptomyces sp. NRRL S-337
CGGGCACCGGTCCCGCCGCGCAGGCAGGACTCGACGAGGGCCTGGATCAGGCCGCCGTCGGACAGGTCGTGGGCGGCGTCGATCATGCCGTCGCGGGAGGCGGAGATCAAGATCTCGGCCAGCAGCCGCTCCCGCTCCAGATCCACCGCCGGCGGCAGACCGCCCAGGTGCTCGTGCACGACCTGCGACCAGGCCGAACCACCGAACTCCTCCCGGGTGTCCCCGAGCAGGTAGATCAGCTGGCCTTCCTCGGCGAACCCGATCGGCGTGCGGCGCGTGACGTCGTCGATCACACCGAGGACCGCCACCACCGGCGTGGGGTGGATCGCGGTCTGGCCCGTCTGGTTGTAGAGCGAGACGTTGCCGCCGGTCACCGGGGTGCCCAGGATCTGGCAGGCATCGGCCAGACCACGGGTGGCCTCGGCGAACTGCCACATGACGGCCGGATCCTCGGGCGAACCGAAGTTCAAACAGTCCGAGACCGCCAACGGCTTGGCCCCGGCAGCCGCCACATTGCGATACGCCTCCGCCAACGCCAGCTGCGCACCCGCGTACGGGTCGAGCTTGGCGTAGCGGCCGTTGCCGTCCGTGGCCAGCGCCACACCCAGGTTGGTGTCGGCATCGATCCGCACCATGCCCGCGTCCTCAGGCTGCGCGAGAACGGTGTTGCCCTGCACGAAACGGTCGTACTGGTCGGTGATCCACGCCTTGGACGCCTGGTTGGGGTGCCCCACCAGCTGCAGGACCTGCCGCTTGAGCTCCTCACCACCCGCCGGACGCGGAAGCTTGCCCGCGTCGTCGGCCTGCAGCGCGTCCTGCCAGTCGGGGCGGGCGTAGGGGCGCTGGTAGACCGGGCCCTCATGCGCGACCGTGCGCGGCGGGACGTCGACGATCTGCTCGCCGTGCCAGAAGATCTCCAGGCGTTCGCCGTCGGTGACCTCACCGATGACGGTGGCGATCACGTCCCACTTCTCGCAGATCTCCATGAACCGCTCGACGTGCTGCGGCTCGACGATCGCGCACATCCGCTCCTGCGACTCACTCATGAGGATCTCCTCAGGAGAGAGGGTCGCATCGCGCAGCGGGACGGAGTCCAGCTCGACCCGCATGCCCCCGGAGCCGGCCGACGCCAGCTCACTGGTGGCACAGGAGAGCCCCGCACCGCCGAGGTCCTGGATCCCGGCGACCAGCTTCTCGCCGAAGATCTCCAGGGTGCACTCGATCAGGAGCTTCTCCTGGAACGGGTCACCGACCTGGACGGCGGGCCGCTTGGTGGGCTTACTGTCATCGAAGGTCTCGGAGGCGAGCACGGAGACGCCGCCGATGCCGTCGCCGCCGGTGCGGGCGCCGTAGAGGATGACCTTGTTGCCGGCGCCGGAGGCCTTGGCCAGGTGGATGTCCTCGTGCTTCATCACACCGATGCAACCGGCGTTGACCAGCGGGTTGCCCTGGTAGCAGGCGTCGAAGACGACCTCACCACCGATGTTGGGCAGCCCCAGGCAGTTGCCGTAACCGCCGATCCCGGCGACGACGCCGGGCAGCACGCGCTTGGTGTCGGGGTGATCGGCCGCACCGAACCGCAGCGGGTCCACCACCGCCACCGGACGGGCACCCATCGCCAGGATGTCGCGCACGATGCCACCCACACCCGTGGCCGCACCCTGATAAGGCTCGATGTAGGAGGGGTGGTTGTGCGACTCGACCTTGAAAGTCACCGCATAACCCTGACCCACATCCACCACACCGGCGTTCTCACCGATGCCCACCAGCAACGCATCGTTCTCGGGCGCCTTCTCCCCGAACTGCTTCAGATGCACCTTGCTGGACTTGTACGAGCAGTGCTCGGACCACATCACCGAGTACATCGCCAGCTCCGCCCCAGTGGGACGACGCCCCAGGATCTCCCGGATCCGCGCGTACTCGTCCTCCTTCAGGTCCGGCCGGTCCCGATCAGCGGCTCCACCGCGTGCTCGGGGTGCGGCATCAGGCCGACCACATTGCCCGCCGCATTGGTGATGCCGGCAATGTCCCGCAGCGAACCGTTGGG
>NZ_JOIX01000163.1 GCF_000720175.1 Streptomyces sp. NRRL S-337
GACGCCGTTGCCCAGGGCCCGCAGTTGCTGGGTTCGGGTCAGTTCGGGTACGTCGGTGACGTGGCCGGCGGTCAGGCCCATCAGCCATTCCACGAACGGCGGGTTCAGTCGCCCCAGATCGTCAACTGGCCAGGGGGCGGGGCGGCCGAGGACCGCTTGCCACCTTTCGATCGCGGGGCCGAACCGGCCCCAATCCGGTGCGCCACCGCCGGCAGCGCCAGATCCCCCTTGCTGCCGCGCTGGTTCGGGCCGCCCTTCTCCCCGTCCGATGCGCGTGGCGTCGGCAACAGGAGTCGGGCCGCATCGAGGAGCGTCATCCCGTACCCCTCGCCGTAGGGCGTCCCGTCCGGCCGGAAGTTCGCCGTGTTCGTTGAGTCCGCCACGACTGGGGTAGGTAGCAGCGTCGGCGCGAGCGAGTTGAGCGACCGTCGCACCGCTGCACCAGGGATCAGCGACTGGTTGTTGCCGTAGGGCGTGGGCATTGGTGGCGACGATGAAGAGGCGGCGCCGGGGGTGGGGAGCGCCGACTTCCGACGCGCGTACAACGCACCACTCCGCATCGAACCCCAGGGCGGCAAGGTCGGCGAGGACGGTGTCGAATCCGAGTCGAAGGTGGCCGCCGACGTTCTCAAAGACCGCGTAGCGGGGTCGTAGAACGCCAAGGGCACGGGCGATGTGGGGCCAGAGGTGGCGGGCATCGGCGGTTCCCTTCCGCTTGCCGGCAGAGCTGAACGGCTGGCACGGGTAGCCGCCGCAGACGACATCGACCGGCGCCAAGCTGTTCCAGTCGACGCCTGTCAGGTCGCCGAGGTTCGGCACGTGGGGGTGGTGGTGGGCGAGGATGCGGGACGCTCCGGGGTCGTTGTCGGCGACCCAGGCGAGCGAGCCGCCGAAGACCCGCTGGACGGCGGTGTCCAGGCCGCCGTAGCCGGTGCAGAGCGATCCGATGCGTAAGGCGTCGGTGGGTTGGGGCATGCTGAAGACCTCCTTCTCATGCTGGAGATGGGGAGACCGGGGCGGGCCGCGAGTCATGCGTGAGAGGCGGCCGCCCTCGCTGTCTCTGCGAGCGGGTGCGTACCGCGCGGTCCTTTTCGCGCGGATCGGGGATGTCGGTGGGCGTCGGTACGTTGATCAGACGTGCGTCGTGAGGGCACCTGGCAGGTGGGTGCGCGGCGCGGGATGACGGGGTGATGTACGGCATGGCGGCGTGGCTGGTGCTGGCGAAGGCCGAGAGCAAGCGGGTGGGCGAGGGCTACGACGACAACCCCGCCACGCACTACAGCTGGGACGACACGGTCGCGAACTGCGACAACCTGGCGGTGGGTGACGTGATCGCCCTGTGGGACTCCGAGGTCCTGCTCGGGGTGTCGGTCATCGAGGCGATCGAGAAGGGCAAGGGCGAGAAGGACACCCCGTACTGCCCCTACTGCAAGAAGGCGGACGTCGCGCCACGCAAGACGATGACGCCGGTCTACAAGTGCTGGAGGAAGGACTGCGGGAAGGAATTCGACGAGCCGGGCTGGCACCACAAGCACGTGGTGACCTACCGCAGCCGCCACGAGGCCGGCTGGACCGACGCACGCGGCGCGCTGACCGCCCCGGAGCTGCGCCAG
>NZ_JOIX01000164.1 GCF_000720175.1 Streptomyces sp. NRRL S-337
CGGTTGGGGAGGGGCGGGAGTAGGCGGTTGGGGAGGGGCGGGAGTAGGCGGCTGGGGCGGGAGCGGCGGTTCCTCCCCGCGGCCCGGGGCCCACGTCCCGCCCGGGGGCATCCGGTTACGGCGTACGGGCCGGCCGGGACCGCCGGTTACGGCGTACGGCCCGACCCGGGGCAGGCGGCCAGCGGTGTGGCGGACGTGAGGTGGTAGGTGGCCCGGCCGTCCAGCAGGAGCGGCACGAGACTGCGCAGGGACTGGCGCAGCGCCACGACGACCGAGCCGTCCGCGTCCCGGGTGCCGGTCACGCCGTGCAGCACGAGCTCGTCGCGGATCCGCGCGAACTGTTCCGGGGCGAGCCGGTAGCCGCACGGCGGGTCGGTCAGGACCTGGCCGGGGGCGGGCGGTTCGTTGTCCGCGCCGCCGAGGTGGACCGGGCCGCGGTCGGCGTAACCGGCGAGCCGGGCGGCGGCGGTGGCCGCCTCGATGCGCCGCCGGTGCTGCGCGAGGAAGCTGAACGCGCCCTTCAGGGCGGCGAGTTGGGAGGTGACCCGGCGTCTGTTGTTGAGCGCCGGGTCGGCCTTCTCGGCGGCGGTGAGGGCATCGACCCGGGTCTCGACGAGCAGCCCGACGGAGCCCTTCACCCCGGCGGTGTTGCGCAGGATGCGTTCCTGGCCGTCGCCCGCGACCTGCTTGACGGGGGCGCCCGTCTCCGGGTCGGTCCAGATGCCGTAGACGCCGGTGCTGAATCCGGCCCTCCGTACGGCCGGGGCGACGAAGTCCTGGGAGAGCGAGGTGGCTTCCCGGTGCACCGGGGCCGCGGTGTTGAGGTTGCGCGGCCACAGGGACAGCAGGTCCTTCATGTAGTACGGCACGGTGGGGCCGTATTCGTGCAGGTCGTAGACGGTGTCAGGGCGGTAGTCGCGCAGCACCCGGGCCATGGCGCGGGCCTCGGCGGTCTTCAGGGCGAGGTGGTCGCGGTTGATGTCCGCGCCCTCGGAGTTGCCGCGGGTGTCGGCGGCCCGGCCGTCGGGGTTGGCGGTGGGGACGACCAGCACGCTGGTCCGCGCGAGGAAGCGCCGGGTGGCCCGGTCCGTGGCGTAGGCGAGGTCGCGGATGGTGGTGAGGCAGGCCTCGCGTCCGGAGGGCTCGTCGCCGTGCTGGGAGCAGATGAGCAGTACGGAGTTGCCGCGCCGTACGGCGGCCGGGGAGGCGGGGGCCGGGGCGCCGATGCGGACGAGCCGGAGCGGGCGGCCCTGCGCGGTGGTGCCGATCCGGTCGATGCGGACGCGCGGGGTGGCGCGGTCGACGGTGGCCAGAAAACGCTGTTCCTCGAACTCGCCGGTCCAGCGGGCGCCATGGCTGGTTTCGAATCCCGTACGGGGCAGGTGGGTTCCGGTCGCGCGGGCGGGTGAGGCCGGCAGGGTCGCGCCGAGGGTGGCGGTCAGACCGAAGGCCAACGTCGCGAGGACGAGGCGACGGGTACGGAGCATCACGGGCGGGTGCCTCCCTTGGATGAGCGGTGGGGGTCGTCGGGGGCGGTGGGAGAGCCGGCTGTGCGGG
>NZ_JOIX01000165.1 GCF_000720175.1 Streptomyces sp. NRRL S-337
GAGATCTACACTATCCTCTTCGTCGGCAGCGTCAGATGTGTATAAGAGACAGCCCCTGCCCCGACCCCCGCCCCTTCCCATGCCCCTGACCCCGCCTCTGCCACGCCGTCCGTCCCCACCCCGTTGCCGGAACTCTCCGCCAGCCCCATCCCCGACTTCGCGCCCGCCGACGCTCCCCGCCCCGACCCGGGCCGCGGCCTCCCCGACCCCGAAGAGACGTTCGCCACCGTCGCACTGCTGGACATCCCCGACGACGCGCCCGTACTCCACACCATCACCTGCGGCCATCCCCCCGCCCTGCTCCTACGTGGCGGGGCGGCCCTCACCCTCCACCCAGAGCGGCCGGCGCTGCCCATCGGTCTGGGCGGCTTGCCGGGCGCCCCCGCCTACGAGGTCGAGACGTTCCCGTTCGAGCCGGGCGATCAACTGCTCCTCTACACGGACGGCGTGACCGAGGCCCGGGACGCCCAGGGCGCCTTCTACCCGCTCGCCGACCGTGCCGGCGCCTGGAGCGGCTGCAGCCCGCACCAGCTTCTGCGGCACCTGCGAGCGGATCTACTGGCGCATACCCGCGGCAAGCTGGGCGACGACGCCGCTGCCGTCGCCGTACGACGCCTCCCCGCACCCCCGCCCGCCGCCCCATGACGCCGCCCCACGCCTACCCCCCATCGACGGCCCGAACGGCCCCCATCAGCCCCGAACAACCCCCGTCACCGACGCCACGGCACTCCTGTGTCATCTCATAGACGCCCCAACCGGAACCCCTACTCCCGCCGACCCACCCAACCGGAACCCCTCCCCACTCCCACCGGCCGACCGACCGCGCGCCCATGGCCCTGAATATGCCCACAAACCACCCCATAAGCCCCAGCCTTTCCCCCTGACGCTTCCTCAGCGCCGCCCCACTTGATAGACACGTCCGAATCATCCGCAAGTGGTATGGACGCGCACCATGAACGACCGCAACACCCCGGACGACCACATAGCCGAGCCGTCCGAGATCTTCGAGTTCGACCTCACCGCCCACGAAGCCCGACGGCGGGCCGAAGTCGTCGCGGCGCTGGGCGACACCTGGGACCCCCTCACGGTGATGGAGGACGAGGCGGCAGCCCACCGGCTCCTCTACTCGGACCTGGACGCCGACCAGCAGGCCACCTACGACATGCTGGTCGCCGCCAACGTGCTGCCGCCTTCCGAGCAGGGCTGAGCATGCTGCCGCTCGACCCCACCGCCGACATCGGCCGCCGGGCCTGGATCCCGTGCCCCCGCTGCGAGGACCACCAGGGCTGCGGAACCTGCCTCGACGGCCGCACCTGCCCGACCCACTGGCGCTATCTCCTCTCCAACAAAGGCAGCGTGCTCCACCTGCAGTGCCCCAACTGCACCCATCTATGGACCTGGCAATCCGGCTTCGGCGCAGCCGGCCACCCCACCCCCTGACAGCAGGCCCACCACCGCCGACCGCACCTCACTCCAGGACCCCGACAAGCCGGAGCGCCCGCCCGACCGACCCCACCCCGCCCCGGCCCCTCCTCCACCT
>NZ_JOIX01000166.1 GCF_000720175.1 Streptomyces sp. NRRL S-337
CTCGACGCCCTCCATACCGACTTCGCGGACGACGCACACGCCCAGGCGCACATCACCGCCCTCGGTGAACTAATCGAAGCCACCGCCCAGAAAGCACCCACCGCCCTGCGCGCTGAACTCCAAGCCGCCTCCAAGGCGTTCGCACGCGCCCAGCGGTCCCAGATCCGGGCAGAAGACCGAGCCGCCCACGCTCTGCGCAACGCGGCCCGCGACATCGCCCACACCGCTACCGCCCCCGACGGCAGCGCCCTCGCCGCCCTGGTCGCTGGGCTCGTCTGGGCCGCGATCATCGCCGGACGCTGGCACGAGGCCAAGGGCCACGCCCACCAGGCCGACGCCGCCCGCCAAGCCCTCCAGCACCTCCAGACCGCCGCCGACCACGCCCTGGCCCCCACGCTCACGGACCTCGCGCAACGCCAGCCAAGGGAGGAGACCCGCCGTACCCTGGCCAGCGACGTCCGCGCCGCCATCCCCGAGCACGCCGAGCGGATCCTCACCGACACCGGCTGGCCGGCCCTCGCCACCGTCCTCACCGACGCAGAAGCCCGCGGCCACAAACCCCACCAGCTCCTCAAGGAAGCAGCAGCCCAACGGGAACTGGCCACCGCCCGCCAACCCGCTCGCGTCCTGCTCACTCGCATTCAGCACACCAGCCGAAACCCCACCCCCCACCACCGAGCCGCAGCAGCCCGCCTGCGCACCACCACCGCGGCCCCGCACCCGCCCACCGTGCCTGACTATGCCCAGCCACCAATGGCAACCACGGCACCGGCCGAGCAGCAGCATCGCCAGCGTCGCTAGCAGCCCGCCCCCTGCACGACCGTCACTCCGCTACGGCCCACAGCAACCAGAGCTGGACGTGCGCCTCGGCGCATCGCCCCCTACCGGAATCCGGCTGGTAGGGGGCCGCAGTCTTGTCCTGGACCCACTGGCCGGGCTGGGCTGCATCGTGGCTGAAATGCACTCCCACCAGCGCGATTGTCAGTGCCGTATGCCATCGTCACCACCTGTGAGTCGACGGCACCGTCAGCGGCTCGCGAAGGTTTACGAGTACAAGGCCAAGGGGGAGGCACGGCATGGCTGGCGACGGCTTCGACGTAGACACCAACCAACTCAAGTCCGCCGCACCGACATTCCACCGAGAGTCTGTCGCTCTGGAAAGGGCGACGGCCAAACTTCGCCACACGCTCGACGGGCTGGGAGAGCCCTGGGGCGGTGACGAGCAGGGCAAGAAGTTCGAGCACGCCTACGCCCCACACCGGGCACAGATCGAGAAAGCAGCCGCGGCCCTGGTCAAGGGTCTGTCCAGTATCACCAAGGCCATGAACGACATGGCCGCCAACCACGAAGACGCTGACCA
>NZ_JOIX01000167.1 GCF_000720175.1 Streptomyces sp. NRRL S-337
CTCGACGCCCTCCATACCGACTTCGCGGACGACGCACACGCCCAGGCGCACATCACCGCCCTCGGTGAACTAATCGAAGCCACCGCCCAGAAAGCACCCGCAGCACTGCGCGCTGAACTCCAAGGCGCCTCCAAGGCGTTCGGACGCGCCCAGCGGTCCCAGATCCGGGCAGAAGATCGAGCCGCCCACGCTCTGCGCAACGCGGCCCGCGACATCGCCCACACCGCTACCGCCCCCGACGGCAGCGCCCTCGCTGCCCTGGTCGCTGGGCTCGTCTGGGCCGCGATCATCGCGGGACGTTGGCACGAGGCCAAGGGCCACGCCCACCAAGCCGACGCCGCCCGCCAAGCCCTCCAGCACCTCCAGACCGCCGCAGACCACGCCCTGACCCCGACACTCACGGACCTCGCGCAACGCCAGCCAAAGGAGGAGACCCGCCGCACCCTGGCCAGCGACGTACGCGCAGCCATCCCCGAGCACGCCGAACGGATCCTCACCGACACCGGCTGGCCGGCCCTCGCCACCATCCTGACCGACGCCGAAGCCCGCGGCCACAAACCCCACCAGCTCCTCAAGGAAGCAGCATCCCAACGCGAACTGGCCACCGCCCGCCAACCCGCCCGCGTCCTGCTCACCCGCATCCAGCACACCAGCCGCAACCCCATCCCCAACCCCCGCGCCGCAGCGGCCCGCCTGCGCACCACCACCACGGCCCCGCACCCGCCCACCGCGCACGCCTACGCCCAGCCGCCAACGGCAAACACGGCACCGGCCGAGCAGCAGCATCGCCAGCGTCGCTAGCTGCCCGACCTCTGCACGACCGTCACTCCGCTGCGGCCCACAACGACCAGAGCTGGACGTGCGCCTCGGTGAACCGCCCCCTATCGGAATCCGGCCGGTAGGGGGCCGCAGTCTTGTCCTGGGATCACTGGCCGGGCTGTGCTGCATCGTGGCTGAAATGCACTCCCACCAGCGCGATTGTCAGTGCCGTATGCCATCGTCACCACCTGTGAGCCGACAGCATCGTCAGCGGCTCGCAACGGGTTACGAGCACACCGCCAAGGGGGAGGCACGGCATGGCTGGCGACGGCTTCGACGTAGACACCGAACAACTCAAGTCCGCCGCACCCACATTCCACCGCGAGTCTGTCGCTCTGGAACGGGCGACGGCCAAGCTTCGCCACACGCTCGACGGGCTGGGAGAGCCCTGGGGCGGTGACGAGCAGGGCAAGAAGTTCGAGCACGCCTACGCCCCACACAAGGCACAGATCGAGAAAGCAGCCGCGGCCCTGGTCAAGGGTCTGTCCAGTATCACCAAGGCCATGAACGACATGGCCGCCAACCACGAAGACGCTGACCA
>NZ_JOIX01000168.1 GCF_000720175.1 Streptomyces sp. NRRL S-337
CTATCCGGAAGGAGCGCCGGCCCTCATGGGTTTCACGGACACGCGCTTCAACGTCAATCTGTCGATCCTGTTCACCGAGCTTCCGTTGCTGGAGCGGCCGGCGGCCGCGCGGGCGGCGGGTTTCACGGCGGTGGAGCTGTGGTGGCCGTGGGTGGATGCCCCGGTTCCGGATGAGGCGGAGCTGGCCGCGCTGCGCGATGCGCTGACCGATGCCGGTACGCAGCTGGTGGGGCTGAACTTCTACGCCGGTCAGCTGCCGGGCCCCGATCGTGGTGCGCTGTCGATTCCGGGGGAGGAGTCGGAGAAGTTCCGGGCGAATGTGCCGGTGGCGGTCGAGTTCGCCCGCTCGCTGGGCTGCACGACCTTCAACGCCCTGTACGGCAACCGCGTCGAGGGCGTGGATGCGGCGGAGCAGGATGCGCTGGCGCTTGCAGGCTGGATCGGCCTGGAGTACAAGCCCGGCGAGGGCCCCAGCGCCGGCGCCTTCGAATGGCTCCCGGCCCCGCTGCGGGCGGCCAAGTAACCGCCTGCGCGCGGCATCCAGCGCGTCGCCGCCACCGCCTCCTTAAGTGCGGCGGCTCTCCCTCGTCTGACGTTTTCGTTTTGTGAAAGGCACCCTTGTGAGCAACCTCCCCAAGATCGCATGGATCGGTCTGGGCATCATGGGCTCGCCCATGGCCGAGAACCTGATCAAGGCCGGCTACACCGTCACCGGCTACACCCTGGAGGCCGACAAACTCCAGCGGCTGGCCAAGGCCGGCGGCAGCGCGGCCGGCTCGATCGCCGAGGCCGTCACCGACGCGGACGTGGTCATCACCATGGTCCCGGCCTCCCCCCAGGTCGAAGCCATCGCCTACGGACCCGACGGCATCCTGGAGAACGCCAAGCGCGGCGCGCTGCTGATCGACATGTCCTCGATCACCCCGCAGACCTCCATCGACCTGGCCCGCGCCGCCGGCGAGAAGGGCATCCGGGTCCTGGACGCCCCCGTCTCCGGCGGCGAGGCCGGCGCCATCGAAGCCGTCCTGTCGATCATGGTCGGTGGTGAGCAGGCCGACTTCGACGCCGCCCGCCCCATCCTCGAAGCCCTCGGCAAGACCATCGTGCTGTGCGGACCGCACGGCTCCGGGCAGACCGTCAAGGCCGCCAACCAGCTCATCGTCGCCGTCAACATCCAAGCCTGCGCCGAAGCCGTGGTCTTCCTGGAGAAGTCCGGCGTCGACCTCGCCGCCGCCCTGGACGTCCTCAACGGCGGCCTGGCCGGCTCCACCGTCCTGACCCGCAAGAAGGACAACTTCAAACGGCGGCCTGGACCACTCCGCCCTCCTCCGCGGCGTCGAACGCCTCTCCGGACACCCCACCG
>NZ_JOIX01000169.1 GCF_000720175.1 Streptomyces sp. NRRL S-337
GTGGGGTCGGTGGTAGTTGTACCAGTCCAGCCAGCCAGGGAAGGCTGCTTGTCGTTCGGTGTCTGAGGTGTAGGGCCGTTGGTAGGCCCATTCGTCGAGCAGGGTGCGGTGGAAGCGTTCGACCTTCCCGTTGGTCTGAGGTCGCCACGGGCGGGTCCAGCGGGGGCTGATGCCCAGGTCACGGCAGGTAGCGCGCCAGGTGTTCTTGCTGTAGGCCCAGGCGTTGTCCGTGAGTACGCGCTCGATGGTGACGCCTCGCTGGGCGAACCAGGCGGTGGCGCGGGTCAGGAAGGCCGCGCAGGTCGGGGCGGTCTCGTCGGGCAGGTCTTCGGTGTAGGCCAGGCGGGAGTGGTCGTCGAGTGCGGTGTGCAGGTAGGCGTATCCGGTGCTGGTGCGGTTCTTGCGTCCGGCGGCCCGGCCGAGGAATTTGTGGCCGCCGCCGTCGGGGATGCGGCCGAGTTTCTTGACGTCGATGTGGACGAGTTCGCCGGGCCGGGCGCGTTCGTAACGGCGGATGGGCTCGCCGGTGGCCCGGTCGGTTGCGGCCAGCGGCGGTAGCCCGTGGCGCTTGAGGATGCGGTGTGCGGTGGAGGCGGCGACGCCTGCACGGGCGGCCAGCCGTAGCGGGCCGATCCGATGCTCGCGTCGCAGACGGATGACCTGTTCCTCCACTGTGGTGGGGGTGCGGCGAGGCTGATGACAGGGGCTGCTGGTGCGGTCTTTCATCCCTGCGTGGCCCTGCCGTCGGTAGCGGCCGGCCCAGCGGGCAGCTGTCGTGTGGCTGACCTGGAACCGTTCCGCGGCCCGGCGCAAGGGCCAGCCGTCGTCGACGACGCACCGGGCCAGACGCAGCCTGCCGGTCGGTGTCAGCGGGGCGTTACGGTGGATCACGAGGGCCTCCTGCACTCGGCGGTAGATGTCGCAATCCCCACCGAGCCAGAAGGCCCTCACCTTCTTCAAGCGCCCTGAAAGGCGTGTCGCCTGTCACCAACGTCCCCGGACAGCACA
>NZ_JOIX01000170.1 GCF_000720175.1 Streptomyces sp. NRRL S-337
CGACCGCCCGGTCGTGATCGACTTCATCGTCCACGAGGACGCCCAGGTGTGGCCGATGGTCGCCGCCGGCACCTCCAACGACGAGGTCATGGCCGCCCGCGGTGTGCGTCCCGACTTCGGCGACAACGAAGACGACTGAGACGACGAAGAGCGAAAGAGAGAAGACCATGTCCAAGCACACGCTCTCCGTCCTGGTGGAGAACACCCCCGGCATCCTCGCCCGGATCGCCGCGCTGTTCTCCCGCCGCGGCTTCAACATCGACTCGCTCGCCGTCGGCGTCACCGAACACCCCGACATCTCCCGCATCACCATCGTGGTCAGCGTCGAGTCGCTGCCCCTGGAGCAGGTCACCAAGCAGCTCAACAAGCTCGTCAACGTCCTGAAGATCGTCGAGCTGGAGCCCGGCGCCGCGATCCAGCGCGAGCTGGTCCTGGTGAAGGTCCGCGCCGACAACGAGACCCGCTCGCAGATCGTCGAGATCGTCCAGCTGTTCCGCGCCAAGACCGTCGACGTCTCGCCCGAGGCCGTCACCATCGAGGCCACCGGATCCAGTGAAAAGCTGGAGGCGATGCTGAAGATGCTGGAGCCGTTCGGCATCAAGGAACTGGTGCAGTCCGGCACGATCGCCATAGGCCGCGGCGCCCGCTCCATCACGGACCGCTCGCTGCGCGCGCTGGACCGTTCGGCCTGACCCGCCCGTCCGCCGCGGCCCGACCGGACCGTATGGCGAGACCCACCGACCTTCCTCACCCCGCCCGACGTACTGTGTGGGCACCCCGCTAGATCCAAGGAGAGACCCCAAGTGGCCGAGCTGTTCTACGACGACGACGCCGACCTGTCCATCATCCAGAACCGCAAGGTCGCGGTGATCGGCTACGGAAGCCAGGGCCACGCCCACGCGCTGTCCCTGCGCGACTCGGGCGTCGACGTGCGCGTCGGTCTGCACGAGGGCTCCAAGTCCAAGGCCAAGGCCGAG
>NZ_JOIX01000171.1 GCF_000720175.1 Streptomyces sp. NRRL S-337
CGACCGCCCGGTCGTGATCGACTTCATCGTCCACGAGGACGCCCAGGTGTGGCCGATGGTCGCCGCCGGCACCTCCAACGACGAGGTCATGGCCGCCCGGGGCGTGCGCCCCGACTTCGGCGACAACAACGAGAGCTGAAGAGGAGGCACAGTCATGCCCAAGCACACCCTGTCGGTCCTGGTGGAGAACACCCCCGGCATCCTGGCGAGGATCGCTGCGCTGTTCTCGCGCCGCGGCTTCAACATCGACTCGGTTGCTGAAGGAAGCACCGAGCATGCCGACATAAGCCGCATCACTCTCGTCGTGGACGCCCAGCACGATGTTTTGGAGCAGGTCACCAAACAGATCGGCAAGCTGGTCAACGTCCTGAAGATCGTCGAGCTAGCGCCGACCTCGGCCATCCACCGCGAGCTGGCCCTGGTGAAGGTCCGTGCGGACAACGAGACGCGCTCGCAGATCGTCGAGATCGTCCAGCTCTTCCGCGCTAAGACCGTGGACGTCTCGCCGGAGAGCGTCACCATCGAAGCCGCCAGCAGCAGTGACAAGCTGGAAGCCATGCTCAAGATGCTAGAGCCGTTCGGCATCAAGGAGCTGGTGCAGTCCGGCACGATCGCCATTGGACGCGGTCAGCAATCCCTTACCCAACATCCGGTACGGCGCCTGCAGCGGGCGGCCTGATCCGTCACCTTATGTGTGAAACCAAGGAGAGACCCGAAGTGGCCGAGCTGTTCTACGACGACGACGCCGACCTGTCCATCATCCAGAACCGCAAGGTCGCGGTGATCGGCTATGGAAGCCAGGGCCACGCCCACGCGCTGTCCCTGCGCGACTCGGGCGTCGACGTGCGCGTCGGTCTGCACGAGGGCTCCAAGTCCAAGGCCAAGGCCGAG
>NZ_JOIX01000172.1 GCF_000720175.1 Streptomyces sp. NRRL S-337
CTAAGGGTTGTCCCGTAACTGCTGGTCATGGGTGAGATGATCTGGCTGTGTCTGGTGTGATCACGGCGTCGGAGCCGTCCTGGATAGGACCGTTCAGCGGGCTGAGCCCGCGTCAGTTCGCCAAGCTGATCACCGCGTTGCGGCGCGAGGGAGCGGACCCCGTTCGCAAGGGCCGGCCGTGGAGCCTGACGCTGGAGGACCGGGTCCTGCTGGTCGCCGCGTACTGGCGGACCAACCTCACGCTGCGCCAGCTGGCGCCGCTGTTCGGGGTGTCGAAGTCGGCCGCCGACCGCATCATCGACCACCTCGGACCCTCGCTCGCGCTCCAGCAACGCAAGCGGTTCCGCAAGGAGGCCGTGCTGATCGTGGACGGCACCCTGGTTCCCACGCGCGACCACCAGGTGGCCGAGCAGTCCAAGAATTACCGGTACTCGACCAACCATCAGGTCGTCATCGACGCCGACAGCCGTCTGGTCGTCGCCGTCGGCCGGCCGCTGCCGGGCAACCGCAATGACTGCAAGGCGTGGGAGGTTTCCGGCGCCAAGGACGCCGTCGGTCGCACCACAGTCATCGCGGACGGCGGCTACCGGGGCACCGGGCTGGTCATCCCACACCGCCGCGAGCGCGGCCAGACCGAACTGCCGGCCTGGAAAGAGGAGCACAACACCTCCCACCGCAAGGTCCGCGCCCGTGTCGAGCACGCCTTCGCCCGCATGAAGACCTGGAAGATCCTCCGCGACTGCCGCCTCAAGGGTGACGGAGTCCACCACGCCATTCTCGGCATCGCCCGCCTGCACAACCTCACCCTGGCCGGATGACGGAGAAATGAGCTGCTCAAGCAGCATGCCGTAGATCATTTACGGGACAACCCTTAG
>NZ_JOIX01000173.1 GCF_000720175.1 Streptomyces sp. NRRL S-337
AGAGGTTGTTTCAGTTGGTGAGTCGGCGGTAGCTGATGAGGGCTGCGGCGATGCCGACGAAGGCCAGGAAGTGCTCGGCCTTTCGCTCATAACGGCGGTGCAGTCTTCGGCATCCGGCCAGCCAGGAGACCGTTCTCTCGACGACCCAGCGGTGTCGGCCGAGCCGCGTGGACGACTCGATGCCCTTGCGGGCAATGCGGTGGCAGATGCGACGCTCACGAAGCCATTTCCGCAGGTGGTCGTAGTCGTAGCCTTTGTCGGCGTGGAGCTTGGCCGGACGCCGGCGGCGCGGGCCGCGGCGGGAGCGGATGGGCGGGATCCCGCGTACGAGCGGTTCCAGGCCGAGGCTGTCGTGCATGTTGGCGCCGGAGATGCCCAGCGACAGCGGCACGCCGTTTCGGTCGGTGATGAGGTGGATTTTCGATCCCGGCTTGCCGCGGTCGGTCGGATTCGGTCCGGTCAGTGGCCCCCTTTTGCCGCCCTGACGCTGACGGAGTCGATCGCACACCGCGACCAGTCCAACTCGCCTCGGGCACCGAGCTCGTCAAGGATGACACGGTGCAGCCTGGCCCACACCCGATTCCTGCTCCACTGGGCGAAGCGCCGGTAGACGGTGGGCCAGGCCGGCCCGAACACTGGCGGCAGCTGCCGCCACGTGCAGCCGGAGGTGGCCACGAAGATGATCGCTGCCAGGCATGCGCGGTCACCGGCTCGTCGGCGGCCGCCGCCTTGCGGGCGTATGACCTCCGTTGGCGGGACCACCCGCCGGAACAGCACCCACAACTCGTCCGGCACCAACCGCTCAACCAGATCCGCCATGCGCAGCTCAACGAGCGATCACGCCATCAGAAACGGCGTCT
>NZ_JOIX01000174.1 GCF_000720175.1 Streptomyces sp. NRRL S-337
CTCGTCGGCCTTCTTGTACTCGTTGTACTTCGGCAGACCGGCCTGGTACTCCGCCATCCAGTTGTTGGCGAAGGTGCCGTCCTGGATCTCGGCGAGGACCTTCTTCATCTCGGCCTTGGTGGCGTCGGTGACGACCCGCGGGCCGGTGACGTACTCGCCCCACTCGGCGGTCTCGGAGACCGACCAGCGCATCTTCTCCAGGCCGCCCTCGTACATGAGGTCCACGATGAGCTTCAGCTCGTGCAGGCACTCGAAGTACGCGATCTCCGGCTGGTAGCCCGCCTCGACCAGGGTCTCGAAGCCGGCCTTGACCAGCGCCGAGGCGCCACCGCAGAGCACCGCCTGCTCACCGAACAGGTCGGTCTCGGTCTCCTCGGTGAAGGTGGTCTTGATGACGCCGGCGCGGGTGCCGCCGATGCCCTTGGCGTAGGAGAGCGCCAGCGCGAAGGCGTTGCCGGAGGCGTCCTGCTCGACGGCCGCGATGCACGGCACGCCGCGGCCCTCTTCGTACTGGCGGCGCACCAGGTGGCCCGGACCCTTGGGGGCGACCATGCAGACGTCCACGCCGGCCGGGGCCTTGATGAAGCCGAACCGGATGTTGAAGCCGTGGCCGAAGAACAGCGCGTCGCCGTCCTTCAGGTTGTCCTTGATGGACTCCTCGTAGACCTTGGCCTGGATCGGGTCCGGCACCAGGATCATGATGACGTCGGCCTCGGCGGCGGCCTCGGCCGGGGTGACGACGCGCAGGCCCTGCTCCTCGGCCTTGGCCTTGGACTTGGAGCCCTCGTGCAGACCGACGCGCACGTCGACGCCCGAGTCGCGCAGGGACAGCGCGTGGGCGTGGCCCTGGCTTCC
>NZ_JOIX01000175.1 GCF_000720175.1 Streptomyces sp. NRRL S-337
TGGCGTTGCTGGGGCTGACGGTGGTGGCGTTCGCGTTCGGTTATGCGATGGCGGGGCGGGTGTTGTCGCCGTTGGGGCGGATCACGCGGACCGCGCAGCGGGTGGCGGGGTCGGATCTGCACCGGCGGATCGAGCTGGGGGGTCCGGACGACGAGCTCAAGGAGCTGGCGGACACCTTCGACGAGATGCTCGACCGGCTGGACCGGGCGTTCGAGTCGCAGCGGCGGTTCGTGGCCAATGCCTCGCACGAGCTGCGGACGCCGCTGGCGATCAACCGGACGCTGCTGGAGGTGCAGCTGGCCGATCCGGACGCCTCGCCGGAGCTCGCGCAGCTGGGCAAGACGCTGCTGGCCACCAACGAGCGCAGTGAGCAGCTCGTGGAGGGCCTGCTGCTGCTGGCGCGCAGCGAGAACAAGGTCGTGGACAAGAAGCCGGTCGATCTCTCCGAGGTCGCCGCTCAGGCGGTGGACCAGATCCGTGAGGAGGCGCAGGCCAAGGGCATCGCGCTGCGCGGGGTGCGCCAGCAGGCCTTCGTCCAGGGCAACGGTGTGCTCCTGGAACGCATCGCTTTGAACCTCGTGCAGAACGCGGTGCGCTACAACCTGCCGGAGGACGGGTGGGTCGAGGTCAGTACCGAGCCGCAGCCGGGGTGTGCGGTGCTGGTGGTCACCAACACCGGGCCGGTGGTCCCCGCCTATGAGGTGGAGAACCTCTTCGAGCCGTTCCGCCGGCTGCGCACCGAGCGCACCGGCAGCGACAAGGGCGTCGGTCTGGGCCTGTCCATCGTCCGCTCGGTGGTCCGCGCACACGACGGCACC
>NZ_JOIX01000176.1 GCF_000720175.1 Streptomyces sp. NRRL S-337
CAGCCCATGGCCTCGGAGAGCTTGACGAAGTCCGGGATGCGGGTGCCGGCCGAGGGCTTGCCGGCGCCGCTGGCCATCTCGGCGGGGCCGCTGTGCAGCACGGTGTTGGAGTAGCGCTGGTTGTAGAAGAGGGTCTGCCACTGGCGGACCATGCCCAGCGCGCCGTTGTTGATGATGGCGACCTTGATCGGGATGTTGTTCAGCGCGCAGGTGACCAGTTCCTGGTTGGTCATCTGGAAGCAGCCGTCGCCGTCGATCGCCCAGACCGTGCGGTCCGGCCGGCCGGCCTTGGCGCCCATCGCGGCGGGCACGGCGTAGCCCATGGTCCCGGCGCCGCCGGAGTTGAGCCAGGTGGCGGGCTGCTCGTAGTTGATGAAGTGGGCGGCCCACATCTGGTGCTGGCCGACGCCGGCGGCGTAGATGGTGTCGGCGGGGGCGAGCCGGCCGATCCGCTCGATGACCTGCTGCGGGGACAGGCTGCCGTCGTCCGGCTGCTCGTAGCCCAGCGGGTAGGTCTCCCGCCAGCGGTTGAGGTCCTTCCACCAGGCGCTGTAGTCGCCCTTGTGGCCGGCGTCGTGCTCGGCCTGGACGGCCACGATCAGGTCGGCGATGACCTCGCGGGCGTCACCGACGATCGGCACGTCAGCGGCGCGGTTCTTGCCGATCTCGGCCGGGTCGATGTCGGCGTGCACGACCTTGGCGTACGGCGCGAAG
>NZ_JOIX01000177.1 GCF_000720175.1 Streptomyces sp. NRRL S-337
CAGCCGTCCAGGCCGGAGCGGTTGGCGCCGGGTCAGAAGCCGCCGCAGTTCGTGGTGTTTTCCTGGGACGGTGCGGGGGAGGTGGGAAATGGTCTCTTCCCGCGGTTCCGCAAGCTTGCCCGGGACCACAATGCGTCGATGACGTTCTTCCTTTCCGGGCTGTATCTGTTGCCCGAGTCGAAGAAGCGGATGTACCGGCCGCCGAACAACCCCGTCGGTGCTTCCGCCATCGGGTATCTCAAGGATGACCACATCAGGGAGACGCTGAAGAATGTGCGGGCGGCGTGGCTGGAGGGCCATGAGATAGGCACGCACTTCAACGGCCATTTCTGTGGTGAGGGCAGCGGTTCGGTGAAGCATTGGACGCCTGCCCAGTGGGACGATGAGATCGAGCAGGCGGTGTCGTTCGTCACCAAGTGGCGGACGAACACCGGCTTCACCGACCTTGAGCCGCTGCCGTTCGACTACGGCAAGGAGTTGGTCGGCGCCCGTACGCCGTGTCTGCTGGGCCAGGACAATCTGCTGTCCACGGCGCGGAAGCGCGGCTGGCGCTATGACGCCAGCTCGCCCGGCGGTCTGCAGATCTGGCCGGTCAAGAGGCAGGGGGTGTGGGACTTCCCGCTGCAGCAGATGCCGTTCCCCGGCCGTTCCTTCGAGGTGCTCTCGATGGACTACAACATCATGGCCAACCAGTCGAA
>NZ_JOIX01000178.1 GCF_000720175.1 Streptomyces sp. NRRL S-337
CCAGGGAGAGGTACCCGAAGTGGTCTAACGGGGTCCGGGCTTTTGGTCCGGTCGGGCTATGCCTGCGCAGGTTCGAATCCTGCCCTCTCCGCACAGAGCGCCCCGTACGGTCATGACCATACGGGGCACCGATGCCCTTTCCGTTAGCCTGTGCACATTCACCACCCATCATGACGGCCTCCGCGGCGGTGATGGCATTTCAGGCATAAAGCGTCACGTCAGCAAATTAGGTGTTGTCGACTCCTTCGGATAGCACGTCTAAGGCTGCTGGCTTCGTTCTGTGCAGCTGGCCCGGAATAGCAGAACTTTCATTCACAACTGTGTAAGACAGTGTGGCTTTTTCAGCTCGCTGACTGCGCTCCTGTCATGCCGCTCTGGCTCCTCCGTTGTGACCTCGTTGATGGCGCTCTGCCTGCAGAAAGAGGGGCATCTTTTTGTTGGCGTCAGCCGCAAGAGAACCTCAACCTGCGTGCTGCGCATGGGACACCGACGAGGGCGGTGAGGCCTTGGGATCGAGGACAGCGTTTCAACATTGCGCGAGTGATCTCGACGCGTCGCAAGCATGGGCCCCGTATGGCTATGACCATACGGGGCCCATGCTCTGTGCGGAGAGGGCAGGATTCGAACCTGCGCAGGCATAGCCCGACCGGACCAAAAGCCCGGACCCCGTTAGACCACTTCGGGTACCTCTCCCTGG
>NZ_JOIX01000179.1 GCF_000720175.1 Streptomyces sp. NRRL S-337
TTTCTGGGCGGTGGCTTCGATTAGTTCACCGAGGGCGGTGATGTGCGCCTGGGCGTGTGCGTCGTCCGCGAAGTCGGTATGGAGGGCGTCGAGGGCGTCGGTGGCCTGGTGCCAGGGAGTGCTTGGGCGGTTGCGGCGGGCGGTGGGGTGCTCTTCGGGCTGGCTGGATTCCAGGCGGGCCTTGATCTTGGGCAGGGACAGGTCGGGGGAGATCTTGCCGCCCGGGTGGAAGATCTGCTCGCCATCCTCGTTGAGGTCGCCGGGGCGACCGACGGCATACCCGAGGAGATCTCCTGACGGGCCGCGCCGTACGTGCACCTCGATGCCGCCGGCTTCGAGATAGGCGATGAATTCCTCGGCGTCGGTCACGTGGGGAATGGCGGCACGGATGCGGCCCTGGAGCCACTCGGGACTGGTCTGCTTCCAGCCGAGGCGTTCGGCCTTGTACATTTCGGCCTGGGTGGGGCGGCGAGCAGCGGTGCCGTCACCCTTCTTCAGGCGGCGCAGGCCGTAGTCCTTCTCGATCTCGCGGCATGCATCGCCGACGCGGATGCCGCTGTCGTGGAGTTTGGGACGGCGGCCGTCTTCGCGGACGGTGGTGGCGAGGATGTGGATGTGGTCGTCGGCGTGGCGGACGGCGATCCAGCGGCATGCCAGATCGTCGCCTTCGGGC
>NZ_JOIX01000180.1 GCF_000720175.1 Streptomyces sp. NRRL S-337
TTTCTGGGCGGTGGCTTCGATTAGTTCACCGAGGGCGGTGATGTGCGCCTGGGCGTGTGCGTCGTCCGCGAAGTCGGTATGGAGGGCGTCGAGGGCGTCAGTTGCCTGGTGCCAGGGAGTGCTCGGGCGGTTGCGGCGGGCGGTGGGGTGCTCTTCGGGCTGGCTGGATTCCAGGCGGGCCTTGATCTTGGGCAGGGACAGGTCGGGGGAGATCTTTCCGCCCGGGTGGAAGATCTGCTCGCCATCCTCGTTGAGGTCGCCGGGGCGACCGACGGCATACCCGAGGAGATCTCCTGACGGGCCGCGCCGGACCTGGACCTCGATGCCGTCGGCTTCGAGGTAGGCGATGAATTCCTCGGCGTCGGTCACGTGGGGAATGGCGGCACGAATGCGGCCCTGGAGCCACTCGGGACCGGTCTGCTTCCAGCCGAGGCGTTCGGCCTTGTGCATTTCGGCCTGGGTGGGGCGGCGAGCAGCGGTCCCGTCACCCTTCTTCAGGCGGCGCAGGCCGTAGTCCTTCTCGATCCCGCGGCATGTGTCGCCGACGCGGAGGCCGCTGTCGTGGAGTTTGGGGCGGCGGCCGTCTTCGCGGACGGTGGTGGCGAGGATGTGGATGTGGTCGTCGGCGTGGCGGACGGCGATCCAGCGGCATGCCAGATCGTCGCCTTCGGGC
>NZ_JOIX01000181.1 GCF_000720175.1 Streptomyces sp. NRRL S-337
CGCCCGGACGGCGTCCAGCGGTTGTTGAACCATTCGGACTGGGACGAGAACGCAGTCCGTGACGATGTCCGCGACTTCGTCGTGGAGACCATCGGGGCCAAGGACGGCGTCCTCATCGGCGACGACACCGGCTTTGTGAAGAAGGGCACCAAGTCGGCCGGGGTGCAGCGGCAGTACTCCGGGACGGCCGGGCGGCGGGAGAACTGCGACGCAGGGAGAACTGCCAGGTCGGCACGTTCTTGGCCTATGCCTCCGCCAAGGGGCGGGCGTTGATCGACCGCGAGCTGTATCTGCCCGCGTCCTGGACGCAGGGATCGAGCACCTGAAGTGGATGCTGCAACGCGCCCTGGATGCGGCCGTGCCCTTCGCCTGGGTCACCACCGACGAGGCCTACGGACAAGTCCGCCATTTTCGGTCCTGGCTGGAAGAACGCAAGGTGGCCTATGTGGTGGCCACCAAGGTCAACGACACGGTGACCGGTCTCGACGGCTGGGAGTACCGGGTCGATGAGCTGATCGCCACGCGGCCCGAGCAGGCATGGAAACCGCTGTCGGCGGGAGCCGGCGCCCACGGCCGGCGCATCTACCACTGGGCCCGCGCCACCCTCCAGCCGCAGCAGGAGAACGGGTTCGGGCACTGGGTGCTGGCCCGCCGCAGCATCAGCAACCCCACCGACATCGCCTACTACATCTGCTTCGGACCGGCCTCCTCGCGTCTGAAAGACCTGGTCACGGTGGCCGGGGCAAGGTGGGCGGTGGAGGAGTGCTTCCAAAGCGCCAAGGGCGAGTGCGGCCTGGATCATTACCAGGTCCGGCACTACCGATCGGGCACCTCGCCCGCACACCCCACAACCACACCAACGAACACCGACTGCACTGGTCACACTTCCGCAGACGCAGCCAAGCCCGAGCCCGCCACTGCCACTACCAACGCCGAGGCCAC
>NZ_JOIX01000182.1 GCF_000720175.1 Streptomyces sp. NRRL S-337
GAGTCCATCGGCCTGATCGGCTCCAACGGCTCGGGCAAGTCCACCCTGCTCAAGGCGGTCGCCGGCCTGCTGCCGGCCGAGCGCGGCAAGGTCTACACCCACGGCCAGCCCTCGCTGCTGGGCGTGAACGCGGCCCTGATGAACGACCTGACCGGCGAGAAGAACGTCGTCCTCGGCGGCCTGGCCATGGGCATGAGCCGCGAGCAGATCCGTGAGCGCTACGACGGCATCGTCGACTTCTCCGGCATCAACGACAAGGGCGACTTCATCTCGCTGCCGATGCGTACGTACTCCTCGGGCATGGCCGCCCGGCTGCGGTTCTCCATCGCCGCGGCCAAGGACCACGACGTGCTGATGATCGACGAGGCGCTGGCCACCGGCGACCGGGCCTTCCAGAAGCGCTCCGAGGCCCGCATCCGCGAGCTGCGCAAGGAGGCCGGCACGGTCTTCCTGGTCAGCCACAACAACAAGTCCATCCGCGACACCTGCGACCGCGTGCTGTGGCTGGAACGCGGCGAACTGCTGATGGACGGCCCCACCGACGAGGTCATCAAGGC
>NZ_JOIX01000183.1 GCF_000720175.1 Streptomyces sp. NRRL S-337
GACCGGACCAAAAGCCCGGACCCCGTTAGACCACTTCGGGTACCTCTCCCTGGCGGACACTCACCCCGTTTCCGGGTCTCGCGCTGCCGTTGAGAAATACTATGCAGGACCCACCTGACTTTTACCTGACACCGATCTGACGCCGCGACTGAGGAAGTCCTCACGAGGCTTATTCCATATGGCAGGTGGATGCGTTGTACCTGATGCCACTCTGTCATTCGGAAGGTGCCTGCCTCACTCACGGCGGCCTGGCCACCAAGCGGGTCGCCGCTCACGGAGAAGACCGACTCTTCCTCTGCCCAGACACCGCCACCATGAGATGCCCATCTGGCTCGTCGCGTCTCCCCCAGGCAGCTACAGCAGCAGGCTGCAGGAAATTTCATTTCCTGATCGATAGGGGTCAGATCCATGTCAGGAATGAGTCAGAGGGATGACGCACAATATTTCTCAACGGCAGCGCGAGACCCGGAAACGGGGTGAGTGTCCGCCAGGGAGAGGTACCCGAAGTGGTCTAACGGGGTCCGGGCTTTTGGTCCGGTC
>NZ_JOIX01000184.1 GCF_000720175.1 Streptomyces sp. NRRL S-337
TTGGATTGGAGTGGGAGCCGGAGAGGCTGCTGCTGCGGAGGTGACTCCACCCACGACGACAGCGGCAGAGACCACCGCTGCCAAGACACGCTTCTTCACAAGAATTCCCTATTTTATGGGTATGCCCTGAAATATGAATCAGGGCATACCTCTTGATGGGACGGAATGAGAACTTCCGTCAACTTGCGCTGTCTTCGGTAGCCTCAATCAGCAGGACGCTGGTGCAGAGACTTCCACCAGTTTTTGATCGGTTGTACGATGCTCAGACAGTACGCAACTGCTTTGTCAACGCCGCAACTGCTTCGTCTTTGTTGATCTGCGTACCATCCAACACGCCCATTATGTAAATTTTCGTCTTGACTACGATCGCGGACGTAGCGGCGGTTACTGTGGCGACGACGACGACGATGGCGCAGAGTCCTCTGCCAGCACCTAGGTCGATGTCTTTGTTGTTCTTGGCCAGGTTCCTCAGTTTCTTTCCGGCCGTGTCCAGTCCCTGCTCCACCGTG
>NZ_JOIX01000185.1 GCF_000720175.1 Streptomyces sp. NRRL S-337
TTGCCGTTGTGGTTGACGACGTTCCAGGCGTGGGCGCGGCCGTTGTTGTCCTGGGTGACGATGACGGCTTGGGAGCCGTGGCCGTTGTTGCGGAGGTCGTTTTCGAGGCGGTGGAAGGCGTCGGGGCCGTTGCCGTAGTCGTGGAAGGGGGCGCCGAGGGTGTTTTCGATGCGGTTGCGGCCGTTGGTTTCGCCGCGGTCGGAGGGGGTTCCGTCGGGGTGGGTGTCGGGGGTGCGGTGGGCGGCGGCGGTGGGGTTGCCGGCGTAGGTGTCGGCGGTGGCGAGGGCGGCGTCGACGCAGTTGTTGTTGCGGCCGGGGGCGTCGGGGCCGGGGTGGTTGATGGTGCGGACCCAGTTGCCGTCGCGGGGGTCGGGGTGGGGTTGCGGGTCGCCGTTGTCGTCCTTGGGGATGGCGTTCTCGACGTGCTGCTGGTGCTCGTCGGTGGGGCCGTCCAGTCCGCCGGG
>NZ_JOIX01000186.1 GCF_000720175.1 Streptomyces sp. NRRL S-337
GTGAAGAAGCGTGTCTTGGCAGCGGTGGTCTCTGCCGCTGTCGTCGTGGGTGGAGTCACCTCCGCAGCAGCAGCCTCTCCGGCTCCCACTCCAATCCAACAGATCGCTCCATCCGTCGGACACAACTCAGACGCGGACGGCAAGGCACTTTTCGCCGGCATTTTCTTCGGCCAGGGCGAAGTCGGAAAGAAGCTCGCCAAGAGTCCACTGTTCCACGACCCGGACCACGAACTCGCCAAAAACAACACACCCGAAGTGCGCAAGGCAATCACGACCCTCACCAACACCATAGCCAGGAAGGACCCAAGATTCTTCGCAGAGTTATCCGCAAGCCTCCGCAGTGGTAACCCGCACACGGTGGAGCAGGGACTGGACACGGCCGGAAAGAAACTGAGGAACCTGGCCAAGAACAACAAAGACATCGACCTAGGTGCTGGCAGAGGACTCTGCGC
>NZ_JOIX01000187.1 GCF_000720175.1 Streptomyces sp. NRRL S-337
GGAGGGAATCGTCGAAGGTGGGACTGGCGATTGGGACGAAGTCGTAACAAGGTAGCCGTACCGGAAGGTGCGGCTGGATCACCTCCTTTCTAAGGAGCATCTAGGCAGCCGCAAGGTTGTCCAGAGCCATAACGCAGGCGAATGTCCTGCGGTGGTTAGCTCATGGGTGGAACGTTGACTATTCGGCACGGTCGGTTGGGATCATTAGTACTGCTTCGGCGTGGAACGTGAGTTTTCAACTGGTCGGGTCGGGCACGCTGTTGGGTATCTGAGGGTACGGACTACGGTCTGAACCTTCGCGATGCCGGCCCCGTAAAGGTCCACGTTGGTGGGTTGTGACGGGTGGCTGGTCGTTGCTTGAGAACTGCACAGTGGACGCGAGCATCTGTGGCCAAGTTTTTAAGGGCGCACATGCCTTGGCACCAGGAACCGAT
>NZ_JOIX01000188.1 GCF_000720175.1 Streptomyces sp. NRRL S-337
GTGCGCCCTTAAAAACTTGGCCACAGATGCTCGCGTCCACTGTGCAGTTCTCAAGCAACGACCAGCCACCCGTCACAACCCACCAACGTGGACCTTTACCGGGGCCGGCATCGCGAAGGTTCCAGACTCACAGTCCGTACCCTCAGATACCCAACAGCGTGCCCGACACCCTTGACCAACGAACCGCGTTCCACGCCGAAGCAGTACTAACGCTCGTCATTCCAAGAGTGCCGAGTAGTCAACGTTCCACCCATGAGCAACCAGCATCAGACATTCGCTGATGTACTGGCCTCTGACCCGGACAAGTCCGAGTAAGAAGTGCTCCTTAGAAAGGAGGTGATCCAGCCGCACCTTCCGGTACGGCTACCTTGTTACGACTTCGTCCCAATCGCCAGTCCCACCTTCGACGA
>NZ_JOIX01000189.1 GCF_000720175.1 Streptomyces sp. NRRL S-337
GGTGAGGACCTTGGGGTCCTGGGCGTCGAGCCAGTCACAGAGCTGGCGGAAGGAGACCAGCCGGACGTCCTTGCGCTTCTCGTCGGCGATGTGCTTGAGCGCTTCCTCGACGGCGTCCATGTAGATGCCGCCGTTCCACTGCTCGAAGTGGTTGCCGATGAAGAAAGGCGCCCGGTTGGTCTCGTAAGCCCGCTGGAAACCGGCGATGTACGCCCCCGCGGCCTGCTTGCGCCACCCCGGATAGTTGACCGGCGGAGCCTTGGTGGAGTTCTTCGACTGGTTGGCCATGATGTTGTAGTCCATCGAGAGCACCTCGAAGGAACGGCCGGGGAACGGCATCTGCTGCAGCGGGAAGTCCCACACCCCCTGC
>NZ_JOIX01000190.1 GCF_000720175.1 Streptomyces sp. NRRL S-337
CTGCCGCTGCACCCCGGCCGACTTGGTGCCCTTCTTCACAAAGCCGGTGTCGTCGCCGATGAGGACCCCGTCCTTGGCCCCGATGGTCTCCACGACGAAGTGGCGGACATCGTCACGGACTGCGTTCTCGTCCCAGTCCGAATGGTTCAACAACCGCTGGACACCGTCCGGGCGGAGCTGACCGACCTGCTCGGCCAGCGTCCAGCCGTTCTTCCTCTCCAAAGGGGCCAGCAAGCCCCGCAGATAGTCCAAAGCCCGGTCCCGTGGCTCCGACCTGCCGAAACGATGCCCGATGCGGGCATGCAAATCTGCTATCCCCTCGGACCACGACTCGATCTGCTCAACCGTCAGCGACTTCTCACACAGTCAC
>NZ_JOIX01000191.1 GCF_000720175.1 Streptomyces sp. NRRL S-337
GCAGGGGGTGTGGGACTTCCCGCTGCAGCAGATGCCGTTCCCCGGCCGTTCCTTCGAGGTGCTCTCGATGGACTACAACATCATGGCCAACCAGTCGAAAAATTCCACCAAGGCTCCGCCGGTCAATTACCCGGGGTGGCGCAAGCAGGCCGCGGGGGCGTACATCGCCGGTTTCCAGCGGGCTTACGAGACCAATCGGGCGCCCTTCTTCATCGGCAACCACTTCGAGCAGTGGAACGGCGGCATCTACATGGACGCCGTCGAGGAAGCCCTCAAGCACATCGCCGACGAGAAGCGCAAGGACGTCCGGCTGGTCTCCTTCCGCCAGCTCTGTGACTGGCTCGACGCCCAGGACCCCAAGGTCCTCACC
>NZ_JOIX01000192.1 GCF_000720175.1 Streptomyces sp. NRRL S-337
TGTTTGGGACTGCTGTCGCTTTACGTCCCAAACACCGGCCCCTCCGGCCCGTCCCCTCCCGTTGGGGGAGGGGGAAGAGGTGGGTGGGGGTGGGCGTTGAGGGAACCAGGGGCCCTTGGGACCCTTAGTACTGCAACCGCATGTGGTGTGGCCGTGTGGGCTGGGGCTCGTTGGTGTGACTGTGTGAGAAGTCGCTGACGGTTGAGCAGATCGATTCGTGGTCTGAGGGTGTAGCGGGTCTGCATGCCCGGTTCGGGCATCGTTTTGGCAGGTCGGAGCCACGGGACCGGGCCTTGGACTACCTGCGGGGCTTGCTGGCTCCTTTGGAGAGGAAGAACGGCTGGACGCTGGCCGAGCAGGTC
>NZ_JOIX01000193.1 GCF_000720175.1 Streptomyces sp. NRRL S-337
GTAGAGGTGCGCGGCCTCCAGCACCTGGACGGGGGTGGGGCCGTTGAAGGCGCACAGGTCGCCGTAGGTGCCCAGCAGGTGCTTGCGGAAGGCGGGCTGGCCCTTGCGGACGCGGATGGTCGCCTGCTTGTGGCCGCCGGCGATCAGGCCACGGGTGTTGTCGACGATGTCCATCGGCAACCCGCCGCCGGCGAGGGCGTCGTGGAAGTCGTCCGCCCGCAACTCACGCAAGGACAGCTGCGACTTGGGGTGGACGCACAACTGGCGCAGCTCCGGGGCGGTCAGCGCGCCGCGTGCGTCGGTCCAGCCGGCCTCGTGGCGGCTGCGGTAGGTCACCACGTGCTTGTGGTGCCAGCCCGG
>NZ_JOIX01000194.1 GCF_000720175.1 Streptomyces sp. NRRL S-337
GTAGAGGTGCGCGGCCTCCAGCACCTGGACGGGGGTGGGGCCGTTGAAGGCGCACAGGTCGCCGTAGGTGCCCAGCAGGTGCTTGCGGAAGGCGGGCTGACCCTTACGGACGCGGATCGTCGCCTGCTTATGGCCGCCGGCGATCAGGCCACGGGTGTTGTCGACGATGTCCATCGGCAACCCGCCGCCGGCGAGGGCGTCGTGGAAGTCGTCCGCCCGCAACTCGCGCAAGGACAGCTGCGACTTGGGGTGGACGCACAGCTGGCGCAGCTCCGGGGCGGTCAGCGCGCCGCGTGCGTCGGTCCAGCCGGCCTCGTGGCGGCTGCGGTAGGTCACCACGTGCTTGTGGTGCCAGCCCGG
>NZ_JOIX01000195.1 GCF_000720175.1 Streptomyces sp. NRRL S-337
CGAGTTCGCCCGCTCGCTGGGCTGCACGACCTTCAACGCCCTGTACGGCAACCGCGTCGAGGGCGTGGATGCGGCGGAGCAGGATGCGCTGGCGCTTGCGAATCTGGCGTTCGCGGCGCGTGCGGTGGGCGAGGTCGGTGGGACGTTGCTGATCGAGGCGCTCAATGCGCCGGAGTCGCCGAAGTGCCCGATCGTCTCGGCGCCCAAGGCGATCGAGATCGTCGATGCGGTCAACGCGGCGACCGGTTTGGACAACACCCGGTTCCTGATGGACCTGTACCACCTGTCGATGAACGGCGAGGACTTGGAAGAGGTCATCGACCGCTACACCGCCAAGACCGCGCACGTGCAGATCG
>NZ_JOIX01000196.1 GCF_000720175.1 Streptomyces sp. NRRL S-337
CGAGTTCGCCCGCTCGCTGGGCTGCACGACCTTCAACGCCCTGTACGGCAACCGCGTCGAGGGCGTGGATGCGGCGGAGCAGGATGCGCTGGCGCTTGCAAATCTGGCGTTCGCGGCGCGTGCGGTGGGCGAGGTCGGTGGGACGTTGCTGATCGAGGCGCTCAACGCGCCGGAGTCGCCCAAGTGCCCGATCGTCTCGGCGCCCAAGGCGATCGAGATCGTCGACGCGGTCAACGCGGCGACCGGTTTGGACAACGCCCGGTTCCTGATGGACCTGTACCACCTGTCGATGAACGGCGAGGACTTGGAAGAGGTCATCGACCGCTACACCGCCAAGACCGCGCACGTGCAGATCG
>NZ_JOIX01000197.1 GCF_000720175.1 Streptomyces sp. NRRL S-337
GGCCGGGGGCGGGACAAGCCGGGGGGAGGTCCGGGGACAGGGGCGGGACAACTGAGGGGAAGGTTCGGGACGGGACCGGGACGAGCCGAGGGGGGCGGACAGAGGCCAGGTCGGGCCGAAGGGGACGTACGGGGACCAGGACCGGAGACCGGGGCGAGCCCAGGGAGGGGTTCGGGGACAGGGGCCAGAACGAGCCGAAGGGGAGGTTCGGGGACGCGGGCCAGAACTAGCCGACAGAGAGGGGACGCGGGCCAGGACGAGCCCGCGGAGAGGCGGGGACGGAAGGGCGGGGGGGGTTAGCGAGGACGGGGTAGGGACTGTCTCTTATACACATCTGACGCTGCCGACGAAGAGG
>NZ_JOIX01000198.1 GCF_000720175.1 Streptomyces sp. NRRL S-337
CCCACAGCCACACCAACGAACACCGTCTGCACTGGTCACACTTCCGCAGACGCAGCCAAGCCCGAGCCCGCCACTGCCACTACCAACGCCGAGGCCACACACACCACATGCGGTTGCAGTATTAGGGGAGAGTCGAACAGAACCCGTAAGGTCGCGAGGGCCCCCTGCGGGGCCACAACTCGACGGCCGGGCGAGGCATTCCCGAAACCTCACCACGCGAGGTGCGTCCTCGACGACGCGCGCCCCCACGCACCCGCACACTCCCCCAACGGGAGGGGACGGGCCGGAGGGGCCTTGTTCGTGGACGTAAAGCGACAGCAGTCCACGAACAAGGCCCCGGAGGCCCGTC
>NZ_JOIX01000199.1 GCF_000720175.1 Streptomyces sp. NRRL S-337
CCCTTCTTCACAAAGCCGGTGTCGTCGCCGATGAGGACGCCGTCCTTGGCCCCGATGGTCTCCACGACGAAGTCGCGGACGTCGTCACGGACTGCGTTCTCGTCCCAGTCGGAGTGGTTCAGCAGCCGCTGGACGCCGTCCGGGCGGAGTTGACCGACCTGCTCGGCCAGCGTCCAGCCGTTCTTCCTCTCCAAAGGGGCCAGCAAGCCCCGCAGGTAGTCCAAGGCCCGGTCCCGTGGCTCTGACCTGCCGAAACGATGCCTGAACCGGGCATGCAGATCCGCTATACCGTCCGACCACGAATCGATCTGCTCAACCGTCAGCGACTTCTCACACAGTCAC
>NZ_JOIX01000200.1 GCF_000720175.1 Streptomyces sp. NRRL S-337
TACGTCCACGAACAAGGCCCCTCCGGCCCGTCCCCTCCCGGTTGGGGGAGTGTGCGGGTGTGTGGGGGCGTGCGTTGTGCCGCGTACACCTGACGTCGCCGGTCAGCGGGAATAGCTCGCCGCGCCCGTTGGGTTGTGGCCCCGCAGGGGGCCCTCGCGACCCTTACGGGATCTGTTCGACCCACGCCTACGGGTCCGCAGACCCCCTTGTACCCCCAACGCCCACCCCCACCACCCTCTTCCCCCTCCCCCAACGGGAGGGGACGGGCCGGAGGGGCCGGTGTTTGGGACGTAAAGCGACAGCAGTCCCAAACACCGGCCCCGCAGGCCCGTC
>NZ_JOIX01000201.1 GCF_000720175.1 Streptomyces sp. NRRL S-337
GTCGTCGTCGTTCGGTCAACGAGTCGAACATGCGGTACGGCAAGGGGGGTTGCCTGTCATGGGCGTGAGCGTGTCTTTCATCGCGGCGACGGCGGAGGAGCTGGAGAGGGCGGAGAAGGACCCGGAGTGGGCCGAGGAATTCCTCTCGCCGCCCCATACGACGCAGCTGCCCAGCCGAAGCACTGATCTACCCACCCCGGCAAGAGCCATCAGAAACGGCCTAGTTGTGCTGTCCGGGGACGTTGGTGACAGGCGACACGCCTTTCAGGGCGCTTGAAGAAGGTGAGGGCCTTCTGGCTCGGTGGGGATTGCGACATCTACCGC
>NZ_JOIX01000202.1 GCF_000720175.1 Streptomyces sp. NRRL S-337
CGGGACGATGCCCAGCGCGGCCGGGAACGCCGCCGCGAACACCAGCAGCCACACGCCGTGCAGCACCCGCGACGCCTTGGTCCGCGCCCCCGCCTGCACATTGGCCGCGCTGCGCACGATGACCGCGGTCATCGGCAGGGCGCCGAGCAGGCCGCACACCGTGTTGCCGGCGCCCTGGGCCATCAGCTCCTTGTCGTAGTCGGTCTTGGGCCCGTCGTGCAGCCGGTCCACCGCCGCCGCGCTGAACAGCGATTCGGCCGAGGCGATCAGCGCGAAGGC
>NZ_JOIX01000203.1 GCF_000720175.1 Streptomyces sp. NRRL S-337
CACCTGCACCTGTGTCGGCGTCACCGGCACCGCAACCGTCAACGTCACGGCGGCGACCAACTGCGTGGTCACCCTCTCCTCGACCCCCGCCAACCCGACGGCCGGCCAGCCCGTTACCGTCACCGCCACCGTCACCTGCAACGGGGTCGCGGTCCCCGGCGCGGTCGTCAACTTCACCTCCGGCGGCGGCAGTCTCCAGCTGGGCGCCGGCACCACCAACGCCTCCGGACAGGCCAGCGTGACCAGCAGCGCGCTGCCGACCGGGGCCAATGTCGT
>NZ_JOIX01000204.1 GCF_000720175.1 Streptomyces sp. NRRL S-337
TTGTTCGGCGGCGTCCTACTCTCCCACAGGGTCCCCCCTGCAGTACCATCGGCGCTGAAAGGCTTAGCTTCCGGGTTCGAAATGTAACCGGGCGTTTCCCTAACGCTATGACCACCGAAACACTATGAAGTTAACCAACCGGAGCCTAGCTACAACGGTCGTTACTTCAGAACCTACACAGTGGACGCGAGCAACTGAGGACAAGCCCTCGGCCTATTAGTACCAGTCAACTCCACACCTTACGGCGCTTCCATATCTGGCCTATCAACCCAGT
>NZ_JOIX01000205.1 GCF_000720175.1 Streptomyces sp. NRRL S-337
CCGGTGAAGTTCCCGTCACCGCTGTACGTCGCCGTGACATTGCTGGTCCCGACCGGAATGGCACTCGTGCTGACACTCGCCGTACCGCCCACGAGCGTCCCGGTCAGCGTCGGACCACCGGAAACGACGAACGTGACCGTACCGGTCGGCGTACCCGCACCCGGCGACACCGGCGCAACCGTGGCCGTCAAGGTCACCGACTCACCGAACACCGACGGGTCCGGAGACGTCGTGACCGACGTGGTCGTCGACGCCTGCGTCACCGTCTGC
>NZ_JOIX01000206.1 GCF_000720175.1 Streptomyces sp. NRRL S-337
TGCAACCGCATGTGGTGTGACCGTGTGGGGTGGGGCTCGTTGGTGTGACTGTGTGAGAAGTCGCTGACGGTTGAGCAGATCGATTCGTGGTCGGACGGTGTAGCGGGTCTGCATGCCCGGTTCGGGCATCGTTTCGGCAGGTCGGAGCCACGGGACCGGGCCTTGGACTATCTGCGGGGCTTGCTGGCTCCTTTGGAGAGGAAGAACGGCTGGACGCTGGCCGAGCAGGTCGGTCAGCTCCGCCCGGACGGCGTCCAGCGGTTGTTGAAC
>NZ_JOIX01000207.1 GCF_000720175.1 Streptomyces sp. NRRL S-337
GCGGGCTGGGTTTGTTGTGGGTGCGGTGACGGACCTCCGGGGCCTTGTTCGTGGACTGCTGTCGCTTTACGTCCACGAACAAGGCCCCTCCGGCCCGTCACCTCCCGTTGGGGGAGTGTGCGGGTGCGTGGGGGCGCGCGTTGTGCCGCGTACACCTGACGTCGCCGGTCAGCGGGAATAGCTCGCCCCGCCCGTTGGGTTGTGGCCCCGCAGGGGGCCCTCGCGACCCTTACGGGTTCTGTTCGACCGTCCCCTACGGGTTCCA
>NZ_JOIX01000208.1 GCF_000720175.1 Streptomyces sp. NRRL S-337
GTAGTGGACACGCCGAAAGGCGCGGCAAAACCCCCTCCGACGGGGAATCGGAAACGAATTCGGACCGGAAACGGAACGAACAAGATCTGATAGAGTCGGTAAGGCCGAAAAGCGAAAGCCGAACGGCCGAGCCCGCTCCAACAGGGCGCCGGAGACGGAAACGGATCTGGTAAGGTTGGAACCGCGAAGAAGCCGAAAGGCCGAAACGCACCGGCGAAAATCGGAGCCGCAAGGATCTGATAGAGTCGGAAACGCAA
>NZ_JOIX01000209.1 GCF_000720175.1 Streptomyces sp. NRRL S-337
GGGTGGGGGTGGGCGGGGGGGAGGTCCCGTAGGGGACGGTCGAACAGATCCCGTAAGGGTCGCGAGGGCCCCCTGCGGGGCCACAACCGGACACCCGGGCGGAGCTATTCCCGCTGACCAGCGACATGAGGGATACGCGGCACAACGCGCGCCCCCACCGACCCGCACACTCCCCTCAACGGGAGGGGACGGGCCGGAGGGGCCGGTTGTGTGGACGTAAAGCGTCAGCAGTCCACACAACCGGCCCC
>NZ_JOIX01000210.1 GCF_000720175.1 Streptomyces sp. NRRL S-337
GTGGGCTGGGGCTCGTTGGTGTGACTGTGTGAGAAGTCGCTGACGGTTGAGCAGATCGAGTCGTGGTCGGACGGTGTAGCGGGTCTGCATGCCCGGTTCGGGCATCGTTTCGGCAGGTCAGAGCCGCGAGACCGGGCCTTGGACTACCTGCGGGGCTTGCTGGCTCCTTTGGAGAGGAAGAACGGCTGGACGCTGGCCGAGCAGGTCGGTCAGCTCCGCCCGGACGGCGTCCAGCGGTTGTTGAAC
>NZ_JOIX01000211.1 GCF_000720175.1 Streptomyces sp. NRRL S-337
GGTGACGGGCCTCCGGGGCCTTGTTCGTGGACTGCTGGCGCTTTACGTCCACGAACAAGGCCCCTCCGGCCCGTCCCCTCCCGTTGGGGGAGTGTGCGGCTGAGTGGGGGCGCGCGTGGTGCCGCGTACACCTGACGTCGCTGGTCAGCGGGAATAGCTCCACCCGCGTGTCCGGTTGTGGCCCCGCAGGGGGCCCTCACGACCCTTACGGGATCTGTTCGACCCACCCCTACGGGTCCGC
>NZ_JOIX01000212.1 GCF_000720175.1 Streptomyces sp. NRRL S-337
GCGTCGTCGAGCACGCACCCGGCGGCCCTGGTCAGCGGGAATAGCTCCGCCCGCGTGTCCGGTTGTGGCCCCACAGGGGGCCCTCGCGACCCTTACGGGATCTGTTCGACCGTCCCCTACGGGACCTCCCACGCCCACCCCCACCCACCCGCCCCATTCCCCTCACGGGAGGGGACGGGCCGGAGGGGCCGGTGTTTGGGACGTAAAGCGACAGCAGTCCCAAACA
>NZ_JOIX01000213.1 GCF_000720175.1 Streptomyces sp. NRRL S-337
GCCGTCGGGGTTGCTCGTCGTTGCGCTTTGCGGCGCCGCGTACGTAGCTGTCTGCGGCGTCGCGGGTCGTCTCGCCGTTGCGCCTGCGGCGGGCTGGGTTTGTGGTGGGTGCGGTGACGGGCCTCCGGGGCCGGTTGTGTGGACTGCTGTCGCTTTACGTCCACACAACCGGCCCCTCCGGCCCGTCCCCTCCCGTTGGGGGAGTGGGAAGAGGTGGGTGGGGG
>NZ_JOIX01000214.1 GCF_000720175.1 Streptomyces sp. NRRL S-337
CCTTGTTCGTGGACTGCTGTCGCTTTACGTCCACGAACAAGGCCCCTCCGGCCCGTCCCCTCCCGTTGGGGGAGTGTGCGGGTGAGTGGGGGCGCGCGTTGTGCCGCGTACACCTGACGTCGCCGGTCAGCGGGAATAGCTCCACCCGCGTGTCCGGTTGTGGCCCCGCAGGGGGCCCTCACGACCCTTACGGGATCTGTTCGACCCACCCCTACGGGTCCGC
>NZ_JOIX01000215.1 GCF_000720175.1 Streptomyces sp. NRRL S-337
GACCCCGTCCTTGGCCCCGATAATTTCCACGACGAAGTCGCGGACGTCGTCCCGGACGGCGTTCTCGTCCCAGTCCGAGTGGTTCAGCAGCCGCTGGACGCCGTCCGGGCGGAGCTGGCCGACCTGCTCGGCCAGCGTCCAGCCGTTCTTCCTCTCCAAAGGGGCCAGCAAGCCCCGCAGGTAGTCCAAGGCCCGGTCCCGTGGCTCCGACCTGCCG
>NZ_JOIX01000216.1 GCF_000720175.1 Streptomyces sp. NRRL S-337
GTGCACATGTCGGTGAAGCGGACTTCCTCGCTGCGCGGTACGGCGACGACGGCACGGCCCGCCGACTCGGAGAAGAGGAAGGTGAACGCATCCAGGGCGTCGGGCACGACGAGGCGGGCACCGGTCCCGCCGCGCAGGCAGGACTCGACGAGGGCCTGGATCAGGCCGCCGTCGGACAGGTCGTGGGCGGCGTCGATCATGCCGTCGCGGGAG
>NZ_JOIX01000217.1 GCF_000720175.1 Streptomyces sp. NRRL S-337
CTCCCGCGACGGCATGATCGACGCCGCCCACGACCTGTCCGACGGCGGCCTGATCCAGGCCCTCGTCGAGTCCTGCCTGCGCGGCGGGACCGGTGCCCGGCTCGTCGTGCCCGGCGCCCTGGATGCGTTCACCTTCCTCTTCTCCGAGTCGGCGGGCCGTGCCGTCGTCGCCGTACCGCGCAGCGAGGAAGTCCGCTTCACCGACATGTGCAC
>NZ_JOIX01000218.1 GCF_000720175.1 Streptomyces sp. NRRL S-337
CCCGTAAGGGTCGCGAGGGCCCCCTGTGGGGCCACAACCGGACACGCGGGCGGAGCTATTCCCGCTGACCAGGGCCGCCGGGTGCGTGCTCGACGACGCGCGCCCCCACACACCCGCACACTCCCTCAACGGGAGGGGACGGGCCGGAGGGGCCTTGTTCGTGGACGTAAAGCGACAGCAGTCCACGAACAAGGCCCCGGAGGTCCGTCACC
>NZ_JOIX01000219.1 GCF_000720175.1 Streptomyces sp. NRRL S-337
GGGACTGCTGTCGCTTTACGTCCCAAACACCGGCCCCTCCGGCCCGTCCCCTCCCGTTGGGGGAGTGGGAAGAGGGCGGTGGGGGTGGGCGTTGGGGGTACAAGGGGGTCTGCGGACCCGTAGGGGTGGGTCGAACAGATCCCGTAAGGGTCGTGAGGGCCCCCTGCGGGGCCACAACCGGACACGCGGGTGGAGCTATTCCCGCTGACC
>NZ_JOIX01000220.1 GCF_000720175.1 Streptomyces sp. NRRL S-337
CCGCCGCCTCGCGGCACACCACTACTGCACGGCCCCTCACCGGGAACAATTTCGGCATGCCGAAATTCGGACCGCGGCGCGATTATGCGTCGACGAGGAATTCCGCTAACGTAGTGGACACGCCGAAAGGCGCGGCAAAACCCCCTCCGACGGGGAATCGGAAACGAATTCGGACCGGAAACGGAACGAACAAGATCTGATAGAGTCGG
>NZ_JOIX01000221.1 GCF_000720175.1 Streptomyces sp. NRRL S-337
CTCCAGCTGGGCGCCGGCACCACCAACGCCTCCGGACAGGCCAGCGTGACCAGCAGCGCGCTGCCGACCGGGGCCAATGTCGTCGTCGCCACCGTGGTCTCCGCCAACACCACCTGCACCTGTGTCGGCGTCACCGGCACCGCAACCGTCAACGTCACGGCGGCGACCAACTGCGTGGTCACCCTCTCCTCGACCCCCGCCAACCC
>NZ_JOIX01000222.1 GCF_000720175.1 Streptomyces sp. NRRL S-337
CTCCAGCTGGGCGCCGGCACCACCAACGCCTCCGGACAGGCCAGCGTGACCAGCAGCGCGCTGCCGACCGGGGCCAATGTCGTCGTCGCCACCGTGGTCGCCGCCACCACCACCTGCACCTGTGTCGGCGTCACCGGCACCGCAACCGTCAACGTCACGGCGGCGACCAACTGCGTGGTCACCCTCTCCTCGACCCCCGCCAACCC
>NZ_JOIX01000223.1 GCF_000720175.1 Streptomyces sp. NRRL S-337
CTCGTGGACGATGAAGTCGATCACGACCGGGCGGTCGTTGATGGCATTGGCCTCTTCGATGACCTTGTCGAGGTCGGCCGGGTCCTCGCAGCGCAGCGCGACACAGCCCATGGCCTCGGAGAGCTTGACGAAGTCCGGGATGCGGGTGCCGGCCGAGGGCTTGCCGGCGCCGCTGGCCATCTCGGCGGGGCCGCTGTGCAGC
>NZ_JOIX01000224.1 GCF_000720175.1 Streptomyces sp. NRRL S-337
GCTGCACAGCGGCCCCGCCGAGATGGCCAGCGGCGCCGGCAAGCCCTCGGCCGGCACCCGCATCCCGGACTTCGTCAAGCTCTCCGAGGCCATGGGCTGCGTGGCGCTGCGCTGCGAGGACCCGGCCGACCTCGACAAGGTCATCGAAGAGGCCAATGCCATCAACGACCGCCCGGTCGTGATCGACTTCATCGTCCACGAG
>NZ_JOIX01000225.1 GCF_000720175.1 Streptomyces sp. NRRL S-337
CCTGGAGAAGTCCGGCGTCGACCTCGCCGCCGCCCTGGACGTCCTCAACGGCGGCCTGGCCGGCTCCACCGTCCTGACCCGCAAGAAGGACAACTTCAAAAACCGCGACTTCGCACCCGGCTTCCGCATCGACCTGCACCACAAGGACATGGGCATCGTCACCGACGCCGCCCGCACCGTCGGCGCCGCCCTGCCCGTCGG
>NZ_JOIX01000226.1 GCF_000720175.1 Streptomyces sp. NRRL S-337
CCTGGAGAAGTCCGGCGTCGACCTCGCCGCCGCCCTGGACGTCCTCAACGGCGGCCTGGCCGGCTCCACCGTCCTGACCCGCAAGAAGGACAACTTCAAGACCCGCGACTTCGCACCCGGCTTCCGCATCGACCTGCACCACAAGGACATGGGCATCGTCACCGACGCCGCCCGCACCGTCGGCGCCGCCCTGCCCGTCGG
>NZ_JOIX01000227.1 GCF_000720175.1 Streptomyces sp. NRRL S-337
AGCAGTGCTCGGACCACATCACCGAGTACATCGCCAGCTCCGCCCCAGTGGGACGACGCCCCAGGATCTCCCGGATCCGCGCGTACTCGTCCTCCTTCAGACCCAGTTCGGCCCACGGCTGGGCGGCCTCGGGGGACTCGGTGGCGTGCTTGACAGTGTCGAGAGTCATCAGGCGCCCACCAGCTTCTTCAGGATCGAGG
>NZ_JOIX01000228.1 GCF_000720175.1 Streptomyces sp. NRRL S-337
AGCAGTGCTCGGACCACATCACCGAGTACATCGCCAGCTCCGCCCCAGTGGGACGACGCCCCAGGATCTCCCGGATCCGCGCGTACTCGTCCTCCTTCAAGCCCAGTTCGGCCCACGGCTGGGCGGCCTCGGGGGACTCGGTGGCGTGCTTGACAGTGTCGAGAGTCATCAGGCGCCCACCAGCTTCTTCAGGATCGAGG